>JAZRPZ010000075.1:0-46322 GCA_045649485.1 Clostridia bacterium
CAACGACGGCGTTACCATCCCCAAGGAAATCGACCTTGAAGACGCTTTCGAGAATATGGGCGCACAGCCCATTAAGGAAGTTCCCACCAAGACCAATGAC
Source organism: Clostridia bacterium (assembly GCA_045649485.1). GTDB lineage: Bacteria > Bacillota > Clostridia > Christensenellales > Aristaeellaceae > RUG11247. Next base: position 101 of record JAZRPZ010000075.1, read on the forward strand.
GTTGCAGGCGACGGCCCCACCTCCGCCACCGTTCTTGCTCAGGCAATGATCAACGAGGGACTGAAGAATCTGGCCGCAGGCGCAAACCCCATGGTTATCCGCAAGGGTATCGAACTGGCTACCGAGACCGCCGTTGAGCACCTGATGGCAAACTCCAAGACCATCGAGACTCAGCAGGCTATCGCTCAGGTCGCTTCCGTTTCCTCCGGTGACGAGCGCATCGGCGCCCTGATCTCCGAGGCTATGGAGAAGGTCGGCAAGGACGGCGTTATCACCGTTGAAGAGTCCAAGACCATGAAGACCGAGCTCACCACCGTAGAAGGCATGCAGTTCGACCGCGGCTACGCTTCTTCCTACATGTGCACCGACATGGAGAAGATGGAAGCCGTTCTGGACGATCCCATGATCCTCATCACCGATAAGAAGATCTCCAACATCCAGGAGATCATCGGCCTGCTGGAAGGCGTTGTTCAGATGGGCAAGAAGCTGCTCATCATCGCCGAAGAGGTTGAGGGCGAAGCCCTGGCCACTCTGGTACTGAACAAGCTGCGCGGCACTTTCACCTGCGTTGCAGTTAAGGCTCCCGGCTTCGGCGATCGCCGCAAGGCCATGCTGCAGGATATCGCTATCCTGACCGGCGGCCAGGTCATCACCGAGGAACTGGGTCTGGATCTGAAGGAAGCCACCGTTGATATGCTGGGTACCGCCCATCAGGTCAAGGTTTCCAAGGAGAGCACCGTTATCGTTGGCGGCGCCGGCGATATCTCCGCTCTGAAGGATCGCGTTGCATCCATCCGCGCTCAGATCAATGAGACTTCCTCCGATTACGACCGCGAGAAGCTGCAGGAGCGTCTGGCCAAGCTGGCAGGCGGCGTTGCAGTCATCAACGTCGGCGGCGCTACCGAAGTCGAGATGAAGGAGCGCAAGCTGCGCATCGAAGACGCTCTGGCCGCTACCCGCGCTGCCGTTGAAGAAGGCATCGTTCCCGGCGGCGGAAGCGCTCTGGTCGCTGCTTCCAAGTCCGTAAATTCCCTGATGGCACAGACCGCAGGCGACGTTAAGACCGGTGTTTCCATCGTTCTGCGCGCCCTGGAAGAGCCCGTCCGTCAGATCGCCAAGAACGCCGGCGTTGAAGGTTCCGTTATCGTAGAGAAGCTGAAGGCCAAGAAGACCGCAGGCTACGGCTACGATGCATCCAAGGATGAGTACTGCGATATGATCGAGCGCGGCATCATCGACCCCACCAAGGTCACCCGCTCCGCTCTGCAGAACGCAGCTTCCGTCGCTGCCATGGTTCTCACCACCGAGTCCCTGGTTACCGACATCCCCGCTCCGGAGCCTGCTGCACCCGCACAGCCCGGCATGGGCGGCGGAATGTACTAATTAATCCGTCGAAAAAATAAAGGATCTCTCAGGCATAAAACGCCTGAGAGGTCTTAATTTTAGGAGGAATACCAATGTTCAGGAAGTTTTTTGTTTTTGTTCTTCTTGCTGTCATGTGTGTTGCCATGACTGCCTGCAGCGGCTCCGACAATAACGAAACTGCCGGAAATAACAACACCGTCAGTGCTGCAGCAGTTGAAGTCACTCCCGAACCCGTTGTCACTCCCGAGCCCTTCGAGCCTATCGATTGGGAGACGGTTGCCGAAAACCCCGCTTCCGACTTTACTTATCATGTTTTTGACAACAGAATAGTGATCGATTCCTATATCGGTACCAATCCTGTTGTGCGCATTCCTGCAACCATCGACGACATGCCCGTAGGCGACATATCCGAGGATGCTTTCCGCGAAAACATCGTTATTACCCACATTTACATGCCCGATTCTCTGACCCGCATATGGGACCGTGCTTTCCTTGCCTGCACCTCTCTCAAGCAGGTAAGGCTCTCCGAGGATACCTTCGCCATTAACCCAGCCGTATTCAAGGATTGCACCGAGCTGCGCGTTATCAATATGCCTGCAGCCATCAGCCGCGTTGACAACAGCGCATTCGCCAACTGCACCATGCTTACCGAGGCCGTTTTCGGTGAAAACATGACGTTCATAGGTGAAAACGCCTTTGCATACTGCACCTCCCTCGTAAAGATAAGCGCTCCCGCCGTCACCCGCATAAGCCAGATGGCTTTCGTTGATTGCCCCGCTCTTGCCGACCTGACCATTAACGGCGGCTGCAGCATGATTAACGGCAATTCCTTCAATGGCTGCACCGCTCTGCAGACTGTTACCCTTACCGAAGTCCCCGAAGATTACGAATATTCCTACCTGTTCTACGAAAACGGCGTGCTGTATACCGATTATGAAGGTTCTGACGGCCCGACTGCAATGCGCATGTTCCCCGGCACTCCCGTTGAAGAGCTGGTACTGCGCGATGATACCATAAGAATTGACCACAGCGCATTCTATGGCTGCCAGATGAAGAGCGTTGTAATCCCCGCTACGGTAGGTTATATCGACGGCAACGCTTTTAAGTCCTGCCCCAATCTGGAGACCGTTATCCTGCAGGAAGGCTCTGTACTGGGCTATGTTTCCGGATATATATTTGAACGCTGCGATGCACTCAAGACCGTAGACCTGTCCGCCGCCAAAAATGAATTCCGTTTGTACGACAACATTTTCTTCCTTGACACCAACCTGGAGAAGGTCGTGCTGCCTGAAAACGCTATATTTGAAACTCCCGTCTCCGAGATGTTCGAGTATTCCGAAAATATCGTGGTTACTTACAAGGGCGTTGACTATACCTATGCCCAGCTGGCAGAAGTCCCTGTAACCATAGAAGGTTATTGATCTTATCGAATAATGATAATCTGCGCGGAGCATGCCTGCACAGGTTTCAGGAGGAAAAACAATGTTCAGGAAGTTTTTTGCCGTTATGCTGCTGGTAGCCATGTGCATGACCGTAACTGCCTGCAGCGGAGACAATAAGACATCCGAAAATTCCGGAAATGTCGGATCCGATGCCACTGAAACGGTTGAATCCGGTACCGCCGAAACCGTCAACGAAGAGATACCTGCATATGTTCCCTTTGACTGGACAAATGTTGCCGATACCGCCGCGTCTGCCTTTGAATACACAACTCCCGACGGCAATGTGCTTATTCTCGGCTACACCGGTACCGACACAACAGTAAGGATCCCCGAGACCATTGACGGACTCCCGGTAACCGATATCGGCGTGGATGTTTTCCGCAATAATGAGACCATTACCCATGTTTATATACCCGATTCCGTCACCGTTATCGGCGAAAATACCTTCCGTGGCTGCACTGCACTCGTAGAGGTAAGATTCTCCGATACTCTCAGGTATATACCCGTGGCAATCTTCTCCGGATGCAAGGCGCTGAAATACGCAAATATGCCCGCAGCGCTTGTCGGCATCGAGCAGAGCGCATTCCTTGATTGCGTCCTCCTCACCGAGGTAATCCTTCCCGAGAGCTGCAACTACATTTCCGAAAAAGCATTCAGCGGCTGTACTTCTCTCACCACCGTATACGCCCCCAAAGTAGAGAATATCGGTCAGCTTACTTTCTCGGACTGCGCAAATCTCACCAATGTCACTCTGTACGAAGGATGCTACCTGCACGGCAATGCATTCAACAGCTGCAAGAAGCTTTCCGGCGTGACCATACTGCCCATCGAAGAAGGCTCTCTGCGCAATGTCCGCCTCATCTTCGAAAACGGCATTCTGTACATGACCAATACCGAAGGCAGCTATATGTACGCAATGCGCATGTTCGAAGGCTACAAGTGCGATGCTCTCGTGCTGAATCCCGCGACCACAGAGCTGCATTTCGCCGCTTTCTACGGCTGCGGCTTCTCCTCCGCCGAGATTCCCGCGAATGTCACGAAGATCGAAAGCAGAGCATTCAGCGGCTGCCTCAATCTGACCACTATCACTTTCCAGAGCGGCTCCGCACTCAACACCATCGAACGTGAAGCAGTCGCATATTGCAATGCACTCGTCACTGTCGATCTCTCCGCCGTTCCCGCGGATGCAAACATCCACGAAGAAGCTTTCAACGGCAAGAGCGCAGCAGATTACGCTCCCGCAAAATAAGCATCACCAAACTCCCGCAGTTTCAACACTGCGGGAGTTTTCTGTACATTATGTCGGATTGTAATTATACGCTGCGTAGTGTATAATCTAAGGAGCATTTACAGCAAGGAGCATATATTCATGAAAAACCGATGGATAACCCGTGACAGGGATTATTACCGCAGCCTTATAATGCTGGCGATCCCCGTTGCGCTGCAGGGACTCATCACATTCCTGGTGTCCTTTGCGGATAACCTCATGGTCAACACTCTTGGCGACGCGGCAGTGTCCGGCGTATACATCGGCAATCAGATACAGACTCTGCTGCAGATGTTCACATCCGGCTTCAGCGGCGCGCTGCTCATTATCTCCGCGCAGTACTGGGGCAAGGGCGAGACATCGCAGATACGCAGGCTCTCTGCGGTCGGCATCCGTTTCTCGGTATATGTGGGCGCGGTGTTTGCCGTGGTCTGCTTCCTGCTGCCCGGCGAGATAATAGATATTTTCACAAATGACGCCTCCACCGTTACGGAGGGTGCGGTATACCTGAAATGGGTCAGCCTCTCCTACGTGTTCTTCTGCGTAACCCAGGCGCTCATCGCTGCAATGCGCTCCATCGAAGTAGCACGCATCGGCATGTGGACTTCCCTTGCCTCCCTGTTTGTGAATGTGGGCCTCAATTACGTGCTTATCTTCGGCAAGCTTGGTTTTGAGCCCATGGAAGTAAAGGGCGCGGCAATCGCCACCATCTTTGCACGCGTGGCAGAGACTGCAGTCGTGCTCATCTATGTGCTGAAGGAAAAGAAACTGAACTTCCGCCTGAAGCACATACTGCTCAGCGGCGGCGCTCTGATGAAGGATTTCATCCGCTACAGCCTGCCTCTGGTCGCAGGCGAGGTCGTATGGTCCGTGAATATGATGTGCAATACTGCCATCATGGGCGGATACGGCTCTGAGGTCGTTACCGCTGTCAGCGTGGCAAACAACCTGCAGACAATGGCTTTCATAGCCATAAGCGGCCTTGCATCCGCTGTGGGTATCATAAGCGGCAAGACCATCGGCGCCGGAAAATATGAACTGATGAAGGAATACGCCCGCACCACGCAGGTCATATTCCTGACTCTGGGCTTTATACTTGGCGGATTGCTGGTTGCCATACGCCTGCCCTTCCTCAGCCTGTTCACCGGAATCTCCGGCGATGCAATGTTCTACGCAAAGCAGCTCACGCTGGTATTGTGTGTCTCCGTTGTAGGCACTTCCTATCAGATGCCCTGCCTGTTCGGTCTGGTAAAATCCGGCGGCGACATCTCCTTCGTATTCAAAAACGACACCATATTCGTATTCTGCGTCGTGCTGCCCTCCGCATTCCTGGCAGCCCACTTCGGCGCGCCCGCATGGTTCGCATTTGCCTGCCTCAAGTGCGATCAGATACTCAAGTGCTTCGTTGCCGTGGTGAAGATAAACCGCTTCAACTGGATGAAGAAACTTACCCGCGAAAGCGAATAAAAAAGAAGCCGCCCTGTGCTGCACAGGGCGGCTTCTTTTTATCATATCAGCCCGCATTCGGCATACAGTTCCTCGATGCAGGGAGATTTGTACTCTATATATTTATCGATATCTTCGGGATATAATTTCGCCGCCATTTCCTTTACCGCGCCGTATTTTGCCGCAGCGGCAGGGTTGCTCCTCAAAAAATCCCTGAAGGTGATATGTCTGCGCAGTTCTGCGGAATACCGGGGACACACATACATATGATGCTTCATGAGATGGGGTTTGTCGGTATATCCAAAGGCTTCCCTGTCCTTTATGCCAAGATCGCCCTCATGGAAATAGCCTTTTTCCGCCAGCTTTTCCGCAACATGTGCGAACACCGAATAGTCTTCGATTATCACATCGATATCGATGCAGGGCTTTGCCGACAGTCCTTCCACGGAAGTGCTGCCCACATGCTCGATGCCGATTATAAGACCTCCCAACACGCCTTCGAGTTCTCTCTTTATCTTCTCAAACGCGGTCTTCCAGCTCTCGTCATAAGGAAGCACCACGACCTTTGCCGTCCTCATATACGATTCCCCCTCAGGCTTCTGTGTTCTTCGCCGCCTTTTTTGCCGCAGGTTCGCTGAGCATCATCGCGCCTATTACGACTGCCGCGCCTGCCCAGCCTGCTGCTCCCATGGATTCACCCAGCACCAATGCCGAGAGGATCACGGCGAATATCGGGTCGATATAGCTCATAAGCGCTGCGGTCTGCCCGCTGATTTTTTCTATAGCACCGAAATACAGCGCATAGGCTATTCCCGTATGCACCACGCCCGCCACAAGCACCAGCAGCAGGCTGATCCAATTCATATCAAGGACAGAAAACTTCTCAACTCCGAAAGCGTAGGGCATTACCACCACCGCCGCCACGGAAAGCTGCACCACGGTGCGGTCCATTGCCTTTACACCGGCAATGCGCTTGTTTACGATTATGGCCCCGGCATACAGCGTCGCCGCGCCCAGTCCGAGAAGTATGCCCTTCATATTGCCGGCTTCTGCTCCCGCCGAGGTGAGTATTCCCGAAACCGGCACCATTCCGGCAACTGCCGCCAGTATGCAGCCTATTTTAAGACCCGACAGCCGCTCCTTCAGAAGCACGGGCGAAAGCAGCATGACGATCACCGGCGCCATATAATAACACAGCGTAGCCGCTGCAACGGAAGTGTGATTGTAGGCCTCAAACAGCAGCATCCAGTTGGCACCGATGCAGATGCCCGAAAGTATCAGTTTGAGCAGATTCCGCCTTACAGACAGCATATCGGGCCTTTTGCCGCTTATGACAATGATCACCGCAAGCGCCGCAACGCCTATAATACCTCTCAGCATGGCAAGCGCACCGGAAGGTATATCGATATACCTCCTTACAAGACCTATCGTACCGAATATAAGCATGGCGGCAATATAAGCCGCGCCGTATCTTCCCCGCATATTCTCCTCCGTATCACAAAGCCGCCTGTCTATCCGACAGACGGCGTTTTATTATTTCAATCCCGCCACAAATTCACCTATGCGATCCACGGCTTCGATAATATTCGCTGTAGAGGAAGCACAGGAGCAGCGGATATGTGTCTCGCCCATCTTTCCGAATGCGTCTCCGGGCACGGTGGCTACCTTCTTGCTGTAGAGCAGCTTCTCGCAGAAATCCTGCGCGGTTAGTCCCGTATCAGCCACGGAGGGGAATACATAGAAAGCGCCCATAGGCTCATGGCAGGAAAGACCCGCGTTTCGCAGCCCGTCCACCATCAGCCTTCTGCGCATATCGTAGGCTTCCACCATGCGCCTTACATCGGCAAAATCATTGGAGAAGCCTGCCTTCAGCGCTTCAATTGCAGCATGCTGGGATGGCGTAGCGGCGCACATGATGGTATACTGATGGATCTTCAGCATTACATCCATAAGGGGCTTTGGTGCGCAGGCATATCCAAGCCTCCAGCCGGTCATGGCAAAGGCCTTGGAAAAACCGTTCAAAGTTACGGTGCGCTCCCACATGCCGGGAATATCGGCAAAGGAAACATGACCTTCCTCGGAATAGGTAAGCTCGGAATATATCTCGTCGGAAATAACGATGATATCCTTATCCCTCAGCACTGCCGCAATGGCTTCAAGATCCTTGCGGTTCATTACCGCTCCGGTGGGGTTGTTGGGATAAGGCAGTATCAGCACTTTAGTCCTGGGGGTAATGGCCGCCTTCAGCGCCTCGGGAGTCAGCTTGAACTGATCCTTCATATATGTAGGCACGGGTACGCACACACCGTTTGCAAATGCAACGCCGGGCATATAGGAAACATAGCTGGGGTCGGGCACGATGACCTCGTCACCGGGTTCTACCACCGCGCGCAGCGCAAGGTCTATACCCTCACTGGCGCCTACAGTCGCCATGATCTCGGTCTTCGGATCGTACTCGATTCCATGGCGCTCGCGCTCGTATCGGGCAATGAGGCTCAGCAGTTCCGGCAGACCACGGTTGCCGGTATAATGAGTGCGGCCTTTGCGCAGGCTGTATATAGCCGCATCGGTATATCCCCAGGGGGTGTTGAAATCCGGCTCGCCCACGCCGAGGGAGATAACGTCCTTCATCTCGCTGACGATATCAAAAAACTTGCGTATGCCGGAAGGCGGCACATCCGCCACCCTTTTGCAGAGTATCTTTTCGTAATTCACGGACTCACCTGCAGCCTGTCATCATCGGCCGTCTCGTCCATAATGACGCCTTCGTTCTTATATTTTTTCAGCACGAAATGAGTGGCAGTGGACATAACGCCTTCAATGGTAGAGAGCTTCTCTGCCACAAACAGTGCCAGCTGCTTCAGAGTGCGGGCCTTCAGCATTACCATAAGGTCATAGCCGCCTGACATAAGATACACGCTGGAAACTTCGTCAAAGCGATATATCTGCTCCGCGACCGCATCAAAACCGCGGTCTCTCATGGGAGTGATGCGCACTTCGATGAGGGCCTCGGTCTGCTCAATATCAACCTTATCCCAGTTTATGAGTGCAGGATATTTGATTATAATGCGCTGCTTTTCGAGCCTTGCGATGGTATCGGCAACCTCAGCCTGAGATTTGCCCAGCATCACGGCTATCTGGCTCACAGGGGTACGCGCGTCATTTGTAAGTATATCAAGTATGGAAAGCTCAAGACTGCGCATGGCTTAATCCTCCTTTTATTAAAACACATGCCGGCCGGATACACGATCCGGCCGGCTCATGCGGCTTCTCGCCCAGTATGGAATGGAGTTTATCACACCCTCAGCCGCCTGTCAAGCATATGCACAATCCATCCGGCAAATGCCGCAAAGGCTATGCCCAGCACAGCGCCGCCGGTATCTATCAGCACATCCGTAAACTTGCAGGATCTTTCAGCAGAATACAGCTGATGCAGTTCGTTTGCCGCACCCAGTGCAGCGCATATTACTATCGCTATCAACCAGTTCCCGCGTTTACCCATGCGGAAAAGGCTTATCGTACAGTACATGAGAAATCCTTCAAGGGCAAATATACACATATGCGCCAGTTTTCTCAGTATCGGCTCCAGTGTGACGGCATCCATTTCGATAAAAGTAAAATGTCCGACTACCCATTCGGACAACCTTCTGCTCAAATCTCCCGAATCTTCCCCGGACTGCCCGGAAAAGCCGAACAGCACCGACGACCACATGATCAATACTGCGAGAAACAACAGTTTCTTTTTCATTCCGCCTCCCAGAATTTGCATAATGGTAGTTTGACGAACATCTCCTCAGATTTGTTCAAAAATGCCGGAGCAGTATACTTATGCTGCCCCGATGATCTGATTTTTATATATCGGAAGTATCTACCCAACGGCCCTCCGCGGCGGATACAGCGCAGCGATCCATAAGCTGCTGCAGTCTTGCGCCCTCGGCAATGCCGTTCTCGGGCTTCACGCCGTTGGCAAGGTCGTTCAGGAAAGTGAAATAGCAGTGCATATGTCCCCTGTCCCAGCCGATAGTGTTCTTGGGAGGAAGGAACGTGCCGCCTGGAGCAGGATACCTTGCAACCGATTCGATCGCATTGAATCCCCTGTCACCGCCAAGCGCCTTTTCGGGAACGGTATTGTCATAGAACCTTACATAATTGGGCTGCATCAGATCCCATATAACAGCACCTTTGTCGCCGCGGATCTCGATCGTCAGCTCATCATTGGTACCGGTAGCTATCTTACTGGCTTCTATAGTGCCCAGCGCACCGTTTGCCATGCGCAGAGTCATTATCGCCTGATCCTCGCTGAGGGATTCGGTCACGCCGCCTTCTTTGGTGGGACGCTGAGCGTAGAGATTCTGAGTTGCGCACATTACAGAAGACGGATAGCCGCACATCCATGTGATGAGATCCAGAACATGACTGCCCAGATCGAGTATGACTCCGCCCTGCATGGACTGCTTCCAGCCTATGGGTTTATTGGGGTCTATGGAACCGGAGTGGAGATATCTGCCGGAGAAGGAAAGCAGCCTGCCTATCCTGCCCTCGTCAATGAGCTGCTTTGCTCTCATTATGGAAGGCAGATAGCGGTTGTTGAACACCATGCAGGTAGAGACATCTGCCTCTGCGGCAGCCTTTGCGATGCGGGCTGCGGCTTCGGCATCATCTGCAAGGGGTTTGTCGATATAGACATGCTTGCCTGCCTTAAGCGCGGCAATTGCCATCTCTTCATGCTGTGCATTGGGGGTGCAGATGGAAACAACATCTATATCATCACGGGCAAGCAGCTGACGGTAATCGTCGGTATAATATTCTGCGCCCAGTTCTTCGGCAGCAGCCTTCGCCATTTCAAGCCTGCGGGAACATACGCCCGCGATAGTTGCCTTAAAACCTGCGCCGGGATAAAACAGTCCTATCGATCTTACGGAATGGGCATGGGTGCGTCCCATAAATCCCCAGCCGATAATGCCTATGCGGAATTCTTTCATATTAAAACCTCCAGTACGGTAACTGATACAATTATACTACGGTTGTGTACAAACATCAAACTTTTATTCATTTTATGTATTTTCATATTCATAACACATTATACATTATACCTTGACATTCAACGGTTTTTCGGGTATTATAAGTAAAGAATATTAAGCTACTGCAATGGGAGTGTTTATTTTTGCAGTAGTGGAAGTAGGAAAGACGGACAGGTATCGGTCCCGCGCCGGCTCTAAATGCATATTTGCCGGAAATATGCGGACAGACGACCTGTATTTCGTGTTTCCTATGTTTTGTATTATGGAGGGGAAAATATGTCACTGCCTGGAAAACTGTGTATAGGCATCATAGAGGAAGATAATCCTCAGAAATCGTATTTCCGATTCAAGCCCCTGCTTATTGCCGAAGGGGGCAAGTATGTACCTTATGATGTAACAGGCGAATATCCCGAAAACGGCTGCATCCGCATTGTACCGGACAAAAATGAATCCAGCCGTTTCAAGGCCCGTATGCGCCGTATGGGACTTTACTGCATGGTGGATCTGCGTGAACATCCCGATGACAACGACAAGATCCGTCCCAACAAAAATTATCACGGCGATGACATAGAAACAAACGCCTACATAATCTATTCCGATGTTGTACGCGAATTGCCCGAGGGCACCCTTGCCGAAATAATAAAACAGGATGTCCCCGCAGATTCCGCGCAGCTGGCGCTCAGTCTGCCCGCACCCTTCTCTCCCCGTATAATTTTCAGCGGCTTTGAACCTTTCGCAACATTGTGGAGCCATTCCCCCGTGCCGAATGACGTAGACGGTACTGCATTTGCGCGTACCGATGTCGTACTCAAAGAAGATGCTTATGACCGCATAAGCGTTCCCGGCTTCGGCGAAGCCGTACTCGATCTCATCGTAGCCAAGCCCGATACCAAAATATATACCATCGAAGCCGAAGCAGCGCCCGCTGCTCCTGCCGCACCTGCACAGCCCGAAACTGCCGCCGCCCCCGCAGCCGCAGCGCCTGTACAGGCAGAAAAACCCGCGGAGGACGCCCCCGCTGCTGCTCCCGCCGCGCCTGCAGAGCCTAAGCCCTGGATACATCATGACGCAAGCGTACTGCCTGCGCCCATAGATCCCAACCTGGGTCCCCGCGAACAGGCCATCGCAATGCAGACCGGCATAAACCCCCGCAGGGGACGCAGTCTGCAGGAGATCATTGACGACAAATGGCGTCGTTCCCGCATAGACCAGTTGGGTCATCCCGTGCCGGGCAGCGCTTCCGGCCAGCCTGTTGACAGTCCTGTGGACAGTGCGCTGGAAGCCGTAAAATCCGCATGGTCCTTTGAAAATGCCCGTACCGTACTGGCAAATGCTCTGGCCGGAATAGCCGGCCTTGGCGGAGCCATTGGCGCAAGCATAGACAAGATCGCAGAAGAAGCACGCGCCGCAAAGCAGGCCGAATATGACGCAGAGAGAGAAAATCTTGCTGCCGAAATAGAGCGCTGCCGCAGTGAACGCGAGAAACTTCAGAGCGAAATGCTGCATGAACTGGAAGAACAGCATACCGCCGAACTTCAGGAGCATGCCGAAAAGATAAAGCAGCTTGAAGAAAACGAGGCTGCACTCAGGACCCGTGCCGATGAAGCACAGCTCATCGTTCAGGAAGCAGAGCGCGCCATCGCACAGCTCACCGACGAAAAGCTTACCGCACGCCTCAGCGAATACGCCGTAGGCAGCCGTGCCGCCGATATACTTGCCGCACTTGGCAGGGGCGAGATAAAACCTGCCCCCAAGGCAGATGTATCCCCCGTATGCTGCGCAAGCGTACCTGCACTGGTCAAACGCGTGCGCCATCACTTCTGTGCAAACGGCATCCACCTCACCGATAATGAAGCCATTAATCTGCTGGCATGTCTGGCGCTGAGTGACAAGCTCATTATCAGCGGTCCCGCAGGCTCCGGCAAGACCATGACCGCCAAGCTGCTTACCGAAGCGCTGGGCATATCCGGCGCAGAACGCTGCATCGCGTATATCCCCGCCTATGATGCGCCGTATGCCACAGGCGTTGATCCCGCATCCGAATATCCCTGCGCAGTAATCGCCGATGACGCCAATGCATCCGAATACGATATGGACCGTCTTGTGGGTGATTTTGAAGCGCTTACGGATGTAAAACTCATCATGACCGTGCAGGACAGCACCTTCGGACAGCCCATGGGTCTCAGAATGCTCGACCGTGCATTTGTAATAAGACTCAGTCCCGAAGACGCCGATACCGCATGGAACGGCCCTGCCAAAAAGGCCTGTCCCCCCGCAGGCTGCGTGACTCTCTCCGGGCTGAAGAAGCTGTTCAATCCCGAAGCAAAGCACATCTCCTCTCAGGTATCTGCTAAGCTTGCCGCACTGCGCAAGGCTCTGGCAGAACACAAAGTGTTCATCTCACGCCGCACCCTGGACGCAATGTGGCAGTACTGCGCCGCAGTCACTCCTTATATGAGCATTGCACCCATGGATGTATTCGACATGGCATTTGCACAGCGCGCACTGCCCGCAATAATTGCCGGCGCCGCACCCGAAGCACTGCATGCCCTGCCTGAGCTGCTGAAGGATATGCCTGTATCTCTGGCACTGCTGGACGAACCTTTGGCAATCGATATCTGACGACAAACAAAAACAAAAGAACCGCCGTTGTAAAACGGCGGTCTTTTTATTTGCTTATTCTGCTATTACAGTCAGGGGCAGTGTCATACGAGTGGAAATACTGCCGTCTTCCCTGTAGTTGATAACGGTGAACGTGCCTTCGTAGGTACCGGCTTCATACTGTCCGGTAATCTCAAAGTCCGTGATTCCTTCGCCGGGCATAAGCAGCGCCGATTCGTACAGCACCTCATCGCCTATGGCGATCACGCATACCGCATTCATTCCGGTATCATTGGTGAATACAAACTGAGCCTGCTTACCGGATATTACCAATGCATCGTCTATATCTGCGCCCACAGCATCGTCAGCATTGCGATATCCGTCCAGTTCGGTCTCAAGTGCAGCGATATGTGCATCTGCCGACTCAACCTCACCTTTCAGTTTCTCGTTCTCTGCCTTCAAAGCCCGGTTTTCGGCATCCAGAACATCGCGTTCGGCCTGCAAATCCTCTATCTGCTCGTCAGCGTCCTCGATTGCGGCATTTGCGGTATCAAGAGCGGCATTTGCGGTATCAAGAGCGGCATTCGCAGTTTCAAGCGCTGCATTCGCCGCATCCAGTTCGGCCTTCACAGACTCATTCTCATCTTTCAGCACTGCAAGCTGAGCATCGGTGTCACCTGTCTCCATAACCGCTATTCTGTTCTCAAGAGAATCGATCTCGGCCTCGAGTTCGCTTATCCGACCGTTTGCGGCTTCAAGTTCATCGGCCATTGCCTCTACTTCTTCGGCTGTATATCCTGCAGTGATATTCTCACCGGCAGCTGCCGAAGGCTCCGCAGCAGGCTCCTCGGTACCTGCAGCCTCAGGCGTGACTTCCACAGTCGTGACCGCTTCAGGTGTAGCGGTCTCGGGAGTTACTGCCTCGGGGGTAGCCGCTTCGGGTGTAGCGGTCTCAGGGATTACTGCTTCAGGCGTAACTGCCTCGGGCGTTGCTGCCTCGGGAGTAACTGCTTCGGGTGTAGCGGTCTCAGGGGTTACTGCCTCGGGGGTTACTGCTTCGGGAGTTGCAGCCTCGGGGGTAGCTGCCTCGGGCGTGACCTCCACGGTCGTACCGGGTGTCACGGCAGCATTTACTGCAGCATCGTATTTTTTATTCACGTCATCCAGTTTCAGCTTGAATGCGACGCACATGACCAGCGCCGACATAAGCAGAAACAGCAGCACGACCAGCCATACCCTGATCTTCTTATCCATGACGTTACCTCCGTATTTCGGTATATCAATCTATTATTGCGCCGCCCAGACATACATCTCCGGTGTAGAATACTGCGGACTGTCCGGGAGTTACTGCGCGCTGTTTTTCGGCAAAATCCATATGAACATGATCGCCGTCGATTACGATATGTGCTTTCTGCAGGGGCTGCCTGTGACGCAGACGAACCATACAGTCAAGCTCCCTTCCGGGCGCTTCTCCTGCAATCCAGGTAGCTTCAGATGCTTCCGCAGAGGGAGTGTACAGCTTATCCATATTCTCTCCCTGAGAAACTATCAGCCTGTTGTTCCGCACATCCTTTTCTATAACAAACCATCTCTCTCCGGTGCCGCCGCCGCCGATTCCAAGACCTCTGCGCTGACCCAGAGTATAATACATCAGGCCTTCGTGATGACCGACCACTTTGCCGGATTCATCCACCATATCGCCGCCCTGCGCCGGAATATATCCCTTCAGGAATTCCCTGAAGTCCCTTTCGCCGATGAAGCACACGCCGGTGGAATCTTTCTTCTCACTGGTGGGCAGACCTTCCCTGCGTGCGATTTCCCTTATTTCAGCCTTGGTAAGGCCGCCCATGGGGAAACAGGCTTTCGAAAGCGCTCTCTGACCCAGCATATAGAGGAAATAGGTCTGATCCTTGTTTTCGTCCTTGGCCCTGAGCAGGGTATACATATCGCCGTCTCTGCCTACGTTGGCAAAATGGCCGGTGACAAGTTTCTCTGCGCCCAGCTTTTCCGCAAAATCAAGGAACACATTGAACTTTATCTCCCTGTTGCACAGCACATCGGGATTGGGGGTACGGAATCTCTTGTATTCCTCTATGAAGTGAGCGAATACTCTTTCCTTGTATTCCTTTGCAAAATTGACCGAGTAATAGGGTATGCCGATGACGTCGCACACGCGGCGCACATCCTCCCAATCCTTTTCGGAAGTGCATACTCCCCTATCGTCCTTTTCCTCCCAGTTATTCATGAAAACGCCTATGACTTCATGACCACGGCGCTTCATTTCAAGAGCGGCTACGGAGGAATCCACGCCGCCGGACATACCGACTACAACACGCATACTGTCAATCCTCCGTACTTACTTCTACCTCAGGTTCAACGATAATACCGATCTGCTTCATTCCGGTAACTTTCCATTTTCCGTTTGAACGTGCAAGCGTAATGGTATATTTTCCGCCCTGCCAGCCGGGGATCTCATCATCCACGTCGCCCTTGCGCGAAGAAAGCACGCTGCCGGTTATTTCCGGCACACGCTCGGTTACCGTGCAGGTAGCGGAATCATCCCAAGGCCATGCCCACAGGCTTTCGACGGATATCACATAATCGAAATCGGTTATATCATATGCGCCAAACGCACTTGTGCCGTTGAAGGCTCCCTGCAGAGCCTGATCGCTGTTGAGGAAATCGGCATGGAAATAATCCGTGAGCTCCTCCGCTCCCGAAGCGGTAAGTATTACCTCAACGCGCTTTTCAAGGCCGTCGGTAAGCACTATATAGATGTTCGCAGAATTCATGCACATATAGAATGTGCACACCAAAAGCGCTGCTACTATAGTGAATATCATAAGTCTTGAAGCAACGAACCACATGAACCTTCTTACATACTTCATACAAATTCTCCCGGGGAGTTTATTCCGTTTCTATTATAATGGGCTGTTCAAGAATATCCTGCATCTGCTGGATCATCTCATCATCCTTAAGCCTGAACTTGAAAACAACGCGACGCGATGCATTGGCGTCAACCCTGCCGTTTTCATCCAGCACAGGATCGCTGTAGGAACGACCGTTTACCGTGAGCATGCTCATAAATTCCATCTTCTGTCCGGCAGTTATATAAGTAAACTCGTCGGAAAGGATGTATTCCACAACAGCAAACGCACGCGCCTGCGAAAGCTCCATATTCTTGATGTAGGTGTCTGTAGTGTCGGTATGGCCTTCGATTATGATCTCGGCAACATACTCGGCATTTTCATCGGACAGCAGCACCTCAAGATACGGCGGCAGGAATGCGTCTATGAACCGCTTGCCCCTGTCGGAAAGCCTGGCGGAGCCGTATTCAAACATTACATCGCTTTCAAACACGATATCGCCGGTTTCAGAATCTACCATCGCATTTATTCCGTTGTCGCGGAACGAAGTGCTCATTTCCTCGATTATCCTGCTGCGCACGCCTACCAGCGCTTCCAGCATGGTTTCCTGTTCATTCAGCCTGTTCTCCTGCTCATCAAGGCGCAGGGAAAGGTTCTCCAGTTCCGCTTCACGTTCGTCAAGCAGGATTATCGCCGCATCCAGTTCTGCCTGTGCTTCATCCAGCGCAGTATACGCAAGTTCCAGCAGCATCTGCTGGCGGGCAACTTCTTCCTGACTTTCGGTAAGCTCAGTCTCACGCAGCGCAAGCTGAGCGCGTGTGTCATCCAGTTCGGCTTCGCGGTCACTGAGATTGGACTGGATTATCTGCATATGGGCTATCTCGTCCTCATATGCGCCCAGTATGATGAAATACTTGTACAGCACATAGAATAGTACAAGTATAAAAACGAGTACCAACACGCTCATAAGGTCGGAAAAGCTGAGCCAGAAATCCTGACCGCCGCTGCCCCGGACCTTGCGCGCCTTCATACGTCTGTAATTACGCATATGCCTTTACCTCAGTTGCCGTACATGCGGTCAACCACATCGTCCATAGCCCGCTGTGCGCGGTGCAGCGTAGCATTCATACGTTCGACCTGATCAATAAGCGCATCGCAGCTGCCGGACACTGCACCCGGCAGATTCTCCACAGCACAGGAAATGCTGTTCGCCGTCTCGCCGATGCGGCGGGCATATTCTTCCATATATCCGCTCATTGTGCTGAATGCCTCGCCTATATCTGCATTGACCTGCGTCACTGCGTCGCGGTGTGCATCCTCAAGGCGCTTCGCAGAATCGGTCTGGGCTTTTTCGATATCTGTCTTCATGTTTTCCAGACCTTCACAGGATGCGCGCAGGGCTTCTACGGTGCTGCTGACGGAACCGGACATCTCGCGGATGGAATCCATAGCTTCTGTAATGGAATTCTGCATTGCAGATATCTCGCGCAGATAATCGGCCTGCTGACGGGAAACCAGCTGCATCTGTTCGAAGTTGGATGCAACGCGGTTGTAAGCATCGTCAAGCTGCCTCTGAGAAGTGCTCAGCTTGCCGATATATCCGTCAAGTCTGGTCAGCATATCGGCAGAGGCGCGCTCTATGCGCGCAAGTTCGTTTGCTCCGCGGGTAATGGAAGTGACATGGCTCTCCATTGCGGTGAGCAGCCGCTCCTGATTGCGGGTAGTACGGTCGATGACGTCTGCCAGCGCATCAAACTGATTGCCCAGCGCTTTATCCATATGGGTCACGAAGCGGGTGACGATGGTATCAAGGAAGCGCATCTGCTCCTGAGTATTTACCGTTACAAAGCGGGTAAGGCTGTCGTTCACCGGAGCTACCGCTTCACGGATGGCATTGGTCATATTTACCGTAAACTGACCGTTGAGATCCTTCGCCATCGTCTGGATAAGGGCAGTCTGTTCCTGCTGATAAATGGCCACCTGAGTAAGAGGATCTACGCTCAGTACGCCCGCATTACGGCTCATTGCGCCGTAGAAATTCACGATCGCACGGGATGCCGAGCCGTTTACAAAGCGGGAGATTATGGTGAATGCCACCGAGAAGATAACGCCCACGATAGAGGTCATGAACGCATAGCGCATAGAAGGAATAAGCACCTCTATAGAGCCCATGATGGCGCTCTCATCGCCCATATCAAAACCGGAAAGACCGGTTGCAAGGCCGATGAGCGTGCCCATGAAACCGAGAGAGACCATAAGACCCGGCAGCGCATCCGCAAAACCGGAGCTGCCCGGTCCGTATATAACGGTATCTTCGTTTATATAGTCCTCAACATTACTGGCATTATGATAAACGCCGTCTGCAAAAAACAGGTTGTTCAGATATTCGCTCCAGTGTGAGAGCAAAGAGCCTTTGCCAAGAAAACCGTCTTCCTGCCAGGCATGCTTCTTGTCACCGGATTTTATCATGCGTGTTGCACGGTTAAGCGTGGCACGGTTGCGCATTACCGGAAGTATGCACTTCACGAAGCCAAATATAAACAGCAAAACTATAAGCGCGTACACAAGCATATTGGCCGCGTCATCCACTCCGCCGATCAGACTGCGGATATATGTCATACTCCCGACCTCCGTTTCACAAATACACTTTCAGCTATACTGATACATATACAGTATACCATCCCATGTTGCGATAAATAAGAACTCAATATGACTTTGACATGAAACATGGGGCCAAGGTTGCATATATATGAAAAAAAGAGCTTCCGCATATTAAAGCGGAGGCTCTTTCCCATAAGCTGTATCAGTTTTCGTATTCTACTTTTCCGCCGCAGACAGTAAGCTTTACCTCAATGCCGCGTTCTGAAAGCGTGGAAATATCATCATCCAGAAGAACTATATCTGCCCTTTTGCCGGGAGTTATGCTGCCAAGTATATGATCGGTATACATGGATTCCGCAGCATTCCTGGTCATCACATGCACGGCATAATCATTGCAGATGCGTTCTTCCAGAGAGGGCATGGGGCAGCATATATGCTCTGCGAAAGGCGCATCCTCTGCCAGCGTATACTGTGCGCCGTCTATGCGGCGGTAGAACACATCGAATCCTCTGGGGGAAAGGCAGCGCAGTGTCAGTCCATAGAGGGAATCACACCAATCGGGCATGGACACCGCATAATCCGAATGTACGGCCACGTTTATTCCCGCGCGCATCAGGCTGCCTACGGGATACTGCCTGCGGGCACGCTCCTCTCCGAAATGAGGGATATCAAACGTGGAATATATGGTGGTATTCATCCAGTAAGGCGCCACAAGTGCATTTATTCCAAGCTTTGCCATGCGCAGCTTATCGCTGTCTTCCACAAACTGGCAGTGAGCGAAGGTGTGCTTCATCTTCAGCCCGCCGTTCATCTCCGCAGCCCTTTCGAGTGCGTCCAGTGCATATCGCGCAGCACCATCGCCGATCTGATGCAGATGGATCTGGAATCCCGCCGCGTCGATCTTTGCAAACAGTCTGGCCAGCATCTCGCTGTCTTCCCATATGCGCAGTCCGCGCCAGCCGTCGTCGCGGTCGCAATACGGCTGATTCATGTAAGCGGTCTCAACTTCGCATACCTGATCACACAGGAATTTGAAGCCATTGACCTGAAAGCGCTCGGTACGGAATTCGCCGGAAAGCCCGATGCAGCGGTCAATGAGGGCATTTATCTCTTCCTCAGTACCGTAATCACGGGGGATAAACCAGGAACCTCGCACGGTGATGCTCAGCTTGCCTTCCCGGGCGAGCTGCTCATATGCCATATAATAATCGGGATCCGGATCTATATGCGCATCATAAACGGCGGTAACGCCTTTTGAAAGCAGCATATCCTGAGTATACATAAGGCTCCTCAGGTTATCTTCCAAACCGTAGCGAGGCATGAATACACGCATCATTCCGCCCGCGCATGCGCCTGCGCTGCCGGCAAGATAACCTGTAGGCTCACCGGTCACGGGATCTCTGTGGATCACGCCGTTTTCGGGATCGGGCGTATCTTTGGTAATGTTCAGCGCTTCCAGCGCCTTGGAATTGACCCATGTGGTATGACCGTCATATGAAAGTATCACCACAGGCTTGTCGGAACAGATAACGTCCAGCTCTTCTTTGCGGGGGCCGGTGCATTCGTATATTTCGGGCACAAAGCCGCCGCCGGTATAATGGGGCTTATTGGGATTTGCCGCTATATGGCGGGCAATTTCGGCATAGTAATCCGGCTTGTCCATTTCGGGAGTCAGATTTATGGAATGCAGCAGCCTGCGCGAGCCGCTCATGGGATGCATATGCGAATCCACCATGCCGGGCACAAGGGCGCAGCCTATTGCGTCGATTATACGGGTATTTTTATCGGTCAGCGCCAGTATCTCACCGTTGCTGCCCGCGGCAAGTATCCTGCCGTCCTTTACAGCCACAGCGCTGCAGGTGCGGATATCATCATCCGCGGTATATACATTTGCGTTTATTATTGCCAGATCTGCCCTGCCGGGAGGGATGCTTATGTTTTTGTTCATATGTATTCTTCCTCCGGTAATGCTCTTTGGTATAAACTCAATATATTGGTACGCACTGTTTATGATACTACAAATGAAGCTTTCAGGCAATATCTGAATATAATTTATTTATTGAAACCCTGCGCCACTTCCCACGTACACCTCTATGTGTTATAATGTAAACAAAAATCCGGAGGCAGACCTCAGATGATAGCAGAAATTCTTTCCATAGGCACAGAGCTGCTTATGGGCCAGATCGCCAACACAGACGCGCAGTTTATATCCCGCCGTCTGGGCGAGCTCGGCATTTCCATATACCGCCAGTGCACCGTGGGCGACAATCCCGCCCGTGTGCTGGAGTCCCTTAAAGAATCCCTTTCCCGCAGCGATATCGTCATCACCACCGGCGGCCTCGGCCCCACCGAAGACGACCTCACCAAGGAAATGGTGGCCGAATATTTCGGCCTCGAAATGGAGCTGCACCAGCCTTCCTACGATGCACTTATGGAGCGCATGAGCCGCTTCGGCAGGAAGATAACCCCCAACAACATAAAGCAGGCCTATTTCCCCAAGGGCGCAATAGTCATGCCCAACCTATGCGGCACCGCACCGGGCTGCATAGTAGAAAAGGACGGCAAGACCGTAGCCGTACTGCCCGGACCGCCCCGCGAGCTTACCGATATGTTCGACCGTCAGCTTGCACCTTATCTCGAAAAGCGCAGCGGTCTTACCATACGCTCCCGTTTCATGAAGATATTCGGTCTGGGCGAATCCAATGTGGAGACCATGCTTATAGACCTTTTCCATTCCGATGACCCCACCCTCGCCCTGTACTGCGGCACCGGTGAGGTGGCGGCCCGCATCACCACCCGCGTAAAAGAGGGTGAAGACGCCGAAGCCGTTGTCTCTCCCGTATATGACGAGATACGCCGCCGCGTAGGCGACGCCTGGTATGGCGACGGAATGAATTACACCCTTGCCGATGCGGTATACAAGCTGCTTTCCGAGCGCGGCGAGACCGTTACCTTTGCAGAATCCTGCACCGGCGGTCTTCTCGCAGGCGAATTCACCTCCGTACCCGGCGCAAGCGCCTGCCTTAAGCAGAGCGTGGTCACCTATTCCAACGAAGCAAAGATGAGCATTCTCGGAGTAAGCGAACAGACCCTTGCCGGTCACGGCGCCGTAAGCGAGGAATGCGTATGCGAGATGGCACTGGGCGCAGCTGCGGCAGCGGGTGCAGACTGGGCCGTTGCACTCAGCGGCATCGCCGGTCCCGACGGCGGTACCGAAGAGAAGCCCGTGGGCACCGTATACATGGCCATCGCTCATGCGGGCAAGGCCGAAGCAAAGCGCTTCAACTTCAACGGCAACCGCAAGTGGATACGCGAACTGAGCGTGGTAAACGCGCTGAATCTGCTCAGGCTCAGCATAATGAAGGCATAATTAAGGGCATCGCCCTGATGATAAAAAATCAATTCACAACAGGAGGCAAACCTATATGAAGAGAGACGCATTCCTGCTGCGCGTTAAGCCCGGCATGAAGGACGAATTCAAGACCCGTATGGCCAACGTATGGCCCGAACTGAAGGACGCATGGAAGGCCAGCGGCTTCTCCAACTTCTCCATGTGGTGCGTTGAGGACTATGCATTCGGCTACCGCGAGGTAGACGAAGCTGCCGCCCCCACCGAGGAGCAGAAGGCCGTCATCGAGCGCTGGATCGCCTACATGGCAGACGTATGCGAATACATCGCCAAGCCCGGCACCATGCGCATGATGTACCACTGCATCGGCAACGTACGTGAGGACAAGTCCCTCATCCGCCACCGCGTATTCGGCACCCTGATCAAGCCCGGCTGCGACGAGGAATACTTCCGCCGCCATCAGGCTCTGGTCGACGCCCGCGGCGACGAAGTTCCGGACGGCCCCGAGACCAACTTCACCATCTGGTGTGCAGACGGCCACTTCAACTTCGGCTACTGCGAGCTGGTAAAGAGCTATGACCACGAGATGACCGAGGAAGAAAAGGCTTCCACCATCGCATGGGAGACCCGCGGCCTGGAGATCATGGACTGGATCACCGACGACTGCGACTGGATCTTCGGCGACAAGCATCCCCACATCGAGTGCGTATTCCAGCTGTAATAAAATCTTCAAGCCCTGCCGTGTTTTGCGGCGGGGCTTTTTGTGTACAATATACATGGACAATGACTATTGCAAACGCTCACCGGGAGTGCTATAATCACTTCATAAAAGAATATGAGATGTCTTCAGGGCAGGGTGTGATCCCCGACTGGCGGTAAAGTCCGCGCGTGCATGGCACATGATCCGGTGCGATTCCGGAACCAACAGTTATAGTCTGGATGAAAGAGGACTGTCGGTGCGGGATCATATTCCCCGCCATATGACCGCAGACGCCCGGAAAATATCTCTCCCAGCGTCTGCGGTCTTTATTATTTCAAAAAAGGAGCCGGTACATATGAAATCCAACACCAAAAAGCTTACCACCATTGCGATGCTTACCGCAATATCCTTTGCCGTCGTGGCGATCGTACGCATCCCAATGTTCATGTTCCTTGAGTACGAGCCCAAGGACGTCATTATCACCATCGGCGGCTTTATGCTCGGCCCCGTCGCCTCCTTCGTTATTTCCCTGGTCGTATCCCTTGTTGAAATGGTGACCATCTCCGCCACCGGCCCCATCGGCGCGCTGATGAATCTGCTTTCCACCTGCGGCTTTGCCTGCACCGCATCTGTCATATACAAAAAGAATCACACCCTTAAGGGTGCGATCATGGGCCTTGTGGCCGCAACCCTGTTTATGACCGCCATCATGCTGCTTTGGAATTATCTGGTAACTCCCATGTACATGGGAATCCCCCGTGCGGAAGTCGTAAAGATGCTGCCCACGATCTTCCTGCCCTTCAACGTTTTCAAGGGCGCCGTCAATGCCGGCATCATCCTGCTCATTTATAAGCCTGTTGTCGGCGCACTGCGCAAGGCCCGCCTTGTCGAAACTTCTGCTTCCTCTTCGCAGAAAATCGGCAGGCTGAACATGGGCGCAGTACTCATCGCCGTTGCAATGGTGGCTACCGGCGTTCTGCTGGCGCTGGTTGCCGGCGGCATCATCTGATAAACCCCTTGCAAACGCCCCGTTTCCGTGCTATACTTGTTCCGCCGATGTATTCGGCGCATGTATAAGCCTGCGATAAGGGTGGGCGTTTCTACCAACTGCCGTAAATGGTTGACTACATGTCTGCATGTGGTCAACCTTATTTTTTGGAGGACGAGTATGAATTACGATGTTATCATAATCGGCGCAGGTCCCGGAGGAATATTCTCCGCTTATGAGCTTATGCTGCTCAATCCCAACATGAAAGTAGCCGTTTTCGAGGCCGGCCACGCGCTGAACAAGCGCCGCTGCCCCATCGACGGCGAAAAGATAACCTCCTGCATCGGCTGCAAGAGCTGCTCCATCATGAGCGGTTTCGGCGGCGCAGGCGCTTTTTCCGACGGTAAGTACAACATCACCAACGACTTCGGCGGCACTCTGTACGAATATATCGGCAAGCAGCGCGCGCTGAATCTGATGAAGTATGTTGACGATATCAATATGCGCTTCGGCGGCGAGGGCACCAAGCTCTACTCCACCGCCGGCACCCGCTTCAAGAAGGAATGCATCCAGTACGACCTGCATCTGCTTGAGGCTTCCGTACGTCACCTCGGCACCGATATCAACTACATTGTGCTCGAAAATCTGTACGCACATCTGAAGGACAAGGTGGATTTCTTCTTCGATACTCCCGTAGAGACCCTGCATGTCACCGAGGACGGCAAATACGAAGTTATCTGCAAAAACGGCACCTTCTCCTGCGAGAAGTGCGTCATCTCCGTAGGCCGCAGCGGCAGCAAGTGGATGGAGACCGTTTGCCGCGATCTCGATATCCCCACCAGCTCCAACCGCGTTGACATCGGTGTGCGCGTGGAACTGCCCGCCGAAGTATTCTCCCACCTGACCGATGAGCTCTACGAAAGCAAGATCGTTTACCGCACCCGCACTTACGGCGACAAGGTGCGTACCTTCTGCATGAACCCCAAGGGCGCAGTCGTAAACGAGAACACCAACGGCATCATCACCGTTAACGGCCATTCCTATGAGGACCCCGCACTGCAGACCGGCAATACCAACTTTGCACTGCTGGTTTCCAAGCACTTCTCCGAGCCCTTCAAGGATTCCAACGGCTACGGCGAATCCATCGCAAAGCTGAGCAACATGCTGGGCGGCGGCGTTATCGTGCAGCGCTTCGGCGACCTGATCCGCGGTCAGCGTTCCACCCCCAAGCGCATGGAAAAGGCATTCCTCACCCCCACCCTGAAGGCAACTCCCGGCGATCTGAGCCTGGTACTGCCCAAGCGAATCCTTGACGGCATCATCGAAATGATCCATGCCCTGGATAAGGTCGCACCCGGTACCGCCAACGACGATACCCTGCTCTACGGCGTGGAAGTAAAGTTCTACAACATGGAAGTAAAGGTAAACGAGGATCTGGAATCCCGCTACAAGGGCCTGTACATAATCGGCGACGGCAGCGGCATCACACACTCCCTCTCCCACGCATCCGCCAGCGGCGTACACGTAGCCCGCAAGATCGCGGAAGCATAAAACTAAGCGACTGCAGATATTTCTGCAGTCGCCTTTTTATGTTTCAGTCACTTGGTTGAAACCTCATCCGCCAGTCGGTCGATGAAATCTTCACCCGCGAACGGTAGCAGTTCCTTGAAGCTGCGCCTGTTCCTGATCCTGTTAACGATGATCTCATTTATAGTCTGATCGGACATGAAAGGAAGTATCTTCATAATATCGAAGCCGTTGTTTTCATACTCAACCGCCAGCGCGTCAACGACATCGCCATCCATGAACGGCAGTAAATGTCCAAAGCTTTTACCTGTACTACTGAGTTCTGCGGCGAGCCCGTTAACCGCATCCGTGCTGAGAAACGGCAGCAGCTCGTTGAATTCCCTGCCGCCCTTCATGCGCATTCGGGCGATCTCATCAATGGTATCCGTATCAAGAAACGGCAGCATTCCTCCAATTGATTTGCCTTCCTGTTCCATCTCAAGCGCGGCTTTGTTTATCTCCTCACCGGGCAGGAACGGCATAAGAGATTCGATACCTTCGCCTCTTGCGCGGCGGATGCGTGCGATCTCGATTATGCGCCCGTCGCTCAGGAAAGGCAGCAAATTCTCTATTACCATTCCAGTCTTTGCCAGTTCTATTGCAGCTTCATCTATCAGTTTCTCACTTACAAACGGCGCATATTCATTCAGTCCGTCGGGATCTTTTTCCATCTGCCGACGAAACAGCATATCTGCCTTCTCCTGCGAGACAAATGGCAAAAGCTCCTTCATATCCGGAATGTTTTCGGTATCGCCGTTTTCAACCGATTCCATAAGCCTGCCGGTTATTTTATCCAGCTGCTTTGGCTGAAGTATCGGGGCTGCATCCGCAACCTCTTCCACCGAAATGCTTTCGCCTGCCTTTTCCAGTTCCTCCAGATGCTCGTCCAGCTTTCCGTATGCGGCTTTCTCAATAAGGACAGACCTGCCGTTAAGCAGTTCGTCTATGGTCACTGAAAACAACTCCGCCAAATCGGGCAGTTTTGAGATATCTGGCATGGAACGTCCGCGCTCCCAGTTGCTCACCGCCTGAAAGCTCACATCCAGCGTATCCGCCAGCTGCATCTGGGTCATGTTTCGCTCTCGGCGAAGCCTTGCTATCGTTCCGCCAATGCGGCTCATATCAAAATTCATGTTCATGCTCCTTTGATATTCATCACCGGTGTGCATTCATGATACAATGCTGACTCGCCAAAGTCTATAAAGCGTCAGTTGAAACCGCCAATTCAACCATAAGTTTAGTCCGATATCTCTTCTGCAACCACACCCGCAATTATCTCTATCGCCTTTGCAATACTGTCAAGCTCCACGGCGGGCAGGTTCTTGCCTTCCACCTGTTCGGGAACGAAGGGCACGTGCACGAAAAGACCCTTTTCCATGATGCTCAGCAGGGTATAATAGATGTGGTTGCACACATAGGTGCCTGCGGAGAACGAAGGCGCGCAGGGGATATCCGCCGCCTTTACCGCATCCACCATCTTTTCCACAGGCAGCGCGGTGAAGTAAGCCTTCTCGCCTCCCTCGGCAATGGGCGCATAGCGGCGTACCTCGCCGCAGTTATCGGGCGCTTCTGCATGATCGAAATTCACCGCGATCATCTCAGGAGTAACTGCCCTGCGTCCGCCCGCTTGACCGCAGCAGACCACCGCGTCGGGGCTGTATTCCGCGATAAGTTCTTTCAGTACTTCTCCGCTTTTTGCATATTCCACGCACACCTGCCTCTTGATGATGCAGGCTCCGTTTATCTCATCGGGCAGCTGCCTTACAGCCTCCCACGATGGATTTATCTTCTCGCCGCCGAAGGGTTCAAATCCGGTGAACAGTATCTTCTTCATATCATTCATCCTCCGTGCTGTGGAAATCCAGCGCCCTTGCGGCAGACCGCAGGAACGCCATTATTGTCCTGATAAAAAGTTTATATGTATCCTTATCCCTGCCAAGCAGCGCGCGGGCTACGGGTATGGCATTCATAAACCAGCCCCGCAGGATATCATTGAGCGTATGTGCATGGGTTGCGGAGATTATTTCGTAAACGCTCTCGATAAGCTTTTCCCGGTCCTCGAGACACATTTCCTCCATAAGTCCCTGCACCGTTTTTCCGAATATCCGCGCAGACGGGCTGACCTTTTCGCTTGCCACAAAGCCGCCGTTGCAGATCTTCCAGAAATAGGGATAATGCTGCAAAAGACTTACGCTGCGGCTTTCGACAAACAGCCTTTCCACGGGCTGTGTAAACAGCATTCCGACAACCGACGAACGGGGCATTATTACGCACGCTCTGTCGATTATTGCGGAGAAATTTCTGCATTCAAGCATCTCCTGACTGAACCCGGGACCGTCAAAGCTCACCGCCGCACGCAGCCTTCGGACAGCGTCATCCGAAAGCCCGGATGCGGCATACAGCGCCAGATGTCCGCCTTTTGAATGGCCTATCAGTTCAAATGCGCACTCTCCCGCACTCATTTGCGCCGCATAATTCACCGCCCGTCTGTGTGAAGGCAATTCCGGTCTGAACGCCAGGTCGAAATCTTCCTTCCATCCGGCGATCGTATTATCCGTTCCTCGGTACACTATCAGCCGGCTTCCGTCCGGCAGTTCCAGTGTCATTGCCGCAAACGGGTATCCGTCCTCAGCGCATCGGAAGAAATCCACAAGCCTTATGCGGGAATATCTTTCCGCATCCGCCACGGCGGCGCAAAGCTTCATATCGTCCTTTGACTGGAAACCGAAGCGCACCTCCGAATCCTCTGTGCCGGAAAAATCTGCCTTTTGCAATGCATTCTTCAGAAAGTCGCCTACCGCCGCGGCATGCAGATCGATGTATACAAGCTGCGCAAACACAAGCCTGTCAGCATCGCACAAGGGAGCTTCCGCAAGCGATATACCGCCATATTCCTTAAGAAAATTCAGCACGGAAACACCTCCCTCTGAAATGATGATACTCCAACATATAAGTTTATGTCAATAATCATTGCACACATATGGCAGCGAATGCTATAATATGCCAAAACATCGGGAGGCAAAAACCATGCTGCTTATAAATGCGCTGCTCAAATTCATATCCGGCATACTGCTTGTGGGTGCGATGCTGTTCATACCTGCGGGCACATTCACTTATTCCGGCGCATGGCTGTTCATGGGACTGCTGTTCATACCAATGCTGGTCATGGGAGCAGTAATGCTGGCAAAATCTCCCGAGCTGCTGAAAAAAAGACTTGATTCCAAAGAAAAGCGTGCCGCACAATCGGGCGTTATAAAGCTGTCCGGCCTTATGTTCATATTATCATTTATAACGGCAGGACTCGATGAGCGCTTCTCCCTTTCACAGGTACCCGCGTGGCTTACAATCACAGCATCCGTAATACTGCTGGCAGCATACTCAATGTATGCCGAAGTCATGCATGAAAACGCATATCTTTCCCGCACCGTAAAAGTGCAGGAAGGACAGAAAGTGATCGATACCGGGCTTTACGGTATAGTGCGTCATCCCATGTATACCGCGGCCACGGCAATGTTCATCTCCGTACCGCTGATACTTGGCTCGTGGTACGCCTTCGCCATAATGCTGACTTTTCCCGCACTCATGGTAATACGCATTATTGATGAAGAAAAACTGCTTGAGACCGAACTGGCAGGATATTCCGCATACAAAAAGCGGGTAAAATACAGACTCATTCCTTATATATGGTGATAGAAAGCGGCTGCATATGACAGCCGCTTTGTCATGTTTTTGCCCTATTGACGGGCACGGGTTGCATTCTTTTTGGATATCAACTATAATTATTGTGAATAACTATCAGGAGCAATACGATGATAGACAGTTACGAATATAAAGGGCCCCTCGGCAGCGAGGTTCCCTTCGAAGATATACGAAAAATACAGATGGGCATTCTGGACGCACTGGTTGAAGTGTGCGAAAAGCATGGCCTGAGGTATTATCTTTCCGGCGGCACTCTGCTTGGTGCGGTACGTCACAAGGGCTACATACCGTGGGATGACGACATGGATATAAACATGCCCCGTCCCGACTGCGAGAAACTGCTTGAGATAACCGGAGGCAAAATCGGCAGTCATTATGAAATAGGCTCATTTGACGGTCCCATATCCCACCCCATGCCCTTCATCCGCGCATACGATACTGATTATCTGCTGCGCCATGAAAGCAGCAAGGGACTGGTGCGCGCTTTTTCCAATGTATCCATCGACATATTCCCCATAGACGGTCTGCCCGCATCCGAAAAAGTATCCCGCATACATTATTTCATCGCAAAATGTCTGATAACATTCAGACAGATATCCTATTACCGCGAACTTACCGGCAACTGGGACTGGCACCGCATCATCCGCGCCATCACCGTCCTTCCCGCAAAGATGGTAGGCTGGAAGAGATGGAATTCCATGATACAGAAGATATCCAGGCGCTACGGTTATGAAGAAAGCGAAAACGTAGGCGTAGTATGCTGCGGCGTACATACAAACACAGAACGCCTGCCCCGTGACGCTTACGGAATACCGGAAAAGGTGGAATTCGAAGGCAAGCTGTACAACGCTCCACACGACTGGAAGCGCTATCTCACCCAGATCTACGGCGACTATATGAAGCTGCCCCCTGAGGAAAAGCGTGTAAGAAGACATCACTACACTGTATTCAGCCTGAAGGAGGGAAACAAATGAACGCGGCAATAATCATCGCCGGCGGCGTCGGCAACCGTATGGGTATGGATATACCCAAACAGTTTATCCACATCTACGACAAACCCGTCATCATTTACACCCTGCAGGGCTTTCAGCGCCATCCCGAAATAGATAAGATAGGTGTGGTATGTCTCGAAGGCTGGGAAGACACTCTGCGCAGTTATGCCCGTCAGTACGGCATAACCAAACTTGAATGGATTATCCCCGGCGGCGCAACCGGTCAGGAATCCATCCGCAACGGCGTAAACCGCTTCCGCGAGGAACTTTCCGACGATGACACCGTGATAATTCACGACGGCATCCGTCCCATGGTCGATTCCTCCGTACTTTCCGACGTGATCCGCGTATGCGCAAAGCATGGCAACGGCGTCACCGCGACCCTGTTCACCGAACAGATCTTCCGTGCAAACGAAGACGGCGCCACCACCAACGAATTCATTCCCCGTGAGACCGTGCGCAAGGTAGCCACGCCTCAGGCATATCGTTACGGCACGCTGCATGCCGCTTACGAAAAGGCATTCAAGGAAGAAATAGGCATCTACGGCTCCTCCTATACCAATACTATGATGGTAGACCTTGGCTACACGCTGCACTTCGCCGCAGGTTCCGACAAGAACATAAAGCTTACCACAAAGGATGACCTCGAGCTGTTCAAGGCATATCTGCGCATGGAGATGGATCAGTAACTATCTCTCACCCGGCAGAAATACAAATCTCCTTCAGGAGGAAAATTATGGACTTCACTGGAAAGACCGTGGTAATAACCGGTGCTACCGGACTTATCGGTTCCCAGCTGGTAGATTCATTTACCGAAGCAGGCGCCGAAGTAATATCCGCTGTACGCAACACCTCCCGCGCAAAGGGCAGGTGCGTTCAGTATGACGCCGCAAAGCCTCTGAATTTTGATTTCAAGGCCGATATCGTCATCCACGCCGCCTGCAGCGCCCATCCCATGGCCTATTCCACCGATCCCGCGGGAGTAATGCGCGCCAACATAACCGGCACCATGAATCTGCTGGATTACGCCGCAGAAAACGGCGCAAGGTTCATCTTCCTCTCCAGCGGCGAGATCTACGGCAACGATCCCGAATCCATGGACGGCTTCACCGAGACAGAGACCGGAAAGGTGGATACCATGAATCCCCGTTCCTGTTATCCCGAAAGTAAGCGTGCCGCCGAAACCATGGTAGCCGCATGGGCCAAGCAGTACGGCTGCGATGCAATAGTCGCAAGGCTTTGCCATGTATACGGACCTTCCGTTACTCCCACCAATTCCCGTGCCGACGCACAGTTCCTGCGCAATGCACTGGCGGGCGATGATATCGTAATGAAATCCGCCGGCAGTCAGGTGCGCTCGTTCATGTACGTGAAGGACGCCGCAAGGGCCATAATGCTGCTGTGCGAAAAGGCCGAAAAGGGCGAGGCTTACAATGTGTCCTCCCGCATCAGCGTAGGTTCGATCCGCGATTACGCCGGCACACTTGCATCGCTTGCAGGAGTCAGGCTGGCCTTTGAAAATCCGGACGATGTCGAACAGGCCGGTTATTCCAAGGTTTCCCGCGCGGTACTCGATCCTTCCAAGCTGGAAGCACTGGGCTTTACCCCCGAATATGATCTGTATAAAGGACTTAAGGAGACTCTCGAAATATGTCAAAGGGACGCAGCGCGCTGATCCAGAAAATAAAAATAGCGCTGAAGCGCAACGCACAGATAAAGGAAAAGGGCCGCGCACTGCTTGAAAACTGGCGCGGGCTGTATATAAGCATTGCCCGAAGCGTATACGGCATCAAAAAGAACCGTATCGTATTTTCCAGCCTGCTTTCCCGCAATTACGGCGACAACCTGAAACCCATTTCCGAAATGCTTCACGAAATGAAGCCCGATGCGGAGATAATCTGGATGTTCCGCAATATAGATGCAAAGCGCGCCATCGTGCCCGATTATGTAAAGCTGTGCGACCCCATCACCCGGGAAGGTCTCAAGGCCTATGCCACCGCCCGCGTATGGGTGGATAATTTCACGCTGCGCCCGTACTACAGGCGCAAGATGGGCGAACAGTTTTATCTGAACACCTGGCATGGCGACCGCGCATTCAAAAAATACGCCTACGATGCTTTCCCCGACGGCCCACGCCGCATCGAGGAGACCTGCGACATAATGCTCGCGGCAAGCGAATTCGGCAAGCGTGTAATCCGCAGCGCCTTCCGCTACAACGGCGAATTGATGGTCGAGGGCTGTCCCCGCAACGACTGCCTCGTAAATCCCGATCCCGCCAAAGCTGCCGCCATCCGCGAAAAGCTGGGCATTGCGCCGGATATAAAGCTGCTGATCTACTGCCCCACTTTCCGCGACAGCACCATAAACAACGCATTCAATGGCGGCATCGACCTTGAACGCGCGCTGGACGACCTTGAAAAGAAGACAGGCGATACATGGAAATGCCTGTTCCGCGCCCATCACCTGGCATACGGCGGACTTGCCCTTCACGAAGGCGGCCGGCTCATAGATATGTCCAAATACGAGGACATGGCCGACCTGCTGCTGATAAGCGACGCTCTTATCACCGATTACTCATCCGCGGCGATGGATTTCTCGCTCACCGGCAGACGTGTGTTCATATATCAGGACGATATCGATTCCTACACTGCCAATGACAGGCAGCTCCATTTCAAAATGGAGGAATCCCCCTTCCTTGTGGCACACGATCAGGACGAGCTTTCCGCCATAATCGCCGCCACCGGAGATGAGGAAGCCTGTGAAAACTGCAAGGCAATAGCCGAATTCTTCGGCACCATTGAGACCGGCGAATCCACCCGCAGCTGCTGCGAACGGATAATAGAGTGGATGCGCTGAAAAGGAGACCTCTCATGAGCAAGATCGAGAAAATCACAAATGCGGTACTGGCTGTGTTTCTGATCGCACTTATATTTGTATTTGGATACATGACCATAAGCGAAAATCTCAGCCCGCTTTTTGAATCCGCACGTTCATATAAGCAGATAAAGGAATATCTGCCCGAAGACCCCAATTTTTTGGAGTACACCGGCGGCCGCATCCGTTCCTTTGAATCCAA
This sequence comes from Clostridia bacterium, assembly GCA_045649485.1. GTDB lineage: Bacteria > Bacillota > Clostridia > Christensenellales > Aristaeellaceae > RUG11247. The sequence continues at coordinate 33,081 of JAZRPZ010000075.1, forward strand.
GTTCAACGATGTGCTCTGGCACAAAGATGAACTGGGCCACATGAACTCCTCCGTGCAGTACATGATCGGCAAGGATATGATAAACACCGGCGGCGCCAACATGATAACCCTTTCCACCGGCGACCTCTATGACATATCCGAATATCAGGATACCACTCCTCAGACGGACGAAATAATCGCTTTTGCGGAAGCCATCGATGTGCCCTTCTACTATGTAATGGCACATGCCACAACCTATGGCATGAACGATGCTACCGGAGGATATGCGATACTGGACAAGGGTCCTGAAATCAGCGATGAGATAGTTACCGATCTTCGCGCCGGCGGCATAACCGTAATCGACAGCCGCGATGTACTCTCCGGCGTGGATACCGCTCTCACCATTTTCCGCACCGACAAGCACTGGACCAGCTATGCAGCCCTGCTTATGGCAGGCAGCGTTGCCGATGAGATAGGTCTTGACGGAAGTCTGCTGGATCCCGAACAGTTTGAATCGCTCACCTATGAAAATATGTTCATGGGCACCTACGGAACCCGCGTAGGCGAAGCCAATGTGGAAAAAGACGATGTGACCATCTTCTGGCCCAAATACGATACCTCCATAACCCGCTACACTCTCAACAACGGTGAAGAGACCACAATAACCGGTGATTTCAATAACGCCGCCATAAAATGGGAATATCTCACCGATGAGGACAGCGAGCTCATGGCATACAAGTGCTACGGCCTTACCGAAGATTTCGAGCACTACCACAACGACAACGCCGCATCCGGCAAGTCCGTCATGGTATTCAAGGATTCCTTCGGCGCACCTATCGCCGTATTCCTTTCACTGGCTGCAGAAGATGTCTATCTTGTGGACATGCGCAAGACAGACAAGCCTGCAACATGGTTCGTTGAAGAATATCAGCCCGATATTGTAATCATGGCATACAGCAGGCAGATGCTCACCGTATACGATGTAAATCTGCTTCCTGACGAAAAATGATAAATGCGGCCCGTCAAAACCAGTCGGGCCGCTTAACTGTACATAAAAGGAGGAAAATATGGTGAAAACATTCCGTTTTGAAGGCGAATACACCAGAGAGATCTCCATGCCCGTTGGCGGCATCGGCGCAGGCTGCGTAGGTCTTGCCGGCAACGGCGGCTTTTTCGACTGGGAACTCGATTTTCCCGGAAAGGGCATAATAAATTCCTTTACTCATTTTGCCGTGCGCGCCGAAAACTCCGGCGGCATCGTAGCAAAGGTACTGCAGAGCGATCACACCCGCGACCTGACCGGCTCCTATCTGCGCGAGCGCTATGCATATCACGGCTTCGGCTACGGTCCCGAATCCGGCACCATGGCAGGATTCCCCCACTTTGAAAAAAGCGTATTCGAAGGCGCTTTCCCCTGGGCAAAGGTATCCTTTGAAGACGGCGATTTCCCCGGAAACGCAAGCCTCACCGCATGGTCTTCCTTTATTCCCATGAACGCAGACGACTCCTCACTGCCCTGCGCATTCTATGAGGCGGAGATCGAAAACACATCCTGCGAAAACACCGTATACACCGTGGCCTATACCCTCGGCAGCCTCTACGATAAGGGCATAAACACCCCCCTTTCCGCAGCAGGTGCAAAGGGCGTATCCATAACGGAAGGCGAAAACGGCATCTGTGCCGTGACCGATGCACCCGAAGCCCACGTTCAGCCCAGCTGGTTCCGCGGCTCGTGGTTTGACGGTCCCACCGTATACTGGAACGAATTTTCCTCCGGAACCCCCCTCATGGAGCGCAGCTATGCCGAGCCCGGATGCTCCCCCGCCACCGTCGAAGTAAAGTTCACCCTGGCTCCCGGCGAGAAGCGCACCGTGAACTTCCTGCTTTCCTGGTATTATCCCACTCAGGTAAACGATTGGGACAAGGACGGTAAGACCAGCTGGAAAAAGTGGTATGCCACAAAGTTCGCCTCCATTGAAGATGTGGTAAGCTATGCCTCCGCCAACCGCGCAAGGCTGCGCAGCGAGACAATGGCGTTCCGCGATGCGCTGTATTCCTGCTCCGTGCCGGATTTCGTTCTGGACGCAGCCGGCGCATCCCTTTCCACTCTCGTCACCCCCGTATGTCTGCGTCTTACCGACGGTTCCTTCTACGCATGGGAAGGCGAGCAGGAACTCACCGGCAGCTGCGAAGGCACCTGTCAGCACGTATGGAATTATGCCTATGCGCTGCCATATCTGTTCCCGGACCTTGAAAAGAGCGTGCGACGTCTCGAAAAGAACTACAGCCAGTGGGATGACGGACGCATCAGTTTCCGCCTGCGCACCCCCGTAGGCCGCGAAAAGGGCTGGCATATGCCCTGTGTTGACGGTATGATGGGCTTCATTCTCAAGATATACCGCGAATGGAAGAACACCGGCGACGAAAAGTGGCTTGCCGAAATGTGGCCCGCCGCAAAGAAGGCCATCGGCTTTGCCTGGCTGGATACCGACGTGAAGTGGGATCCCGACAGAGACGGCGTCATCGACGGCAGGCAGCACCATACTCTCGACATGGAGCTTTTCGGACCCGCCGCATGGCTTGAAGGATTCTATGTTGCCGCACTGAAGGCAATGTCCGAAATGTCAAAGCATCTGGGCGAGGATCCTTCCGAATACCTGCGCATGTTCGAAAACGGCAAAAAGTTCCTCAACGAAGAGCTGTTCAACGGCGAGTATTACTATCAGAAGGTAGACCTGACCGACAAATCTCAGCTCGACAAATTCATTGACGCCGAAAAATACTGGAATCCCGAAGCAGGTGAGCTGAAGTATCAGATAGGCGAAGGTCTCATAATCGACCAGGCGCTGGCCCAGTGGCATGCAAACCTGATGGGTCTTGACGAGATATACGATAAGGACAAGCTGCGCACCGCGCTCGAAAGCCTGTATCGCTACAATTTCAAGCCCGCCATGCGCAGATTCTGCAATCCCTGCCGCGTATTCAGCCTGGGCGGCGAAGCAGGCACCGTAATGTGCGAATATCCCGAGAACGCCGTAAAGCCCGCCATCCCCGTGCCCTACTGTCAGGAGACCATGACCGGCTTTGAATACGCCGCCGCAGGCCTCATGCTGCAGGAAGGTCTCACCGAAAAGGCCGAGGAGATGATAAAGGCAGTACGCGACCGCTATGACGGCAGGAAGCGCAATCCCTGGAATGAAATAGAGTGCGGCAACAACTACTCCCGCGCAATGGCCGCTTTCTCCTTTATCCCTTCCTACGCAGGCTACCGCTGCGATGCGGTCAAGGGCGTAATGGGCTTTGAGCCAATCCGCGCCGGTGATACCGAAAGCCTGTGGTTCATGGGCGATTCCTGGGGTACCGTAAGCATCACCTCCGGAAAGACCGAGCTGCGCGCCGTACACGGCAGCATTTCCCTCAAAAAACTGGTGCTGCCCTATGAAGCCGCAGCCATCACCGCAGACGGAAACGGCATCGGCTTCACCACCGATCATGATGTAATCTGCCTCGATACCCCTGTATCCGGCGCAAAGGCCGTAACCATCGCTCATATTCAGCGTTAATAAAACGGCACATGCGAATGCCCATAACATCGCGGTGTTATAATACTTACATATACTGCCGAAAAAAGGCACTTACCCAAATATTTTTCCAGGAGAAGTGATATACCATGACCCGTATCAATATAATCTCCGGCTTCCTCGGAGCAGGCAAGACCACCCTTATCAAGAAGCTGCTGGCCGGCGGCGCATTCGAAGGCGAAAAGCTCGTTCTTCTCGAAAACGAGTACGGCGAGGTTGGCGTTGACGGTGCTTTCATGAAGAATTCCGGCATCGAGATCACCGAGCTTAATTCCGGCTGCATCTGCTGCTCTCTGGCAGGCGATTTCCACGATGCGCTGATCGAGCTGATCGAAAAGTACAATCCCGACCGCGTCATCATCGAGCCCTCCGGCGTAGGCAAGCTTTCCGAAGTTCGCAACGTCATCGCCGGTCTGGCAAACGAGATCGATATCTCCCTTGAAGCCTGCGCTACTGTTGCCGATGTAAACCGCTGCCGTGTTTACGCCCGCAACTTCGGCGAATTCTTCACCGATCAGATCCAGTCCGCAGAGTGCATCGTGCTTTCCCGCACCCAGATCTCCACTCAGGACAAGCTGGACAGGGCTATCGAGCTGCTGCGCGCCATCAATGCCGATGCACGCATCGTCACCACTCCCTGGGATGAGCTGCCCGCAGCCACTCTGCTGAACGCCATCCAGGCAGAAAAGCCCCTGATCGATGCTTACAAGGAAGCACATCATCACCACCATCACGAGTGCGATGATCCCAACTGCTCCTGCCACGATCACGAGCACGAGCATGAGCACCATCATGAGCACGATGAGCACTGCTGCTGCCATGAGCACGACCACGAGGATGAGCACCATCACGAGCACGGCGAGTGCTGCTGCCACGAGCATGACCACGAGCATGAGCATCATCACGAGCACGGCGAGTGCTGCTGCCATGAGCACGAACATGAGCACGAGCATCACCACGAGCACGGTGAGCACTGCGATTGCCACGAGCACGAGCATCACCACGAGCACGGCGAGCACTGCGATTGCCACGAGCACGATCATCACCACCACGAGCACCATCATCACGACGGTCACGAGTGCCATGATCCCAACTGCTCCTGCCATCACGACCACGGTCACGATGCAGCCGATGTATTCGACAATTTCGGCGTTGAGACCGCGAAGGCATTCACCGAGAACGACATTGCTTCCTCTCTGGCAGCTCTGCACGACGTTGACCGTTTCGGCAGCGTTCTGCGCGCCAAGGGTGTTGTGCGCTGCGTAGACGGCACCTGGATCCACTTCGACTACGTACCCGGTTCCAGCGACATCCGCCGCGGCGAGCCCGACTACACCGGCCGTCTGTGCGTTATCGGCGTAGGCATTGATATTCCTGCAATAAAGGGGATGTTTGGACTGTGAGCAACCGACAGGACGGAGTACCCGTATATATCGTGACCGGCTTTCTGGACAGCGGAAAGACCAGGTTTGTAAACGAGATGCTGGGCGATCCCGGCTTCTCCGAGGGTGAGCGCACCCTCATACTGCGCTGCGAAGAGGGCGAGGACGATTACGATCCCCGGCTGCTGAAGCAGGCAAACGCGGTGGTACGCGATCTGGAAGAGCCCGAAGATCTGCAGGAAAAGCTGCTTGAGTATGATGCGGAGGTAATGCCCGAGCGCATAATCATCGAGTACAATTCCACCTGGACTCTCGCGGCGCTGTACGATGCGCCCAAGCCCGAGGAATGGGAACTGGCGCAGATCGTAACTCTGGTAGATTCCACCACCTTTGAAATTTATCTCACCAACATGCGCACCTTCATGACCGACGGCCTTAACGAGGCCGATCTGGTACTGTTCAACCGCTGCGACGAGAACACTCCCAAGAGCAAGTTCCGCCGTCAGACCATGGCCCTGAACAACACCGTGCGCTGCTATTTCGAAAATCTCGACGGTTCCACCGATGACGGCGTTACCGACGAGGATCTGCCCTACGACATGACCAAGAGCCCCATCGAGATCGCCGACGATCAGTTCGGCATTTGGTATCTCGACACCATGGAGCATCCCGAGCGTTACGACGGTAAGCTGCTCAAGATGAAGGGCCAGGTCGTGTATATGAAGGAACTGCCCAAGAAGTGCTATATCCTGTCCCGTCAGGCAATGACCTGCTGCGCCGACGACATCGGCGGCATCGGTTACGTCTGCAAGACCAAGGAAGCACTGCCCGACCGCAACATCTTCGTTGATGTAGTGGTAAAGGCAGAGCGCGCACACAGCCCCATCCACGGCCGTGAAGCGCTCATACTCATCGAGCAGTCCCGCACCATCGCTGAAAAGCCCGAAGAAGAGATAATCAACTTCACCTAAGCATGGGCGCTGCCCCTGCACCCCGCTTAAGGGACGATTGTCCCTTAAGAGTCCCAAACTAAGGGATTTTATGATCCGATATATTTTCCGTCGTCCGCGCGGGGACCCAACCCCGCACGAACGAGGTTGGAAAGTGTATGCGATAACTGCAGTCTTTGGCTCACTTGTGCAGAGGGAGCTGTAAAAGGCTGAGATATCGCAGATACCTCAAGTCGCTTGCGGCTTCAATATTATCGGAACTCGCCGCAAGGCGAACTTCATTGCCCGCAAGGGCAGCTTCATGCGCCGTCAGGCGCGCTTCACTTACCGCAGGTAAACTTCACGCGCCGCAAGGCGCTCATATAGGGAGTGTTTTACATGAATTTCAAGGCTGCAATCGCAGAAGAAATCGTCAAGGCACTGGGCGAATCTCCCCTTACCGCTTCCGAGATCGCCGCTTGTCTTGAGGTTCCCCCGGATACCAAGCTGGGCGACTTTGCTTTCCCCTGCTTCAAGCTTTCCAAGCCCCTGCGCAAGTCTCCCATGATGATCGCAGACTCTCTGGCTGCCGACATCAAGGCTGATTTCATCGGCAAGATCGATTCCGTAAAGGGCTATCTGAATTTCTTCATTGACAAGTCCATCTACGCACGCGAGATGGTGGAAGCCGTTCTGACTCAGGGCGAAAACTACGGCGCAGACAACTGCGGCGCAGGCAAGACCGTTGTTCTGGACTATTCCTCCATCAACATCGCAAAGCGTTTCCATATCGGACATCTGTCCACCACCATGATCGGCGCTTCTCTGAACCGTCTGTACAAGTTCTTCGGCTACAACACCGTGGGCGTAAACCATCTGGGCGACTGGGGCACCCAGTTCGGCAAGATGATCGCCGCCTACAAGCGCTGGGGCAACAAGGAAGAGGTAGAAAAGGGCGGCGTTGACGAGATGGTCAAGCTGTACGTCCGTTTCAACACCGAAGCCAAGGAGCATCCCGAGCTGGACGACGAAGGCCGCGCATGGTTCAAGGCCATCGAGGCCGGCAACGAGGAAGCTCTTGAGATCTCCAACTGGTTCAAGGCTGTTACTCTGAAGGACGCTGAGCGCGTTTATGACATGCTGGGCGTAAAGTTCGACTCCTATGCAGGCGAGAGCTTCTATCATGACAAGACCGCAGGTGTTGTTGAAGATCTGAAGAATGCAGGCATCCTGAAAGAGGATCAGGGCGCACAGCTGGTCGACCTGGAGCCCTACAAGCTGCCCCCCATGCTGTTCGTGCGTTCCGACGGCGCCACTCTGTATGCAACCCGTGACCTGGCTGCCATCAAGTATCGCCACGAGACCTACAATTTCGACAAGTGCCTGTACGTGGTTGCATACCAGCAGGATCTGCACTTCAAGCAGCTGTTCAAGACCACCGAGCTGCTGGGCTGGGATTGGGCAAAGGGCTGCGAGCACGTCAACTTCGGCATGGTATCCTTCGAGGGTCAGACCCTGTCCACCCGCGAAGGCCGCATCGTATATCTTGAAGACCTGCTGAACACCTCCATCGAGAAGGCACGCGCCATCATCGATGAGAAGAGCCCCGACCTTGACAACAAGGAAGAGGTCGCAAAGCAGATCGGCGTAGGCGCAGTCATCTTCTTCGTGCTGTACAACAACCGCATCAAGGATATCGACTTCTGGTGGGATCGCGCCCTCAACTTCGACGGCGAGACCGGCCCCTATGTAATGTACACCCATGCACGCTGCTGCTCCGTACTGCGCAAGGCAGGCGAGGTTGACGCTGCTGCCGATTACGCAGCACTTTCCGACCCCGCAGCTCAGGATGTTATCCGACTGATCGAGCAGTTCCCCGAGATCCTGCATGCCGCCATGGACCGCAACGAGCCTTCCATGATCACCCGCTTCAGCGTTGATATCGCCCAGGCTTACAACAAGTTCTACTATGACAACAAGATCCTAGACGACGACATGGGCGCACGCGCAGCCCGCATCAACCTGACCAAGGCTGTAAAGAGCATTATCAAGCAGGCTCTGTATCTCATCTCCATCGACGCACCCGAAAAGATGTAATTTCATATCTTCTCATGCCGGCCGAAGGCTTCATCGCGAAGACTTCGGTCGGTTTTTTGTTTCACATAGCAAGATACCTATATTAAACAGCAACATTCTACATATTATTAACATTCTCTTTATGTTATACTAGCATTAACTTGAACTGTTGCGGTTTCGCCATCAATTGGGGCCGCGGCGGTCAAAATAAAAGGAGGTTCCACCATGAAGAAACTGTCCTGGTTCCTTGTGCTGGCAATGCTGATCAGCATGCTGTCCTTCGCAGCCACTGCCGAAGGCACCTACACCCAGGCCCCCATGTTCGACGCTGCTGTTGAAGCCGGCGAACTGCCCCCCGTTGAAGAGCGCCTCCCCGAGAATCCGCGTGTTGCCAAGGAAATCCTTGATGAATATCTGGATATGGAAATTGGTAACTACGGCGGCACCCTTCGCCTGACCACCTCCGTTGTCAACTGGGACGCTGACGGCTTTATCGGCCAGAACGAAGCCCTGCTGACCATGGAATCTGCAAACTCTGCAGTTATCACCCCCAACGTTGTTGAGAACTTCGAAATCTCCGAAGACAACAAGGTCTTCACCTTCACCCTGCGCAAGGGCCTGAAGTGGTCTGACGGCACTCCCGTTACCATGGCTGACTTCGAGTTCGGTATCAACAATCACATCTTCAACGAGGAAATCACCCCCGTTGTATCCGCTTACATGCGTGACGGCGGCACCGCCACCGGCGCTCCCTTCACCTTCACCAAGATCGATGATTGGACCTTCACCCTCAGCTTCAACGAGGCATACGGCGGATTCGCTGTTCACCTCTCCATCGCTGGCTGGAAGGGCTACACCGATATCCTGAAGCCCGCCCACTACCTGAAGCCCTTCCATCCCGATTTCGCCGAGGAATGCCACGGCTCTCTGGATGCTTACTACGAGTACATCGCTCCCTTCGGCGCTGTCATGGGTTATGACGATGTAACCGCAGAAGGCGTTTGGGTATACATTTACAACCAGGTTGACTGCACCAACTGGGAGCTGACTGACCCCAACGATCAGATGACTTCCTACTACTTCCCCGGTCTGATCGACAAGAACTTCCCCGTTCTGTACGGCTGGGTAATGACCTCCTTCGAAAACGGCATCACCACCTGGACCCGTAACCCCTACTACTTCAAGGTCGACGAAGACGGCAACCAGCTGCCCTACATCGACTACATCACCTCTACTCTGGTAGAAGACATGGAAATGGTTCAGATGCACTACATGAGCGGCAACGCCGACTTCGGCCGTGAGTCCGCCACCATCGACAACATCTCCCTGTATCGTGAGAACGAGGAGAAGGCCGGCATCACCGCTTACACCACCTCCATGCACAACACCCCCACCGACCTGTTCCTGAACGTAAACTACGGCCTGAATACCGACGGCACTGTCAAGGATGACGACGCATCCAAGGCATGGCAGGAAGTAATCCAGGACAAGCGCTTCCGCAACGCTCTGGCAATGGCCATCGACGCTGAAGAAATCGTTGACGCCGTTTACAACGGCTTCGCCGAGGTCAACACCATCCACGGCTGCACCTACGACATCGAAGCTGCCAACGCCCTGCTGGATGAAATCGGCATGGTTGACGTTGATGGCGACGGCTACCGCGAGTCTCCCTCCGGCCTGCCCTTCTCCTTCCAGATCTGGAACGCAGCAGAAGCCAACGACATCATCCCCACCATCGAACTGTACGTAGAATTCTTCGCAGAGATCGGCATCAAGGCTGAAGGTTACTCCACCGAGTCCACCCTGCTGTCCACCTCTCAGGAAGCAAACGAAGTTCCCGCCCGCGTTGTATGGGTACATGAGACTCAGCTGTGGCACTACGCTGACTGGGGCGTAGGCGGATGGGCTCCCCTGTGGAACGACTGGGTAGGCAAGGGCGGCCTCTCCGGCGACCTGGAAGGCTCCACCGAGTTCCTGGCTCCCCCCGCAGAAGTACAGCAGTTCCTGCTGGACATCCAGGGCCTGTTCACCGTTGATCCCGAGACCGCTGTTAACGAGCTGCTGCCCAACCTGGCAACCTTCATGGCAGAAGAGCAGTACCTGATCATCCCGCTCACCAACGTTCAGCAGTGTGTTATCATCAACTCTGACATCGGCAACGTTCCCTCCGGCGGCGTAGGTATCTCCTGGAACTTCGCGTTCGAGCAGTACTTCTACAACAACCCCGATGAGCACTAATCTCACAAGATCAGAACCTGATCGGTATTAAACAGAACTAAAGGGTTATACCTCCTATAACCCCGGCCGGGAGCTTAGCTCCCGGCCTTTTTGTTTAAAAACAGTAAATAACGAGCAATAAACATATGTATTACAGCAATAAAACCACTGCCACATTTGTTTAGTACATGTTATAATACCTTTACATTCAGCGATACAAGCGTATCGCTGATTTATTTCCGGTATTAATGGCTGCGGCCGTAAATACATAAAAAAAGGAGGATAAATCCATGAAGAAACTGTCCTGGCTCCTCGTGCTGGCAATGCTGATCAGCATGATGTCCTTCACGGCATCCGCTGAAGGCACCTACACCCAGGCTCCCATGCTCGACGCCCGCGTCGAAGCCGGCGAGCTGCCCCCCGTCGAAGAGCGTCTCCCCGAAGTACCGAAAATCGTTGACGAAGTATCTGCCGAGTATCTCGATTTTGAGTGCGGCAACTACGGCGGCACCATCCGCCTGACCACCCAGGTCGTTAACTGGGATGCTGACGGTTTCGTCGGCAACACCGAAGCTCTGATGACCATGGAGTCCGTTAACTCCGGTATCGTTACCCCCAACATCGTTCAGGATTGCCAGGTTAACGAGGACAACACCGAGTTCACCTTCACCCTGCGCAAGGGCCTGAAGTGGTCCGACGGCACCCCCGTTACCATGGAAGACTTCAAGTTCGGTATCGAGAACTTCATCTTCAATGAGGAACTGACTCCTATCGTTGCAGCTTACATGCGCGATGGCGGCACCTCCGAAGGCAACCCCTTCGTATTCGAAGTTATCGATGATGAGACCTTCAAGCTGACCTTCGGTTCTCCCTACGGCGGCTTCCTGACTCACATCTCCATCACCGGCTGGAAGGGATATTCCGATATCCTGAAGCCCGCTCACTACCTGAAGCCCTTCCACATCGATTTCGCAGAAGAGTGCCACGGCTCTCTGGATGCATACTACGAGTTCATCGCTCCCTTCGGCGCAGTCATGGGTTATGACGACGTCAAGGAAGAAGGCGTATGGTGCTACATTTTCCATCAGGTCGACATGACCAACTGGGAACTGACTGACCCCAACGACGCTCTGACCTCCGTTTACTTCGAAGGCCTGATCGAGAGCGACTTCCCCCACATGTATCCCTGGATCATGATCAAGTTCGAAAACGGCATCACCACTTTCGAGCGTAACCCCTACTACTTCAAGGTTGATACCGACGGCCAGCAGCTGCCCTACGTTGACTACCTGACCTCCACTCTGGTTGAGGACATGGAAATGGTTCAGTTCACCTACATGTCCGGCGAAGCCGACTTCGGTCGTGAGTCCGCAACCATCGACAACATCTCCCTGTATCGTGAAAACGAAGCCACTGCCGGCATCAAGGCATACGTAACTCCCCAGCACGTTAACCCCACCTCCCTGTTCATCAACGGCACCTACGGCCTGAATCCCGACGGCACCGTTAAGGACGACGACGCTTCCAAGGCATGGCAGGAAGTTGTTAACGATCCTCGCTTCCGCAAGGCTCTGATGATCTCCATCGACGCCGAGGAAATCATCGACACCGTTTACAACGGCTTTGCTGAGACCAACCCCTGGTTCCCCTGCACCCATGACATCGACGGCGCAAACGCTCTGCTGGATGAAATGGGCATGCTCGATATCGACGGCGACGGCTATCGTGAGACTCCCTCCGGCCTGCCCTTCCAGTGGCAGATCTGGAACGCCAACGACGCTTCCGACATCATCCCCGTTTCCGAGCTCTACGTTGAGTTCTGGGGCGAGATCGGCCTGAAGGCTTCCGTTTACACCACCGAGTCCTCCCTGCTGTCCACCTCTCAGAATTCCAACGAAGTTCCCATGCGCGTTATCTGGTTCCATTCCAACGCTCTGTGGAACAACCTGGACTTCGGTCTGAACGATCGTCTGTGGAACATCTGGATCGATAAGGGCGGCCTGTCCGGCATCGAACTGGATCCCGCTGAGTACCTCGAGCCCTCCGAGGAATACAAGCAGGCACGTCTGATGATGCAGTCCCTGATGACTGTTACCCCCGACGAGGCAGTTAACACCGTTCTGCCCCAGATCATGGATCTGCTCGCTGCAAACCTGTGGACCATCGAGCCCCTGGCAAACGTACAGCAGTGCGTTCTGATGAATGCTGACCTGGCCAACGTTCCTTCCGGCGGCGTCGGTATCTCCTGGAACTTCGCTATGGAGCAGTACTTCTACAACAACCCCGAGGAGCACTAATCTTTCAGGATTAGACCCTGCGCGGTACTAAACAAAATCAAAAGGTTATACCTCATATAACCATGGCCGGGAGCTTAGCTCCCGGCCGTTTTTTATTGTCTACGGATGCCTAAAACACCCTCATACCGACCGGCATCGCATATATATCGGACACATCGTTCCTTTTTGTTCAAAACAGGTAATCGTTTTGTTATGACAGCAATTTACCGATACAAAAGAGCACGATACTGAATATCGTGCTTTTTCCTTTTATGCTATACTTCTAACATATCATTTACATTGACGTATTTTGTGCATCTTGATAATGGTATTAACGGCATTAGCCGAAAATACATAAAAAAAAGGAGGTTTTCCCATGAAGAAACTGTCCTGGATTCTCATCCTGGCAATGCTTCTCAGCATGATGTCCTTCGTAGCATCCGCTGAAGGCACCTACGCACAGGCTCCCATGCTGGACGCCCGTGTTGAAGCCGGCGAGCTGCCCCCCGTTGAGGAGCGCCTGCCCGAAGTACCCCGCGTAGCAAAGGAAATTCTCGACGAGTACCTGGATATGGAAATTGGTAACTACGGCGGCACCATGCGCCTGGTAACCAAGGCCGTTAACTGGGACGCCGACGTTTTCGTTGGCTGCAACGAAGCTATCCTGACCATGGAATCCGCTAACTCCGACATCATCACCCCCAACGTAGTTAAGGATTTCCAGGCCAACGAAGACAACACCGTCTTCACCTTCACCCTGCGCAAGGGCCTGAAGTGGTCCGACGGCACCGAAGTCACCATG
>JAZRPZ010000076.1:0-11309 GCA_045649485.1 Clostridia bacterium
TGGGTACCGTTGGCTATCAGATCGGCGCACTGCTGACCGGCATAATCTGTGTTGGCAGTCTCAGACATCTGTATACATGGCAGGGTGTTGCACTTATTGCCTCCGGTTTCGTTGCGCTTGCGCTGCCTAACGTAGGCGGTCATCAGTATGGCGGAGAGAAGATATCTCCCTTGGGGGTACTCAAGGATAAGCGTATCCGCAGCCTGCTCATTATGATTCTGGTGGCAGCTTCCACTACGATGTTCTATCAGTCATTCTTCGGCGCATTTATGGAGAAGATGAATATCTCCAACCGCGTGGCTTCCGCGATCACACTGGTTTCCGTGCTGCTGGAGATACCGCTTTTGTTCTTCTCCGGCAAGATAATGAAGCTGCGCAGCGTGTGGCAGTGGATGATGATCGGTCTTGTGATAACGGGTATCCGCTGGATAGGTTTCTGGGTATCTGCAAAGATTGGCAGCTGGCCGCTGCTGGTATTTTTCCAGATTCCGGCAGTGCTGGTGCTTGCCACATTCGAATTCTTCCCCTCACTGTACATCGGTGATATAATCGCTCCCGAGCTTTCAAGTTCTGCGCAGATAATGATCAATCTGGTTATGTTCGGTATTGCCCGATTCATCGGCGGTCTGCTGGGAGGATTCATCAGCCAGAAGATAGGCATGGAGCTTATGTTCATGATAAACGGCATAATGCTGCTGGGTGCTTCGGTTATATTCTTCCCGCTGTGCAGGAAAAGGCACAGAGAGGATATCGAGGCGGCGAAATAAAAGTACATATATGGATAATCGGCACGGCATAACACACAGCCGTGCCGATTGTTGTATGTGTAAGGAATGGATGATATAATAAAAGGTGCAATGATAAGCTTTAAACAGAAGGTGAAACAAAAATGATAATTCTGATTGCGGGGGCTTCTCATACAGGCAAAACGGCTCTGGCGCAGAAGCTGCTTGAAAAATATAAATATCCGTATTTGTCGATAGACCATTTGAAAATGGGATTGATACGCAGCGGAAATACCGAACTGACTCCTATGAGCAGTGATGAGAAACTTACCGCATATTTATGGCCTATTGTCCGCGAAATGATAAAAACTGCTGTTGAGAACAGACAAAATCTGGTGGTTGAAGGCTGCTATATTCCGTTTGACTGGCAAAAAGACTTTGAAAGGGAATACCTTGAGAATATAAGGTACTGCTGCCTTGTAATGAGTGAGGGATATATAAGAAGCCATTTCGCTGATATAAAGAAATATGCAAGCACCATTGAGAACCGATTGGATGATGAAGGGTGTACCATTGAAAGCGTATTGGCAGATAATGCAAAAGTATTGCAACTCGTCAAAAGACATAATGTGAATTATATACTCATTGAAGACAAATACGAAATAAATCTTGAACTCTAAAAAAACTAATTTGCCGAATCAGATAATGCGTATTGAAAAAAACAACACCTCCTCTCTGTAGCATAATACACAGAGGAGGTGTTGTTTTTGACGGTTTTATATTAATCGTCAAGACGCCTGTAAAGCCTGCGGTCGAGGGACCATACGCGCTCGGTGAAGCTGCCGGGCTGTACATTTGCAAGTTCTCTGTTCATTTCAAACATGCGGGCATCCAGCAGGTCCAGTACATGCAGTACTTCGGCTTCCGGGAACATGGGCGGCTTGGGGCTGCCGTATTCGGGCAGATCGTGATGGGAGAGTATCATATGCTCAAGCAGCATAAGCAGTTCATCGCGTATTGCAAGTTCCTTGCCGAGTCTGTGGAGCTCTGCAACGCCCATTACCAGATGACCGATGAGGTTGCCCTCGCGGGTGTAATCGGTGGCCATGCCAAGTTCGTCTGCGTTTATCTCCTTCAGCTTGCACAGGTCGTGGAGTATTACGCCGGCGCTGAGCAGGTCGATATCCAGTTTGGGATAGATGCCGCAGATTGCTTCCGCTGCCTTCAGCATGGTGGTGGTGTGGTGCAGAAGACCGCTGCGTTCGGCGTGATGCAGCTTGGTTGCGGCGGGATAATAGGAAAGCTGTTCTCCGCATTCGGCGAGCCTTGCACGGATAAGTACGCGCAGCTGATTATCCTTCATGGCGTCGATGCGATCGCTTATCTCGTCCAGCATCTGCTTGGGCGGATAGGGCGCCACGGGAGTCAGCACGCTCATGTCGATATCATCGGCTTCGGTTATCTCGCGCATTTTGTCGATGCGCAGCTGTGCGCGGTTATTGTATTCCTGCATCATGCCGCGAATACGGATAACGCTGGCGGTTGCAGGCGGGGGAGTGAGACTGTCCCAGAATTTGGCATTCACATCGCCCGATATATCGCACAGGGTAAGATCGAGATATTTGCTGCCGTTCTGAGAAGTACGCTGGGTGGCATTTCGCACGAGCAGATAACCGTCGAACATCTGGCCCTTTATCATCAGCGCCAGCTGTGGCTGAGGTTTCATAGTTTTTCCTCCTTGGGATGGTCAAAGCGCCCGGATAATAACATCCGGGCGCGATAATTTCCGATTTTTTGAGTTATCAGCGGATGGGCTCGATGCGCTCCTTGCCGCCCATGAAGGGACGCAGCACTTCGGGAACGATGATGCTGCCGTCAGCCTGCTGATACTGCTCGACGATGGCGGGCATCAGACGGCTGGTGGCCAGACCGGAACCGTTCAGAGTGTGTACGTATTCGATCTTCTTGGAATCGGTACGGCGGAAGCGGATGTTGCCGCGGCGTGCCTGATAGTCGTTTGCGTTGGAAACGGAGGAGCACTCCTTGTACTCGTTCATGGAGGGGATCCACAGCTCGATATCGTATGTGGTGGCCATGGAAGCGGAGCAGTCGCCGGCAGCCAGCTTGGACAGCTGATAGTGCAGGCCCAGCTTCTCTACCAGACGGCAGGCCTTCTCGATGAGCTCCTGCAGCATGGCGGTGGAATCCTCGGGACGGGTGTAGCCGAACATCTCGACCTTGTTGAACTGATGGCCGCGGATCATGCCGCGCTCGGATGCACGGTAGGTGCCGGCCTCACGACGATAGCAGGGAGTGTAGGCGAACAGTTTCTTGGGCAGGTCGGCCTCGTTCAGGATCTCGCCGCGATACAGGTTGATCAGAGCGGTCTCTGCGGTGGGCAGCATGAACTGGAACTTGTCCTCAGTCAGGCGATATACGTCTTCCTCGAACTTGGGGAACTGACCGGCGGTCAGACCGCACTCGTAGGTCAGCATGTGGGGGGGCAGAGTGAAGGTGTAGCCGTCTGCGATGTGCTCGGAGATGAAGAAGTTCAGCAGAGCCCACTCAAGCTGTGCGCCTGCGCCGGTGTACAGCCAGAAGCCGTTGCCGCCCATCTTAACGCCGCGCTCGTAGTCGATAAGACCCAGGCTGGTGCACAGGTCAACGTGGTTCTTTACGGGGAAATCGAACTCGGGCTTTTCGCCGAATACCTTGATTACCTTGTTGTTTTCCTTGCCGCCGGCGATAACGTCTTCAGCGGGCAGGTTGGGCAGAGCCTGAACGAACTTGGTGATCTTTTCTTCCAGAGCAGTCTGCTCTTCGTCCATTTCCTTTACGCGGTCGGCCATCTGCTTCAGCTCTTCCAGCAGACCGGAAGCATCCAGACCCTGCTTCTTCAGCATGGGGATTTCCTTGTTCTTCTTGTTGCGCTCGGCCTTCAGGGTCTCGTTTTCAACGAGCAGCTCGCGGCGGCGTGCATCCCATGCCAGGAAATCGGTGAGGTCTACTTCGTATTCACGCTTTGCCAGCGCTTCCTTGACGAATTCGGGGTTGTTTCTGATGAGATTGATATCAAGCATTGTACTGCCTCCTAAAAAAATACGCCCCTGCCATACTGCAGGGACGACTGATTGGTCGTGGTACCACCCATATTCGAGCATAAAGCTCCTTATGTGCGCTGTATCGGGCGCGCCCGCGCCGCTCATCGCGGCCCGCTCGGGAATGGAAACCCGGATTGCCTCATCCGCTTTCACCGGCCGCGGACTCTCTTTATCGGCGCACACAGGATATTTTCCGTCTTTGCGTTTATATTATGATATTATACCAAGTTGACCAAAATATTCAACCCCGGAGCGCATTTTTTAACAATATACTGATATAATCGAGCCAGCAAATAGCGGAGGTATGCACCATGATCATTAGAGCAAAGGCAAATGCAAAGATCAACTGGTCGCTTGATATACTTAATACCCGTGAAGATGGTTATCATGAGATGGATATGCTGATGCAGCGTATCGAACTGTGCGATGATCTCATATTCACCAGCGCCCGTTTTCTGGCACTTAATATAAACGGTAAGCCGGTTTCTCCTGCGGGAAAGAATCTTGTGCTCAAGGCGGCAAATGCGCTGTGTGATTATACAGGCGAGAGATTCGGCGCACGCATAGATATGACCAAGCGTATTCCTGTGCGCGCCGGTCTTGGCGGCGGCAGCGCGGACTGTGCTGTGGCGCTTATGGCACTCAACCGCTTGTGGAATATCAATCTTCCTGCAGATAAACTTATGGAGATAGCCGCAACGCTGGGTGCTGATGTACCGTTCTGCATGGAAGGCAGATTCTGCCGTGTGCAGGGTATCGGCGACAGAATGACCCATCTGAAAGGTGCGCCTGTGATCCCGCTCGTACTGATAATGCCTTCCGAGGGACTTTCCACAGCGGGTGTATTCGGAGAATACGACAGCATGGATCTTGCTCCTTTGGGCGTGGATATTCCGGCACTTTCCGAAGCGCTGAAGCGTAAGGATTACGAGGAATGCAAGGCGCTTGCAGGCAATTCCCTTGAAACTCCCGCAATAAAGCTGCTGCCCGAAGTACAGACCCATATAGACAACCTTTATGCAAACGGCGCACGCTATGCACACATGACCGGTTCCGGTTCCTGCGTATACGGTGCTTTCGACACCGATGAGGAAGCACTGCAGGCTATTGAAAGGATGGGCGTGGGCATGTTTACCCGTACGCTGGGTGACGCATGATGAATGCAAAGATAAAGGCTATCGCCGAAAAATACGGAGTCAACGGCAATTTCTGTGCAACTGTAGCCGGCAGGGAGCTTTTCAGCGTAGACAGCGGTTATTGCGATATAGAAGCGCAGCTGCCGTATTCCGGTGATACGCTTACGTATGTTGCATCCGTCACAAAGCAGTTTACCGCGGTGTGCATAATGATGCTGCAGGAAAAGGGTCTTATCGATATAGACGATACGCTTGATAAATATGTGCCGGAATATTATCTGGCGAACAGGGTCACGCTGAGGCAGCTTCTCAATATGACAAGCGGCATCCCCAATCAGCTTTCGGTTATAGGCGAAAGGCTCAGGAAGCGCCGCGGTGAATTTGACATGGGTGACGCCGATTTTGAACGCATGGTGTCCCGTGCCATGGCGCCCGAAAAATGCACGCTCAAAGATTTCCTTGAGATAGTAAATGCCGAGCCCATGATCTTTGAGCCCGGCGAAAAGTTCGATTATTCGGATACCAATTACACGCTGCTTGGCGAAACGGTGAGCAGGATTTCGGGCATCAGCTATGCTGAATTCATGAAGCAGAATATTTTTGCTCCTCTCGGCATGGATACTACTGTAGTGGGTGCGGCATATTCCGATGGTCCCAGCTACAGCGTATATGACGGAAAGCTCTGCAACATGGGTCGGGCATATTTCACCACCGGCGAAGGCTCGATATGCACCACCGCGAGGCAGCTGTGCAAATGGCTTAACGCTGTGCTTGAAGGCAGATTCATATCCAAAGAAAGCTGGAATCAGTGCTTCACTATGGTGAACGGCTACGGATTCGGCTGGCACAAGAGTGGAAGCTGGTATAACCACGGCGGCGGAGACCTCGGTTATTCCTCGCTCGTAGCGATTCATCCCGAAAAGAAGGTCACGTTCGCAGGCGCGATGAATATGAACTGCGCAGGCTTCTATGATGAAGTACTTTCCGCCATAAAGCAGGAACTGAATATAGACGATTAAAAAAGGCATGCGTCTCTTTCGCGAGGCGCATGCTTTGTTTTATTCGAATATCATCTCACCGTTTTCAGCTGCGTGTGCTGTGCGGAAGGCAAGGGTGCCTGCATAGCCCTGCATGCGGTTGAAGCCGGTGAATATTATTTTGCCTTTCCATATTCCGGCCTTCGGTACGGCTTCGCATGGAATGGCGGGATCTGCGGGGATCTGCCAGTTGCCGAATGGTTCTTTGGAATACATATACAGTGCGCTGCCGTAAAGCGAGTATACGAGATAATAGTGATCCCCGTATTTGAAATAATCGGGGCATTCGGGCTGATTGTCGTCCGCGTTGATAAATATGGGTTCGGCGGCTTCCTGCCACGAATCAAGGTCTGCGGAGATAAGATGCGCAAGGCAGCCTTTGTTTTCGCTGAGCAGCGAGGTGGTGAGGAACATGTGGTACATGCCGTCTTCGCCGAGAATTACTTTGGGGTCGCGGGCGGAAGGACCGTGATACCTTTCGGAAAGCAGGAAAACGAATGCAGAGTCCTTCTCGAAATGATACCCGTCTGAAGATATGCTGCGGCAGATGCGCGCGGGCGAACCGTCAGTCATGCGCACGGTGTAGAAAAGATAGTGGAGCGAACCCTTCTTTATCCATGAACCGGTGCATATTGAACCCTCGATGGGGTCGGTTATTTCGACAGCCATGGGGTGTATCTGCCATGTTTCAAAATCATCTGTGGAAATATGCTCCCACTGATGGGCGCCGAAATTCCATTTGCTGTGGTGATGACGCCTGTCCTTGAGATAAAGTACGTGATATCTGCCGTCATCCACATATGGCATGCAGTCGCCTACAAATACGTTTTCGGAAGGTCTCCAGCCATCGGCACCTGTGAATGTGGATATAACGCACGGAGTTTCGGTGCGGGGCGGAGAATATGGGTCGCAGCCGACGGTGCAGGTGGTTTCTGACGGATTCTCGGGGCTGAACAGAATTTTTCCGGCAGGCCATTCTTCATCGATGATTTCTCCGTCGATGCGCAATTCCGCTCGATGGGACATAAGGATTATTTCTGCACGGCTTTTCGGGGAGGCATCTCCCAGCAAAACAAGTGGCGTTTCGCGGAAATCGGTATATATCCGGCACTCAAGCCTGCCGGATGTACATGTGATATCAAGCCCCGGTGAAGTGAAGCGCATATCCCCCGATTCGGGTATGTCGAAATGCAGACGGTACATGGTCAATCCTCCCTGTATTTTATGAAGGGTACAAAGTCGGCAGCAGAGGACAATACTCCGGATGCTGCGGCTGCGAAAAGTGCTGCGCCGGATGCGGCTTCTTCGCTTGCTGCGGAAACGGACACGGGCAAATCGAACATATCGGCAATGATTTCTGTGATAACGGGTATGCGCTGCACTGCGTTTCCGGAAGCTACCACTGTGGTCTTGCCGTCCATGCGTCCCTCAAAATGGAGGTAAAGCTCGCGGCACATACCGTTTATGAAGCCGAGCGCCAAAGCACCGGGGGTGAAATTATCCCACGTGATGCCGCTGATGCTGCCTGTGGTGTCGGGCGCATGCCGGCTGCCGCGGAATGCCGTGTTTACCTCAAGGGGGGTGACGGATGCGGCATAGGCAGCTTTGACTATGGAATTCAGTACATCATACTGGGAAGTTTCGGAAAGCCCGGCTGCGGTCGTATACTCACGGAAGAAACGCTCCAGCAGCGCATATGACGAGCCTCCGCACAGCGCAGAGGCGCAGGCAATGGTCCGTCCCTTTACAAGCGGGCGCATCTCCACGGCGGGGCTGTCGATGGGGGATTTGGTTATCATTGAAATCTGGCTGCCTGTGCCTATGTTTATAAGCACGCTGTTGTCGATATCTTTTACCGAACCGAGGATGCTTGCCTGATTATCACCTATTGCCACTGCGACATTTATACCTTTGTATGTGCCGGTGACGATGTAATCATCCGTCACCTCGGGCAGCAGCGCAGGGTCTATGCCGGCAAGTGAAAGGGCTTTTTTATCAAAACAGCAGTTTTCTGTATCAAAAAGATCTAAACTGGCCGCTACTGATGCGTGCATAACGGGCCTTTTTGCGCCTGTGAGCCGCATTGCCGTAAGGTCCATTATGCTGCATACGCATTCAGCATTGTGGGGCACGAGGGAATTTATTGCGTTGTAATAATGGCTTACAAGTCCGTAGCCCGTATAGGCAGGCATTCCTGTGATTGCGGCAAGGCGCTCGCAATAAGTGGCGCCGTTTTCGGATATGATATCTCCGCGCTTGTCCTGCCAGTTTATAAGGTTTGATACGATCTGACCTTCATTGCCGATGTATACCAGGCCGTGCATCTGCCCTGTTATGCCTATGGAAACGATATCTGGATATTTTGCCAGTATATCGTCTGTCAGGGAGACCGCTTTTTCGGTTATGAGAGAAGCATCCTGCTCATGGAAAGCAGGGTTTGAGCACGGGATATCGGCATTATGATTTACCGTATAGGCTTCGACCTGACGCTTTGTGCGGATATCGATCACCGCTGCGCTTATTGATGTTGTGCCGAGGTCGATACCCAGTATGAGTTTGCCTGATTTCATATATCCTCCAAAAATATCCGAAGCCATGCGTGACTTCGGATATCTCTGTTTATTTCAGTTTTTCGATAACTTCGCCTTCGCGGCTGCGTATTGCTGCGATGAGGTCTTCCGAGGTGCGCAGGGGACGGGGGAAGCGCATGGCTCCGCCGCCGATAGCATCGGAAGTATGTGCATCGCTGCCGGCGCACTCAATGATATTATACCTGCGGGCCAGCTTTTTGGCCTGCACGTCAAAGGCGGGGTCTTTGTGGGAGAAATTGCATACCTCGAATGCTTCCACGGATTCAACATCGGGATAGAATTCCGGTATGTAGCTTGCCTTGCGGAAAGGATGGGCATGGATAACGAAACCGCCGGCTTCCTTCACGCGGGCGAGATATTCCTTGCTGCTCACCTTGTCGATATCGGGGTTTGCCAGGAGGAAATCCTCGGTAAGACCGTAGGTCAGGTATTCGGGACCGGCGGTGAAGGTTTCCCAGCCGGGCAGCACGATAAGCCCGATCTTGTCGCCTTCCTCTTTTGCGGCGCGGTAGCCGCGGAAGAGGTATTCCACCTTTTCTGCCCAGGGAAGCTCCCTGTCGCAGCCGATATTGGCGTTGAAGAAGTGGTCGGTGGTTACTATCATGTCGTAGCCTGCTTCCTTGCAGGCACGAGCCAGCTCAGCGCCGCCGGAACGTCCGCATTTGCTGGTTTCGGAGGTGTGCAGGTGCAGCTGTACCAAAAAGCCTTTGTCTGCCATGGTTCTGTTCACCTTTCGGATTTGATCAGGTGCGGTGGAGTATTACCGGCACCAGCATTTCGTCCTCGGTAAGCCCGGCGTGCAGTCCGATGAGGGATGCGCCGTCGGAGGAGGGGATCCTGTACATTATGTGCCTGTCGGCCGTGGCGCAGGCAACGTAATCGCCGATGAAATCATCGAACTTCGGGCTGCGCACGCCCCTGCCGAATATGCCCGTGCGGTATATATCCTCGCGGGAGAGCAGCTCGAACCATTCGCCGAACCTTTCGCGGAACAGCATCTCAAACGTGGCGCGCCGGTGGGGCTTTACATAGAAGGCGGCGGCACGGCTCTCCACCATGGGCGGCATCCAGAGGCAGTCCATGATGTCGGGATGATCGTTGAGATACACCGGGGTGGAGTTTATAAGCCCGTGGTCGGCGGTTACGATGATGAGCATGTCCTTTGTGCGCTTTGAAAGGCTCCTGAGCTCACGGTCGATCAGCCTGAACTGCGCAAGGGCCTGCTCCGAGCCAACGCCGTGGCCGTGCATGGAGGTGTCCGGCTCGCCCCAGTAGCTTATGGTAAGGCTTTCATCATTCGTGCGGGATATGCGGGCCAGATTGTCGCAGATATCGGCAAACGAACCCACCCGCAGCTTCACATCCGCGCCGTGGTCGGAATAGGTGTCGAAGCCGTACTGGGAGCGGGTAATGATATGGGGCGAAGCAGCCTTGATCTTCTCAAACACCGTTTCAAAGGGCATGAGATGGCTGGCGGCATGGGGGCCGTCTACCGGTTTTCCGGTGTAGTAGGTGGTGCGCATGAAGGTGGTTACGTCGGTGGCATATTCCTTGAAATAGAGCTGCCAGCCCAGCCAGCCGTGCTCGTAGGCGGACTGACCGTTGTAATAAGATGTGCAGGCGGCGGTGGTGGTGCTGGGGAATATGCTGGTAACCGTTGCGGCGATGTGACTGCGCATGTATGAATCAGCGGGGAGGGCCCCCTCAAGGGGGCGCACTCCCACGCCGTCGGTGATTATGAGCGCCACATGTTTGGGTGCTGTTGCCAGCTGTGCATCCAGTTCGGGCAGAGTGGGGTAGATGCTTTCTACGCCGTAATGCTTCAGAATGGACGCAGTGGTTGACAATATGCTGCGGTCATAATCGGGATATATCATTTTTCCAGCCTCGCGATGGAAGCGGTGAGGCGCTTCAGGGTCTCTTCCTTGCCCAGCAGGTATGCAACTTCGAATGCTCCGCCGGGGGTGGACTCCTTGCCGGAAATGGCTATGCGCAGGGGCCACAGGATCTGGCCGTTCTTCATGCCGGTGGAGGGGATGAATTCCATCACCTTATCATGCAGCTCGGCTTCGGTCCAGGTTTCGATGGTCTCGATGAGGGGCAGGATAGCCTTCAGCGCAGTCAGAGCAACCTCAGGGTTGGTCTTCATCTTCTTGTGGGTGTAGATGGCCTCGTCGAATTCGGGCATCTCGGCAAGGAAGTCCACCATGCCGGGGATCTGAGACAGATACTCGGTACGGGCCTGCAGCAGCTCGGCGATGCGCTTGAAATCGAACTTTGCGGGATCCAGGATCTTGGCAAGCCAGGGAGTGGCATGGGCCAGGAACTGCTCGGGAGTGAGCTTCTTCATGTACTCGGCGTTGAACCAGTTCATCTTGTTCTGATCGAAGAAGGACGGGCTCTTGGAAAGGCCTTCCAGATCGAAGGTCTCTTCCAGCTCGGAGAGAGTGTAGAACTCACGCTCGCCGCGGGGAGACCAGCCCAGCAGCACCAGATAGTTGATGATGGCCTCTACCAGATAACCTTCGTTCAGCAGGTCTTCGAAGGAGGGGTCGCCCTGAGACTTGGACATCTTGCGCTTTACGATGGCCTTCTTGGGCTGACCGTTCTCATCCAGCACAACATTGCCTTCTTCGTCGGTCTCCATGGTGTAAACGCCGGTCTTCTTGTCGCGCAGGGTGCCTTCCACCATAACGGGGGTCAGGTGAAAGTCGGATCG
>JAZRPZ010000077.1:0-11720 GCA_045649485.1 Clostridia bacterium
GTATTATGCGCAGGGTGTTTCCGTCCGAATGCATGAACACCTTCTTGCCCTTGCTATGGGCAATATCGATAAAATCGCGGTACATGGGAGCAAAATACTTATCCCACACCGTTGGCGGTATAAGCAGATCATTCTGTGAGCCCCAGTCATCCATAAAGCTGATGGCATCGACATCTGTCTCGCTCCATTTTCTGCAGAGGCGGCAGTAAAAATCGCGCATCTTTTCCATGAATTCGATCATTGCTTTGGGCGGGTCCATAAGATCCATATAGAGATCCACGGTGCCGCGGATAAACTGCAGCTGCTCGAAGGGACGGGCAATACAGGAGCTCATCATAAATTTATCGGATGCTGCGCAGGCGGCATTGACCTTTTCCACATCGAAGGTAAGCCATTCTTCGGGAATATGCACATTCTTAGCATCAAGCCACTCGTCATCCTTTACCTGAGGCTGCTTCACCTCGCCGATAACGCCGCGCTGAATATTGCGGAAGGTACATCCCCAATCATCCACAGCATCGCCCACTTCGTACATGTCGCCGTGTCCGATAGGCTTTTGGGCAAATTCCACCGGCGCGCCGGAGATATCCCAGGTAAAATCACGGTTCAGCTTTTCGATCATATCGGGATGATTGAAGTGTGCCCACGGAAGCGTCCACAGATCGCGGGGCGCTCTGCCGTCGGTATTTCTGAATTCAAGGGTACGCTTTACGAGTTCTCGGGAAGTCATGACAAGCCCTCCTATAACTGCGTGTTTCATTGAAACAATTATACAATTTCCTGCTGCTTCGGTCAATTACATATTGACGCTGAAGTTGCCTGTTGCTATAATAAAGCCAAAATTATAATCGTTATCACAGGAGGCACACACCATGAATACCATCAAAATCGAGCACGGCAATACCCTCATGGTAGCCCATCGCGGACTCAGCGGCATTGAGAAGGAAAACACCTGCGCTGCATTCATCGCCGCCGGCAACCGTAGCTATTTCGGCATAGAGACCGATATCCATCCCACCCTTGACGGCAGTTTCGTCTGCATCCACGATGCAAACACCTCCCGCGTTTCCATGGACGATGTAAACGTCGAAAAGAGCACCTTTGACACCGTGCGTTCCATCGTGCTGTGCGATAAGGACGGCACCAAGCGCAACGACCTGCGCATCCCCACCCTCGAAGAATATGTCCGCCTGTGCAAGAAGTACGAAAAGGTTGGCGTATGCGAGATCAAGGATGTTTTCACCCGCGAAAACCTCGAAAATGTAGTCGAGATCATCAAGGATGAAGACTATCTGGACGGCATCGTATTCATCGCATTCGATATCGAAAACCTCATCATCATGCGTGAACTGCTGCCCGAACAGCCCTGCCAGTTCCTCACCGGCGCGTTCACCGATGATCTCATCCCCACCCTTAAAAAGTACAATCTGGATCTCGATATCCATTGGAAGGCCCTCACCGAAGAAAACATCAAGGCCTGCCATGACAACGGCATCAAGGTAAACGCATGGACCGTAGACGACCCCGAAAAGGCCGCCGAACTCATCGGCTGGGGCATCGACTACATCACCAGCAACATCCTCGAATAACATTACCAATAAAAAGAACAGACGCTTTTGAAAAGCGTCTGTTCTTTTTTTACCTGCTCGCACGCAGTTCGGTTATTGCCTTCTCCATACGGTCGATGGCTTCGACAAGCTGACCCTGGGGGCATCCGTAATTGAAACGGATGCACTGCGGGTTGCCGTAGATAACGCCGTCGCCTACCTTGACCTTTGCCTTATCCATAAAGAACTGCATGGGGCTTTCCACGCCGAGGGCGGAACAATCCACCCACATAAGATAGGTGCCTTCGTTGTGGGGCGCCTTCAGTTCGGGAATCGCACGGAATCTCTTCTCACAGATGTCCCTGTTCTGCCTGAGATGCTCGCGCAGTTCTTCCTTCCACTGTGCGCAGCTGCCGTCATAAGCCTTTTCGTAGGCTGCGATGGTCAGTACATTGCCGGAGGGCATGAGACCGTCCTGACGGCTGTTAAGCTTTTCGCGGAGCTTCTCATTGGGGATGATGGCAAAACCGGTGGGCAGACCGGGCACATTGCAAATCTTGCCTGCGCTGGAAAGAGTAACGCTGCACTGAGCTGCTTCCTCATTCAGGCTGAAGAAAGGGATATGGCGGTTTTCAAGATCCAGTTCACAATGTATCTCATCGCTTATTACCACGATATCGTGCTTCTTACAGAAATCAAGCAGCTGTTCCATCTCGCTGCGGGTGTACACGCGGCCGATGGGATTATGGGGATTGCAGAAAATGAGGCTTTTTACCTCGGGCTTTACAGCGGCCTCGAGCGCTTCGAAGTCCATGGTATGATAGAAATTTTCGTCCTTCTTCATGGGTACTTCTATTACAGGCAGCTTTGCCTCTGCATCAAGCCTGCGGATATGGTCATACATGGGCACGGAATACATGAATTCGCCGCCCATCATCTGCAGCGCAGCGACCACACCGGGAATCACGCTGGGCACCCACACTATCCATTCGGGCTTCACTTCCGCACCGTAATTCTTGCGGTAATGCTCAATGATAAGGGGCTTCAGTTCGTCCTGATTCCACGGATAGCCGTAGTAAGGATGCCTTGCACGTTCGATCACCGCCTCGATTATCTCCGGAGGGGTCTCTACGTCCATATCGGCAACCCACATGGGGATAGTGTCATCGGGAAGGTTGTACCACTTGTGTGCATCGCTGCCCATGCGTGCAGCAGGCTTGTTGAAATCGTACATCTCGTTCTCTCCTGTTATTCTGCTTCGGTAATTTCGATATCGTAGAAACGGTTTATGCCTTCGCAGGCGTCTATGCCCAGATGGAAGCCTTCCTTCAAGTCATATGTACGCAGGGTCATCTTCTGTCCGCAGGTCTCCACCACCAGATAATTTTCCTTCACGGTGACGGAAATCTCATGCTTTTCGCAGGCGGTCACGGGGAATTCCACGCCCAGCGCCTTGTGCCATGTGACATTGCGGTTTTCATCCATATGCATGCGCCATACGTTCACGCCGTTTTCATAGAGCACCACTTCGAAATAATCGCCGTAGCGCAGCTTACCGTCATCGCACATATGCATATCCTCGGCTATAACGATAAGCGGCGCGCCGAAGTTATCGAAAGCGCAGGTAGTGCTTATCTTCGCGCCATAGCCGTACTTTTCGCGGGTCATAAGGCTGATGTTGTCATAGCCGAACTTCTCCTCGGAAATCTTGCGGTTGTGCACATGGTCTTCAGCCTGCACAAATTCGGGCATATCCACAAAACGGAAGGAATTGGCGTAAGTGAATTTATCCTCCCACATTCCCTTTTTGAATTCAATCTTCATATTCATTATCCCTTCAGATGCTCGCGCACCGCGTTGTTTACCGCCAGATAATTGTTGGTAAGTATGGTGTCGATGCCCATATCGATATAACTTATGGCTTCTTCCGTCTCATCGGCAAAGAACACATTGCATATTATACCGTTTTCGTGAGCCTTGTCCACCATTTCCTTGTTGAAATAAGGTTTGAACAGCTGCACTTTCTCCGCACCAAGCTCGATTGCTCTTTCCACGATCTCCCACGGTCTTTCGGCTAGATGTCCCACGCACACAGGGATGTCAGGCGCATATTCCTTGAACTGACGGATGTGGATATCCGGTTCAAGCATGAAATACACATGGCGTTCGCAATCATACTTGCGTATCAGCGCTACTATCTTTTCCATTATGTCACGGGGATAAAGCTCTGTCATGGATATGGGCTTTATGTGGATATTCATTATCACATGTCCGGCGTACTTCTGCAGTATATCCTCAAAGCGCACTGCCTTCAGTCCCGCGAACTTCTCGTCGAATTTCACGCCGAAATCATACTGCATTATCTCTTCAAAAGTGCGCTCGTAGACCTTGCCGCTGCCGGTGCTTACCCTCTCAAGCGTGCTGTCGTGGCAGGATACAATCTCTCCATCCTTAGTGGGCCAAAGATCGAATTCTATCTCGTTCGCGCCGAGAGAAATTGCCGCGCCGAATGCAGGCATGGTATTTTCGGGCGCAACGGTGCTGAAGCCTCTGTGTGCGCAGATGCGGGGATACTCCATCACATCGTCAAATTTCACGACAGCGCTGCCGCCGTTGCGGTAAAGCCACGGTCTTCTGCCCTCTTCTATGTATTCGTGGTGGGGCTTCATCTTGCCGCGGAAGCCTGCGGGCTTGAGATGACGCTTCTTCGGGTCGAATTCGCGCACTGCAATGCCTATCTCGCTCTTCATATCCACAAGTACGTTACCGTCAGGCTCAATAATGGTGCTGCCGCCGCAGATGGGCGAATCAAGACCGAGCGACACGCTGGAACGCACGAGATACGCGTTGGTGTTATAGCAGAGGAATCTGTTTATTACGGAAAGCGCCTCATGGGTATCTGTGCGCTGATGGGAACAGCCGATTATTACGTCCACATTCCTGCGGGCAAGCTGTGCAAAAGACTCGTAGAAATAGAAATCGTAACAGGTCATGAAGCCGTAGCGCACGCCCTCTATCTCAATGACATAAGGCTCGGCGTAGTCATAGCTGTAGCCTACATCCATTCCGTTGCCGCCCTGCGCCTCGGTCTTTACCTCACTGGGAGCGGGATGCGCCTTGAAATAACGGCCCACTATGTTGCCCTCGCGGTCTATGGCATGGGTGGTGTTCCGGTATCCGTTTTCGGTAAGATAGCCTGCGTTTACGAATACCACAGCATTGCAGCGTATGGCCGTCTCGCGGGCCTTTTCCATTATAATATCGTTGTATCTTTCGATCGAGCCGTCAAAGCCGGACTTGCAGGACTGCGCAGCGGGGATATCGCTGTATTCGGGAAGAACTATCAGATCAAGGCTTTCATCGCACTTATCGATGAGCGCCACCATTTCATTGAAGCACCTGTCGGTATCCTTAGGGTCAAGAGAATAATAGGGCTGGATTATACAGGCTCGCATATAGATTCACCTCTTGAAATCAACTGTACACATTATACTATGCATCTGCCCCGTTTGCCAGTATTTTATTTATCATGCCCGTATGATATAATTCATACTGAGGTGATGCCGCGTGAAAGGCTGTACTGTCCCCGGAAATCTGCATTTCGAATTTATGGATAACACTCTCTTTGGCGAATATTCCGAAAAGCTGTTTTCCATACTGCACAGCAATATGTCCAAAATAATCCCTAATGAAAACAGCCGTGAAGAGGAGTATATTGAATGGTACACTGCGGTAGGCGGCGGTATGAAAAAGCCAAACAGGCGCATAGTGCTTATATATGCAGGCGATGAAATCGCAGGCTTTTTCCAGTACTACACAAACGCGGACACATTCATGATGGAAGAAATACAGCTTCTGCCCGAATACCGGAAACTCGGAATCTTCCGAAGCCTTTATGACTTCCTGCTTCCCTGCATTCCGGATGACATCAGTATCGTAAAGGCATTTGCACACAAGGCAAACACTGATTCCGACGGAATCCTGAAGCACATGGGACTTTCACCCGCAGGCGAAGACAACGGCTTTACCGCCTATTCCGGAAAATATGAAGACCTTATCAAATGGCATAAAAAAGAGAAGTGAACCTTTCGGTTCACTTCTTTTTATTTATTTCCTTGCCAGTTCGTAAATAAGGTCATAAGCCGCGCCGAGGTCGTCCATGGTACAGGCATCGGTCACGAAATGGGAAGTGCAGCAAATCCAGCGCTTGCCGCGCAGCTTGCCGAATACCCTGCGGATATCCGCCAGCATCTTTTCGGTGGGCATTATGCCGATAACAGACTGAACACACACGCCGCCCAGTATGCCGAACTTATCCTGATATTTATCGAGATAAACATCCAGCGACATTCCGGCATTTTCCTGCCAGGGATGCACCACATCAAGCCCCACATCCACAAGACCGTCCGCAACTTCCATCACGCATCCGTCGGAATGCAGGCTTGCCAGCGCGCCGCGGGAATGCACGTGATCGACGACCTTCTTCAGATTGGGATAAATATACTTCCACCAAAGCTTCGGGCTGAACATAAGGCTCTTCTGAGAACCCCAGTCATCGGAGATATGAATCATATCGATGCCCATATCAATGCAGTTATCGGCAAACTTTATTGTCCATTCCGCCTGACGGGCATAAAGTTTACCAAGTTCCTCGGGACAGAGACCAAGATACATCAGCTGATTTTCAATACCGAAAAGCCCGTTGAAATGTTCAAAGAAACCGGGGGTCTGCACATAGCAGAAGCGTTCCCTGTCCTTATGATGTCTGAGCGATGCCTTCAGCCCCTCATAGGCCTCGGCATTATCGGGGTCGGCAAATATATCGGCGGTGGCAAGTTCTGCCATATCTTCGGGCTCAAGGTCCGATGCAGCGGCAGCGACTTTTTCGGTCACTATCTTCTTTATTGAGCCGGGACCGCCGAACAGATGAGCCACATCGAATTCGTATTTATCCTCGAAATTCGCGACCGAACCGTAGGCGCCGGTAATCTGCTCGGTAAGGTCAGCGGTAAGCCAGCCGTAAATGGGCTGACGGTCAAAATTCTTCCCCAGTATAGTATTGCGTACTCTTTCGGTGCTGTTCATATTTCAGACCTCGATTCACAATTCTTTCTCGTGCAGCTTTACGCCTGCGGTCCTGAGTCTTTCCTGCAGAGCCGAAATATCAATGGCCGTAAAATCATCCGTCATGGCGGCGGCAGTGCCTGCAGCTTCGCCGGATACGGCACATACGGGAATTACTCTGGTTATATCCCACATTGCATCTGTACCGGAAATACATCTTCCGGCTGCAATAAGGTTCTTCACCTTGCTGCCGTGCAGGGTACCGAACGGCATTTCATATACGGGACCTGACTTGCGCCAGTCGGAGAACATACCTACGCTGTCCGCGTATTCCCGGTGCATCTCATTTTCATCCTGCGTATACACGCCCGCAATGCGGCGGGTCATGCGCACCTGCGGTATCCCCGCTATGGTTGCGGGTGCGTATGCGGCACTGTCATAATCACCGTTTGCGAAGAAATTATCAAGGGTCATTGCGTGGGAGTCTATCACCTGCTGCGAAAGCTCATCCGCCTGCAGACCGCTGTATCTGCGTACCTTGCTGCTCTCTTCAAGCTGCTGCTTTGTCTTATGGCTGTCCGGAATGTCGGAAGCGCCGACTGTCTTCAGTTTATACTTGCCTTCGCTGAATATGTAATACCAGCCCGCCAACACATTGCCCTGCCCGAAAAGCCCTGTATCCTCTCCGGCAACAGCGCATACATCTGCGTCACCGGTAGCATCAACAACAGCTTTCACTTTGACGGCGCTGCGTCCGGATTTATTCTCAATAACCACATAGGTAATCCTGTTTTCTTCCGATATAACCTGACAGGCAAGCGTTCCGTAGAGTATATCCACGCCGCTCTTTATCAGCATCTGCTCCAGCTCTATGGCATAAATATGCGGATTATAGCATGCCATAAATCTCTTGTTCCGCTTTTCATCAGCCTCTCCGCCTGCTATCCAGGGAGTCAGAGCGCTGTTTTCGGTACCGTGTTTCACGGAAAGTCTGAGCAGTTCTTCTGCTATGCCAAAGCTGACCTGTCTGCCCATTCCGTCGCATATGGGCAGATATATACTTATGAGTCCCAACGTAGCAAGTCCGCCCAGCGCATATTCACGCTCCAGCAGAAGCACCTTCGCACCGTTGCGGGCGGCAGCCAGCGCAGCCGCAGCACCTGCTATGCCTCCGCCGCATACAAGTACATCGCATTCGCGGCACACAGGCAGTTCCCGGGCAGTTTCTTTTACGTATTCGCTCATATTATCCCCGCCTGTCTGTTGTTTTTCGAAATTATACCATTGACCAAGTGTCAATGTCAATCGGCAGAGAAAAACGCCTCCCTGACCATCTGCAAGGAGACGCTGTTAGTATCATATCATGGAATATACTCACTGAAAACGAGGGAACCATCCTTACCGCTTATATACAGTGCAAAATAATGCCCGATCCCACAGGCATCTTCATAGGAAAGACCATAGGTCGTCATATCTCCATAGAACACGACGCCCACAACAAAATAATCTCCGTTTTCCATCCAGTCTATCCAGTAATGATCTTCGGATACCTTATAAGCTTCGCCTTCGTATTCAAGAGTACAGAACTGCAGATTATCCGCGCGGTCATTTATACGGAAAGCGATCCTTACCATATGTTCAGATTCTTCCAGCACATAATCGCACCATTCGGGATCGATATCGTCTACAACATCGGCAAAATATGCAGTGACAGTGGGATTGCCCGCAGTGCGTACATAATCAAGATCTACCCAGCCTGCGCCGGACTTCAGCTTACCCCATACATTACCGCAGTAGTCAAGCTTTTCGCCTGCAATGGAATATGTACCATCCTCACCCACAATAGCAACACACTGTCCCCCGTCATAATCGGGCACATCATATATGGGTACCCATCCGCCGAGATACACCGTGTAATCTGTCTCGTAATACTCTTCGTTCTTCTCGATAGGTGCATCGCTCAGCCTTACCCAGCCCACGCCGGATTTAAGCCTGCCCCAAAGAAAACCGTCATCACAGAGAGCCTCCAGTACAATCGTATAGACGCCGTCTTCTTCCACGTCCTGCTGATATCCGTAAAAGATTCCGGGACCTGCAAATATACTTTCATCAGCAGCCAAACGAACAGTATATGGCACTTCATTTATCTGAACGATATTCCACAAAGATGCTTCAAGCATTATCCAGCCTGCACCGGACTTGAGTCTCCCCCAGATATTTCCGTGATCGTCATATCGTTCTTCCACAATGGTGTACACACCGTCTTTGCCTACGAGCCCTACAAACTCAAATGTCTTGCCGGGACCGTCGAATATCTCGGTCTCTGCGTCCAATTCAGCTGTGTAGCCCTCGGCATATACCGGTATAATACCGCACGCAAACGCCATACACAAAACAAAAACCATCAGTTTCCCAACGATATTTTTCACCTTACTCATCTCCTGTATATCAAACATCCTCAGAACCGTTCCGGTACGATTCATATATTCATTAGACATCCTGAAAAAGCTTATAGTTCCAATAATTCCCGAAACAGAAACGACAATATATTTCGAGAAATACAATAAGCAAGGTATATTGGTAAAAAAAATCCTCAGTCTTGCGACTGAGGATTTATGGTGGTCTGTACTGGACTCGAACCAGTGACCCCATCGATGTGAACGATGTGCTCTACCATAGTGGGCGTTGTGCATAACGTTCACTATGGTAAAGAACATCGCTCACTACCAATCGCCATGCAATCAGCGTTTGATTGATATAAATCAAAAACCCTCAATCCGAAGATCAAGGGTTTGCGAGAGGGAACGTCTGTATTTTTCAAGTACTACAGAAATCTCCCCTATGTCACACATCAAACAGAAACTTTAAGCACAGGACTGTCTGCAAGGCCCCAATCCATAATGTCATATGCAGCTGGCTTCGGCTCGTGTACGGGTGCGCTCTTCCACATTCCCGGCCACGCACTTCCGCGGATATGGGAAGAATTGAAGTGCGGTCCGAGGAGATTCTTCATGCTGCCGCAGACACGGATTACTATGTCATTATTGCCAGCCTTCAGCAGAGCGGCAATATTCTCGGCACGCCTGCCATCTGCATTCAACAGCACTTCGACGCCATTTATTATTGCAGAGACTGCAGTAGCATTATAATCACCAAGCTCCAGCAACGCGCTTACGGGGCTGGTTTCTAGAGTTACGGTATATTCATAGTTTACCGCATAGGGGTAGAATGGAATCTTCTGATCCTTCCATGCGCCCATATCCATCTTTTCAGGCGGTGTGATAAGCCATTTGCTGCCGTCGGATTCCACAGAGAACTCACCGCGCAGATAGATGGGCTCCAGCTCCATCCTTACATCGAAGCGGTCTACCACTACTGTTACTGTATTTTCGCCGTCACAGATAAGGCCGGTTATATCTGCAACGCCAAAGTGCTCGTCCAGATAGTGCTCTCCGTTATTCCATTCCACATCCGTGCCGTTTACGTTGAGTCTGCACAGCATGTACTGCTCTGCAGTTACATCGATATGCTCAGGTCGGAAACCCTCCGCCACATGGAAATGATATGCCGCGGTAAAGCCGCTGTTATCGCCATATGTGGAATTGCGCGCCATGATGTTGCCATGATACTGCACCTTGTTATCCCAGGGATTCTTTTGGAATCCGCGCATGGAAAATACTGTATCAGCAGCGATATTGGCAGCAATATTTCTATAACTGCGTCCGGAAATATTCAGGTCGCAATAATTCACCGGCATTACATTAGCGCTTTCACGGCTGATGCTTTCAAGCTTAAGCTCTACAGCAGTACTGGCAGCCGTCTGCGCCGGCACGTCTTCAGCCCTTTCACCTACCACCAGTATGATCGACTGGTTGCGGACAAGGCTCATGTCAAAGCTGACATTTCCTTCTGCAGATACATAGTCTACAGGTGCAGTCTCGCCCGTGAACAGCTTATATTCACAGATGCAGTCACCCGGCAGCGTGATGCGTCCGTTATAGGGTGTGAAGGAGTGATTCACAAAGAAGTATATCTGGCGTCCATCCTCCAGCACACGGCGCATGTGGGTCATTCCGGCAGGAATTACAGAAGAACTTACAACGCGGCGGCAGAGCAGCTGTCCGAGGCGTGCGTCCAGTTCTGCCATTTTGCACTCTTCCCACATCATAGCCAGTTTGTCATATGCAGCTTTATCAACTACGCCGTCGATATAGCAGCCGGGCTTACCTACCGCTATCACCTTTCCACCTGCGTTCATAAAACTGTGCAGCATATTATAGGTAGAGGTAAGCATATTCTTCATGTCGCCGGATATGATCACCACATCATAATTCTGCTTCACAATATTGAGCTTTTTGCCGTTTACCTTTGCATGGCGTTCCATGGTGAATTCGTCGCCATAGTCAAAATCCCACTGGCCGTCTGCCAGAAGCTGCACCATTTCAAGGAAGTTGTGCATATCCGGATTCTTGATGGCGTCAAAGCCGCCATCAGAATATATACTGCCCCGCTCATCCTCGTAGGGAACCAGATAGCCGGTCGTCGAAGGGTTAAGCACAAGTATACGCTGCTCCATACTTTTTTATATTTAAAATTACTTCTTTACAGCACGAACCGACAAGCCACTGTAGCGGAAGTTGTAGTACATGCTCACATTGTCTGAACTGAAGTACAAGCTCCAAGCGTACTTAGAATTGCTCTCATTAAGAGAACTGCTCCACACGAGACCGAAAGAACCAACATTGTTAACTGAACCACTGTTACAGAAGCTAGCAGCAGGAACAAAAATTGAATTACCATTTGTTGATTTAAATCTTCTACCTTTTACACCATTCAATGTTTCCCATGTTGATGTGGTATTTGCAATCAATTCTTCTAAATCAGTTTTTGTTGGCATTCTACATGTATTATCACTTTGATATGCAGCATCATCAACTTGTTCTAATGTATCTAAAGTATCAACAGTACCATAAGAACTATTATTGTTATACTTAGTTAATGTACTACTTGAACCACCACACAATTCGTAATCTGACCAATTAAAATTTTTAATTTTATTTTCAACATCATTAGCAGTATATCCTTGTGTCTCACCCCAAGCAAAATATA
>JAZRPZ010000078.1:0-12504 GCA_045649485.1 Clostridia bacterium
CTCCGGTTCCCTCGCAGAGGGGGCCGGGGGCATGCGGGGGTCAACACTCCCTTACAGATTATAAAGCGCGGTATACTTCTTTGTCAGGTAATCCACATAATACTGTGCGTCAAACTTGCCGCAGACCTTTTCAAACAGGTCGCCGGGGCGGTACATGGACGCATGCTGATGGATATTCTCCTTCAGCCAGCCGGTGATGCGGGCAAGGTCACCCTTTGCCACATCGGCGCTTATATCGCCCAGTTCCTTCTCCATGACGGAGAGCATCTGACAGCCGTAGGCGCTGCCCAGCGCATAGGAGGGGAAATAGCCGAACATGCCGCCGGACCAATGGGAATCCTGCAGGCAGCCGCGGGTATTATCGGGCACATCCACGCCCAGATATTCCTTATACAGTCTGTTCCACTCTGCGGGGATATCCTTCACGCCGATAGTGCCGCCGATGAGCTGCTTTTCTATTTCATAGCGCACCATGATGTGCATTGAATATGTCATCTCGTCAGCCTGAGTTCTGATGAGAGACGGAGTTACCTTATTCACGGCGCGGTGGAATTTCTCTGCGTCAACATCCGCCAGCTGTTCGGGGAAGAGTTCCTTCACGCGGGGGAATATAAGGTCGATAAACTCGCGGGAACGGCCGATGATATTCTCATAGAAACGGCCCTGACTCTCGTGCATGCTCATGGCTGCGCCGCCGGAGCAGGCGGTGTAATTATACTTGTCCGCGCAGCCCAGTTCATACAGCGCATGTCCGCATTCATGGATAACGGAATACATGGAATTATCCAGAGAATCCTCGTAATAATGGGTAGTCACGCGCACGTCCTTATTGCCGAAATTGGCGGTAAAGGGATGCTCGGTCTCGCCGATAACGCAATGGGTCTTGTCGGTGCCCAGCACGTCCATGAGATAATCGGAGAACTTGCGCTGCACATCAATGGGATAATTCCTGCTCAGGAAAGCATCGTCCACGGGAGCAGCCTTGCCTATCCTTGCAATGAGCGGAGCAAGGTTATCGCGCAGCTTTCTGAAGAATTCGTCCAGCACCTCCATGGTGAGGCCTTCTTCATACTCGTTCAGCAGTGCGTCATACGCAGGCAGATCGGGGTTATAGTAACCCGCAAACTTCCTGTTGAATTCGATTATCTTCTCAAGGCAGGGAGCAAAGGAATCAAAGTCGTTTTCGTTCTTGGCTTTCTCCCAGATGGTCTGTGCATCGTTCAGCAGCACGCTGTATTCCACATATTCATCTGCGGGGATACGGGAAAGCTGTTCGCAGTTCTTGCGCACCAGCTGTGCTTCGCGGGCGATCTGCGGGTCCAGTTCGTCCTTATGCTCGTCCAGATAAGCCAGCAGCTTCATATTTTCGGGATCGGCGATCATTGCGTATATCATGCCGCTGAGTATTCCCATGGTACGTCCGCGGCCTTCGCCGGAATCGGAAGGTGCAACGGTGGATGCGTCAAGGGACAGCATACCCATGGCATGGTGCATTGCGGCACTTTTGGCTTCCAGTTCGCGCAGTGCGGCGGATGCGGAAGCAACGTCAGTATAATTCATATATATCCACTCCTTTGGTCGTTACATCAAATCATATATCCTTACGGCACTTTTGTCAACGCGTTATGCGCAGTACCGCGCCGGTATTATTGGGCAGGGTCAGCATTCCGTCGTTATATGA
Organism: Clostridia bacterium; assembly: GCA_045649485.1. Lineage (GTDB taxonomy): Bacteria > Bacillota > Clostridia > Christensenellales > Aristaeellaceae > RUG11247. Next base: position 1,682 of record JAZRPZ010000078.1, read on the forward strand.
GGCTGCATCCCCTATGGACTTCACTTCGCGCACCTGCCATCCGTCCTTCAGCACAATGTGCGCAGAATTTTCTTCGGGCATATAATTCACTGCCACCAGAAGCCTCTCGTTTTCATCAACGATATGCTCGGTCATTCCCACGGTGGGAGTGTCCGCATCCGCTATCCTCTCACTGCTGCGCACGTCAAGTTTTCTGTATATCTCTTCAAAGGGCTGCGCATGCTTTCCGTCGGTCACCTGCGGCTGAGTGGCGGCAATATACTCTATGGGATAATACAGGCAGTAGACCGTGCCCTTACCCAGCTTATACTTACTGAATACAGGCTCGCCCTTATCGTTTGCGGCAAGTACCTCAGCGCCGGTGCTTACGCTCGATATGCTGATGGGCGCGCGCACAGTCAGCTTTACGCCGTCAATATCCACCGTATCATCCTCAAGCGAACGGCAGCGGGTCTGCACCTGCATTCCCGTTATCTTATCAAAAGGCGAAAGCAGGCAGTCATCCAGCGACATATAAAGCGTAGCACCGTTTTTCACTCTTTCGATTATGTCCATATATGTATGCCTCGGCACGGATGCCGTACTCTTTACGGAGGGCAGCATATACACATCCGCATCCGGCAGCGCATACTGTGCGTCTGCAAACCGTATATCCATATGCGCTTTCTTGGCAATTATGAAAGCGCCGTATGCCACCGCCCACGTATCCTGTCCTGCAGTAAGCACGCATACTGCGTCGGTGATATTTTCGGGCAGCCTGCCAATACCGTTTGCGAATTTTCTAAATCTGCCCATGGCGCCCACAATGGGTTTGGGCGTCATATCCAGTCTGAAGAGACCCAGTTCCCTTTCCACCGCGTCCCAATCATAGGGAGTTTCCTCCAGCTTCAGCTGTTCATATGCGCACCACCAGAGGAAGCCATGGCAGTCATGGGCCCACAGGGTAAACATGGATGCCGTGGAATAGTCGGCGGCGATATCATCCGATGCTATCATGGGACCCAGACAGCCCACTTCCTCAGCAAAGCATATCTTGCCGCTGAGGTCGGCGTAATATCTGGATTCGGCTGCGGCATGCAGCGCGCTCTTCATACGGTTTATGGGGTCGGTATCGCAATGGGGAGTAAACAGCGGATAAGGATGGGTGGTCAGCACATCCGTAAGTTCGCCCTGGTCCCTCGGCGTGGCGTTGCCTTCTATCCTCACGCCGTGCATACCGGAGACCACGGGTCTGGTATTATCCTCCACGCGTATGGCCATGGCTATCGAAGCCATCCAGCAATAGAAGGCCGACCTTGAAGGCGCAGCGCCCATGCAGTTGCATTCGTTGCCAAGGTCCCACGCCACTATTGCCTTGCTGTCACGGAATTTCCTCACAAGACAGCGCACATATTTTATCTCCCATTCGATAGCCACAGGGTCGGTTATCACGTTCATACCCTGCAGCATCTCGGGAACGAACATTCGTCCGCTCATCCAGCCCGTCACCAGACCTACGATAAGCTTCAGCCCGTATTTTTCGGCGGTATCCAGCATGAAACGGAATCTTTCCAGCATCTCCTCGCTTACGCCGGCACGTCCTGCCTCGGTATCGGGCAGCAGTTCCTCGCCCATGCGCACCTGATTGGGCATCTGCTGGCCCTTCGTATGCATCCTTATGGGCTGGAAATCGCTCCACAGCGGGAATACGCGCAGCACATCCACGCCGTATTCACTGAGTCGTTTGAAGTCGGATTCCACGATATCCGGCTCCCATTTATGCCACATATTCATGCCTGCATGAGAAGCCCAGTAATTGCAGCCGGTGAAAAAAGTACCCTGTTCAAATATATTCTTATCCATGAAAGGCACCCGCCTCTTCATATTATTTTTTTGATTATAGCACACTGCGGCCGGGAAAGTCGATAGATAATGCCTTTAATTCGCCAATGCAGCAAGCGCACAAGTCTCGTATATACTCTTCATATACAAATATATAAATAGAAACACCTGGACAATCTAAAACATATGTGATATAATTTACAACACATAACATATGTAAGTCAATAAATAGTAGTATCACAAAAAGAGGTAACAAAATGCCGTATGCAATAGACTTATTCTGTGGGGCGGGCGGTTGTTCAGAAGGCCTCATTCAAGCAGGGTTTCATATTCTGTTTAGTTCAGATATCAGCGATATGGTTGAAATCACCTATCGCCATCGCCATGAACAATTAGGACTTATTCAAGGCGTGAATACATGGTTTGAACGTGCTGATATTCGTGACTTAACTGGCGCTGATATCTGCGAACACATTTCCCAGTTGGAAATTTTTAATGAGAAAAGCATTCCTGAAATTGACCTAATGATTGGAGGACCAAGCTGTCAAGGTTTCTCAAGAGCTGGAAGAAGAGATAAATCAGATCCCAGAAATATGCTCTTTGGCGAATATGTTAGAGTCATTAATGAAGTCCGTCCAAAGTATATTGTTCTTGAGAATGTAGAAGGTTTTGTTGACATGCAGTTTGTTGGCTACAAAGGTATTACTGGAATTGAGTATCCTGATGGCAGCGTAACTCCAGATATATTGAGAAGTGAACTTACTGAAATTGGTTATGAAACACTTGACCCTCGTATATTAAATGCCGCTGATTTCGGTGTTCCTCAGAGACGAAATCGCATTATATTTATGGGTTATAGAAAGGGATTATTGCCGCCAAAGTATCCCGAGCCAACTGTCACTCCGGAACACTATTTAACCCTACAAGATGCAATTGGAGACTTGATAGGAGATCCTACCGTCCGCAATATAGCAAATGCTTCTCTTTCCCCGTACCAAATGGAGAGCATTAACGGAAGAACGCCTGACATTCACGGTAATCCAATAAAAGCCGAACAAATAAAAAACACTGAACTATCTAAACAAACCGACATTGTTGTCGAGCGTTTTGATTTGTTCAGAGAGGGGGAAACTGGTTCTTATCTAAAAAAGCGAGTTTTAGAACAGGGAATTGATATTACCGGCAAAAATGCACTCATTAAACTATGCGCAGAAAAATTCGATTTAACTGAAAATGAAGTTATTACCCTCTTTAAAGAAGCAAAAGCAACGCCAGAACAAGTAGAAGTTCTATTAACAAAGAAAAACATCCGTCAGCGTTGGGCGTCTAATCAACCTTCAGCAACTATTGTAACGATTGCAGATGATTACATTAGTCCTTGGGAACCTAGAACTTTCAGTGTTAGAGAAATGGCGCGTTGCCAATCTTTCGACGACAGTTTTGAATTTCTAGGAAAAAGAACAACTGGCGGTCTCAAACGTCGAGTCGAAATTCCTCAATACACACAGGTAGGAAATGCTGTTCCTCCGTTGCTTGCCAAAGCCATCGCTTTGGAAATAAAAAAAGTTCTATAAATGATATAGGTCAGCGAAAAAAAAATCGCTGACCTAATTTCATCTTAAATTGAGATCATATTCAGTTGCCGTTCCCAAGAGCAAATGTAAATCCTTAGGATTCATCTTAAACAGCATACCGTGGTCTCGCCACTTGCCATCTGGCTTGTAATGTGCCGCGAGATCTACAGTAATTTTATCCGCTTCCAACAGTGGTGCAAACAACGAAGCATTTGGATTCTTTGTATGAACTATTTTATCATATCTAAAATATTCAATGCCATTGCGATTTTCAGATAATGCCTTAACCCAAAAGGTTTCGTGGTGCTTCACGAGAAGCGCTTGTTTCAAATTGCTTAAATACCACGTTGATACATTTTTCCGTAAATTTCCTTTTTGATGAAGCATTTTCAATCTATCGCCATCTACATCAACCTCTAAAACAAGGTCATAGGCATTCGGTCGAGACACTCTGAAAGTTTCATATAGCTGAAGACGCGCGACAGTACTATCTCGTGGTATTTGAATTTTACCATAAACATCAACAATTTCACGGTAAGTCAAACCTTCATCCGGCACTTTGGTAAAAAGAGTGGCACGTGTCGCTTGTCTATTGGCACCATTTCTTGTAATTCTTGTGGTTTTTAATTCAATTCCCTTATAGTCGGGATATTTACTATTGTTTCTATCAATACCCAAAGCATGTTCTAGTGTATCTCCAACCCCCGGATCCCCATTTGTTATTGAGGGCAAAAAACCACGATCATGTATCCTCTGTATCTTCTCTAAAAGCTCATTCGCTACAATTCTATCCTTGTGAACAGCTTCGAGAAGCAGATCGTAAACAAATCCCTTATTCAATAAAGCCTTAGAAATTATATAATCAGATAGATTGATGACATATATCCTATACTCTATGATAATTAAAGCGAGTAAGTTGTAAGGCTTACAATAACGAGTCATTTTACTAAACCATATTCTTGGATCTCCATTTTTTGTCATGGGGCGATAAACAGAAGCCATAGTTTCTTGAACATGATCCGCATAAACAAAATAGCTTTCAATCATGCTCTTCGCTTCTGGCCCTTGACACTGTGTTTCATAATCGTGTACTCCAGCACTTTTTAGCAACTCTCTAACCGGACCAGTTGCGTCCATTATCGATTTACTAAAGCCCGTAGATGTCGGCACCAAAAAAGCCACAGGTACACCGACATTCGCGAATATTGAAAAAAATTGTTCAATGTTAGTGTCAGACTTTGCCAACATATAATTCACTCCAGAACAAAAATAATTATTGCTACTTAAAGCTTTCCAGTAATCACATAATTTACTGTCTTGTATTTTGAAAGATTATAACACACAAATCCCCCTAAAGTCGACAATAAAAAACACATGTCTCAAATATGATACGGCGCAAAACAGCTTCAGCCTCCGCAAATATGTTTGCCGTGACTGTTTTTGAATATGTTGCAGCCATATGATATAATAAACTGACCGGCAAACTTAAATTTGACGGTCAAAATTCACTCTACCACAGGTTTACTTCTCCTCACTAAACCAATGGTGGGTATGTTTTCACTTCCCGATCATCTATACTGAATGCGAAAGGGGACATATTATGGACCAGATCAAGATAGGAAGATTTATTGCCGCGCACAGAAAGAAAGCGAACCTGACGCAAATGCAGTTGGCAGAAAAGCTGGGCATCACCGACAAAGCAGTATCCAAATGGGAACGCGGCGTGGCAATGCCCGATACTTCTATAATGCTTGAGCTCTGTGATATTCTTTGCATCAGTGTGAATGAATTATTGAGTGGGGAGGAAATCAATATGGAAAACAGCAATCAGAAAAACGAACAGCTTTTGCTTGATATGGCAAAAGATTTGGAGAAGAAAAACAAAACGATCTGGTCTTCCATGTGGGCTCTTATGATCGTAAGTATGACAGCCCTGCTCGCAGGTGTCTTTATTGCCGCATTTTTGATACCCGAAGGAGTATGGCAGCTTGTCACGATCCTTGGCGTGTGCGTCGTATTTTTGATACCGTGCTTCTATGCGTTGAAACTTGAGATAAGCGTAGGCGCCTATAAGTGCCAGAATTGCGGTCACGAGATCGTGCCTACATATAAGCAGGCACTTAATGCAATGCACATGGGAACGACCCGGTACCTGAAGTGTCCCAATTGCGGCAAACGCACCTGGTGCAAAAAAGTATTGAAGAAGTGAATTCCAATTTGCCAAACCGGCATACAGTAATACCTTACCATATGTCGGTTTGACCGAATAAAAAAACACGTGTCTGAATGACACGTGTTTTTTGTTCAGAAGAATCTGCGCAGCTTCAGTCCGTCGCGGAATTCGTACCTCGCTTCCAGCAGTTTGGTGAATCTGCCGATAATGAATCCGTTGCACAGCGCGCAGATGAGGGTGCCGACCTTCACGCCCTCGAAATGCCACAGGCCGAAGAATGCGAAGGACATCGCAACGCCGATGAGCATCATGGTGATATCAAAGCAGGTCTTGAATACGCTGATATTCACGCCGAATTTGGCGGAAAGCTCCTTCACGAAAAGCTCATATGCCTCCGGCGGGATATAGGTATGGAAGACCAGGGAAACGCCGAAGGAGCAGGTCACCATGCCCAGCACGTAGAAAATGCCGCGCACAACGAAGGTATCCACCGGCACAAAGGACATGAGGAATATAAATCCATCCAGAATGAGTCCGTATATTACCGCCGTCACAAAGGAGAAAAGGAAAGAAAATCTTACCTTCTTCAGCACCGCGCAGGTGATGAGCACCAGCAAAAGCTGCAGCGTATATTCCGCCATGCCGAATGAGAAGAAGGGCAGCGTCTCCACAAGTTTAAGGTGAGTAAGGTAAGCAGGCACAACGACCATGGACATGCCGAAATTTGCCGCCTCCATAAACGCAACGCCCAGCGCCAGCGCAATGATTCCGAAAACATACGCCAGTTCGGTGTAGAAGGTCTTTTTCTGCATTGGTATATCCCCTCAAAAGCATATAATAAGCCTCCGGCGTTTGATATAGAAACGCCGAAAGCTCTGAACATATTATATTTTATTTTCTGCCAAATGTCAATTCGGAAGCTGTACATACCCTTTTCTTTGTGATATCATAACAAAAAACGTGGGAGGTCTCAGTATGAATATTGATCATATCATCGATAAATTCCACCGCGTGGTCGAAAGCCACAAGCTTTCCGAAGGCATATACTGCCGCTGGCTGTGGCAGGATGCGAAGAACAGCCGCGAATTGGGCATAAACGAATACGGCTGCGCCGACGCCGCAAATATACTCTACACCATCGGCCGCTTTGAGGGCGACAGCGAAAAGCGCGCCTGCTGGATAAAGGCCATGCAGGATATGCAGGACCCCGACACCGGCATGTTCACCGAAGCCACCCATCACACCATACATACCACCGCCCATGTCACCGCCGCGCTGGAGCTTTTCGACGCGCTGCCGAAATATCCCGTATACGACCTGCTGAAATACAGGGACAGGGAAGCCCTCTGCGAAAAGCTGGAGAGCCTCGATTGGGAAAACGACCCGTGGCCTCAGTCCCATCAGGGCGCAGGCCTGTTCGCCGCGCTGACCATAACCCGCGCTGTTGACGCCGAGTGGAAGAAGTGGTACTTCGACTGGCTGAAGGAGCGCTGCGACCCCGTGACCGGCATAAGCTACGCAGGCAAGCACGGCAAAAAGCCGCTCAATCACCACCTGAACGGCTGGTTCCACTATATGTTCAACCACAATTACGCCAACATGCCCTTCCCCATGCCCGAAAAGCTTATCGACAGCTGCCTGGATATGTACGCCAACAACGGACTGGGCGAGACCTTCGGAAAGATATGCAACTTCGCGGAGATCGACTGGGTGTTCTGCCTGAACCGCGCCACCCGTCAGACCCCCCACCGCTTCCACGAAGCCAAGGCCGCGCTGCGTGATTTCGCCGCAAAGTACATCGCCAATATGGACGCGCTGGATGAGAAGACCGACGAGACCCTGAACGACCTGCACATGCTCTTCGGCGCGGTATGCTGCCTTGCCGAACTGCAGATAGCCCTGCCCGGCGAAGTGGACACTACCGTGCCGCTGAAGCTGGTGCTGGACAGACGCCCCTTCATCTGACAAATACGAAATGAGGCATACACCATGTACGAAACGCCTTTTGTACGCATACTTGGCTCCGCCCATTGGGAGCCCCTGCCCGACAACGAATGCGCCCACTACAGTCTGTGTGACCGCATACTGATTGACACCGGCTGGGGCACGGTTATGAATTTGATGCGCATAGGCATCGACCCGCTGCAGTTTGATACCATATGCCTCACCCACACCCACGCAGACCACTACATGGGTCTTGCGCAGCTGCTGATGTATCGCCGTATAAAGAAGAGCACTCTGGGCGACCTTAACATACTCGGTCCCAAAGAGACACTGCGGGCAGGCATCGACCGTACCATCAACTTCATACTCCACGATTCGCTTAGGCTCAATGAGGAGATTCGCGAGATGCCGAATATCATCGAGATGGGCGAAGGCACAAGCTATGAGGCTGCGGGATTCACCATTGAGACCATAAATTCCGAGCATACCGTGCCCGGCGTGTGCTACCGCATGACCCATAAGGAGACCGGACGCGCCGCAGGTTTCACGGGCGACACCATGTACCGCCCCGAATTCGGAAAGTTCTTCAGCGGCTGCGAATTGCTCATACACGAAGCAAATTTCGGCGCACACGTGGGCAACAAGCGCACATGGCACAACCGCCATTCCGACGCCTGCGAAGCTGCACAGGGTGCAAAAGAAGCGGGAGTACGCCGGCTGCTGCTCACCCACTGCCCCGCTGCAAAACAGCAGGAAGCCGTTGAAGCCGCGCAGGCGCTGCTGGATATCCCCGTCGGCTATGCGCAGCCCTACAAGGTATACGAATTCTGACAGAGAAAAACTCCGCAGGTGATGCATTTCACTCTGCGGAGTTCCTTTTTAATCTATCACAAACACCGTATCCGGCATAAGTGCGGGCTCCTGACACAGCCTTATTTCCCTTTCGGTATCGATGTTTTTCACCTTTACGCTTTCGGGCGGGATGGGTATGTACTTACGCTCTTCGGCAGAAATATCTTCCTTGCCCAGATAATCCTTGAATACGAATACCGGCTTATCGTCCGCTTCCTCCTCGATGATCTTCAGACCATCTATCACAACATTGCGGGTTATGTAGCATTCATAGCCGAAATCATGGGTGCCGTCGTTCTCCGCGCCGATGATATTGCGCTCATCTGACAGGGGCTTCCACGTGCAGTTCTTTATGACGATGTCACCCCGCCAGCAGCAGCCGTAGTCAAAGCGCAGATAGACGAAATTTCTTCCGCAGGCTTCGGTATCTTCGATTACGAATGTGCCGTTGCCGATAGCGTTGAGACACTGCCAGCCCAGCCTGCAGCGGCGCAGAGTGCAGTTTGTAACACCCATATGGGCATCAAAACGGGAGAATACACAATCCTCAAACACAAGGTCACGGCAGAAATTGGTTCCGATGATTCCCCAGTACTGCTCGTCCATAATATCCGTGGTCTGAACACAGCGGGAGAAAGTCACATCCGCAACGCAGCGGCAGTTGATATCATATGAGCCCATGGGTACAGGCAGCCCCTGCGCGCCAATAGTCCAATATATGTAATGACCGGTCACAACGCAATCATATACATGCACCATTGCACAATTCTCTATGCTGATGAAACCCGTGTACGGCGCACCGTGATCGATCTCGCCCGTCACATAATGTGTCACATGGTGCAGATCCGTATTGGATCGGTTTATTTGTATATTCCGCCTGTGGTAGTTGTATTCCGAGGCCTGCTGATTGGCTATGGTGGTAAATTCGCCGCCGCAAATGGTCAGCTTTTCACTGTCAATAGGATATACTGTGATGCCTGTCACCTTTTCAAAATCATAGGAACAGGGCGAAGAGAATCTGCCGTCCTCAGAGAGAACAAAACAATCCGTGCGAGCATGGCCATTATTCTGATTGAGACCACGGCGTATAAAATCACGGTGTTCATCGTTTTCCGCGATCAGAAAAACATCCCTGCCCCAGGGGTTGCGGAGTTCTTCCTGCCCATAAAAAAGTCTTTCGGGCAGTGCATCCGCAGGAAAGCCCTTTTCGGTGGGTTCCGCGCAGAAAACTGCCGCGCGAATGTCCTCGCAGCCGCGGTCATCGATCACGAACTTTGCGCCCGTCCAATCCGTATCGGTCATTATAACGGCAGTAAGCGCCTTGGGGGAAATATAATAGCAGGCGCCTTCCTTTGCCTTTACGGGAATATTTCTGATATTCGCTTCCGCATGCGCCTTCACAATGGCGGGCATATCATCGCGAATGCCATCACCCGCTGCGCCGAACATTTCGTAGGTAATATATTCCTTCATAATAACCTCCGCAGAAATAACTTTATACAGTTTATAAACCAAACGGAGCGGATTGTCAATATACAATCCGCTCCGTTTATATAAGTGTAATTACTTCAGCATTGCCTCGATCTGTGCCTTGGGCTTGTAGCCGAGAGACTGGGCGACCGCCTTGCCTTCCTTGAACAGGATTAGGGTGGGAATGGAAGCCACGCGGAACTGCATCGCCAGTTCGGGCTGCTGGTCAACATCGATCTTGCCGACCTTGAGCTTGCCTTCGTTTTCGTTTGCGATCTCCTCAATGATGGGAGCCAGCATACGGCAGGGTCCGCACCAGGTGGCCCAGAAATCCACCAGCACGGGAATATCGCTCTTCAGAACTTCAGTTTCGAAATTTTCTTTGGTGATGATAACTTCGGCCATGGTAATATCTCCTTTATCACAGTGATTTATAGTACAGCATGCAGTGGCAGTAGCCTTCGAATTCGGGATCCTTTATCTGCTCGCGGAATTCTTTGCACATGCATTTGTTCTCTTCGGTGCGCTCCAGACGGCAGGGACAATATCCGCCCTTCATTTCAAGGCCTTCCTTGACCATCTTCACGACCTCTGCGTCCGGATTGAGAGTAATTTTCACGGGTAACACCTCCCCCTGTATGTTTTAATTGTACCAGATAATTAGCCTGTCAAACCACCATTTACCAAACATTTACAAACCAATCCGGCAAAAAACCGCAGTACCACAATCCCTCAATTCCTCACACGACAGTTCCCATTTAGGAATGAGGCGCGCCTGACGGCGCATGATGTTTGCCTGCAGCAAATGATGTTGCCCTGCGGGCAATGATGTATGCCTGCGGCAAGCTCCGATAATGTCAGGAGAAACGGGGCCTCAATTCCCGATTATCATTTGATGTTTCTTCATGAGATCATATTCCAAAAACCACCAAGTCGGATCGTAGCCATGTCGTTCTGTGAGCCAAGGAGTTGACTATAAAGCTAGGCTT
>JAZRPZ010000079.1:0-23956 GCA_045649485.1 Clostridia bacterium
TCTACAAGGGCAACATCATCCCCGCCGGCATGACCAGCCCCTGCTCTCTGTACGACGAGGAGATCGCAACCTTCGATGAGGACGAGGTCTACAATCAGGCTGATTCCGCAGGCTTCATCACCCTGTTCGGTCTGCCCATCCAGATCAAGGCCCTCAAGGAAGGCAAGAAGTAATAAACGTAATATCGCGGCCCGGAGGCAGCATTGTCACCGGGCCGCTTTTCAGTAGTTTTGGGAGGTTTTTTCTATGAAGCTTTGGGCCGGCCGCATGAGCGGCGAGGTAGACGAGAGACTGAATAAGCTGAACGCATCCATCGGCTTCGACAGCCGTATGTATAAGCAGGATATCACCGGTTCCATCGCCCATGCGCGCATGCTGGGCAAGACCGGTATCATTGATATTGAGGAATCCGAGAAGATCATAGAAGGTCTGAAGGGCATTCTGGCCGATATCGATGCAGGCGTGCTGGAGATCGACATGACTGCCGAAGATATCCACACCTTCGTTGAAGGCGAGCTGACCGCCCGTATCGGCGATGCAGGCAAGCGTCTGCACACCGCCCGCAGCCGCAATGACCAGGTGGCACTTGACGACAGGATGTATCTGGCAGACGAGATCGTAGAGCTTATCGCCGGCGCAAAGAAGCTGGCAAACGTGCTGTGCGATGTGGCTGAGAAGCATCTTGACTCTGTTATGTCCGGCTATACCCATCTGCAGCGCGCTCAGCCTGTTACTCTGGCGCATTATCTGATGGCATATGCACAGATGCTGCTGAGGGACATCGACCGTCTGGAAGACTGCAGGCAGCGCACTCTTATTTCTCCTCTGGGCTGCGGCGCACTGGCAGGTACTACCTATCCTCTTGACAGGCGCATGGTAGCGGAAGAACTGGGAATGAACGGCATTTCCATGAACAGCCTTGACGGCGTTTCCGACCGCGATTTCGTGCTTGAACTGATGAGCGATCTCAGCATCATGATGATGCATCTTTCCCGCCTGAGCGAGGAAGTGTGCATGTGGTGCAGCTGGGAATTCCGCTTCATGCAGCTGGACGACAGGTTCTCCACCGGTTCCTCCATCATGCCTCAGAAGAAGAATCCCGATATCGCAGAACTGGTTCGCGGCAAGACCGGTCGTGTATATGGTGACCTGATGACTCTGCTGACCGCTATGAAGGCACTGCCCCTTGCTTATAACAAGGATATGCAGGAGGATAAGGAAGCTGTATTTGATGCCGTTGATACCGCAATGCTGTGCCTTGAGGTACTTGCTCCCATGATGGAGAGCGCTACCTTCAATACCGAGAACATGAAGGCTGCCGCAGCAAAGGGCTTTATCAATGCCACCGACTGCGCTGATTACCTGACCAAGAAGGGCGTGCCCTTCCGTGATGCCTACAACATCACTGGACAGCTTGTACGCGACTGTATCGCAGCCGGAGAGACTCTGGAGTCTCTTAGCCTTGAGAGCTACAAAGCCGCTCACGAGGCGTTTGAGGCCGATATATACGATGCTATCGACCTGCTCAACTGTGTATCCAAGCGCACCGTTGAAGGCGGTCCCGCTCCTGTGATGGTCGCCAAACAGATTGCCTGGACCCGTGAACAGCTGAATAAATAATAAAAAACGAAGGATGTGGGGAAGTGCCTCACATCCTTCGTTTTTTTGTGTATGAAAAAAGGACGCTTCAGATGCAGCGTCCTTTTGCTATAGACTAAGGATTATTCCTCAGTTTCCTCAGCGGGAGTCTCGTACTCTGCGATAACAGCGTCGATAGCTGCCTGGTCGCCGGATTCCCAAGCCTTTACCAGATCCTTCTCATATGCCTTCAGAGTCTTTTCCTGGGCCTTCAGTTCGTCCTGCTTGGCTTCCAGACCCTTTGCTTCGTAATCAGCACGGGCGGTATCGATATCGGCATGCAGCTGCTCCATCTCGGCTTCTACGTTAGTGGTTGCCTTTGCCTTTGCATTGGGCAGGGCGATCTGCAGGTAAACGATCAGACCGATCAGCAGAACAACAACAACAGCAAGGACCTTAATGGCCTTTTTATTTCCTCTGTATTTTCTTTCCATTCAAAAACAGCTCCCTTCTAAAATCCTACATGAGATTACTTGCCGGCGTAGGTGCCATCCTTGATGGCCTCGATGGTGGCAGTGTAACCGGCGATGCTTTCCTCGTAATCGGCGATCTTGTCTTCGGCCTTCTCGGTCTTGGACTCGATGTCGCTCAGTTCGGTTTCAATAGCAGCGATCTCATCGGCGTAAGCATTACGCACCTTGGTCTTGGCGCTGGAAATGTCGCCTGCCAGGATGATAGAGTACAGGGCCAGCAGAATCACGAGGACGATAAGCAGCGTCTTAACGCGGCCAGTTTTCTTGAGGGCTTTTTCCAGGTTTTCCATTATAGTTGACTCCCTTCATGTCAAAGTTATCTAACACATATTATAGCATAGAATTTACGCAAATGGAAGCGTTTTTATCGACTTTTCTACAATAATATCGTGCAGAATTTTGGCAATTGTGTGTTATAGGTTGCGGATTTAACATCCGATCTGATTAGAAAAATCCCTGTGCTACGGAGAACACAGGGACTATGAAATCTCTTAGAACTTCAGGGGGTTCAGCTTGATGCCGGGGCCCATGGTGCTGGAGATAACGGCAGAGCGGATGTAGGTGCCCTTTGCAGTGGCGGGCTTTGCCTTTACGATAGCATCCATGAGGGTGCGCAGGTTGCCCTGCAGCTGCTCCTCGGTGAAGGAAGCCTTGCCCAGGGGGCAGTGGATGATAGCGGTCTTATCAACGCGATACTCAACCTTACCGGCCTTGATATCGTTGATAGCGCGGGTAACATCCATAGATACGGTGCCGGACTTGGGGTTGGGCATCAGGCCCTTGGGGCCCAGAACGCGGCCCAGACGGCCAACCAGACCCATCATGTCGGGGGTGGCTACGCAGACGTCGAAGCCGAACCAGCCGCCCTGGATCTTAGCAACCATATCTTCTGCGCCAACGAAGTCAGCGCCGGCAGCCAGTGCTTCGTTTGCCTTGTCGCCCTTGGCGAAAACGAGCACGGATACCTTCTTGCCGGTACCGTTGGGCAGAACTACTGCACCGCGGACCTGCTGGTCAGCGTGGCGGGGGTCAACGCCCAGACGTACGGATATTTCAACAGTCTCATCAAACTTTGCCTTGGCAGTCTGCTTTACGAGAGAGATGGCCTCTTCGGTGTCGTACAGCTTGGTACGGTCGATCAGCTTCAGGCTGCCGGTATAATTCTTACCCTTCTTCATTTCAAAATCCTCCTTGTGGTCAAGCGGATGGGTTCATCCTCCCACGTAATACGTCCTGATTAGTCGACTACAACAACGCCCATGGAACGTGCAGTGCCGGCTACCATGCTCATGGCAGCTTCGACGGAAGCAGCGTTCAGGTCGGGCATCTTGAGCTCGGCGATCTCGCGGATCTGGGCCTTGGTGATGTTGGCAACCTTATCGCGATTGGGGCGTCCGGAAGCGCTCTCCAGGCCGCAAGCCTTCTTGATGAGAACAGCTGCCGGGGGGGTCTTGGTGATGAAGGTGAAGGAGCGATCCTGGTAGACGGTGATGACTACGGGGATGACCAGACCTACCTGCTTAGCGGTACGATCGTTGAACTCCTTGCAGAAGCCGGGGATGTTAACACCGTGCTGACCCAGAGCGGGGCCGATGGGCGGTGCGGGCGTTGCCTTGCCGGCATTGACCTGCAGCTTGATGAGCGCAGTTACTTTCTTTGCCATTGGGATATCCTCCTCTACATGTATGTGGTGATGCGGCGCTTAAGGGGCGCCTCCCACGCTGAAAACCCGACTGGCGGGGAATCAGTCTTCCTCACGGATGACTTCGTCATACGCGAGTTCCACAGTGGTCTCACGGCCCATCATAGTTACTGCTACGGTGAGCTTCTGGGTCTCAGCATCCATGCTGATGACCTTACCCTGCTGATTCTCGAAGAATCCGCCAAGGATACGCACTGTGTCGCCGACCTGAATGTCAATGCTGGTGGCCGGCTGAGTGTCAAAAATAGATGCGAAGTCGGTCTCGGAAAGGGGAGAAGGCTTATTGCCTGCGCCCACGAAGCCGGTTACACCGCGGGTGTTGCGCACTACGTACCAGGCTTCGTTGGTCATGATCATTTTGATCATAACATAGCCGGGCAGGATCTTGCGCTGCACGATGCGACGCTTATTGTTCTTGATTTCCGTGACGTCTTCGGTGGGGATCTTTACCTCAAAAATGAGTTCGGAAAGATCCTGTTTGCCGTCGTTTTCCTGCTTGCTGTTGCGGCTGTTCTCGACGGCTTTTTCAAGGTTTGCTTTTACCTTGTTCTCATACCCGGAATAGGTATGTACAACGTACCACTTGATTTCAGTGTTGTCTGACATATCCAACAACTCCCGACTATCAACCGATGGAGAGCATCAGATTAACCAACGCGCCGGAGCCGAGGTCAATCAGATAAATGATAATGCCCATGCAAACCATGAAACCAAGAGTGATCAGAGAATAGTTAACGAGCTCACGCTTGGAGGGCCAGGTGACCTTCTTCAGTTCGAAGAAAGTGTTCTTGAAAGCCCTGCCGATGCCCAGACCTACCCTCTTGAAAAACTGGAAGATATTCTTCTTCTCAGTCTTGGTTGCGTTGGTGGCCATGCTTTCACATCCTTTGCTTAATAAGGAAACTTAGCGGGTCTCCTTATGGGCGGTATGCTTCTTGCAGAAGCGGCAGTACTTGTTCATCTCGAGCCTGTCGGGATCGTTCTTCTTGTTCTTGATGGTATTGTAATTACGCTGCTTGCACTCGCTGCAGGCCAGAGTAACCTTGACGCGCTTATCCGATGCCATTTCGATTGACACCTCCCGTAATTTGATTCGTCATACAACAAGTAAACCCCTCACTGGGGCAGACTACAATATTATAAACCATGAATTGTGATATTTCAACATATTCCGGCAATTCATAGGAAAATTTACATACTGCAGCCGTTTATGTCACATCTTTCGATGTTATGACCTTATTTGCCGCCGTTCGGGAGCATTTTTGACCCGGACGGCGGCGAAAAATTATCTCAGGCGCCTGCGTCGGCGGAATCCTCGGAGGATTCTTCCGCGCCGCCTTCCTCAATAAGACCGGCGGTGAGCACGGGACGTGCGCCGCGAAGAACAGCGTCTTCGGTGACGGTGCACTTCTTTATGCCGGACATGGAGGGGAGTTCGTACATGGTATCCATCATCACGCCCTCGATTATCGCGCGCAGACCGCGTGCGCCGCTCTTGCGCTCAAGCGCAAGCTTTGCGATGGCGGAAAGAGCGCCGGGGGTGAATTCCAGTTCCACATCATCGAAGCCGAGCAGCTTCTTATACTGTCTGGTCAGCGCGTTCTTGGGCTCGGTGAGTATGCGCACCAGCGCTTCCTCGTCCAGCTGATTCAGGGTCACGATTACGGGCAGACGGCCGATGAATTCGGGGATGAGACCGAACTTCAGCAGATCTTCGGGCTCCATCCTGGAGAGGGTAGCCTCGTCTGCCTTTTCGGTCTTGCCGCGAACTTCTGCACCGAAGCCCATGACCTTCTTGCCGATGCGGGATTCGATGATCCTGTCGATGCCGTCGAATGCACCGCCGCAGATGAACAGTATGTTGGTGGTGTCGATCTGGATGAATTCCTGATGGGGATGCTTGCGTCCGCCCTGCGGGGGAACGGAGGCGATGGTGCCTTCCAGCATCTTCAGCAGAGCCTGCTGTACGCCTTCGCCGGATACATCGCGGGTGATGGATACATTCTCGCTCTTGCGGGCGATCTTGTCGATCTCGTCGATGTAGATGATGCCGCGCTGTGCCAGCTCGATATCATAATCGGCGTTCTGGATAAGGCGGAGCAGAATGTTCTCAACGTCCTCGCCGACATAGCCGGCCTCGGTGAGGCTGGTGGCATCGCCGATGGGGAAGGGAACGTTCAGAATCTTTGCCAGAGTCTGGGCAAGATAGGTCTTGCCGCAGCCGGTGGGACCCAGCATGACGATGTTGGACTTCTGCAGTTCAACGTCGGCCTTGTTGCCGGAAGTCATATGCTGGATGCGCTTATAGTGGTTGTAAACAGCCACGCACAGCGCCTTTTTGGCGGCGTCCTGACCAACTACATACTGATCCAGTATTTCCTTGATCTCCTGGGGACGCTTGATCTCCAGATCGCCGCGCTTGGAAACGGTGTCAACATCGTCGGACACGATCTCCTGGCAGAGCAGCACGCATTCGTTGCAGATATAGGCGTTGGGGCCGGCAACTATGCGGCGTACCTGATCCTGAGTCTTGCCGCAGAACGAACAGCGGACACGATTGTTGTTGTTGAAATCATCCTTGGGCATTTATTATCTCCTCGGCGCGATGATCTCGTCGATAAGGCCGTACTTGAGGGCCTGCTCGGCGGTCATGTAATGATCGCGCTCAACATCCTTTTCAATGGTGCGGACGGTCTGGCCGGTATGCTCGGCAAGCAGCTGGTTCATGGTCTTCTTGACCCTGAGGATCTGCTCGGCCTGGATCTCGATATCGGTGGCCTGGCCGCGTGCTCCGCCGGAGGGCTGATGGATCATGATCTCGGCATGGGGCAGAGCCTTACGCTTGCCCTTGGCGCCTGCGCTCAGCAGGAAGGCGCCCATAGAGGCGGCCATACCGATGCACAGGGTGGATACTTCGCACTTGAGATAGCGCATGGTATCGTAGATCGCCATGCCGGAGGTGATCACACCGCCGGGGCTGTTGATATAGAGCTGGATGTCCGCGTCGGGATCTTCCATCTCAAGGAAGAGCATCTGGGCGACGATGGAGTTTGCAACGTCGTCGTTGATCTCACCGCCCAGGAATATTATGCGGTCCTTGAGCAGTCGGGAGTAGATGTCATAAGAACGCTCGCCGCGGCTGGTCTGTTCTATGACGTAGGGCATAAGGTTCATGGGCGCACCTCCGATTTCATTAACTGGGGCACGTTCAGATCATAATGATATGAACGCACCCCGTTATCAAAGGCTGCGTGCCGGTGTTTGTCCGTACAGCGCCTTTTAGTATATTAGGGTATGCTCAAATCGTATGATATGAATATACCCCGGAAATTATGTGTGAAAACGATGTAATTGCCCTTTGAGGGTTAATTACTTTGCGTTCTCCTTGAGGAACTTCATGGTCTTGGTCAGAGAAGCGATCTCTGCGAAGTACTGCTTGTCTTCCTCAGTCAGGTTGGCCTTGAAGTCTTCCAGAGACTTGCGGGTGTTGACTGCGAAGTTCTGCATCTCTTCGTCGATGTCGGTCTCATCGGCTTCGATGGACTCGATCTTGCGGATCTCTTCGATTACCAGCTGGGTGCGTACGCGGCGCTCTGCCTCGTCACGGTACATCTTGGACAGGTCCTCACGGGTCTGACCGGTGTACTTGAGGTAGTCGTCCAGGCGCATGCCCTGGTACATCAGACGCATTTCCATATCGCGGATCATGTTGTTGACCTGCTCGTCGATCATGGAAGCGGGGATATCGATCTTGGCGCCTTCAACAACCTTCTGCAGAACGTCGTTCTCGAAAACGTTCTCTGCGCGCTGGTCAGCCTGCTTCTCCAGCTTCTCGCGGATCTCTGCCTTGTACTCCTCAACGGTGTTAGCGGTCTCGGAAGCTTCCTTTACGAAGTCGTCGTCCAGCTCGGGCAGTTCCTTCTCGCGGATGGAGTTGATCTTGCACTTGAAGATGGCTTCCTTGCCGGCCAGGTTATCAGCGTGATACTGCTCGGGGAAGGTTACCTTTACATCCAGTTCCTGACCAACGGTAGCGCCAACCAGCTGATCCTCGAAGCCGGGGATGAACTGACCGGAGCCCAGAACGAGGTCGTGGCCCTGAGCGGTGCCGCCCTCGAACTGCTCTTCGCCGACGAAGCCGGCGTAGTCCAGGTTTACCTGATCGTCCAGCTTGGCTGCACGGTCGGTGATCTCGGTGTAACGGGCTGCACGCTCACGAGCGCGCTCGATGTCGGCCATAACGTCGTCTTCGGTGACTTCGTCAACCTTCTTCTCGATGCCCAGGTTCTTATACTCGCCCAGCTCAACGTCGGGCTTTACGAATACTTCTACGGTGAACTTCAGTTCCTGGCCCTTGCCGATCTGCTCGACTTCCAGCTCGGGACGGTCAACGGGGTTGATGCCGTGCTCGATGATGGCAGCCTGGTAGATCTCGGGGAAGATTGCGTCGAAAGCATCCTCATAGAAAACGCCTGCGCCGTAGAAATTCTCGATTACCTGCATGGGAGCCTTGCCCTTGCGGAAGCCGGGAATAGAGATGTTCTTAACGTTCTTCTTATAAGCGATCTTGATGCCTTCTTCGAACTTGGCGGCGTCAACAACGAAGCCGAGCTTAACCTTGTTGGAAGAGAGCTTTTCAAAAGTGGTAGCCATGTGAGTACATCCTCCTGCCTCTTATATGAATACAACTATCCATAGTCACATTAAGGGAGTTTATCACAGACCTGTGAATTTTGCAACAGTGACATGTAAAATAAACCGTTTGTTCGAAAATTTGCTTCAATTTATAGGAAATACAGGCTGTATCCGATGCGATATGTTCCAAAATATTGCGACTACCCGGCATCCGAAAGCTGATTTCCGGATGCCGGGCAGTATTTTTGCGGTGTTACGGGCCGTATTCTATTATGCAGTCCCTGCCGCGGTAGGAGCTCTTGCAGAGTTCCTCACGGCTTATCAGTTCGCCGTCGGCGGTCCATGTGCACTTGTATGCCATGGCTTCGTAGGTGTTGCGGCCGGCCTGAAGTTCCGCCATCGTGCCGGGCAGCAGGAATGCGTTGTACTGATATACCGTTTCGAATTCCTTTGTGTATGTCACTTTGGCTTCAACGGTGATATACTTTCCGTCCTCTATCAGTCTGCCGAATACGCCGATGCGCACACGTTTGTCTGCGTCCATGTAGGCTACGATGTATACGGGCTCGGAAGAGTTGTTTACGAATCTGAGGTCCTGCGCGCCCCAGCTTACCGCAGCGTCCTTGCCCTTGTCCACATAGGCTACGGGCATGGAGTGGTTGTGACGTTCCGTAACTTTCAGGTCGGATTTCACTACGGCGTTGAAAAGCGTAGTGGAAACCTGACAGATACCGCCGCCCACTTCATCCACGACTTCGCCGGAGTTATAGGCGGGTGCTGCCTTGTAGCCCCTGTCACGGGTGCGTTTGCCGACCACTTCGTTGAAGGAGAATTCCTCGCCGGGCTGCAGCAGTGTTCCATTGATGGAATTCAGCGCAAGCCGGATGTTTGTAAGGCGGTTCTCGGAAGATGAAGATGCGTTGGTGACCGCGTATGCACGGAGGCCGTACATGTTCTTCATGTCGTCCACGGTATACCTGGGGTCGGTCACGCTTATGGAAAGCACTACGCTGCCGCCGCCGTTGTCCATTGCGGACATTATGTCTCCGGCAAGCTTTTGCCTGTCCAGAGTGTAGCCGCTTTTGCCTTCGCCGAAAGTGAAGCCCAGCGTGTTGTAATCAAAACCGGTTATGGAAGGTTCCTTCACGGGAGAATCGATTCCGGAGGCTACCTTGTCCGCATATGCGATTACGGAATCTTCGGTATACATTGTGCGGCTTACCTTATAGCCGGAACCGGAAGCAGAATACTTCATAAGCGCGGCATAGCGGTCGGCAAGCCTGCCGGAGGTCTGGGATTCCCAGGCATTTTCGATTACGCTTTTATAATCGCTGCTGTATCCGAGATCCTTCGCGGTGATGGATGCGCCGTTATCCAGAGTAACGGTGCGTCCGTAGTATCCGGGCTCGATGTTCTCTTCCCAGTAAGTGACCGCCTCGGTCATGGTCATCTGAGAGATATCCACGCCGTCTATTGTGGTTCCGGCAAAGAAGTTGCTGCCGGATACGGCATTGCGCATGTTGATGAACTTACTGTAGTTATAGAGCTGCAGCGATATGAACAGTACGCACAGCACTATAAGCGTGGAGAGCATGAATGTGACATATCCGCCGGAGCGCTTCTTTCTGCCGCCGGAACCGCCGTGGCCGGAAGACTTGTTCCTGCGGGCTGCCTTTCGCTTTTCGGTGGGAGTGGTCCAGGGATCATCGAACGGGTCAGGCTTCCGCTTTTTTGCATGTGCGGCGGATTTTGCGGCAGCTTTTTTTTCGGGTGCAGGTGCCGCCCATGAATCATCAAAAGGATCGTCCGGCACGCGCTTTGCCCTTGTGGGAGCGCGGCGTGCGGTCTTTTCCTTTGCGGGAGGCGCCCAGGGATCATCGTAGGGATCGTAGTCCGCCGCCATCATGCCGAGCGGATTTTCCTGCACATCTATCTTTTTGGATCTCGTGCCGGAAGATTTGCGTTTCCCCGATGATTTCGAAGAAGCCTTTGCCGCGGGCTTTGCGGATGCGGCGAAGGGATCGTCATACGGATCGATCTTTGCGGTTTTTTTCTTGGGCGCAGAAGTGCCTGCCGGCTTTTTTGATGAAGAACTGCGCGCAGAAGAAGATTTTTTGGTTGAAGTTGCTGTTGGCATTTATGTGACTCCGATTAGATTTCTGATGTAAATAATATTCCGCGGTCATGCTTATATGATAACCGCCGAATATGGCAATTTCAGCCAAATAATATTAATTGTGGGAGATATGTTTGTCAGGGTCGTGGGGAATATCGGGTTTATCGGACTTGCCGCGGGAAATGCGGATGCGGCGTATCTCATTTTCGTAGCCCTGCTCGGAGGGGATATAATAGGGTGTGCCGCCCGCTTCGTCCGGCAGATACTGCTGCTCAACGTAATGACCGGGGAAATCGTGGGCATATTTGTAGCCCGCGCCTACTCCGGAAGCGGATTCGCGCTCATTAAGGGCATTGCGCAGATGCATGGGCACAGGACGGAAGCCGCCCTTTTCCGCGTCTTCAAAGGCACGGCCCAGCGCGGCGACCACGGAATTGGACTTGGGGCTTTCACACACGGTGATTATGGCCTGACCGATGGGCAGCTTTGCCTCGGGCATGCCGATGGTTTCGAGGGCGTGCATTGCGCTTACTGCGGTAAGCATTGCATTGGGGTTGGCAAGGCCTACATCCTCGGAGGCGTGGGCGATTATACGGCGTACGATTATGCGGGGATCAACGCCTGCGTAAATGAGCCTTGCAAACCATGCAAGCGCAGCATCGCTGTCCGAGCCGCGCAGTGATTTGCAGAAGGCACTGAGCATATCATAATAGAGAGACTCGTCCAGCCTCAGCACGCGCTCCTGAATGGATTCTTCGGCTATTTCAAGAGTTATCCTGCTGGCACCGGTGGCGTCCATGGGAGTGGTGAGCACCGCGAGCTCGAGGGCATTCAGTGCGCTGCGGGCATCGCCGTTTGCGACCTGCGCGATGTGCTCAAGGGCGTCTTCGTCTATCTGCACATTCTGCAGACCGTAGCCGCGCTCGTTGTCGCGCACTGCCTGCATGACCGCATGCTTTACGTCTTCACGGCCGAGGGGTTCGAATCTGAAAAGCCTGCAGCGGCTCACGATAGCGGGGGTCATGGCTATCATGGGATTTTCGGTGGTGGAGCCGATGAAACGGATGGTGCCGTTTTCGATGGCAGGCAGTATGGAATCGGACTGAGACTTGCTCCAGCGGTGGCACTCGTCCAGCAGCAGGTAAGTGGCACGGCCGTAATATTTGAGGTTTTCTTCCGCCTTCTTGAGCACCTCGCGCACGTCGGCAACGCCGCTGGTTACGGCGTTCAGCTTGACGAATTCGCATCTGGTGGTCTCGGCGATAACAGAGGCAAGGGTGGTCTTGCCGCAGCCGGGCGGACCCCAGAAAATGGAACTGGTGAGCCTGTCGGCTTCTATGGCGCGGCGCAGCAGCTTGCCCTGACCAACGATATGCTTCTGACCGATGAATTCGTCAAGGGTGCGGGGACGCATGCGGTCGGCAAGGGGAGCCAGCGTGGGTTTGGACTGCTGTGCCATTGTGAAAAGATCGTCCATCTGATCAATTTCCTTTGCTTTTATATGAAAGGCGTATGCCTGTGCGGATTACAGTTCTATGCGCATGCCTGCGGGCACGCATACGGTCTCGCCGTCGCATTCAATGAATACATCCTGCGCGGAGGGGTTATGCACGATATCGCCTTCGCAGGTCCAGTTGAGGGCGCGATAGGCGGCTATGTAATCGAATACCTCGATGTTGGAAGCGTACCAGATATCGTCGTTTCCGCCGAGGCGTTCGAGCTGGTTTTCGATGACATACCAGGAATCGGTCTGGTCGAATTCGTAGGAATGTCCCCAGACGCTCAGCAGCATGAGCCTGCGGTCGTCCTCGATAAAGGGGTCGATAAGGGGCTCGAGCTCGGAATGATGACAGGAACATGCCCAGTCATAGGCATCAACGGGCAGCGAATAATCGCCGGTAACGCCGGTGCCGCGGGAATACACTATTCCGCAGGCTTTGACGATATCCTTAACCTGTTCGTTCACGGTGCCGAAAGGATATGCCATGCCGCGCACGGGATAGCGCACGAGGCGTTCCATTGCGGTGCGGTCGGTGATTATTTCCTCCACTACGTTTACGGAGGAAAGCTGGGGCAGGTGGGGATGGGTCGCAGTGTGCACGGCGACTTCAAAGCCGGCATATACGGCGGCAATATCTTCCTCGGGCACATGGGAATGGTCGGTCTCGCGGCCGTTTCGCATGATTATATCTATCTGACCGAAGAAAGAACTGTTGAGATTGAAGGTGCCCTTAAGTCCGTAGAGGCGCATAAGGGATATGAGCTTCAGATCCTGCATAACGCCGTCGTCGTATGAAAATGTGAGCGCCTTTTTGAGACCGTCGGGCCAGAGCATGGATATACGGTGCTTCATATTCTTTGCCTCCTGTGACTTCTGAATAAAACAATAAAGGGAACGCGGATGCGTCCCCTAAATTGTGAGAATGAAATTTTTACTCGGCAGCATTGGCCTTTGCCAGGCGCTTAGCCAGACGGGCCTTTTTGCGGTTAGCTGCGTTCTTATGGATAACGCCCTTTGCCAGAGCCTTATCAACGGCACCCTGAGCAGCGCTCAGTACCTTGGCATCGGCTTCGTTGGCGTTGAATGCGGTTTCAAACTTCTTCAGCTGAGTCTTCATAGCAGACTTAACCATACGATTGCGCAGGTTCTTCTTCTCAGTTACCTTCACGCGCTTGATGGCAGACTTGATATTCGGCAAGATATTCACCTCCATACGCAAAATAGCATCATATATTTTAGCACTACATGGCCGTAAAATCAAGCAAATCCTAGTATTTTGTTGCTAAGGTTGGGTAAACTGATAACAAAATATTTGGCGGGAGGATCGCTTATGTTACAGATTCGAACCGATCTGGCCATGGAATCGGCTGGAGACACGAACAGTTTGCCCGGAGTGAGAGTTTCTCACTGGGAAAACGCGGGGATCAACGTAACGGAAGTGAACGTTACGGATCAGAAAAGTGCCATACAGCTGGGGAAGCCTATCGGTAATTATATCACACTGGAGTCGGAGTGTGTCAAGAGCAGAGATGTTGATTCTAGGTTGGCAATGAGTATAATGATCGGCGAAGAGATAGCGCGGCTTACGGATGTTTCAAAAGGAGACGTGCTGGTAGTGGGTCTGGGCAACCGCATGGTCACGCCGGATTCGCTGGGCCCTCTTGCCGTGGACAATATACTGGTGACCAGACACATATTTTCCGAGATGCCGAAATATGCCGATGAGCGACTGAACAGCGTGTGCGCCGTCGCGCCGGGGGTAATGGGCGTGACCGGCATAGAGACCGCCGAGATGCTGGAAAGCATAGTGCGCAGCGTGAAGCCTGCCTGCGTGATATGCGTGGATGCGCTGGCGGCGAGGGCTTCTTCCCGAATAGGCGCCGCAGTGCAGATAACGGACACGGGAATACAGCCCGGCTCCGGCGTTGGCAACAGACGCCGGGCTATCAACAGGGATAAACTGGGCGTGGACGTGATCGCCGTTGGTATGCCTACCGTGATATATGCCGCAACCCTTGCCCGCGATGCGATGGAGGGACTCGACCCCGAAGCGGCGGAGGAAGCGCTGGCGCAGCTTGAACGTGAACTTATGGGCGGACCCGGCGGAGATATGATTGTAACGCCCCGGGAGATAGACGGCATCATAAAGGATTCGGCAGGCATGATAGCCATGGGTATAAACCGCGCGCTGCAGCCCGAGCTGAGCGACGGGGAGATAATGGCGATGATGGACTGAAAAAAGAAAAACGGGCATTGAATAAACAACGCCAAAAACCGAACCGGATGTTGCGGTCAGGTATTTGGCGTTGTTTGTATGAGAGGTATGCGGCGCGTCTCCGTGATCCGGAATTTATCAAATGCTTTTTACCGGGTGCAGTTCGATATATCCTCTTGTTCCGATGGGCTCTAACTGAATACGGGGATTGCTGTTATCCCAATCATATCCAATGGTCTGAGGGTTGTATTTTTTGATGGCATCCCATACCTGCTGAATTGCTTCAGCAAAGTTTTCCTCTTCAAAAGGTTCACCCTGGAACATAATGTATTTGCATTTGGGCAATTCGATAATATCAAAGCCTTCCGGGATTTCGCCGGAATAATCCGTTGCCACCTCTACACCCTGTACATATTCGGAGGTTCCTGCCTTGATGTGATCTTTGGGAAGCCATAAACATACGGGTTCACCGCTGATTGATTTCATGCTGCATAGCAATCCCCATACATCACAGCCAACTTCTTCGCAGTATTTGAAATATTCTGTTGCTTCCCTGCCGCGTTTGATAATGACCTTTCTTTCCGGTTTCTCCACTACTTGCAAAAATACACTTTTTACTTCGCTCATTTCTTTACTCTCCTTTTTTTGAGCATATTTGATTCCGTAAGGTTTGAACAGATAGATTGGAGTAGGACATACAGAATACTCATACGGATTGCAGCCAAACTCCTTGTAAAATGCCCGCTGATAGCCGTCCACGCTCCCGTATCCCGCATCAAATGCGACATCGATTATCTTTACTTTTTCGTCTCGCAACCGGAGTGCGGATTTGGATAATCTCAGTCGCCTGATATAAACTGCGGGTGTCATATGGAGCAAGTCCACAAAAAGTCTGTATGAGTACCACGGAGAATACTGTGATACATTCGCAAGGTCAGCTGTTGTAATATTCGTATCAAGGTGCGCTGCAATGTAGTCCTGCATTCGTTGGACCGCTTCGATTTGAGCGTCCATTTCTGTTCACCTCCTTATGCTGATATTATAGAGAAACGCGAAGTGATTTTCTCGACTTAATTTGCTGAAACAGTGCGGCCGCCCCGATATATGCAGGCGGTTGTTTCTGTCCGACAGATAAATTCGGGTCTATCGGCATGTTTGGCCTGATGTTATCACATGAACGCCGATTATACAATAACAGCCACAGCAGGTCAGACTGCCGTGGCTGTTGTTTTTTATATGACGGTGATGCGCCTTGCGGTGCGTACGTCAACGATATACTGGGTAAGGCTGTCGGTCACCTTTGATTCATAGCACCTGCCGTGCACATGACCTGCGATAACTGCCTTTATGGCGGGTTCGGATACGATGTAATCGTATGCCTCGCGGGTCACGCTGTCGGCGCGCTGCTGACGGGCGCGGTGATCCGAATAGGTATCCACGATGGGGTCGGGGGTGTTCATGAGATAGGAACAGGGCTCGCCGCGTACCTGCATCATGTCATGGCACAGGTCGTCCGCGTGCAGGGGAGTGTGCATCAGCAGTATAACGGGCATACCCTTGGCGCATTCGGCTTTGAGCGCGTCAAGCTGAGGCTGTTCGAAAAGATAATAGGAATTATCCACAGCTACAAGGTTCACGCCGTTTACCACGCGGGATGAGAAGCGTATGTCGTTTTTGAATGCGGACTGCACGAGGGCAAGGGACTTGTTGCGGTATTCCGCGTCTTCCCATGCTTCGCCCACATACAGGCTGAATTCGTGGTTGCCTGCGGCGAAGAAGCAGTCGTTTTCATCGGTGAACTTTTTGGCGGCATCGACGTTTGCATAGGATACGAAGTCGATGAGGTCGCCGGTGCCGATTATAAGCGCGCCGGTACGCTTTGCATCGGCAACTGCGGCGGCAAGATTTTCCTCGGCATCCGGGAAATACTGCAGCCTGTCTGCGGCCAGCTTCAGCTTGCGTTCGTCATCGCGTTCATCAGCGTAAGTGAGGTGGATATCGCTTATGTGCAAAAGTTCAAAGGGCTTCCCGGCGCCTGCGTTTATCGTTGTATCGATGAATTTCATGTGCTTATGCTATCTCGAGAGCGATCTTCATCATGTCGGTGAAGGTGAGCTGACGTTCCTCTGCGGGCAGTGCTTCGCCGGTGACGAGGCTGTCGGAGATGGTGAGCAGAGCAAGGGCGTTCTTGCCTGCTGCTGCAGCGTTCAGATAGAGGGCATAGGCTTCCATTTCGACGCACTTTACGCCCAGCTTTGCCAGCTTTGCGGAAGAAGTGGGGTCGCATGCCTCATAGAAGGTATCGGAAGAGAAGATGGGGCCGGGCACAAGGCGTACGCCCAGATTCTTTGCGGCTTCCACTGCGCCGGAGAGCAGCTCGTAGGAGCAGCAGGGGGCGAGGGTACCTTCGAAGCCGAACTGCTTGCCGAAATTGGAATTGGTATATGCGCTCATGCCGGCAACTATGTCTCTCAGCTTCAGGTCGGGAGTCATTGCGCCGGCAGAGCCTACGCGGATGATATTCTCAACACCGTAGAAGTTGTAAAGCTCATGGGAATAGATGCCTATGGAAGGCATGCCCATGCCGGAAGCCATTACGGATACGCGCTTGCCCTTGTAATAGCCGGTGTAGCCCTGTACGCCGCGCACGTTGTTTACAAGCACGGCATCCTCGAGGAAGGTCTCCGCGATGAACTTTGCGCGCAGGGGGTCGCCGGGCATAAGCACGGTGCGGGCGAAATCGCCGGGTTTTGCATTGATGTGGGGAGTGGGTGTATTGGACATATAAGTCACCTCCATATTCCATATGCTTATTATATTCTGTTTTGCACGTTTGAGCAATGGACAAATATGCGCAATGGACAAATGTTTTTCGTTGATATATAATAAATGCATACTTAATATTTAATCCGGAGGTGCTGTATTTATGGATAAGGTATACATCCAGACTTATTCCGTGCGCGAGAAGCTGCAAAATGATTTTGTGGGCGCTATTGAGACCATCGCAAAGATCGGCTATGCCGGCGTTGAACTTGCCGGACAGTACGGCGGACTGAATGCCGCAGAGATGAAGAAACTGCTGACTGACAACGGCCTCGACTGCATCTCCGCTCATATCGGCCTCGATCAGGCAGAACAGTATATCGATTATGTTGCCGAGATCGGCGGCAGGTACATCATCTGCCCCATGGCACGCATTGCCGATTATGACGGCGCGATGCAGGTTGCCGAGGGTCTGAACCGCATCGGCGAAGCCTGCGCAAAGGCCGGTCTGAAGTATGGCTATCACAACCATACTTCCGAGTTCCGCATGGCAGGCGATAAGTTCATTGAGGAAGTTCTCATCGAGAATACCGATCCCAACAATGTCGTTTTCCAGCTTGATGTAGGCTGGTGCACCACCGCAGGCGTTAACGCCGTGGAGTTCATCAAGAAGCACGCAGGCCGTTTCGAGCTCATCCATGCCAAGGAAGCAGGCAAGGTCGTAGGCACCGATGAACCCATCGACTGGTCCAAGGTAAAGTTCGGCCCCGACAAGCGCCCCATCTTCACCGATGAAATGAGGGCTGCCATGGCAGAGCGCCAGCGCATGAACGTGCCCACCGGCACCGGTATTATCGACTGGGCAGAGATTAAGGCAGTTGCCGATGCTCAGGGCGCCAAAGCATATATCGTTGAGCGCGAATGGGATTACGCAGGCGATATCTTCCAGTGCGTTAAGGAAGACTGGGAACATCTCAGCAAGATCTGATATATCTCCAAAAACAGAACCGCACCCCGGAAAGCTGATTCCGGGGTGCGGTTTTTTATATATCAAAGGGGCTTGCGAAGCTCCGTTCTGAAGAAGTTGAAGTTGCCGGATTCGGCGGCGATATCCTCTGCATCGCGGGGAGCGGAAGCGTCCTTCGCCTGATAGGCGATGATATCGCTGTCAAGGGTACGGGTGCCGGTGAGGACTTCGTGGGCTGCCGCAAGTGCGTCATCGCTGTAGCGGGTTCCGCAGGGGAACTGCTGCTGCTGGGAAAGTACGCCTTCGAGACTGGCGGGATACCAGGGGCTCTCCACGCGGTTCATTATGACGGTGCCGACTGCCAGCATGGTTTCATAGTCCTGATCGCCGGCAATGGCGTATATCGTCTGGGCGAGGCGTACTGTGGCAGTGTCCTCGGTGTAGCTGTGCGTAGAGGGTATCATGACACAGATACACACCACCGCCAGAAGTAAGAGCAGTTTTTTCACGGTTTCAACCTCGCTTTCGTGTGTATTATACTACGGTTTATTACTGAATACAATGGATTTGTAACAAATTTGAAATAAATGCCTATATTGATATATATATTCACAATCTCTGCGAAATATGACTGCTTGTGACCGGACGGTGATAAATTATGATGAAAAAGGGCGAAAAACAGTGCGCAGTTTACCGCGAATTTTCTTTGACCGGTATATTGACGGGAAAAAATGATGCTGATATAATTATATATGAACAGATGCTCATATGTTAAAACGTAAATATTTGCCGGGAGTGATGGCTTTGGAGAAATATATACAGGCGGAAAAGTGTGATTTCATGCACCTGCATGTGGATGTGATAGAGCGCGCGAGAGAAGCACTGAAGGATGAGGAGAAGCAGTATGAACTGGCGGAACTCTTCAGCATGTTTGCAGATACCACCCGCATCCGCATACTTTACGCACTGTTTGAAGCGGAAATGTGTGTGTGTGACCTGGCAAGCCTTCTGGGAATGACGCAGTCGGCGATATCCCATCAGCTGGCGCTGCTGAAGCGGGCAAAGCTGGTAAAGCCGCGCAGAGAAGGACGCACCATGTTCTATTCGCTGGCGGATTCCCATGTGCGCGATATTCTGGATCGGGGAATGGAACACGTAAACGAATGATGACAACATATAATACGAATGGAGATGAGACGGATGGCACACGAGCACAAGCACGAAAAGACCTGTTCCTGCGGCTGCGGACACGAGCATAAGCACG
Organism: Clostridia bacterium; assembly: GCA_045649485.1. Taxonomy (GTDB): domain Bacteria; phylum Bacillota; class Clostridia; order Christensenellales; family Aristaeellaceae; genus RUG11247. The sequence continues at coordinate 19,275 of JAZRPZ010000079.1, forward strand.
AACACAAGCAGGGATGCTCCTGCGGACACGAGCATAAGCACGAGCATGAGCACGGCTGCTCCTGCGGACACGAGAATAAGCACGAACACGAGCACGGCTGTTCCTGCGGACACGAGCACAAGCATGAACACGAGCACGGCTGTTCCTGCGGACATGAACACAAGCATGAACATGAACACGGCTGCTCCTGCGGACATGAGCACAAGCACGAACACGAGCAGGGCTGCTCCTGCGGACATGAGCATAAGCATGAACATGAGCACGGATGCTCCTGCGGACACGAGCATAAGAATGAACGCGAGCACGGCTGTTCCTGCGGACATGACCATGGACACAGTCATTCTCACGGCTGCGGCTGTGGCTGCGGACATGATCACGGACATTCGGGCTCACGCAAGTCTATGGTGATCAGGCTTATCGCGGCGGCGGCGCTTTTTGCCGCGGCGCTGTTTGTTCCTGCAGATGGATTATGGAAGCTTTTGCTGTTTGCGCTGCCTTATATCGTGATAGGCTGGGATGTGCTGTACAGGGCTTTCACGAATATCATAAAGGGACGCGTGTTTGACGAATGTTTCCTTATGACCGTGGCTTCCGCGGGCGCATTCTGCGTGGGCGAATATGCCGAGGGTGTTGCGGTAATGCTGCTGTATCAGCTGGGAGAACTGTTTCAGGATATTGCCGCAGACCGCACCCGCGATGCCATATCCGCACTTACCGATGTGCGTCCCGACAGCGCGAACGTTGAAACGGAAGGCGGCGTTGAGGAGAAGGATGCCCGCGATGTGCTGCCCGGCGCTGTGATAGTGGTAAAGCCCGGCGAACGCATCCCTCTCGACGGAGTTGTTGTCTCCGGTGAATCCGAACTTGATCAGTCGGCGCTTACCGGCGAATCGCTGCCCCGCGGCGTAGCCGAGGGCGACCGTGCGCTGGCAGGCTGCGTGAATCTGCGCGGACTTCTCAGACTGCGTGTCGAGAAGGGCTACGGCGATTCCGAGGCCGCGCGTATACTCAGATTGGTGGAGGATGCTTCCGAACGCAAGGCCAAAAGCGAACAGTTCATTACCCGATTTGCGAGGGTGTATACTCCCATTGTGTGTGCGCTGGCGCTGGCTATTGCCCTTATACCTCCGATATTTGTGGGAAATATTTCCGAATGGATACATCGCGCGCTTATTTTCCTGGTGGTATCCTGCCCCTGTGCGCTGGTAATATCCGTGCCGCTCACATTCTTTGCGGGCATCGGCGCTCTTTCACGAAAGGGCGTGCTCATAAAGGGCGGCTGTTACATGGATACTCTTGCTGCGGCGGATACCTTTGTATTTGATAAGACCGGTACTCTTACCGAGGGACGTTTCCGTGTGAAGGATATCACCGGCAATATTGAGCGTGACGCCATACTTGATATGGCGGCCCATGCGGAAGCTTTTTCCGATCATCCGCTGGCAAAGGCGGTCTGCAGGGAATACGGCAGGGATATAGATGTTTCAAGAGTCAGCGGTGTTGAAGAGCTGGCAGGCCGCGGCGTGCGCGCCTTTGTGGACGGACGCGAAGTGATCGCAGGCAATGCGAAGCTTATGAAGGAATGCGGCGTTGCGGTGGAGGATATCAAGGGCACCGTGCTGTATGTGGCCGTTGACGGCAAATATGCCGGCGCGGTAACGCTGGCGGATGAACCCAAGGCTGCCGCGAAGAATGCACTTGCCGGACTCAAGGCGCTGGGCGCCAAGAGACTTATAATGCTTACCGGCGATTCCGAAGGATCTGCGAAGGAAGTTGCCGAGGCTGCCGGTATTACTGAATTCCATGCGTCCCTTATGCCCGGCGACAAGGCGGAGTATCTGGGCGGTTATATCGCTGAGCGTACAAAGGACGGCGCTGTGGCATTTGTAGGCGACGGCATCAACGATGCGCCTTCCCTTGCGCTGGCGGATGTGGGCATTGCCATGGGCGGCATGGGCTCCGATGCTGCTATCGAAGCTGCGGATGTGGTGCTTATGGATGACGAACCCATGAAACTGGTCACTGCGGTAAGAGGCGCGCGCCGTACGCTGACGATAGTCAGACAGAATATCGCAATATCGCTTATCGTGAAAATCGGCGTTATGCTGCTGGGCGCTGTGGGTATCGCAGGTATGTGGGCGGCAGTGTTCGCGGATGTGGGTGTTTGCCTGCTGGCGATACTCAATGCCTCCCGCGCTATGAAGATAAAGGAATAAGCTTTTTTGATACAGCCTGCCGCTTATGCGGCGGGCTGTTTTTTGTGTATTATGCCATACAAAGATTAAAATCGAACAAATGTTCTGTTTAGGTATTGATTTTTTCTGCGGAAGGTGGTATTATTGAGCTGCAAATAAACGAACAAATGTTCGGAATATACAGGAGGAAAATGATGACCGAAAGACAGAGGAGATTTGCGGATTACTATCTGGAGACGGGCAATGCCAGACAGTCCGCCATAAGGGCAGGATATTCGGTACATTACGCGGAGCATGTGAAGCGGCAGAAGGGCGTAAGGGAATACCTTAAGCTGAGACAGGCGGAACTGGACAACGGCAGAGTAGCTTCTGCGGATGAGATACTGGAATTTCTGACCGACGTGATGAGAGGCAGCGATATGGACAGAAACGGAGTATCACTGCAGGTAAAGGCAGCAGAGATGCTGGCAAGGAGGATGGGCTACAGAAGCGAAGTGTCAAAGGAAGCGGCAGCGCGTTGACAGCGCAGCATGATTGTGATATCCTTTAGTAAAATATCCTGAGGGAGATGGGTATATGGCAAGGTATTCGGCATGCATCGAGATGCTTTTCAACGATATGGAACCTTTGGCGAGGGTGAATGCAGCAAAGGAATGCGGCTATGAAGCGGTGGAATTCTGGCATTGGCATCGCTGGGATATCGACATGATGAAGGATGCGGCGCTGCCCGTTTCGCTGGTGCTGGCAAGCTCCCGCGACGAGAAGCTGCGCGATGAATTCGGCAAGGTGGGCATGTATACGAAGAACAGCCCCGCGGTCTTCAAGGAGCTTATCCATGAATCCCTTGAGGCGCTGAAGCCGCTGAATCTTGGCGTACTGTGCGTAGGCCCCATGATGCAGATAGAAGGCATTTCCGACGAAGAGCACGAGGCGAACATGGTGGAATGCCTGAAGGCTGTAAAGCCCATTGTTGACGCAAGCGGAGTGAAGCTGGCTATCGAGCCCCTTAATCCCCTTATCGACCATGTGGGCACTTTCCTTGATACTTCCGAGAAGGCTTACCGCATAGTACGCGCGGCAGGCGATGGTTTCGGCGTGCTGTTCGATATCTATCATCAGCAGATAACCGAGGGCAACCTCATAAACAACATCAAAAAGGGAATCGATGTTATCCATCATTTCCATGTAGCGGATGTGCCCGGCAGGCATGAGCCCGGCACCGGCGAGATAAACTACGCAAACGTGATAAAGACCATAAACAGCCTGGATTACAAGGGATATATAGGCTGCGAATTCATGCCCACCACCGACGCGGCGGAAGCTTCCAAATACATAATGAGCCTGTAAAAGGGCAGAGCAAAAGCGCACGTTCCGAATGAACGTGCGCTTTGTTAATTGTTATCCTGAGTTATTGCCTTAGAGCAACTCTAATGATTTATACTGTTATTACAGAGAAATATACACGGAGGTATATACCAATGGGCTTTTTCGGAGAAAAGAATCTGGGCTTCGGCATGATGCGCCTGCCCATCACCACCCCCGGCGACGCTACCAGCATCAATATTGAGCTGCTGTGCGAGATGGTGGATTATTATCTTTCCAAAGGATTCACCTATTTTGATACCGCATGGCTGTATCACGGCTTCAAGAGCGAGTGCGCAGCCAAGGAAGCGCTGGTCTCCCGCCATCCCCGTGAGAGCTTTACTCTGGCAACCAAGCTGCACGGCGGATTTTTCAACACCAAAGAAGAGCCTGATCAGATTTTCGCAGAACAGCTGAAGAAGACCGGCGTTGAGTATTTTGACTATTATCTGCTGCACGATATCGGCGAGGATCACTACAAGAAGTACACCGAGCTGGACTGCTTCAACTGGCTGATGAAGAAGAAGGAGCAGGGTCTGGTAAAGCACATCGGTTTCTCCTATCATGACGGCGCAGAACTGCTGGACAAGGTGCTCACCGAGCATCCCGAGATGGAGTTCGTTCAGCTGCAGATCAACTATCTTGACTGGGAGAGCGCAGGCGTTCAGTCCCGCAAGTGCTACGAAGTGGCAGTCAAGCACGGCAAGCATGTTATCGTAATGGAGCCCGTTAAGGGCGGCACCCTTGCCAACGTGCCCGAGTCTGCCGAAAAGCTGTTCAAGGATTATGCTCCCGATATGTCCGTACCCTCCTGGGCAATCCGCTTCGCTGCCAGCCACGACAACGTGGGCATGGTACTCAGCGGCATGAGCAACATGGAGCAGCTTACTGACAATATCTCTTACATGGAGAATTTCAAGCCCATGACCGATGAGGAAAAGGCGATCGTAATGAAGGCTGTTGACGCTATCAACGCCAATATCGCCGTTCCCTGCACCGGCTGTGCATACTGCGTTGACGGCTGCCCCATGAGCATCCCGATCCCCGCATACTTCTCCCTCTACAACCTTGATCTTCAGGAAGCCAAGACCAAGGGCTGGTGCCCCCAGGGCGAATACAAGTCGG
>JAZRPZ010000080.1:0-16696 GCA_045649485.1 Clostridia bacterium
GGTGTTGATGTTCATGGCCCATGCGATACGGAAGTCGAGAATGATATCGCCCTCGAGACGGATGAAGCCGGCGGCGAAATCGTCCACCTCAAACTTCTGAGCGTACTCGGGATGATGGGGATAGTTCAGAGGCGAAACGCCCAGATGCTTGGAGGTGTAGCCGGTAACGGTCAGGGGCTTGGGATAGCCGATGGCGTTCAGAACCATGTCCAGAGAATAGCAGCCGATATCGCCCAGAGCGCCGATGCCGCCGGTAGACTTCTCAATGAAGGTGGAGTTCGGGATGCCGCGACGACGGCCGCCGCCGGTCTGGATGTAGTAGATCTCGCCCAGAGCGCCGGAATCGACGATCTTCTTGATCATCTGCATGTTGATATCGCCACGGGGCTGGAAGCCGATGGACAGGATCTTGCCGGAAGCCTTCTCAGCCTTGCAAACTGCAACTGCCTCTTCCAGAGTTACGGTGAAGGGCTTCTCCAGCAGAACGTTGATGCCATGCTCCAGAGCATAGATGGTGGGCTCTGCGTGAGCGGTGTTGTAGGTGCAGACGGAAACTGCATCCAGATCGGGCTCGTTGTCGATCAGTTCCTTGTGGGAGGGATAGAAACGAACGCCTTCAACGCCGAAGCGCTCCATGAAAGCTTCAGCCTTGCCGGGGATCAGGTCAGCTGCTGCTACGACCTCAACATCGGGCATGTTCTTGTAAGAGATGATGTGGCTCTCTGCGATCCAGCCGGTACCGATGATACCAACCTTGAACTTGCGGGTAACTTCGATCTTCTCTTCGACTACATCCTGCATTACCTGGCCAAGGACCTTATCGGAATTTGCCATAAGAAAAACCTCCATTTAGTATATTATGTTTGTTTATATTATATATCCTGCGGATAACAATATCAAGCACCTATTTTGTCACCTTTTATTCTTCAACAAATTCGCAGATTTTGTCACCGGCTATCGTCTTAAGACAGCCGTCGCCTTCGTCCACAAATACGTTCTTTGCGCCCAGCACCGCGGCAGCCTTTTCGGCAAGCGCCGCATTCTTTACCGTAAGCGCAGCGCCCTTTTCGGCGATGGCGATGTATTCGTCGATATTTGCATCGTCCGCAATGCCGATGAGGGGCTTGCCGTTGTAATAGCGCAGCGCCTTTTCAAGCTCGCCGGCGTCTTCGGATACCAGATACATGGGCTTCAGGAACATCTCCTGCAGCTGCTGCACCGCATCGTCAAGTGGCGAGATTTCGATGCGCACCGCATCGGCCTCTGCTTCCATTGCGGAATCAATGAGATCATCGATATCGTCATCGGAAAGAACGGCGATCTCGGCGCCGTCTTCCAGCGCGAAATACTTGGATCCGCTGGTGATGGCGGGTACCGCTTCGTCCGCTGCCTTCTCGGGCGTCATGCCGTCAAGCAGCTTTTTCAGCGCGGCGATGTGATCGGGAGTGGTGCCGCAGCAGCCGCCCAGCAGCCTTGCGCCTGCATGTGCCAGCTTGACCGCGTCATTTGCGAATTCCTCGGGACCTACCGCGTAAACATTCTGACCGTTCACAAGCCTGGGCAGACCTGCGTTGGGATTGATGAGCACGGGCACGGATGCATTCTTTGCCAGTTCGGGCATAAGCTTGCACATCATATCCGGGCCAAGTCCGCAGTTCATGCCGACGATATCAACGCCCAGCGCCTCAAGGGTAGCTACGGAGGTCTTTATATCTGCGCCGGTGAGGGTGCGTCCGTTTGCTTCGAAGGTCATGGTGACCGCAACGGGCAGCCCGGTTGCCTGCTTTGCGCCGTAAACCGCAGCCTTTATCTCGTGCAGATCGCTGACGGTCTCAATAAGTATCAGGTCAGCGCCGGCCTTTTCACCGGCAGCAGCCATTTCTGCATAGATATCCACAGCCTCATCGAAGGTAAGGTCACCCAGAGGCTCCAGCATAATGCCGGTGGAACCCATGGAAAGCGCCACATAGCCGTGACCTGCGTCTTCAACGGCGCGGCGGGCATTGCCCACGGCAGCGGAAATGACTTCGTCAACGCTCTTGCCGATGCGCTTCAGCTTGTGGCAGTTGGCGTTGAGAGTGTTGGTCTCCACAACATCTGCGCCTGCGTCCAGATAGGCCTTATGTACGCCGTAAATGACATCGGGCATGGTGATATTCAGCATTTCAGGCAGTTCGCCCAGCTTCATATAAGGCTGGATCATGGTGCCCATGCCGCCATCGAAAAATACGAATCCTTCGTTGATACGCTCGAGGATATTCATATTACAGTCTCCTTTCGAGCTTTACGCACTTGCCCATTACCAGCACATCCTTGAGAGGCGCGGTAACGGAGGCAAATTCACGGTCGTAGCTCTGCATCAGCACGCAGGCGCCGTCAAGCTTCAGCACCTTGCGTACCATGCGCTTGTTCTTATATACGATAAGCATGATCGCTTCATCTTCGATCTTGCCTGCGGGCACGGTCAGCAGCAGATCGCCCGCATGGATGCGGAAGCCGCGCAGCATATCGTCCGGGCAGCGGTAGAACATTACCTTATCGGGTGCGCCGCCTTCGATCTTTCCGCCGATGATGGGATGCAGAATGTGATCGATCACCACACCGTTTTCATCCATAACGGGCACACGCTTTACAACGCCGCCGAGTGCGTCAAGCCATGCGTCGGTAACGGTATCGCTTTCGGTCTTTACCTCCTTGGTCTTTTCGGGTTCGGGAGTGGGAATAACATATGCTCTGGGTCTGGGACGCAGCTGCACCTCGGGTTCGGCAGCAACATCCAGTTCGGTGGAAACGGGATTTTCCACGCCCAGAAGCTTAAGTATACGCTGGGCCTGATCGTCGGAAACGATGCGGGTGCCCATTTCGATTGCCTTTATAACACTTTCAGACATACCGCACTTTTTCGCAAGCGCTTTCTCAGTCATCTTTGCCTTGATGCGCGCGGCGCGGATAGTCTCGCCCAATCTGCTCATTTTACAAAAAACCCCCACGTTAATTCTGTTTACATTATACCATGCCGCAGTCTGCAAGTAAATGACCAGTTTGCCTTTTTGCGTACATGCCGTTCAGAGAAGATTTTTTTGACAAATCGTGCAAAAAACTATTGACAAATCATGTGTTAATGAGTTATAATAATCGTTGTCAGCCGGACGGAATTCCGAACGGTGAAGACGTTGCCGAATTGTGTAATGGTAGCACCTACGACTCTGACTCGTATTGTCTAGGTTCGAATCCTAGTTCGGCAGCCATTTGCCTCCATGGTCAAGCGGTTAAGACGTCGCCCTCTCACGGCGAAAACTGGGGTTCGAGTCCCCATGGAGGTGCCATAAGCCTTTGTCGAAAGACAAAGGCTTTTTTCGTTATTCGAAGGATGTGGTGATATGAGCAGCAATAAAAGAAAAAGAGAACCTTGGAGGATCGTTGTTTTCATAGTCTCGGTATTGTTTATCGCGTTCATGTGGATCAAAAACGATATCGTTTCGATATATACCACCATGCCAAAGGAGCAGATCGTGCCCCTCATCGCAGTAACCGTCGCCGTTTCTCTGGTAAAAGTTGCGGTAATTGCAGGCGGCATTCTGCTGCTTAAGAAAGTAATCAGTAAAAAGAAAAACTGACCCTTGAATAAATTTCATGTCGTTTTTCTGTACCGTTTTCATTTTGCGTATGGATTTTCACTGCCTTCCGAGGGTATAATCCTAAAATCCGATTCCACCCTGCGAGCAAACATATTTAGAAATATATTTTTCAAAAAACTATTGACAAACACAAACCAAGTGTGTATAATAATATTTGTTCGCCGAACAGTGAACACAATGCCGAATTGTGTAATGGTAGCACCTACGACTCTGACTCGTATTGTCTAGGTTCGAATCCTAGTTCGGCAGCCAATAAGCCTCCATGGTCAAGCGGTTAAGACGTCGCCCTCTCACGGCGAAAACTGGGGTTCGAGTCCCCATGGAGGTGCCATAAAGCCTTTGTCGAAAGACAAAGGCTTTTTTCTTTACTACAGCCACCAGCGGAGGTAAATATGGATTTCGAATCATTTGTCAGAGACATAAAAGAAAACAACTGGAATGTTTTCGGCACAGAAGTTTATAAAGGCGGCATACTTGCCCATTCATTCGGCGATACCTCCGAAAACCGTCATCCCATATATTCCGCCACGAAGACCGTTACCTCAATCGCCGCGGGCATGGCATCGTATGACGGAAAATTTGACATCCGCAAACCTGTGCTATACTATCTGCCCGCCGATACGGTTGCCGGCATGGACGATAGTCGGAAGGCTGCCTATCGTCACATAACCATCGAAAGACTGCTCACCATGTCCGTTGCAGGCTATCCATTCAGACCTTCGGGCGAAAGCTGGCTTAAAAACACTATGGACATTCCCCTTACCTCCCCCGAAAAACAGGAATTCTCATACAGCAACATATCCGCTTATCTTGTGGGCGTTGCCGCAGCAAATGCTCTGGACGAAGACCTGTATGAATATCTTAAGCGCAGGCTGTTTACTCCCCTCGGCATAATCGACCCGCCCTGCGGCAGGTGTCCCGACGGATATTTTTACGGCGCATCTCACATGGAGCTTACCGTAAACGAACTGAGCAGGATAGGTCTTCTGCTGTATAACGGCGGAGTATACGAAGGCATGTGCCTGATATCCGAGGATTATGTAAAAATGGCAACATCCGTCCGGCAGATGAATCGGGAAGGCGGCTACGGCTACTTCATTTGGAAATACAGGGACGGCTTCAGCATAAACGGCAAATGGAAGCAGAAGTGCTACGTGCTGCCGGGAAAAGAAATGATGGTCACATTCCTTTCCCACATAGAAGAAAAGTGCGAAGGACTCACCGAAAGCATGGAGAAAAACATATTCGGCGTGTGAAAGTAAATTATTCAGTTGACGATGCATTTTGCATTGACATATCTTTCCTCATACAGTAAAATGTACCCAACAGATAGAGGCGCATCCGACAAAAGTAGCTTCGTCCCATATGCCGGCCGGGCATGGGCGCTGCAAAAGGGAAGGATGCCGAAGGCAGAACCCCGGCAGGGTGATGCCTGGGCATGCGGGAAATACCCGTATGACTGTCGCATTGATGCGGAGTGCTATCGGATATTTGCAGTTAAGGCGGCATAAGTTTTGCCGCAGCAGATAAGATGGTCGGCGCATCGCCGGTCATCTTTTTATTTTGTACAAAAGGAGATTTTATAATATGAGCAATACCATCTTCAAGGGCATCGCCACCGCACTCATCACTCCCTTCGACACCATGGGCAATGTAGATTTCGAGGCCCTCAAGCGCATTATCGACTGGCAGATCGAATCCGGCATAGACGCGCTGGTAGCCTGCGGCACCACCGGCGAAGGTCCCACCCTCACCGACGAAGAGCACAAGGAAGTTATCCGCGTTACCGTTGAACGCGCTGCGGGACGCGTGCCCGTTACCGCCGGCACCGGCAGCAACGACTATGCGTACGCAGTAGAACTCACCAACTATGCTTGTGACGTCGGCGCAGACGCGATGCTGGTCGTCACCCCCTATTATAACAAGGCTACCCAGAACGGCCTGTATCAGATGTTCACCAAGCTGGCAGACATCAGCACCAAGCCCCTCATCCTGTACAACGTGCCTTCCCGCACCGGCTGCAATATCACCCCCGCAACCTATGCCCGTCTGGCAGAGCACGGCAACATTCAGGCCATAAAGGAAGCAAACGGCAATATCTCCGCCATCGTAGAGACCGCATCCCTCATCGGCGACAAGATGGATATCTATTCCGGCAACGACGATCAGATCGTGCCCATCCTCTCCATGGGCGGCAAGGGCTGTATCTCCGTGCTTTCCAACATCATGCCCAAAGAGACCTGTGAGATCACCAACCGCTGGTTCGCCGGCGATACCGCAGGCGCAGCACAGCTGCAGATGAAGTACCTCCAGCTGGTAAACGCTCTGTTCTGCGAAGTAAACCCCATCCCCGTAAAGGCCGCCATGGCTGCCATGGGCTGGTGCGAGGATATCCTGCGTCTGCCCCTGACCTGCATGGAAGACGCCAACCGCGCAAAGCTTCTTGAGCTGATGCGCGCGGAGGGACTGAACGTATGAGGATAATCGTAAACGGCGCCTGCGGCAGAATGGGCCGCGAGGTGATCCGCATCGCCGCCGAAGCCGGTCACGAAGTGGTCGGCATGGTGGATGTAGCGGGCGATATGCCCGGCGTGGTGCGCTCCTTTGACGAATGCCCCGCAGCGGATATGATAATCGATTTTTCATTTCATACAGCCGTAAGTTCTGTGCTGGAGGCTGCAATTTGCCGCAGCTGCGCGGCGGTCGTATCCACCACCGGTCACACCGCTGAGGAGATAGCCCTCATAACCGAAGCCGCAGCAAAGGTTCCCGTATTCTATTCCGGAAACATGTCAGTAGGCGTTGCGCTCTTGTGCAAACTGGCCCGCGAGACGGCCCGCATGTTCCCCGAGGCCGATGTGGAAATAGTTGAGATACACCACAAGCACAAGAAGGACGCACCCAGCGGCACCGCAAAGATGCTGTTCAATGCAGTAAAGGAAGCCCGTCCCGACGCGGAAATGGTTTGCGGACGCAGCGGCATGTGCCCCCGCACCGCAAACGAAGTGGGCATAAGTTCCCTGCGAATGGGCGAAGTGGTCGGCATCCACGAGGTACATATAGCCACCGGCACCCAGACCATCACCCTTAAGCATGAAGCACACAGCCGCACGCTGTTTGCCGAAGGCGCCATGTGCGCCGCGGAATTCCTCGTAAATCAGCCTGCGGGACTCTACGACATGAATTCCATGATATGATACCAAATACCGCATCGTTTTGCGCGATGCGGTATTTTATATTCTCTTCTCTTCGTATGACCGGTACACCCGGTGTATTTTTATGGTATAATACTTCCGATTGGAGGCTGTTATCTATGCAGAACCTTATTGTTACCGTAAATATGGTAATGCCCGTATTCCTCGTTATGGTGGTAGGCTATATCTGCCGCAGGATCAACATGGTGTCCGATGCAAATGTCAGCGCCATGAACAAACTGGTATTCAAGCTCTTCCTGCCCATCTCGCTGGCAAAGAGTCTCATCACCCTTGACCGAAATGCAGACATCAACTACAGCGTCATGCTTTACTGCATGGCCGGCGTTGCCGCTGCGTTCATACTTGGTATACTTATCGTGCCCCGCCTCGTGAAGGAAAACAGGCAGCGCGGCGTATTGATACAGGCGCTTTTCCGCAGCAATTACGCCATCCTCGGCATACCGCTCATCGAATCCCTGTTCCCGCAGGGCGACAGCGGCGTTTCCGCCATGATGGTTATGGTCACCGTGCCGCTTTTCAATGTGCTGGCGGTAATAACCCTTGAGACCTATCGCGGCGGCAGCTTCAATATAAAGAAGATCCTCATAGGCATACTGAAAAATCCCCTCATATGGGGCTGCGTGATAGGCTTCGGCATATTCAAATCCGGAATCACCATGCCCGAACTTGCCATGAGCACCGTATCCAAACTGGCAAGCGTGGCTTCTCCCCTTGCGCTTTTTGCCCTCGGCGCGACCATTGACCTTAAGAAGATAGGCGGCAATATCAAACTGCTTATACCCACGGTAGCCGCAAGGCTCATTGTCATTCCCGGCATACTGCTGGTAATCGCCTACATGATGGGCTATCGCGGACCCGAATTTGCCGCGCTTATGATCGCTTTCGGCGCTCCCTGCGCTGTAAGTTCCTACACCATGGCAGCGCAGATGGATGCGGACGGCGACCTTGCCGCACAGCTCGTTATGCTCACCACCGTGCTCTCCATCGTTTCCATATTCTGCATCGTATTCACCTGCAAGACCATAGGCATATTCTGATATCTGCACCCCGCCCGGCATTAGATCTGCGCGGGGTGCTTTTCGCTATTGCAAATTAATGTAAAATGACTTATATTTAGCAAAAGCATATTATTCAGGAGGCTACGCATATGTACGTTCAGCTCCCTTCCGTTCAGGATAAATCGCTGCCCATCCCCCATTTCCCCGCAGCCTATCAGTGCGTGATATTCCGCAACAGAGGTCTCGTCCCCGTGGAGCGGATTGCCAATGTAATAGGTACGGACACCGCCACGGTCATCCGCGAAGCCGCAAAAATGGGTCTTGACGATATGAGCGTTTACCCCGCATGGCTCGAAAAGGGCTACATAACCATAATCCGCTCCAACTGGTTTTTGCTTGATTACGACGGACTGTGCGCACTGCTGGGCTGGACGAAACAGCAGCTGAGCTTCACTCTGCGCGAGGACGATTTCCTTGATGTAAAGCTGGGAAATTACAAGCCCTCCGTACCCGACGTAAGCTTCCGCGCACTCACCCCCGAAGAGGAGGAACGCACCGCCGCCATAGCGGATACGGTACGCGAAGTGCTGAGGACCATGCCCGAAAATGCGGCCATGCCTTTTGATTTCTCTGCATGCTATGCCGCCGCAGGCACCGCACCCGCAGGCAGCCGCTTTGAAGAGCGCATAGTATATTCCTACTGTTCGCTTTACGGAGACACATTTACCGACAGGCGTCTGCTTGACGAATCATTCCCCGACGATCTGCTTCAGGCATATCAGAAGCTGGGCATAACCGGCCTGTGGACACATATCGTACTTTATCAGGTTACCCGCTATCCCTTTGATCCTGCCGTTTCTGAAGGCTGGGAAAAGCGTCAGGAGGGCATGCGTTATCTTACCGAAAAGCTGGCGAAATACGGCATTCGTCTGTTCTTCTATTTCAACGAACCCCGCGCAATGCCGGAAGTTTTCTTTGAAAAACATCCCGAACTGCGCGGCGCAAAAAACGGCGATTATTCCACCCTGTGCGTACGCCACCCCGAAGTACAGGCATATCTTTCCGAAAGCGTAAAGCAGCTTTGCCGCAGCGTGCCTCTGCTGGGCGGCTTCTTCACCATCACCGCTTCCGAAAATCTCACCAGCTGTCACAGCCATTATTCCCTGGAGGGGCTTGTTCCCTGCCCCCGCTGCGCCGAATATTCTCCCGCAGAGACCTACGCGCTGGTCAATACCATCGTGCGCGACGCGGTACGCTCGGTATCGGATACCATACGCGTGATCGCATGGAGCTGGGGCTGGAACCCCGATTTCACTCCCGATGTAATAAAGCTTCTGCCCGAAGATGTTGCCGTAATGAACGTAAGCGAGCAGGGCGTAAAGAAAATAATAGGCACGACCGAAACAAGCGTGCTCGATTATTCCATATCTGTCGAAGGTCCAGGTCCGTATGCAAAGGATGTATGGCGCCGTGCCCATGAAAGCGGTCACCGTGCCTATGCCAAGCTTCAGCTGAACAACTCCTGGGAAATGTCCACCGTGCCCTTCATACCCGTTCTGGAGCGCACCCACAGACTGCTCACGAAGCTGGTGACCGGCGGCATAAGCAGCCCCGACGGTCTGCTCATCTCCTGGTCGCTGGGCGGCTATCCCTCGCCCACCCTTGCGCTGGTGGCAGCCTTCAACGCCGCCGACGGAAAGATACCCGAACTTACAGATATATACAGGCAGCTGTATCCTTCCTGTGATACCGCCGCCATCGCGGAAGCCATTCATATATTCTCCGAAGCATTCGATGCTTATCCCTTCCATCTGAACTGTGCCTATCTCGGACCTCAGCAGAGCGCACCCGCAAACCTGCTCTACGAAAAGCCCACAGGTGTTCCGGCTTCCATGACCGGCTATCCCCATGACGATATCGAAAGCTGGCGCTCCATATTCCCCATGGAGACCTACGTATCTCAGCTGAAGAAACTGAGCGATATGTGGAACGACGGTCTTGATATACTCATGCCCGCCTGCAGTGAGCATATCGCAGAGCCTGCAGTGAAGCTGCTGACGGACTGCGCGCAGGTCTGCGGCTGTCATTTCCGCTCGATGTATCTGCAGTGTATGTACATACTGACCCGCGACGGCAGGGAAAATGCCGATATGTACGCCATTCTCCGCGAAGAAGAGTCCATCTCCAGAAAGGTAATGGCGATACAGGCGGCTTCTCCCGTAATAGGCTACGAATCATCCAATCACTATTTCTACCATGCAAACCTGCTGCTTGAGAAAATCGTCAGCTGCAGATATCTGGCTGATAAGCTCAAGGAGGAAAACTGATGCGCATAGATATAACCGGCAACTGGATATGGCAGGATGCGCCCCCGACCGGTCTTATTGTAAGCCAGCCGGAGCCGCCCAAAGAAGGCAACCTGTTTACTCAGAAACTGACCATGCCTGCAGGTGAATACAGGCTCGAGATATTCTATCATTCAGCTCATGACCATTACCCCATGCAGGCAATGTTCTATAAACCCCAGCGTTTCCCCATTACCGTCAACGGCAAAAAATACGATATGTTCTTTTCCCGCGTAGATGATTCCACGGATTATCTGGGAAAAGTACGCTTCACCCATCCCGGCGGCCTTCTTATCATGGAAGCCCGCGTGCAGGACACCCATTTTTTCAACAGCACCGTGCTGGAAACCGAAAGCGAATTGCCCACGTCGTCTTTCCATGCGCTGCCCGTATGCGATGAAGGCGAAATCACCGTGGTGCGCGGAATACCCTTCTTTTCTGCGCATCATTCCGAAAAGCTGCGAATGTGGGACACTCAGCGCTGGCTCAAAAAGCCCACTCCACGCTGGGCGATGGCAGACTGGACCAAGGGTGCGATAGACTGCGGCGATACTCCCGCCGAAATGCTCTACTGCCTGGGCATGACCCATTGCTACGATATAAGCAACGGCTCCTGGTACAGCAAGGTAGGTGACCACGGATTTCACCATTTCATAGGTGACCGCGTCGGTACGCTGCGCCTTGAATACGCAGACGGCATTAATGACGATATTCCCCTCGTTTACGGCGTGAACGTTTGGTACGGCATGCCCTGGGATCTTGTATGGCAGCAGGAAAACAACTGGGGCCAGTATCCCGACATGCGCGCATCCGACCACACCGTATTCTTCGGAAGCCCCGAAGCCCGCGAGACCGTACAGCAGAATATCGGCCTTGACGACGGCATACGCCGCATGGGCGACCAGCACAACGAGCGCTATATATTCACCCTGAAACTGGACGGACGTCCCCTGCGCTCCCTGCGTGTACTTCCTGCCGACGGCAAGTACGGCGAGGTAACCGTTTCCGCGGTAACGATAAAAGCCGCCGGTGATTCTCCGCTCATGCCGCTTCCCGATTTCGGCAAAAGCGATATAACTCTGCGCGAGCATACCGTAGGCGAGGACAACGCGGAATCCATAGAAGCGCTGCGGCACGTATTCTACACCTTCGTGGACGAACTGCCCGAGCTTGACGCGCCCATCGTGCCCAAGGGATATTTCGGTCCCAGTTACCCCATGGAAGGCACACAGGATGCGCTGCTTGCTGCCACATATCTCTACCGCAACGGTCCGGAATGCGGCACCTTCATTTCCGATGACGGCATGGAGTGCCTTTCCAACACCGCGCGCTGGCGCACCACCGTATACATGAGCGGTACGGGCATTATCTTCGCAGCACGCCCCACTTACGACGGAATCGAAGATTTCCTCGAGAAATACAAAAGCCGCGAAGCCGGTGAATTCCCCGGACTGCGCTCCTCCTGGTCCCGCGGCATAGGCGAATTGATGCGCGAAGCCGTATCAGTGGGCTTCGACAAGTGCATCGACAATTACGTAAACTGGCTGGATTCCTGCTTGTTCAATTATGCAAATCCCCCTCACTGGAATCGCAGCATGGCGCTGAATCCCGAAGGCTACAAAGAGCGCATGGTAGGCGATACTCTTGAGCGCGGCAACCGTGAAAACGACGGACACGGCATCTGCATGTGGGGCCGCTACATGGTATGGCACAAGAGGGGACGCAGCGCCGATTGGAATGCCGCCCATTGGGAGGCAACCAAAGCCGCCTGCGAATGGCTGCAGTGGCAGCTTGATGTGGACACTGTATTCCCCGGCGTGCGCAAGGACATTCTCTACACCGAAAGCGAGTGCGCCCACGGCAGCTACGACACCTATTCCACAGGCAACTGTCTGCATGCCCTTGACCTTTACATCCGCATGGCGGAGCAGCTTGGCAAGACCGAGGAAGCCGCCCGCTGGAAGGCGCTGTATGATCGTCTTGCCGCCGGCATGCTGAACGAACTTCTGGACGAAAGCGACTTCGGCCCCATCTGGCACACCGAAGAAAAATGCGACTGGCAGGACCATGCACATAAGCTTGTACATCTGCAGCTCGCCACCGAGGGCAATACCTTCACACCCCTCGAGGATTACACCAAGGGCACACATGCCGCCTTTTTGGAGATAGACAAAAACACCTATCGTTATCTCACCCGTGAAGGACGCACCGATTTCCTGCGCATGTACGGCTACGGTCAGGGTATGATGACACAGGCGGCGCTGCTTATGGATGATATGGCATACGCAGAAAAGCTGATGCATATGCTGCTGACCCATTGCTACCTGCCCCGTATGGAAGGCTTCCTTGCTCCCGAGGGCATCGTGACCCACGAAAGCGGACGCTTCTATGTGCCCGTAAACGGATACATGGGTCTGGACAGTCACCTTGCAGACAGCGTGAAATCCGTGCGTCTGATGCTGGGCATAGACGACAACCGCACCGACCTTATACGCCTTGTGCCCCGCTTCCCTGCCGACTGGAAAAAGGCAGGTGTGCAGGACTTCCCCGCACTGCTGAACGGCATACCCGGAAAGATAAGCTACACCATCACCCGTGACGAAGGCTGCTTCCGCATGGAGATAAGCGCCTCTACCCCTGCCGCACTTGATGTGCGCGTAGGTCCCTTTGCCGAAAAGCCCGCCGAAATATGCGAAGCAAACAGCAAACCCCATAACGCTGAACCCTTCTTCTCCGGTGACAGCTGGTGGGCATGGGTAAAGGGTCTGGACCTTTCCGCACCGGTAACCATCTCCATATAACACCCATCAGACAGGAATGATCCCTATGGATAAAATGCTTCGTACAATGCTGGAAAACGGCATAGCGGAGGGCGCGTTTCCCTCCGCTGCCGCCGCATTCGGAATAAAGGACAGCGTGCTTGCCACTGCCTGCGCCGGATACACCCGCCTGGGCGGCGATATGCCCATTACGGAAGACACGCTGTATGACATGGCCTCCCTTACGAAGATACTCGCCCCCACAATGACGGCGCTTATCGACATTGAAAACGGGCTGCTCACACTGGATGACACAGTGGGGCGCTTCTTTGATGCACCCGAAGACAAGCGGGATATAACCGTGCGCATGCTGATGAGCCACACCGGCGGATTCACCCCCGCATTCGACCTTGAGGCCGAAGCAGCCGATGCATCAGACGCCGTGCGGGCAATACTCGCCCATCCTCTCGAAGG
Organism: Clostridia bacterium; assembly: GCA_045649485.1. GTDB lineage: Bacteria > Bacillota > Clostridia > Christensenellales > Aristaeellaceae > RUG11247. The sequence goes on from JAZRPZ010000080.1 coordinate 13,430, forward strand.
CACACCCGGCGATATGCCCCGCTATTCCTGCATGGGCTATATACTGTTTACGAAGATGCTGGAAAAACTGCACGGCAGGCCGATAAACGAAATCGCCCGCGATATGGTATTCGCCCCCCTCGGCATGACCTCCACAGGCTACCTGCCCGAAGGCGAAAATATCGCCGCAACGGAGATAAACCGCCGCACCGGCGAATTGATATGCGGCATAGTGCACGACGAGAATGCCCGCTTCATGGGCGGCGTTTCGGGCAACGCAGGCGTGTTTTCGAATCTCACAGACATGATATCCTTCGCAAAAATGCTGGCTTCAGGCGGCATGGATATCATAACCCGCGCCACTCTTGACACAGCAATACGCAACCGCACACCCGGATTCGATGTGCATCGCGGACTGGGTTTTCATCTCGGCGGCACGGAGCAGAATTATCTCGGCGATATATTCCCGCCCGAAAGTTTCGGACACACCGGCTTCACCGGCACTTCCCTCGCCGTGTGCCCCCGTACAGGCATATGGGCTGTGCTTCTGACAAACAGGGTGCATCCCACCCGCAGCAGCACAGGGCTCTTCCGCTTCAGACGGGCATTCCACAACACCGTATATTCCAAAGCCTTCAGACACATATAAAAACAGAAACGGCGGAGAATAATCTCCGCCGTTCAATTCATTTTTCCATAGTGGTATCAAGTATCGTCCTCATTCTGGAAGGCAGTACCGCAGGCTCAAGACCCCCAAAGCCGTTTATGGCATGGTATATATCCTGCATCTCCCGGTCAAGCATTGCGCTGGTCTCTGCGCAGCGTGCAAGCCGCTCCTGCACGCCTTCGGGCACTTCAGCGGCGCCCTTATATTTCAGCCTATGCTCAAGGCTCGCCCAGAAGTCCATAGCGATGGTGCGTATCTGTATCTCAACAGGTACATGCTCGGTGCGCTGCGAAAGGAATACAGGCACCCGTGCCACTATATGCAGGCTGCGGTAACCGTTTTCCTTAGGCGACGCTATATAATCGCGCACTCGTATGGGAGTAATATCCCCCTGCGAAGTAATCATCTCCGCAATGCGATAAATATCGTCGATATAATAGCATATGACCCTTATGCCCGCGATATCCAGCAGATTTTCCTTTGCAGATTCGAGACTGAGCTGGAATCCGTTATTGTACAGCTTGGTCATTATGGATTCGATCGACTTCTGTCGGGATTCCATGTGATGTATAGGGTTATGAGCATGCCTGACCTTGAATTCCTCGTCCAGTATATCCAGCTTGGTCTTTATCTCCCGTATTGCTCCGTTGTAGAGCTGCTGCATCTCCCGGTATTCCTGGAGTGTCTTTATCCTGCGACTGATTAGCTCAATGTCGGGCGCGGTATCGATACCCATGGTTTCCGCATTCATATTCATCATCGTATATCGCCCCTTATTGTATATTTCATTTGTATCTTTGACGGCGGAAGCTATCTCTTCGTTCCTGTATCCATGTTAGCCTAAAAATATAAACATATCATGAACAGCATATGCCGCACTGCCAAAATTCTAAAAACAGGTGCAAAGCTTGCACTTGAAATGAATGTTCTGTATAATTATATCATAAAATCGTTCAGGAGTGACAAAAATGTACAAAGCTTCACGATATATGTGGCTCGTTATTTCTGCCGTAGCGCTTATTTGCGGCTTTATGATCACTTTCTATCCCGCGGGCTTCGCAAACAGCGTCTGCCGTGTTGTGGGCATCATTTCCCTGTTGGGCGGAGCTATGCGCCTTATCGATGAACACAATGCCCGTACCCCCATGGGCATGAGCACCGTAATACTGCTCACATCCGGCATACTGCTGCTTATTGCTCCTTCTCTGGTGCTGCGCTTTATATCCATATTCGCCGGCATTGCCCTTGTTTCCTTCTCTGTTCCCCGCCTGAGAAACGCTCTCGATGACAAAAAGCTGGGCGCTCACGGCTGGGAAGTAATGCTTGGTCTCTCCGTAGGCGGCGTGGCAATAGGCGCACTGCTTATCCTCGGCGGCGCAAGCCTTGCGAATATCATCGTGCGCATACTCGGCATCGCCCTCATCGCAATAGGCGGCTGGATGGCATACACCACCCTGCGCAGGGAAAACTGATTTGCACAATAATACCCATTCGAAACAACCTAAAGAAAGGAAGTAAGCTATGAACAACGTTCAGAAAGTTACGAATGCAGGAATATGCACGGGATGCGGAGCATGTGACGGATGTGAGCATATTACATTCAAGATCAACCTTTTGGGATTTCCGGCGCCCATAGTAGACAGCAGCTGCATACATTGCGGCAGTTGCTTAAAGAAATGCATTTATTGGGATGACGAAGAAGACTAATCGTTCCATACTATTTTTTCATATATGATATTTACATAAAAAGTGGAGCGTATCGGCACAGATACGCTCCATATAATATTTAATGGACACAGAATCAAGACGTGCAGCTTTGTCTTTATAGCATATCAGTCTGCCATGAGCTGTTCCATCTCGTCCAGCAGTTCGTCGAACAGCTGCAGTGCCTGCTCAACGGGCTCGGGAGTGGTCATATCCACGCCGGCATCCTTCAGCAGGTCGATGGGGCTCTTGGTGCAGCCGCCGGAGAGGAAGTTGATATAATCCTTCACAGCAGCTTCGCCTTCCTTCAGAATCCTGCGGGACAGGGCGATAGCGGCAGAGAAGCCGGTGGCATACTGGAATACATAGTAATTCATGTAGAAGTGAGGTATGCGGCTCCACTCCAGGGCGATGAAATCATCGGTGACCATATCCTCGCCGAAGTATTCCTGGCACAGACGCTTGTACTCGGCGCACATGGCATCGGCGGTCAGAGGCTTACCCTCAAGATTCATCCTGCCGATGTTCAGTTCGAATTCGGCGAACTGTACCTGCCTGTACAGGGTGCCGCGGAACTTCTCAAGGAATTCGTTGATTATGAACGCGCGCTCACGCTTGTCGGTGGCCTTGGAGAGCAGGTGCTCCATCAGCAGCGCCTCATTGCAGGTGGAAGCGACTTCGGCTACGAAGATCACGTAATGGGAATCCAGCGGAGCCTGGGTCTTGTTGGAATAATAGGAGTGCAGTGCGTGACCCATCTCATGAGCCAGGGTGAACTGGCTGCCCAGATTGCCCGCATAGTTCATGAGAACATAGGGATGTACGTTTGCGCCTGCGGAATAAGCGCCGGAACGCTTGCCGACATTGGGATACATATCTATCCAGCGGTTGTCGAAGCCAAGTCGGATCGTAGCCAT
>JAZRPZ010000081.1:0-83875 GCA_045649485.1 Clostridia bacterium
GTTACTACCATCAACTGAGAAACTAGGAATAAATATTCCAGTGGACTCAGAATCAGAAAGTACGCTAGATTCAGATTCATTACGGAAAGGATTGATACACAAGTAAGAAGTTAATCTTCCCATAGTCTCCTGTGCAATATACTGCTGATCAACATAAGTGTTGAATTTCTTATCTACATAGTAAAGAGGCGTTTTTCCTGCAAGTACCTCAAGGAAGAACAATCCCTGCTTGCTGCGCTTTTCCCTGTTGCGCTTCAGCGTTTCAAAACGCTGATATTCGCTGTCGCGCGAAAACATATTTCTGTAAATGCTCATAAATCAATCTCCGAGGAACTCCATAAGAGCCCGCATGTTTTTTTCTCTGTCCGGCACCAGCACCGACATTCCCGATACGGTCTGACTCTTGTAGCCGCCGTCTATCGGCAGCCTGAGTTCCTGTATCTCCGCGCCCTTCATCGAAAGGAGCACAGGCGCATAAGATGCCAGTTCGTCAAGGGGAATATTGGTGTACACATTGCCTGCGTTATCCATTACCAGCGACATAAGCTCTATTACCGTCATGTCGCTGAGCTTGTCAAATATTCTTGAAACGACCTCACGCTGCCGCTGCGTACGTCCGAAATCACCGTCGGCGGTGCCGTAACGGTAACGCGCATATGCCTGAGCCTGCTTGCCGGTCATAAGCTGTTCACCGGGCTCGGTGAGCAGACCGTCATTTATGTCGATACCCAGCACCTTGTTATCCATCTTTATAACGGCATTCACACGTTCCATGTAATAATCATCTTCAATGGTCAGCGTAAGTCCGCCGATGGAATCGATAAGACTTCCCAGCATGGAGAAATTGACAGCGATATAGTAATCGATATGGATGCCGAAATTGACCTCTATGGTCTCCATCAGCAGTTCCGCGCCGCCGAAAATATACGCCGAATTGATGCGGTTATTCTTGTGGCCCGGTATCTCCACATACATATCGCGCATTATGCTGGTGAGCTTGATAACATTTCCGTCGGGATCGAGCGTTACGATGATCATGGTATCGGAACGGCCTGTAGACTCACCCGGGCGTGCGTCGATGCCTATCAGCAGCAGATGACGCATCTCTGCCACCTCTGCGCGCTTATCCAGCATGTACGTATCCACGTTGTCAAGTTCTATCTCTTCCGTAGGATCGTACACCACAATGTCGTTTGGATCGATGGCCGGCTCTTCGTCCTCGGCATAGACCGGGGCGATACAGAGAGCCAGCATAAGCACGCATGCCAGCATGGTTTTAAGTACAGAATTCATCCTTTGTGCCTCTTTTTTCAGATCAGTTCGAGATATCCGAAGCACTCCGGGCGATGGAAATCGGGAGATACGGAGACCACAGGGCTCCAGGTTCCGAAATGGGGATGCACGCTTTCGTCACACTTGTAGAAGTTGCCGCGCATCTTCTTCTCGGGCTCAAAGCCGGTGAGTTCCCTGATAAGACGGTTAGTGACGTGGTAGCGCACTGCCCACCAGTCATCCTCGCGCTTTGCCACGGAAAGCTTGATATCTTCGGGCATCTCGGTCAGCACGGTACGGTTTTCACGTGCTTCGCCCACGCCGATATGCATGGTTCCGCGGGGATTGATCTCGAAATTGATGTATTTGTCCTGCTTTTCGGGGCAGGGATTGACGAAGAATTCCAGGCAGCTGTCCTTGCACACGGGACCGCCGAAGCGGGTCTCATGGGCAGAGATCACGCTTTCACGGGCGCACAGGGTAACCCAAAGGCCCTCGTCATCCCACTGCACGTTGGCACGTGCATCCGGGAAATAACCGCCGCCCCAGGGATAATCGCCTATGATCGCAAAATCGCCGTGCAGGGGAGCAAACTTCTTGCCTGCAATGCTCGTCATCTCTTCTTTGACTCTCGAAATGCGGTAAGTGTTCATTCTGATTTACCTCCGGAACGTATTTAACGTGCCTTTTTCTTCTGGGAAAATATTGCAATGGCTGCGCCAAGCACCGCGATAGCTGCACACATGGCGAAATTCGCTATGTAACCGGGTACGTTGCTCTCAGCAGTGGTAAACCACTTGATCATCGCGCCGGCAATTACCGGTCCAAGGAACATGCCTGCGCCATAGATGGCCTGATACATGCCCATCGCCGCGCCCTTCTTTTCGGGAGCGATGTTCTGCACGGACTGAGCCATAGTCAGGGGCAGTATCATACCGGTACCGACGCCGAATATTGCCTGATTCAGGAACAGCAGCGTCACGCTGCGGGTTACGGGATACAGGCAGCATGCTATGGCAACCATGCAGAAACCGGCGCACAGTACGGTCATCCTGCCGAACTTATCGGAAAGCTTGCCGCCGCTTACGCGTGAAACAAAGGTATTGGGCAGAAGGTATGCAAAGCTCAGCCAGCCAAGGTGAGTAGCGGTGAAGCCCACCACATGCTCGCCCGCCCAGTTCTGGACGAAGCCCTGCACGGTAGCCCATGCCACCAGCTGATAGAGAGTGGCAAGCAGCGTGCCTGTGATAAGACCCTTATCCCTTGCGACCTCAAGTATTCCTCTGAGGGTGTAATTGCGTCCGGGAGGCGGCGGGATATCATCCACGCGGCTTATAACGATAAGGCCTGCGATACCGGCCGCAGTAGCCAGCAAAAATGCGGAAGTCTCGCCAAACCAGTTTCTGAGATTGGCGCCCAGCAGCATGGCAATTACCTGAGAACCGGTCTGAGGAAACGCCATACGGCTCATTGCCGCACCGGTCTCCTCAGGTGAATAGGCTGCCGAATACAGTACCGAGAACGCCACCCATGTAGAGGCCGCAACGCCCGCCATGCCGCGCAGCACCAGCACCGCTGCGGAAAGCGCGGGAGCGGGATCCGCATCAAGCATGCTGACCACGGAAAGGCCTATGGATGCTATCATGGAAGCTGCAAAGCCCAGCTGCACGAACAGCTTGCGCTTTTTGACAATATCGGAAACTATACCGAGCGGAATACGGATCACCATCTGAGTAAAACCGTAGCTGCCTACGATCAGGCCGACCATAACGCTGCCTGCCTTCAGCGTATGCTCCGCATAGCTGGAAAGGAAAGAGGGGTAGGTGTAAACAGAAAACCAGAAAAGGAATATAGCCGCGAGCATCAGGCGCTCTCTTTTGTTGTTATTCATGTTACTTCAGCCTCGTCAGCGCATCCCAAACGCGCTGCAGGTCGTCCTGTGAATAATAGTTCAGCACTATCTTGCCGGAATTCATGTCTCCGTCCAGCTTTGCACGCAGACCGAGGGTATCCCTTGCCAGAGTCTCAAGCTCCTTGAGCTGAGGATCCTTGCGCACCTTTGCGGGAGCTTCCTCCTCTGCAGGCTTGTTTGCCGCCTGACATATCTTTTCGAACTGTCTTACGGACCAGCCCTGTGCCACGCACAGCTGAGCCAGTTTTTCCTGCTTGGATTTGTCAACGCTGACCAGAGCTCTGCCGTGACCTGCGGAAAGTCTGCCGTCGCGCAGCATATTTATCACATTTTCGGGAAGGGTCAGAAGACGCAGCAGGTTTGCCAGCGCGGGACGGCTCTTGCCCAGCCTTTCCGCGGCCTTTTCCTGAGTGAAGCCGGTCTCGTCCATAAGATGCTTCACACCCATGGCTTCCTCAATGGGGTTCAGGTCGCTGCGCTGCAGGTTTTCGATCAGCGCCGCCTCAAGACGGGCCTGCTTTTCCCAATCGCGCACGATAGCGGGAATTTCTTCCAGCCCTGCCATACGGGCCGCGCGGTAGCGGCGTTCGCCGGCAACGATCGAATATCTCTCGCCCTCTTTGCAAACGATTATGGGCTGCAGAACACCCACGGCCGCAATGGACTGGGAAAGTTCTTTCAGCGCCTCTTCGTCAAAAGCACGGCGGGGCTGTTCCCTGTTGGGGTCCACCATCCGCACGGGCAGGTGCACAACTTCGTCCGTTTTCTTCTCTTCTTCAGCTGCTGCGGCGGCGACTACATCATCGCCCAGCAATGCGCCCAGACCGCGGCCCAGACCGCTGCGCTGGGGTTTCTTTACTGCCATATCAATACCTCCCGCACGGCGCTACAGCCGTGCTTTCAGGAAAAATTCCGTCATTCTGTTCTTTCGATGAGTTCCTTGGCAAGCTCCCTGTATGCAACGGAGCCTGCGCACTTGGGATCATATTCGCTTATCGGTATGCCGTAACTGGGCGCCTCGCTGAGACGCACGTTTCTCGGAATAAGAGTCTCGAAAGCCTCTTCCGGGAAGTGGGAGCGCACCTCGTGCACTACCTGCGCGCCCAGATTCGTGCGTGCGTCGTACATGGTAAGCGCAATGCCTTCCAGCACAAGGTCGGGGTTCAGCTTCTTGCGCACCAGCTTTATGGTGTTCATCAGCTGACCCACGCCTTCCAGCGCATAATATTCGCACTGAATGGGCACCAGCACACCGTCCGCCGCGGTAAGCGCATTAAGGGTAAGCAGACCGAGAGAGGGGGGACAGTCGATAAATATGTAATCGTATTCGTCCTTCAGGGGAAGAAGCGCCTTTTTGAGCAGCTCCTCGCGTCCTTCCGCGCCTACCAGCTCTATCTCCGCACCGGCAAGCTCGATACCTGCAGGTATGAGCATCAGCCCGGAAAAGCCGGTGTCCACCGCCGCCTTCGAAGCGTCTGCGCCTTCTACCAGCACATCGTATATATTCAGTCCCTCATGCTCCGCCATGCCCAGTCCGCTGGTGGCGTTTCCCTGAGGATCAATGTCAACTATAAGGGTGCGCTTTCCCTCGGCGGCAACGCATGCGGAAAGATTCACCGATGTGGTGGTCTTGCCCACGCCGCCCTTCTGGTTGGAAATTGCAATAATCCTGCCCAACCTCTGCACCGCCTTCCTGTATGCCTCAATAGGCTTTATTTATATATGATATATGCGCATGCCGATGCATGCACACGGGTACTCACATTATATTTTATCAGCAAATCGCCAATCATGCAATATTGATAAGACTATGTAATCGTGATATAATCAAAGCAATAAAGTTAAGGGGTGTGTTTTATGCTTAAGGGTATCGATCCTATCATCTCTCCGGAACTTCTGAAGATCATCATGGAAATGGGTCACGGCGACGAACTGGTCATCGGTGACGGCAATTTCCCCGCCGCATCCAATGCCCAGCGTCTTGTAAGGCTTGACGGTCACGGCGTATGCGAGATTCTGGACGCGCTGCTGAAACTGTATCCTCTCGATACTTACGTTGATGCACCCGTTGGTCTCATGGCGGTTGTTCCCGGAGACACCGTGGTACCCGTTATCTGGGAAGACTACAAGCGCATCATCAAGGAACGCGAAGGCGACCATAATATCGAAATGATCGAACGCTTCGAATTCTACGACCGCGCAAAGAAGGCTTATGCCATCATTGCCACCGGCGAGACCGCGCTTTATGCCAACATAATCCTCAAAAAGGGCGTCGTGAAATAACCGGCCCATTCAAATCCCCCGCAGCTGCTCATGTCAAAGCGGCTGCGGGGGATTTTTTATGTCACTGCACATTCACAGTCACCGATTTTCTCATACCAAACACATAGTAACCTATCTCAAGCCTGCAGGGCTCATTTTCCACCGGCAGGAATATCACCGTGGTACGCTCCTGTGAAAGACGTTCAAGCGTTTGTCCGGCAATATCGACCTCGCCCATCTTCGCTCCGTCGGGTCCCAGCAGTATAAACTCCATATATTCATAGTCAAACAAACTGCCGTTTGAAAGAGTGAGCTCGCAGCGGATATACTGACCTTCACGGGCAGCGGCTGCGTCTACATTTATTCCCGTGCCAAGCATAAAATACGCAATGGCCGTTACAAGCAGCAGAAGAAGTACGGCAAGCAGTATATTTGCCTTTTTCAAACATCTCACATCCTTTTCAGTCACCATATAATACCACACATAATCCTATTCTGTCCATAAATGGCGCAAATCGTTACATCAATGAAACCGTAAATGCAATAAACGCGTCAAAAAATGATGTATAATATAATAGGTTAAGGTTGCTCTTATGCAGCTGCCGATATTTATCAGACAATCAGGAGGTGAGGCCGTTATGAAGGTCATCCTGCTCGATGGATACAGCCTTATGTACCGCGCCTATCATGCGCTGGCCACCGCTCCCATGACCGCACCGGACGGCACTCCCACTACAGCAATACACGGCTTTGCCATGATGCTGCTGAGGCTCATAGCGGACGAAAAGCCCGATCGCATGGCCGTCGCTTTTGATGCAAAGGCAGCCACTTTCCGTCATCAGATGTTTGACGGCTACAAGGCCACCCGCTCTCCCATGCCCGACGACCTGCGCGCACAGGATCCCGTCATCCGCGAACTTATCTCCCTCATGGGCATCCCGCTTATCGAAAAGCCCGGCTTTGAGGCAGACGATATACTCGGCACCATCTCCCAAATGTGCGAAGAAAGCGGTGACGATGCGCTCATCATCACCGGTGACAGGGACTCCTTCCAGCTTGCCGGCCCGCATACCCGCATCATGTACACCCGAAAGGGTCTTTCCGATACCGTCATCGTTGACGAAGAATATGTGCAGGAAAAATACGGAGTATCTCCCAAACAGCTCATCGAAGTAAAAGCGCTGATGGGCGATTCCTCCGATAACATCCCCGGAATCTCCGGCATCGGCGAAAAGACTGCACTCAGGCTTATCTCCCAGTATGGCGATCTCGAAGCCGCCCTCGCCCTTGCAGAGACCAACGAAAAAGGCAAACTGCGCGAAAGGCTCATGACTCAGACCGCCGAAGCCCGCATGAGCAGAAAGCTGGCGGAGATAGACCGCCGCGTTCCCCTTGAGATAACCGTAGAAGATCTGAAGATGGGCGATATAGGCGGCGCAATGTTCCGTTTCCGCGAACTTGGCATGAATCAGGTGTGCCAGCGTCTCTCCAAAATGGCTCCCGCAGTTTCTCAGGATGCGCCCGCACAGCCTGCCGCCGAGGAAGAAAAAATCGAAGTCATGACCCTCGAGGACATTAACGCGCTGCGCGAAGTTCTGAAAAATGCAGCCGCATCCGCAAAATGGGCTGCCATTGACGCTGACGACGCATTTACAGTTGCAACCGAGGGACTCAACGCATCCCTTGCCCTTGGCGGCGGTGATCTCCTGACTCCCGGCGTGACCGCAGAAGACGCGATCGATGTCGTGAAGGAGCTTCTCCCCGGAATCCCCGTATACACCTGCGGCATAACCCTTGACGGAAATTGCGATGATGTAGCGCTTATGGCCTACTGCGCAAATCCCCAGCGCAAGGCTTTTACCTCTGCCGCTCTCAGCGAAGACGAGGATATCGCCGCAGTGCATCATGCATGTCCCGCACTTGCTGTAAAGCGCCTGTACGATATCTACGCGAAAAAGCTGGAAGAAGCAGAGATGACCCATGTATACAGGGAGATCGAACTTCCCCTTTCTCACGTGCTGCGTTCAATGGAAAGGGAAGGCTTCCTGGTGGATGAAAAGGCACTGCGTGAACTGGGCGTGACTTACAAGCAGCGCATTTCCGAACTGACCGCAGAAATATATGCCATGGCCGGCGAGGAATTCAACATCAATTCTCCGAAGCAGCTCTCCGAATTGCTGTTCGTGAAGATGGGCCTGCCCGCTCCCAAGAAGACCAGCCAGGGCTACACCACAAACGCCGAAACTCTGGAAAATCTTGCAGGCGATTACCCCATCTGCGAAAAGATACTGGAATACCGCAAATACAAGAAGCTTGAAAGCACCTATATCGACGCGCTCATCCGCATGCGCGATGAAAACGGCAGGGTGCACACTTCTTTCGATCAGACCGCGACCGCAACAGGCCGCATATCTTCTCTTGAACCCAATCTGCAGAACATTCCCGTACGCACCGAACTGGGCCGCGAGATCCGCAGGACATTCGTTTCACGCCCCGGCTGGGTACTGGTTGACGCCGACTATTCTCAGATAGAATTGAGGGTGCTGGCCCACATCTCCGGCGATGAGACCATGATATACGCCTTCAATTCAGGCGAAGATATCCACCGCATGACCGCTGCAGAGGTGCACGGCATCTCCCCCGCGGAGGTCACCGGCGAAATGCGCTCCGCCGCAAAGGCCGTTAATTTCGGCATCGTATACGGAATCTCCGATTTTACCCTTGCACGCAACATTCATGTTTCCCGCGCCGAGGCAAAGGAATACATCGAACATTACTTCGCCCGCTATCCCGGCGTAAAGAGCTATCTCGACAGCTCCGTTGCTTTCGCAAAAGAGCATGGCTATGCCCGCACTATAATGGGACGCAGGCGCTATATCCCCGAACTTGCGAGTTCCAACTTCAACATCCGCTCCTTTGGCGAGCGCTGCGCGATGAACAGCCCCATTCAGGGCGCCGCAGCCGATATAATCAAGATCGCCATGGTGCGCGTACATCGCGCGCTTAAGGATGCGGGCCTGCAGGCAAGGCTCATACTGCAGGTGCACGACGAACTTATGATAGAGGCCCCCGAAGCCGAAGCCGAAGAAGCACAGCGCATACTGCGCAGCTGCATGGAATCCGTGGCAGAGCTCAGGGTACCTTTGAAGACCGACATATCCATTGGGAGGAATTGGCTTGAGTGCAAATAAGACGCTGATAATCGGACTTACCGGAGGCATGGGCAGCGGAAAATCCGAAGCAGCCAGACATCTGATATCTTTAGGCGCGACCCACATCGACGCAGACGCAATATCCCGTTCCCTCACCGCTCCCGGCGGCGAGGCACTGCCCGCTATCCGCGAGGCATTCGGCGACGATGTGTTCTTTGCCGATGGCACCCTTGACCGCCGCGCACTTGGCGCAGTGGTATTTGCAAATGTGGCCGCCCGCCATACTCTCGAGGGAATAATCCATCCCCGCGTGCAGCGCATCTCCCTTGAAATGGCAGATGCCGCCCGTGAAGCAGGCGAAGACGCCGTGCTCATGGATGTCCCCCTGCTTTTTGAGACCGGCATGGACGCACTGTGCGATGTGACCTGGGTAATATCCGCAGATATAGAGGAGCGCATCCGCCGCGTAATGAGCCGCGACGGTCTCTCCCGCGAAGACGCAGAAGCCCGTTTCGCCAGCCAGATGACCGATGCCGAGCGCTGTGCCCGCGCTACCCGCGTAATATCCAATAATCAGAGTATTGAAAAATTCAAAAGCGAGCTCACCGGTATCTACAATCAGCTTATCAGGAGCTCCCGCTGACGGAGAAAACCGATGACCAACAAAAGACGCACCCATAAAAAGCAGCGCAGCGCCTTCGGCGCGGTGTTTGCGATACTCATAGCGCTGCTGCTGATGTGCATACTGGCTTTCGCGATTATGCGCATAAACGATTCCAAGGTGGCCGCCTATCCGGTAAAATATACCACTGAAATAATTGCCGCTGCCGAAGACAACGGCATCCCGCCCGCCTACATTGCCGCCGTTATAATGGCCGAATCTTCCTATAATCCGGAAGCGATAAGCTCTGTAGGCGCACGCGGTCTTATGCAGATAATGCCCGATACCGGCGACTGGATAGCCGGCAAATTCGGCGAAGAATGCACCGTTGAAGCGCTGCATGACCCCGCCACGGGTATACGCTACGGTTCATGGTATCTGGGATTCCTTATGGACAGATATGACGGAGACATGCGCTGTGCCACCGCTGCTTATCATGCAGGTCAGGGCACGGTTGACAAGTGGCTCGACGACCCGGAATACAGCCCGGACGGAAAAACGCTTGTCAAGATCGGCTATGACTCCACAAACACTTACGTGGACAGGGTGTTGAGATATTATGAATACTATTCTATCGAATATGAAAAGCTCACCGTTGAGTAAATTTATACTGCGCACAGTGTCTATGCTGTGTGCGCTTGCTCTCGTGCTCACATATATTCCCGCATCCGCAAAGGCAGACGACACCACCGTAACGCTGGGATATCTTGCCTCTTACGGCGCAAAGCCCAATCCTTTCGTCTGCACTGAGCGCGATATGATAAGCATAGGTTCTCTGCTGTATGAATCCCTGTTTGAACTGGACGGCAGCATGCAGCCGCAGCCCCTGCTGGCAGAAACCTGGAGCTGTGATGAAAACGGCGTATGGACCATTACCATACGCAGCGGTGTGCTGTTCCACAACGGCATCGAACTGATAGCCGAAGATATCGTCCAATCCTGGCGCAATTTCAAAAATGCCGAGGACACAAACCCATACTACAGCCGTGCCGCAAAGATAGAGCGCATGACGGCAACAGACACCTTTACCCTGGAAGTAAAGTGCACCTATCCCGGTCTGCTTGCACTTTACTGCCTCACATTTCCTGTTGTTCAGCGCGACACTGCTTATGCGGACATTCCCATGGGCACGGGTCCCTACTGGTGCACCTCGTTCGTGCAGGATGAATCCATACGTCTTGAAGCCAATCCTCTCTGGTGGAAACATCAGCCCACTGTGCATACGCTGGATTTCCGCCATTACTGGGATGTGAGCGACCTGATAACCGCTCTTCAGACCGGCGAAATAGACATGTTCCAGACCCGTTCCTACACAGCAGCGCTTACGAAAAAACTTTCATACGCAGGCTTTATCGATTATTCGACCACCTCGTATGATGTGATGATACCCAACATGAGCGGCGCTCTGGGAGATCTGAACGTACGCAAAGCCATAATGTACGCCATAGATTACGACACCCTCATGTCAAATGTCTATCTGAACATGGCGCAGCAGTGCGAAGTTCCCATTCCGCCTTCATCATGGCTGTACGAAAGCCGCAGCGCAGTATATTACTACAGCCCCGAACGAGCTTTCTACTGTCTGCAGGAATCCGGATGGCAGGACCTGACCGGCGATTCGCTGCTGAATAAAGTCGAAAACAACGTACTGATGTATATCGATGTGAACATCATCGTATACGACGAGCCTACAAGCACCGTGCGCAGAAACGCCGCATACAAGATCGCCGAAGACCTGCGTGCCGTGGGCATAAACGCAAGTGTCGAGGTGCTTGGCCGCAGCGAAGTCAGCAAGCGTCTGAAAAACGGCGATTTTGATCTCGCCCTTGTGTCCCTCACCCTTTCGGAAGTACCCGATCTCATCCCCATGCTTTCCGAAAACGGACGCATCAATTATTCCGGCGTTACCAACAATAACCTGAATACGATGCTTACCAACTGCGCTACCGCGGGAGATGAGCAGGGCATGCAGCTGGCATACAGTCAGCTCCAGCTCTATATCGTTGATAACCTGCCCATTATGGGCCTGTGCTTCCGTAACGGCATGGTGCTTTCAACGATCCCCACTGCAGGCATGACTACATCCCGCGAGACCGACGCATACAGCGGTATAGAATTCCTCACCAAATAACAGGAGATGACCGTCATGATCGAGAATATAATTGCCCGTGCTCATGATATGCCCGGCGATACCTCTCTCTGGTACATGGATCTCGCATCCGGCAGCACCGCATCCTTCAACGAGGATATGCCCCTTGTTGCCGCAAGCGTAATAAAGCTGTTCATCATGGCGGAAGCATTCCGCCGCTTTGAAGACGGCAGCATCTCTCCCGATGAGGAGTTCACCATCGAGCCTTCCATGAAGATGCCCTCCTGCGGCGCGCTCACTTACATGCATGACGGACTGAAGGTAACGGCAATGGATCTGGTTGTGCTGATGATAATCCTCAGCGACAATACCGCCACCAACATGCTCATCTTCAGGCTCGGCATTGAAAACATCAATTCGCTCATCGATTCTGTCGGCGCCGAAGGCTGCCGTCTCAACCGCCGTCTGTTCGACCGCGAGGCTTCCCGCAGAGGCGTACAGAACTACATAACCGCAAAGGGCGTCGGCAGGCTGCTGAAGCTCATCTGGGACAAGCAGCTTGTATCGGAAAAAGCTTCTGAAAAGATGCTCTCCATAATGATGGATCAGCGCCTCAACGGCAAAATACCCTTCTTCCTCGATTGCGATATCGCCCACAAGACCGGCGAAGACGACGGTACCACCCATGACGCCGCCATCGTAATGAGCGAAAAACCCTTCATACTGGTAATGCTTTCCAACAATACCCACGTTCCCACCTACGAACGCTTCATGCAGGACGCAGCAAAGGAACTGGCAGAATAATAAAAAACCCACCGAAGAAGCTTCTTCGGTGGGTTTTCTGTTAATGGCATTAATTGCCGAAGCCCAGCTGCAGCATCAGCTGCACATATACATCGGGCATGTGCTGATTTACATCACCGCCGCCGATCATTGCGGAATAGAACAGGGGCATAAACTGAGTAAAATCATTCTCTGTCATCATAATTGTGCCAAGGAACTCCTGTGCCTCCGCGACCAGTACGGCATCGCCGCTGGTCAGGTCGGCAAATTTCATAAACACCTCGCACATGGTTATGCCGTCTTCGGAAAGTCCGGGAGCATCGACTGCATGGCGGTCATTATAGAAAGAATCGATATCGGGACACACGCCAAGCATCATAATGAACATATTGTGCATATCCGTATTCACATATTCGGGATCGCGCAGCTCGATATCGGTGCCCGCACGGCTGAAGCCGTATGCCTGAGGAGGCATATGGGTGATCATATCGTTCATATTGACGATATTGAATATATTGCCGTCGTTATCCACTTCTCCGCGGATGGTGTTGGGGGTAGCGAAGGTATATACGTACACATCCTCCATGGGGAAGTCCTCGTTCAGCATAAGACCCATAAGATTCGCGCAGGCAGCGCCGCGGGAATAGCCGGTCACGATAATCACGGGATTCTCAATAGCGTCCAGCTCGGGCTTCACATATGCATATATATCTTCGGAAGCGGCGTAGAAATTTTCCGCAACGGTGCAATCACCGCCGGAAACACCCGCAAAGTCGAAATTGGAGTACCACTCGCCGTCGGAAGTGCCGCGGATAGTGATGATAACCGCATTGCGCTGTTCACCGCGCACGGGCAGCTGACCTGCGCCCATGGTAAATCCGCTGGTATGGGAATGATCGGACACAGGCTTGTTGTAATTCTTCTGAACGATCACATCCATGCCCAGTGCATTCATCTGCTGTGCGGTGTCGGTCTCGGTCTGACCCATGCAGTTGATAAGCATAAACCAGGCAGTAACCACGTTGAATTCGGTGCTGGGTCCTGCGAATGCAGCTTCCGGAGTGATCATACGGGATATCATCCCAAGACCGGCCTGTTCGGCAGATACATTCATTGCACACAGCATCAGGCACAGTAAGATAGCTGTCAGTTTCTTCATCATAGGCATTATTCCTCCTTTTTATTCGAGTGCTGCAGCTGCAGCTTCCCATTCCTCATACATGGCTTCAAGCTCCGCCTCGCAGGCCTGCTTTTCAGCCATAAGTTCATTGAGCTTCACGTAATCGCTGGCAACCTCCGCCATTTTATCGTCAAAGGCAGCAAGTTCCTGCTCTTTTTTGGCAATATCCCTCTCCAGCACATTCAGCCTGCGCTCCGCCTTGGGGTCGCGACCGGATTTCTTCTGGGGTACTTCCTGCTTTTCCTTCCCGGGTTTCTCGGGAGCAGCTGCGGGCTTTATGGCGTTGAGCTGCTTCACGCGGCGGTAGCGCTCGTAATCGCCGGGATAATCCGTGAAATTACCGTCGGCTATCTCCCACACGCGGTTGGCAAACCTTCTGACGAAGTAACGGTCATGGGATACAAACAGCAGAGTGCCTTCGAATCTGGCGACCGCTTCCTCTATCCATTCGCGGGAAGCAAGGTCCAGATGGTTCGTCGGTTCGTCC
This sequence comes from Clostridia bacterium, assembly GCA_045649485.1. Lineage (GTDB taxonomy): Bacteria > Bacillota > Clostridia > Christensenellales > Aristaeellaceae > RUG11247. Next base: position 13,799 of record JAZRPZ010000081.1, read on the forward strand.
AGTATCAGCAGATTTGCACGGGACATCATTATAAGGCACAGTTTCAGTCGCGCCCTTTCGCCGCCGGACAGCTGGCTTACAGTCTTGAACTGGTCCTCGCCGCTGAAACGGAAGGCGCCCAATCTGTCGCGGGCTTCCTGCGGCTCACAATTGCCTTCGTACAAAAGCGTATCATACAATGTGCGCTCGGGATGCTCAAAGGTGACCACCTGCGGCAGATACGCCGCCCTTACGGAGGGACCGAATTTGAACGTGCCTCTGTCGGCGGTCTCTTCGCCCAGTATTATCTTGAGAAAAGTACTCTTTCCCGCGCCATTAGGCCCAAGCAGCGCGACCTTTTCGCCGCCGCCGCGAATCTCACGGGTGACATCGGCAAAAAGGGTCCTGCCGTCATAGCCCTTGGTGAGCCCGTCAACGGACATTACCCTGTCCGCACGGAAAGCCTCGGATGCAAAATCCATATCAAGGCGGGTCTGCTTTGTGGGCCTGTCGGTCTGAGCGATGCGCTCTATGCGCTTCTCCATAGCCGCAGCCTTCTTGTGCAGCGCAGGATTATCATACACCGAACCCCATGCTTTCAGGCGCTCTATCTGGAATTCCAGCTGCTTCACCTTTGCCTGCTCGCGCTGATACTGCATGAGCCGCTGCTGATAGCGCAGTTCCTTTTCCTGCACATAATAGCTGTAATTGCCGGTATAGAATTCGGGCTTGCCGTTTTCCAGTTCGACAATGCGCTCGACCACTACATCAAGGAAATAGCGGTCATGAGAAATTACCAGTACAGTACCCTTGAAGTGAATAAGATAATCCTCCAGCCATTCAAGGGATTCCATATCAAGATGGTTGGTGGGCTCATCCAGCAGCAGCACATCCGTCTTTTCCATTATAAGCTTTGCAAGGCACACCCTCGTCTGCTCGCCGCCGGAAAGATCGGAAAACCTGCGTGCACGCATATCGGGAGTGATATTTAGACCTGCAGCTATCTTGTTCAGGTCGGTCTCCCACTCATAGCCGCCCAGTGCTTCGAATTCTCTGAGCAGCGCGTCATACCTCGCCTCGTTTACGTTATGCATATCCGCGTGCATCATTTCCAGTTCGGCGGATATATCCAGCACACGGCGGTATGCCTCGCGCAGCACGTCCTCGACCAGTTCGAAGCTTTCATATCTGTTCAGCTGCGCCACATAGCCCAGCCTGCGTCCTTTTGCCACATAGGCATTTCCCTTATCGGGACTCATTTCGCCTGTGATGATCTTGAAAAGGGTGGTCTTGCCGGCACCGTTGCCGCCCAAAAGACCTACGCGTTCACCCACATCCACCACAAACGATACATCATCCAGCACCACTCTGTCCTGGGTAAAGGATTTCGTGACGCCGGAAACGGTAATTTCTGCCATTTCTGTCTCCCGCAAATAAATGATATACCATTATTATTACCTATTTATAAACTTCAGTCAAGTACACAAAAACACCCGTTTGTTGAAAACGGGTGCTTTTTTTCATTCTTCCAATATTGCTCTTGCCTGCGCATATTTGCGGCAGCGCTTGATATCCACTTCGGAAACCCTGTCCATTCTGGAAAGGTCGGAATTATGAGCAAGGTCGGCAAGCTTTACTTCTCTCGCGATGGCGTTCTGCTTTATCGCCCGCACATAATCCATATATTCCACATCCGGTGCATGGGTCAGCAGCTGCAGCGCAAACATGACGTCTATGGGTATGCCCATCTCGCGCAGCTGCTCTGCGGTGATATCGGTATCCTCCATCACATCGTGCAGGAGCGCAGCGCAGCAGGATTTTTCGCTCGTCATCTGTTCAGCCAGATGGATGGGATGAAATATGTACGGCACTCCGCATTTGTCCGTCTGACCTGCGTGTGCATCATACGCTATGCGCATCGCCTTTTTGGTAAGTTCGGTGTATATCATAGTTCACCCATCTTCCAATTTAGAAGTCTACTGACGTTTATGCCTTCTTCACCATCAGGTTGATAGCCGAGCCAACAACGGCAAATACGGTCATCAGCGCGAAAGTTCCGGAAAGGCTCATGCCGCCGACGATAGTGGATGCGAATGATCCGGGGATAAGGGTCAGCGTCATTACCGCGAAATTCAGCTGGAAGTTCTTCTTGCCGTAGAATCCCAGGGAGAAAGTAGTGGTCGCGGTGGGACAGAAGCTGTAGCTCATGCCCGCAAGGCAAATGCCGAGGAATACGATGACAGTGGAGCCGGCCACGATACCCATCCACATGCTGAGTGCCGCCGCGATAAACACAACGCACAGTACATACTGTGTGCGGCGCATGCCTATCTTGTCAAACAGCGTGCCCCAGATGAAGCGGCCCACGCCGTTCATTACGGAAACAAGGCTCGCGGCGAGTCCTGCCAGCGCAAGTGCGTTTTCGTCCACACCGAGTATCATATCCTTGGACTGACCGATGGCAACGGAGCCAACGGCATTGATGAGCATGATGACCGAGAATACCATCCAGAAGGAAGGTCTCTTCAGCATCTGCAGAGTGGTGTAATCCTTGCTGTCTGAAGAAGCAGCGGCTGCCACAGCGGGCACTTCGCCTTCCCTGGGCATGCGCAGCAAAAAGCCCACGATTGCCAGCACCGCGCCGATGCCGAGGCCGTATACACGGAAAACATTCTGCCAGCCGATAACGTCAAACAGCTTTGCCGCCAGATTGCCCAGCACCAGAGAGGAAAAGCCGAAGCCCAGCATCATTATGCCGGAAGCGGTACCCTTCTTGTCCGGAAACCAGGGAGTTGTGGCGCCGACAACGGTATTGTATACAAAGCCGATGCCCGTGCCCGCCATTATGCCGTAACTGAGGTACAGCAGGAAGGGGCTCGTGCCGGTGAGAGTGGAAACGATAACGAAGCCTGCGCACAGCAGCGCGGCGCCAATAAGCATCCTGCCGCGGACGGATACCTTTTTGCCCGCAAAGCTTGCGGCAAGTCCGCCAAGGCAGAAGAAGCAAAGGGTGAGCGTGTAATTGAGCTGCAGACCGGAAGCGCGTCCGTCCCAGCCGTAAATCTCGGCAATGGGGGGCTTGAAGAAAGACCATGCATATACGATGCCCGCCATCAGCAGGGCAAATGTAGCCATTGCGAGTCTGAGCCATCTGTTATTGATCTTCATATACACTCCTCCATCTTCAGCATTTCATGCATCTCTTTGATGTCCGTTTTCGCCCCGTCAAATGCAGGCCAAGCGTCTATGCAGTCGCCTGTCTTACGGGGGATGATGTGGATGCGAAAGTGGGACACCGATTGTCCGGCGCATTTTCCGCGTGTTCTTTTGGTATAGCTGGCATGTGACCGTCTGCATCTCCGGCAATATCCATAAATACCGGCGTATTATCGTCCTCGTACACCTTCATGGAAGGTATATCGCCGCTCGCTATGCGGCAGAACACGCAGTCCATATCTTAACCGTTGTTCTGTGCCGCTACCAGACCGTCGCCGCCGTACAGCTTACGCAGCTTGGGCTTTTCGATCTTGCCGGTGGGGTTGCGGGGAACATCTGCAAAGATGACCATCTTGGGTCTCTTGTAACGGGGCATCTTGCGGCAGTATTCGTTTACATCTTCCTCGGTAAGTATGCGTCCCTGTACCACCTGAATGATGGCGCAGGTGATCTCGCCCAGACGCTCGTCGGGCAGACCGATTACGGCAACATCCTTTACGGAAGGATGGGCGTTGAGGAAATCCTCGATCTGTACGGGATAGATGTTCTCGCCGCCGGAGATGATAACGTCCTTCTTGCGGTCGACCAGCCAGATGAAGCCTTCTTCATCGCGCTGTGCCATATCGCCGGTGAACAGCCAGCCATCGTGCAGCACTGCTGCGGTGGCCTTGGGGTCCTTGTAATAGCAATCCATTACGCCGTTACCCTTGACGCACAGTTCGCCCACGCCGTCGCCGGTGACTTCGATACCGTTTTCGTCCACGATCTTGGTCTCCCAGCCGTAGCCGGCCTTGCCGATTGCGCCGACCTTATGTACGTTCTCAACGCCCAGATGCACGCAGCCGGGACCGATGGATTCGGAAAGGCCGTAGTTGGTGTCGTACTGATGCTTGGGGAAGTATTCCAGCCAGCGGCGGATAAGACTGCGGGGCACGGGCTGTGCGCCGATGTGCATAAGACGCCACCTGGAAAGATCGTAATTTTCCAGCTTCAGTTCGCCGCGGTCCAGAGCGCCCAGAATATCCTGCGCCCACGGCACCAGCAGCCATACGATGGAGCACTTTTCGTTGGAGGCAGTCTCCAGAATGTATTCGGGACGGGTGCCCTTCAGCAGAATGGACTTTGCGCCAACGAGGAACGAACCGAACCAGTGCATCTTCGCGCCGGTGTGATACAGGGGAGGAATGCAGAGGAATACGTCATCCTTGGTCTGACCGTGATGAGCCTGCTCGGTAAGCACGGCATGCATCAGGCTCCTGTGACGATGCAGAATGGCCTTCGGGAAGCCGGTGGTGCCGGAAGAGAAATAGATAGCAGCCTCGTCATTATCGGTGAGGTATACCATGGGGTCCGCGGAAGAGCAATCCGCAGTCAGCTCGGTGTAGCTGTCGGCAAAATAGGGGGTAGCGCCGGTGCCGCAGTAGATAAGGTGGCACTTAAGGTCGTCGGCTATCTCCTCGATACGGCCGATGAAATCGGGTCCGAAAATGAGTATATCAACATCCGCCAGCTCTGCGCAGTACTTTATCTCATCTGCGGAATAGCGGAAGTTCATGGGCACTGCCAGCGCGCCGGACTTCAGAATGCCAAAATAGATGGGCAGCCACTCGAGGCAGTTCATCATAAGTATGGCGACCTTGCGGCCCTTCATATCGCCGCGGGAAAGCAGCAGGTTTGCAAAACGGTTTGCCTTTTCGTTGAATACCTGCCAGGTTATCTCCCTGCGGTAGGGGCGGGAGCCTGCGGATTCGATAAGGTCGAATTCACGCCAGGTGCGGCGGGTCTCACGCTGTTCGGGGTTTATTTCCACAAGCGCAACGTCGTTTCCGTAGAGCTGCGCATTTCTGTTCAGAATATCGGTAATGACCATTTTCTTTCCTCCGTCTGCCCAATGGGCGCTTTCTTTTGCCCGGAGCATATAAAAAACCCGCCCCGGCCTTTTTCTTCGGCCAGAGGGCGGGATAATTCCGCGGTACCACCTCTGTTCAGCTTTGCCTCACGGCAAAAGCTCTTCACGGGTACGGCTGCATGCAGCTTATACCCCTCCGCTTTAACGGGCGTACCCGGCACAGCCTAATCGGATTCACCTTTCAGCCTGCGGCTCTCGGAGTGTATTCAATCGCCATTGCGCACCGCCTTGCACCACCCGGCGGCTCTCTGAAGCGTCTTAAGCAACCTACTCTTCTCCGGTCAAAGCCTTTGAAATTAGAACCTATTTTAGCACATAAATACATCCATGTCAATGGTTAAGAATTCAGCACTATTGCATTACACAGTGCCATGTATTAAAATAATACATACAAACTGTCAGGAGGTATGAGAAATGAATTCCGAAAACTACAGCCGTTCGGCTATGTTCACCGCAAAGGATTTCCGTGACCTGGCGAAGGCTTCTCTCGGAGACAGGATATTCGGCAAACCGTGGACTATGGTCCTTCTCTCCTTTCTCATCTATCTGCTCTTGAGCAATTTCATCAGTATGATACCTATAGCCGGCACTGTTGCTTTGCTGATACTGGTCGGCGCACTCATGTCCGGTCTTATGAGCATTATACTGAATGTCACCCGCGGAAATCAGGAAGTAAATGTAGGCGACCTGTTCTCCCATTTTGACGGAAGATCCATCGCACTGGGACTTCTGGAGTTCCTCTACATCTATCTTTGGACCATGCTGTTTTTCGTACCCGGATTAATAAAGGCATATTCCTATTCCATGGCATATTTTGTACATCTTGACCATCCCGAAATGACTGCCAATCAGTGCATCACCGAAAGCCGCCGCCTGATGAACGGCAACAAATGGCGCCTCTTATGTCTCGACCTCAGCTTCATCGGCTGGTATTTTGTAGGTGCGCTGGCCTGCGGAATAGGCACTCTTTGGGTAGAACCCTGGCATTACACCGCCCGCGCCGAATTCTATAATGATCTCATTGCCCATGATTCCGGCACCATAGTAATCGAATAAGGGAGAATAAACATGAACGATTATTCAAAATACGTTTCAAAAGATACGCTGATGGGTCCCAGCAGCCTTCGCATTCTGGAAGAGCTGCTGAACAGATTCCCCCTGCGTCTTTCCGCTGAAGATACCGTGCTTGACCTCGGCTGCGGCAAAGGTCTCACCAGCCTCATGGCTGCCTGTGAAACCGGCACAAAGGTTGTCGCCGCCGACCTGTGGATAAATGCCGAAGACAATGCCGCACGCTTTGCAGACTGGGGCATAGCCGATAAGCTGACTCCCGTGAACGCGGATGCAAACTGCCTGCCCTTTGAAAACGGGCAGTTCGATGCAATGATAAGCGTTGATTCCTATCACTATTACGGCGGCAGCGACGGCTTCTTCGAAGAGAAGATAATGCCCTTTATGAAAAAAGGCGCAGAGATACTGATCGGCATCCCCGGAATCAAAAACGAGTTCAGCGGCCGCTCCGACGAACTTCTGTCCCCGTGGCTGGGAGAAGATGCCCATATGTTCAAAAGCGCAAGCGACTGGAAAGAAATCCTCTCCGGAAACGAATCTCTCAGTGTTCTCGAAACCTGCGAACTGGACTGCTTCACCGCCGCATGGGACGAATGGTTCGCCTCCGGGCATAAATTCGCAGAAGGCGACAAGCAGTTTTTCGATGACCTGATCAAGCCCTACACCTGCTTTGTCGGCATATACATAAAGCTGAAATAACACACAAGCATCATCGAAAGCCGCAGGCTTATGGACGGCTACAGGTTGCGCCTGTTCTGTCTCGACCTCAGCTTCATTGGTCGGTGGATTTTTGGCTTTGCCTCCTGCGGCGTCGGAATTCTTTGGGTAGGTGCATGGAGCAATGCCTCGCATGCCCAGTTCTGCAATACCCGCATAAATATAGAAGCTCCCGAAACCGAATAACATACGCAAAAACCGGACTGCAGCAGCAGTCCGGTTTTTCATACATAGAAAACGGGCTCCGTGTATAACACGGAGCCCGGAATCATATAACTTAGTTATACTTTTCCTTCTTGGTGTAATGGGTGTGCAGCAGCTCATGGGCCTTATGAGAGTTGGGCTTGCCGAAGTACTCATCATACAGAACCTGAACAGCAGACAGCTCGTGAGACTTACGGACGCCCTTAGCGGTATCCTCGTCATACAGAGCCTTTGCACGCAGACCCTTAACATCAACATCCTCGCGGATGTAGGGAGCTACGATGGGCTGGCCGCCGCCATTGATGCAGCCGCCGGGGCAACCCATGACCTCGATGAAGGTGTAGCTCTTTTCGCCGGCCTTAACAGCCTCCAGCAGCTGGGATGCAGCGCCGGTGGAGTGGGCAACAGCGACCTTTACTTCCAGACCGTTGAGGTTGTAGGAAGCTTCCTTTACGCCTTCGAAGCCGCGTACATCGGTGAACTCCAGCTTGCCCAGAGTCTCGCCGGTGATGACTTCGTAAGCGGTACGCAGAGCTGCTTCCATAACGCCGCCGGTGACGCCGAAGATAACGGCTGCGCCGGAGTAGTCGCCCAGCATGGGATCGAAGCCCTCTTCAGGCAGATTTACGAAATCGATGCCGGAAACCTTGATCATGCGGGCCAGCTCACGGGTGGTGATGACGACGTCAACGTCGGCCATGCCATCGTGACCCAGCTCGGGACGGGCAGCTTCGTACTTCTTGGCAGTGCAGGGCATTACGGAGACGACAACGATGTTCTTGGGATCGATGCCGGACTTCTCAGCGTAGTAGCTCTTGATAACAGCGCCTTCCATCTCGTGGGGAGACTTGCAGGAAGACAGGTTGGGCATGAACTCGGGATAGTAGGTCTCGCAGAACTTGATCCAGCCGGGAGAGCAGGAAGTGATCATGGGCAGAACGCCGCCTTCCTTCACGCGGGTGACCAGCTCGGTGGCCTCTTCCATGATGGTGAGGTCAGCTGCAAAACCGGTATCGAAGATCTTGTCGAAGCCCAGGCGGCGCATTGCTGCAGCCATCTTGCCGGTTACGTTGGTACCGATGGGCATGCCGAACTCTTCGCCCAGAGCGGCGCGAACAGCGGGAGCAGCCTGTACGACAACGTGCTTGGAGGGATCTGCGATAGCTGCCCATACCTTATCGGTATCGTCCTTCTCAGTCAGGGCGCCGGTGGGGCAGACGTTGATGCACTGGCCGCAGTTGATGCAGCCGGTGTCAGCCAGATTCATACCCCAGGGAGAGGCGATCTGGGTCTTCATGCCGCGCATGATGGGTCCGATAACGCCGACCTGCTGTACCTTCTGGCAAACAGCAACGCAGCGGCGGCACAGAACGCACTTTGCATTGTCGCGAACGATGGACAGAGAAGAGTTGTCCTTGATAGCGTCGGTACGCATACCATCGAAACGATCCTCAACATCTACACCGTACTCGCGGCACAGCTTCTGCAGTTCGCAGTCAGCGCTGCGTACGCAGGAGAGGCACTTGCGGTCATGGTTGGAAAGCAGCAGCTCCAGGTTGGTCTTACGCAGGGAGCGCAGCAGGGGAGTGTTGGTCTTTACGTTGATCTCGCCGGTAGCGCGATCACGGGGCAGGGCTTCAACGGGCATAACGCAGGCAGCTGCGGGTGCACGTCCGCCGGCATCTACCAGGCACAGACGGCAGGCGCCGATCTCGTTGATGTCCTTCATATAGCACAGGGTAGGAATACGTACCCCGGCAACCTTAGCGGCTTCCAGTACGGAGGTACCGGCCGGAACGGTTACGGAAATGCCATCAATTTTAAGCGTTACATCAGCCATGGTGTATTTATCCTCCTTGCCTTACTTCTTGATGATAGCACCGAACTTGCACTTCTCCATGCAAGCGCCGCACTTGATGCACTTTGCGGTATCAATGACGTGCGGCTCCTTGACCTTGCCGGAGATAGCGTTGACGGGGCACTGGCGTGCGCACAGGGTGCAGCCCTTACACTTGTCGGCAACGATCTCGAAGTTGAGGAGCTTCTTGCAGACGCCTGCGGGGCAGCGCTTCTCGTAGATGTGTGCCTCGTACTCGTGGCGGAACTGCTTAATGGTGGAAAGAACGGGGTTGGGAGCGGTCTGGCCCAGTGCGCACAGAGCGGACTTGGAGATATTGGCAGCCAGGGTCTCCAGGCGCTCGATATCGCCGTCCTCGCCCTTGCCTTCGCAGATACGATCCAGGATTTCCAGCATCCTGCGGGTACCTACACGGCAGGGAGTGCACTTGCCGCAGCTCTCATCAACGGTGAACTCAAGGAAGAAGCGTGCGATGTCAACCATGCAGTTGTCTTCGTCCATGATGATCATACCGCCGGAACCCATCATGGAGCCGGCTGCGATCAGGTTGTCATAGTCGATGGGAGTATCCAGCATGCTTGCGGGCAGGCAGCCGCCGGAAGGACCACCGGTCTGAACTGCCTTGAACTTCTTGCCGTTGGGGCAGCCGCCGCCGATGTCATAGATGATCTCACGCAGAGTGGTGCCCATGGGAACTTCAACCAGACCGGCGTTTTCGATCTTGCCGCCCAGTGCGAATACCTTGGTGCCCTTGGAGCCCTCGGTACCCATGGAAGCGAACCATTCGGGACCATTCAGGATGATCTGAGTGATGTTTGCATAAGTCTCAACGTTGTTGAGGATGGTGGGCTTGCCGAACAGACCCTTAACAGCGGGGAAGGGAGGACGTACGCGGGGCTCACCGCGGCCGCCTTCAACGGAGTTCAGCAGAGCGGTTTCTTCGCCGCAGACGAATGCGCCGGCGCCCAGACGGATGTCGAGGTCGAAGCAGAAGTCGGTGCCGAAGATGTTGTTGCCCAGCAGGCCGTACTCGCGGGCCTGCTTGATGGCCAGCTCGAGGCGCTGAACAGCGATGGGGTACTCAGCGCGGACGTAAACATAGCCCTGATCTGCGCCGATGGCGTAGGCAGCGATTGCCATAGCCTCAATGATGGTGTGGGGATCGCCTTCCAGAACGGAACGATCCATGAATGCGCCCGGGTCGCCCTCGTCGGCGTTGCAGGCAACATACTTCTTGCCGGTGGAGCCCATTGCGAACTTCCACTTCATGCCGGTGGGGAAGCCGGCGCCGCCGCGGCCGCGCAGACCGGACTTGGTGATGCAATCAACAACATCTTCACGGCTCATCTCGGTCAGAACCTTGGCCAGGGCCTTGTAGCCGTCAAATGCGATGTATTCGTCGATATTTTCGGGATCGATAACGCCGCAGTTGCGCAGAGCAACGCGCTTCTGCTTCTGATAGAAGCCGATATCGTCCAGGGGCTTGATTTCCTTGGTCTCTTCATTCTGAGAGTCCTTGTAGAGCAGCTTGGTCACGATGCGGCCCTTGATGAGGTGCTCTTCTACGATGGTATCAACATCTTCAACGGAAATGCCGCTGTAGAAAGCGCCTTCGGGATATACGATAACAACGGGGCCGGCGGCGCAAAGGCCGAAGCAGCCGGTCTTTACCAGCTTGACTTCATTTTCCATGCCCTTTTCGGCAAGCAGCGTGGCGAAACGCTCATACAGCTTCGGGGAGCCGGAAGACGTACAGCCGGTGCCGCCGCAGACCAGAATCGTTGAACGGAAAAGGTCCATTATCCTTACCTCCTCAAATTACGAGCGATTATTTCTCAATTGCGCCGATGGTATATTCGGCTACGGGGCTGCCGTTTACAACGTGCTCAGCAACGATGCGGGCAACCATTTCGGGCTTTACGTTGATGTAGGTTACCTTGTCCTGACCGGGCATGGTGATCTCAACGATGGGCTCATAACGGCACATGCCGATGCAGCCGGTCTGTGCGACCACAACGTTCAGCATGTTGCGCTTGCCGATTTCATCAATGAAAGCGGTCATAACGGGACGGGCGCCGGCGGCGATACCGCAGGTGGCCATACCGACTGCGATGCGGGTACCTTCGCTCTCACGGCGCAGGTTAACGGCGCTCAGCGTCTTCTGACGGATCTTCTCCAGATCTGCAATGGACTTCATAAAATTTACACCTCCGCAGAAATAGGGGTTACGGCAGTCTTCCTGCCTCTTCAATACCTTCTGTGACAAACGCGCGGATCCACTGAAGCACGTCCGGAGTATCCAGCGGGACTCCCTCAAGGACGGTGCGGATCTGTGCGGTATCGAACTCAAACTCTTCGCCGTGGTACTTGTACACAAGCCTGAAATCGGGCTTCACCGGCGAGCCGTTCACCAGCGTGACCATGGTATCTTCCAGAGAACCCATGGGCGGCATGTCGATGTTCGATTTGCGGAACCTGAGCGTGAGCTTTGTGCCCTCGCCGACCTTGCTTTCTATTCCGAAAGAGCCTTCGCAAAGCTCGCACAGGGCCTTGATCATGGGAATACCCAGACCAACCTTGCGGGTCTTGCGGGTGGTGGTAAAGGGACTTACCACGTTTTTAAGAAACTCTTCGGACATTCCGCAGCCGTCGTCGATGAGTATGATCTCTATGAAGTCCTCTTCGTCATTTACAGTGATGAGTATCTCCACATGATCCGCTCCCGCCGAAACGGAATTCTGCACAAGGTCCAGAATATACAGCGATAGTTCGTTCATTGCTTATCAGGCGCGATACTTGTCCAGAATGCCGGGGATGTCTTCGGGAACCAGACGGCCGTAGACATCATCGTTAATCATCATTACGGGAGCAAGGCCGCATGCGCCGAGGCAGCGGGTGTCCTTAATGGTGAACAGACCGTCGGAAGTAGTCTTGCCGACTGCGGTCTTGAGGGTCTCTGCTACCTTATCCAGGATAGCCTGAGAATTCTTTACGTAGCAAGCGGTACCGAGGCAAACGCCGATACGGTATTCGCCGCTGGGCTCCAGTGCGAACTGAGAGTAGAAAGTGGCTACGCCGAAGACTTCGGACAGGGTTGCGCCCAGGCCTTCTGCGATCTTGATCTGGACATCCTTCGGCACATGACCGAAAATGTTCTGGGCTGCCTGCAGAGCACGCATAACTGCGCCGCCCTGACCCTTGAGCTCGGAAATGACCTTGTCAAGCTCAGCGTACTTTTCCTGACTGATGACCGACATGTGTCTTACCTCCCTTGGATATATATCACATTCGTGACGAATATAGTGACAGGTGTCTCTTTGTATTATATCATATGTGATAAGGGTTGTATGTTAATCATGATAAGGCTATTTGTAAATAGTACGTTAACTTTTAACATTCCACTTACATAGTTAACTTAATCTAACCGGCTGTTTACACTTTGCGCGTCCGTCGAACCGGATACCGGCCAGCGGCCTTCTTCTATCATTCTGAAGAAGCCTTCTGCGTCGGGCGAATCCATTTCGAGGAATTCCACCCTTTCGAACATGTTCTCCAGATAGTGGGCATCCGAGGAATGCAGCTGCACCAGTTTTTTCGGTATTCCCTTGTGCGGCAGCGGCATGCCTATCGATACCTCCAGCGCGGAGAAATCACAGCCCGGGGGCACAAAACCCAGCGCCTGCAGAAGCCCGTTGCTGCCGCGGTTGATATGCGCAGGCACAGCAAGTCCGCCGTGTTCCAGTATCATTGCGGTTATCTCGTCTATCGACAGGTCCAGTGCAGATATCAGCAGTTTTTCCTCGCTGCCTACGGGTTCATCGTCCTCATCCAGTTCAAGCTGCTCGCCGAAAATGGCGGGCTTGTTTTTTATGGGCGGCAGATGAGGGTATATCACATCCGAAAATCTTACCGCCTGTTCCACCGTGCGGAAATACGCCAGCAGATGCACTTCCTCCATGGTGGTTATCTCCATGGCAGGCAGAAGTCCCACGCCCACCGCCTTTGCCACCTTTTCTATGGTAGGAAGATGGCGGGCGGTGTTGTGGTCAGCCACAGCAATCATGTCCAGCCCCTTTATATAGGCCATGTTCACGATATTGTTGGGCGTCATCAGCTCGTCGCCGCAGGGCGAGAGACAGGAGTGGATGTGCAGATCCACGGCGTACTTCATATTATTCCTCTCCGGCCTTTATGCCGCCTGCGTACATAAGACCGCAGATCTCGTAAGCGGGCTTGTCGGTGCACAGCACGGCGATGCCTTCTTCGGCAGCCTTGTTGGCTATCTCCTGATCCATCTGAGCGCCTTCGGGGATTATAACGCAGGACATCTCGTGCAGAGTAGCTACGGCAATAACGTTCATGTGAGTCTGAACGGTCACCCATGCCATGCCCGCGCTGCCGTGAGCCATAACCCAGCTGAGCAGATCGCAGCAATATCCGGATTCGATCTCGTTTTCAAGGCCCACATCGCCGGTAAGCACGGCTGCGCCGATCTTTTCCTGCAGTTCTTTTACTTTCATGCTGATCACATCTCCTGTATGTATATCACTTTTCACGGGTCAGTTCGCTCAGGTCAACCATCTGTTCGGCCATCCTGCGCACCTGTTCCTTCAAAAGGAACAGACAGTCCATCTCACGGGCATAACCGCCCACGATGTCCTCCGCCAGTGCCTGACAGGTAGGAGAGCCGCAGGAACCGCAGTCCAGACCGGGCAGCTTCTTGCGCACCTCGGCTATGCGGTCCATCTTTGCCAGTGCCTGCTTGAAATCGGTATCCAGTCTCAGGGAGTCGACGGAAATTATCTCCTTGTCGAATTCCAGCACGTCCCTTACGCGGTCCACATCCGCTTCTGTAACGATATCCTCGAGGGCGGGGCTTGCCACGTCCTGAACCAGGCGGCGGATACGGTTTCTGGCAATAAAGGGATTTTCAAATACCACGGGACCGCCAACGCAGCCCTCGTCACAGGCCTGACCTTCGAAGAATCTCAGGTTGGGCATACGGTCGTTTTCGATGGCCTCCAGTACGGCGTTTACGTTGTCTATACCATCCACGGCAAGGGCTTCGTCGCCCGCGCCCATGGAAGTGCATTCGCCGCCGGAACGTGCCCAGCCCAGACCCAGAGGACCTGCGGGCTCCATGGTTCCGTCTTCATCGGCAGCCACTTTCTTGAGCTGTCCGGAGAGCAGGCCGTATATCTCCAGCATGGAGATGGCGCCGTCGATAGCGCTCTTCTCATGACCAAGCGGATCGCGTATGGCCGTGACCTTCGCAGGGCAGGGAGTGATAAAGAAGCAGCCTACTTCCTCGGGCTTCGCGCCGGTCTTTTCACAGAATTCCCTGCGGGCGATGGTAGCCGCAACCTCCATGGGAGAGCGGATATCCACTATATTTTCAATAAGCTCGGGGAATCTTACCTGAATGAGTCTTACGACCGCGGGACACGCGGAGGAGATAAGCGGTCTGGGACACATGGGATCGGCCAGCTTTTCCTTTACCGCCTTGGCAACTATCTCTGCGCCGCGGCCTACATCGAACACATCGTCAAAGCCGATGCGCCTCAGACCGCCCGCTATAGATTTGACATTCGGCAGATTTTTGAACTGACCGTACAGGGACGGCGGCGGCAGCGCTATGCGATACTTGAAAAGATTTATGGTCGCAAAGCTGTCGGTCACCGCTACCTTTGCATGATGCTGACATACGCGGATACATTCACCGCAATCGATGCACATTTCATCAACGATGCGGGCTCTGCCGCCGCGGATGCGGATCGCTTCGGTGGGGCAGCGCTTCAGACAATTTGTGCAGCCCACACACTTTCCGCGGTCCAGCCTCACGGAATGGAAATACTTTTCGCTCATTTTTTCTCCTTCCCGGAACAGGATCACAGGTTGAATATCATGGTTATCTTAGTTCCTACGCCCACCTGGGACTGGATGTCGAATTTATCGGCGTTGCGCGCCATATTGCAAAGACCCATACCTGCGCCGAAGCCCATCATACGGACTTCGTCCGATGCGGTGGAATAGCCCTCGCTCATGGCAAGATCGATATCGGGGATACCGGGACCGACGTCCTCAACGGTCAGCGTAACGTCGCTTTCACCGACCTCCAGTATGATCTTTCCGCCCATGGAATGGATTACCAGATTGATCTCCGCCTCATATATGGCAATGGAGATCCTGCGGACCACATTGAAATTTACGCCCAGCTTTTTCAGAAGACGTTTTATCTTGCCGGACGCTTCGCCCGCAACTACGAAATCCATCGCGGCTACGGGGTATTCTTCTCTTATGATACTCATTTATAAAGCACCGGCCTTTCTCAACCGGCCATAAGGCCGTTGGTATACAATGTTCCGCTGGCAATATACAGGGTAAGCTTTGTGGAAAGCAGGGTTATATCATATTCGCCTGCCAGCTCAACAAGTTCTTCGGAAGGCTGCTTTCCACGCACGAATACAACGCAGCGGATATCAAGCATATCGGCAGTGCGCAGCACCTGCGGATTGATAAGACCGGTAAGCAGCACGGTATGTTCTTTGGAAAAAGCAAGTACGTCGCTCATCATGTCACTGGAGCATGCCGTCTTTACATCTACATCAAGATGCTCTTCGCCACAGATAAGCTTTGCATCCAGAATCTTCATTACTTCTCTGATCTTCATTCAAAAAACCACCCTTTCCGGCTTTTAACAACATAATTATAATATATTTTTCGCAGTTTGTAAACATACGAAACCCTGCCTCCCCAAACCCGTGTCGGTTTGGCGCAAATAATTAGTCCTGCATTAGAACAATTTGTGCCTTTTATGCGTCTGCAATCTTGCTCATATGATATACATCATGTTACAATACACATACGGAGGTGGTATTTTTATGTTCGGACTGCGCAACGACGGCTATAACGTATCCGGCATCGTGGACCCTATGGTCCTCTTTACGCCGCTTATAATGCCTACACGCTGTGAATCCATGAACGAAGTTACATATCCCACAGAATACGAGCCCATGGCGGCATACATAAAGAAGAATAAGGATTACCCCCACAACATATCCTTTATGACCATACTCGCCGCCGCATATGTGCGCAGCATATATCATCACCCTGCCCTGAACTATTTCGTGATGGGCAACAAGATATACAGGCACAAAAAGATAACCATGTCCCTTGTTGTACTGAAGGATGGCGGGGACGGCGCTCCTCAGGAAGCACTGGCAAAGATCGATTTCGAGCCCACCGACACCATATTCCAGGTGGCCGAAAAGATGGACAGGGAAATATCCAGCGCAAAAAAGGAAGGCGAAAAGAACGGCACTTCCAATTTCGCGAGAAATCTGCTGCGCATACCGATACTGCCCTCTCTCGTGGTAGCGCTGGCAAGGCTTACCGACAGGCTCGGCATCATGCCCCGCTTCATCAACAAGCTGAGCCCCTTCCACTGCAGCTTCTTCATCACCAACATGATGTCCATCGGTCTGCCCTCGATCTATCATCATCTCTATAATTTCGGTACCTGCTCGGTATTCATCGCCGTGGGCAAACCCGATCGCGAACTGACCAGTGCCGGCGGAAATATCTCCCGCAAGCTGATGATACCCCTCGGCTTCGTGACCGATGAACGCGTGTGCGGCGGCGCAGACTACGCACAGGGTGCGCACTGCCTGCTGAATTATCTGAAGCATCCGGAGCTTCTGGAACTCACCATCGAAGAAGAAGCCATACTCAAAGCCAAATGATCCCGAACCGCTGTCTCAGACGGCGGTTTTTATATTGCTTTCGGCGCACGATAAATATATAATAACACTATAACTCAAGCGAAAGGCTGGTATGTTTATGATAAAGACAGGCGTCGTAACCCGCAGCTTCTCAGGATGGACCAACGAACAGACCGCCGATTATATGAAGGAACACGGCTTCCCCACCACCGAGCTCTGCCTCGTCGCTTCAGATTCCCGCTACTGGGCTTATAACGGCACAAGCAACATATCCGACCTTACCGACGAACGCTTCAGCGAGATATGCGATATCTACCGCTCCCGCGGCATTGAGATAGTGTCCCTCGGCATATTCACCAACCTCATCGAGCAGGATGACATGAAGCGCTTTGCCGTACTCAATTATTTCAAGCGCCATATAGAGCTGGCCGGCAAAAACGGAATTCCCTATGTATCCACCGAATGCGGCTTCAATCCCGACCACCGCGGCGTGATAACCGCAACCTACGAAAGGGATATCGAGATACTCAAGCGAAGCATGCGCGAACTTCTTAAGGAATGCGATAAATGGAACGTAGATATCGCGTGGGAAAACTGCGCCATAGACCTGGTCCCTTCCGCAAAGCGTGTGCACGACATCATAAATCAGATAGGTCATCCCCGTCTGAAGGTGCTGCTTGACCCCGCCAATTTCATAGCCAATTCCTCCGAAGAGGATATGTTCCGCTATCTTTCCGACCGCATAGCCTACTTCCACGGCAAGGATCGCTTCGTAAACGATGTGGGCAGCCGCCTCGTAGGCGACGGCGAAATAGACTGGGTGAAATTCCTCAGCCTCTACCACAAGCACAACGAAGGACTGCCCTTCATGATAGAATTCGTTACTCCACAGAACGCCTGCGAGATACGCGACAGGGTAACGGAATTCGACAAGCTTGCGTGTTGCGCTCCCCGATAAATTCCAAATACAAAAGGCATGTGCAGATCCACATGCCTTTTTTTATTTATCTCTGCAAGCCGGAGCCTCCGCCCCCGGCCTGCAGACGGACAGCATAAATCATCCAAAGTACCCACTGCACGGGATTCTTAATTGGCGGAGCCCCTTGACCAGAAACGCTTTACCGAAGCAGCCACGGAATCCGCATCGGGCATTACACGTACATTCCAGTGTGCGGGCATCAGATTCACATATTTCTCCTGCACAAAGCGGTCGTCCATCAGAAGCACTATGCCTCTGTCGGTCTCGGTACGTATCACTCGTCCCGCCGCCTGCTGTACTCTTCGGAATCCCGGGTATGTGTAGGCGTAATCATAGCCCGCGCCTTCGCCGTCATCGGTGAATTCGCGTATTACTTCCCTTTCCCTGCAGATAAGCGGTATTCCCACGGAGATTATTGCCGCTCCGGAAAGCCTGTCGCCGGGCATGTCAACACCCTCGGCAAATACTCCGCCCAGCGCAATGAACGCCAGCATATGTCCCTTCGGGTCAGGTCTGAATTCCGCAATGAACGCCTCTCTTTCGGCGTCGCTCATTTTATTCTGCTGCTTTATAAGCCTTACGTCGGGATACATCATGGCAAATCTCTCATAAGCCATGTTCATATAGGCATACGACGGGAAACAGGCTATGTAATTGCCCTTTTTCCCGGACATCATGGCGTATATTCCGCGGCATATCTCGCCGATGGATTCCTCGCGGTGGGCATACCTTGTTTCGCTGCGCAGCAAAAGCGTCAGCTGATTCTCCGGCGGAAATGGTGAAGCCAGCGAAAGCATCGCGTCGCCTTCATTTTCCCTGACCGCCAGCTGACTTGCATAAAATTCCGGCGGCGTAAGCGTAGCCGAGAAAAACACCGCGCTGCCCACCTTCTTAAGGCACTTGTCCAGATGATTCGATGGGTCTACGCACATAAGCCTTGCGCGGATAAGCTTGCCTTCCTTTTCCAGTATGACTCGGCTTTCATCCTCCGAAAATTCGCCGTGCCTGCGGGCATACCACGTTGCGTCAAGCAGCAGTCTTACCAGCCTGCGCCTTTCGGGATGTCCCGATGGTATCGAATCCGTCAGCGCTTCCATAAGATCATCCGCGGCAATGGCTATCTTGTCCGGCGCACGGGTCAGCACCTCGTCTTCGAAATCCTCCCCTGCCTTCAGTGCCTTCAGCATACGCGTAAGCGCGGGATACAGCGGGTCTTCCTTTCCTATATCCCTGCGCAGTTTGCCTATCTCTCTTCCCGAAAGCTCGGCCGTCAGCATGTCCCGCGCTCTTTCGGAAAGGTTGTGCGCTTCGTCCACCAGCAGCACACAGCCGTTCTTTTTGGTAAAAAATCTCTGCAATCTGACCCTCGGGTCAAACGCATAGTTGTAATCGCAGATTATTACGTCGGCGCTTTCCGCAAGGTCCAGAGAAAGCTCAAACGGACACAGCCGGTTTTCCTCTGCCAGCGCCCGTATCTCCTCTGCACCCAGCTTTTCCATCTGCAGCGCCTGCATAAGCACCGGTCGGCGCCTGTCGTAGTAACCGACCGAATAGGGGCACATATAGCAGTTGGTATCCCCGGGCACACAGCTTTTTTCCTTCGCCGTAATGGTGACGCTGCGCACGCTCAGCCCCCTTGCGCGCATTATCTCCAGCGCATTCTCCGCGCTGCGTCTGCCGGTGGTGCGGGCGGTGAGATAGAATATCGCCGAGACCTTCGCCTCGCCCATAGCCTTCAGCGCGCCGAAAAGCGCCGCCGCTGTCTTGCCTATGCCGGTGGGCGCTTCTATCATTACCCTTTTGTGGTCGCGCGCCGCAACATAGGCGTTTGCCGCCATCTGCCGCTGACCGTCGCGGTAATTGTCAAACGGGAATGCCAGTCTGTTTACCGACGGCATGAACTTGCCGCGCCATTCCTCCATAGCCATTATCCAGCGGGCGTAGGGCGTTATGTATTCATACAGCAGCTTCCACAGCCTTTGCGCGGTGTAATTCCGCGAAAATCTGGTTCTGGCGCCGTTTATGTTGTAGTAGATTATGGCTACCTCGCAGCTTTCATAGCCCTCTTTTTTGCATATAATGGCGGCATACATCTCTGCCTGCGCCCAATGCACCGGAAATTCATCCGCACCTATGCCGGAGGGATTTCTGCGGGTGGTCTTTATCTCCTCTACGGTCAGCATGCCTTCATGCCTGCGCACCGCATCGGCTCTGCCCTGCAGACGGATGTCTATATCCTCCGCCCTCAGGTCTATAGCCTGCGGCTCCTCGGTACGCCACGAATCGTCCAGCTGTCTCTGAAGCGTGAGATGTCCTTCCATGCCCTCACGCATGCGCTCCACAACGGAGAAATCCACCGCCAGGTCGCCGCCCTCAAAGGCGAATTCCGCCACGGTGCGTACGTTTACAGAATAAGGCATCCCTCGCTCCTTTCTCCGCCGAATTGCCCGGCGGTATTGACTTTATATGCAGGTAATGGTACATTTATCATGGAGGTGTTGGCATGCGTGTCACATACCACGAACACAGCGGATTTTCCGTGGAAACAGAATCTTCCGTACTGCTCTTTGATTATATCGGCGGCGGCTTTACCTTTGGTGAAAAGCCGGTACTTGCCATGGTCAGCCATGCACACGGCGACCATCGCAGGCCGGAACTGATAACTCAGGCAAACGGAATCATTGACTGTCCCGCCGTCGGAGAGACATTCACCATAAACGGAGTGAATGTGCGTACCTTCGGCTCCACCGACGAAGGCGTAAGCTTTCTTGTTGAGGCGGACGGATATCGCATATTCCACGCAGGAGACTTTAATCTCTGGCACTGGAATATCGAAAACGACCCCGAGTGGACCGCACAGGCCACGGAGGATTTCGAAAAAGTCATGTCCACCCTCGAAGGCGAAAAGATCGATATCGCCATGTTCCCCGTTGACCCCCGCATGGGCGAAGGCTATGACGAGGGCGCATGCATATTCAACGAGCGGATGCAGCCGGGAATATTCATCCCCATGCATTTCTGGAAAAATCCGGAAGCCGCCATTGAATTTGCAAAGAAGTATGATAACGTGCGTCCGCTCACGGTAAGCGGTCAGCACACAGAATTATAACGGAGGCGAATACTATGCAGTTTGTTTTCAATCACACCAACCTGAACGTATCCGACCTGGACGCCAGCATCCGCTTCTATCAGGAAGCGCTGGGTCTTAAGGTAGAACGCCTTTTCGAGCCCGACCACGGCAACTTCAAGCTGTGCTTCATGTCCGACGGCGTTACCGGCTATCAGCTGGAGCTCACCTGGCTGAAGGATCATCCTCAGAAGTACGAGCTGGGCGAGAACGAGACCCACATCTGCTTCCGCGTAAAGGATTTTGAAGATGCCAAGAAGAAGCACGCCGAAATGGGCTGCATCTGCTTCGAAAACGAAGGCATGGGTCTGTATTTCATCGAAGATCCCGACGGCTACTGGTTCGAGATCACTCCCGAAAGATAAACCCATCAATATAGATAATACAGCGCCCGGCGCATAATTGCAATAGCCGGGACACACGGAGGACGAGATATGTATCCGCTTATTATGGCACCCTATTTCAGGCATGGCAGCGACACCCCCTGGGGCGGCAGCATGCTGAAGGACCTTTTCATGAAGGACACTCCCGACGAGATGACCGGCGAATCCCTCGAAGTATCTGCCCTTGATGGCCGCGAAAGCGTAGTTCTCAACGGCGCATATGCGGGACACACCCTTACCGGCATGATCAAGCTCTGGGGCAAGGAGCTCACCGGCGATATCGAAGGCGAATTCCCCCTGCTGATAAAGCTTCTGGACGCAAAGGAACTGCTGAGCGTGCAGGTACATCCCGATGATGCATACGCAGGCGCAAACGAAGGCGGCAAGCTGGGCAAGACCGAAGCATGGGTCGTGCTCTCCTGCGAACCCGAAACCAAGCTGGCTTACGGCATCGATACCAATGGCCGCGACCTGCGTGAAATGGTAGCCGCCGGCGATATCGAAAAGGCACTCAACTGGGTGACCGTACGTCCCGGCGATGTACTCTACATCCCCGCAGGCACCGTACACGCCCTGGGCGGCGGCATTCAGTGCTACGAAGTACAGCAGTCCTCCGACGTTACCTACCGCTTCTGGGATTGGGGCAGGGTAGGCGCCGACGGAAAGATGCGCGAACTGCACACCGAAAAGGCTCTGGATGTTACCAACGCAGCATCCATCCTGCCCAAGTGCGAAGGCGCCACCGCGCTGTGCAAGGGCGGCTCCATTACCTATTACATCGCGGACCCCAACTTTGAGCTGGCACGCCTGAATGTTTCCGGCAAGATGCCCCTCATGTCCGGCCGCATGCACATGATCACTCCCATGGGTCCCTGCAAGATCGCATGGCCCGAGGGCGAGATCGAAGTAATGCCCATGACCACCGTGCTCATCCCCGCAGCGCTTGAGGGCGTTACCATCGAAGGCAACGTGAAGGCCCTGATGTCCTCCCCCAGCGACAGGGAATATCTCAGAAACGAACTGGGCTACCGCGCAGAAAACGTAGCCGGTCTGGTGGACTGACAAAAACACAGCAGCACCTCCGCATCAGCCGGAGGTGCTGTTTTTTGCATATCATAAAACACTGTCTCTTTCCACCAGCTGCACGTCCACAGCCGTGGTCACAAGGGGATGTTCGCGGTCATCCGCGATCCGTATCAGCTGTTCGACCGCAATGCGTCCCATATCGTATTTCGGTACATTGACCGAAGTGAGCGCCGGATTCAGCATACCGGTAACGGGCATATTGTCCATTCCGATAAAAGAAACCTCCTCAGGCACTTTTATGCCGTGATGCTTCACCGCACGCATTGCTCCCGCGGCAACAAGATCATTGAAAGCAAAAACCGCCGTCGGCATCTTTTCCTTCCTTTCGGCAAGTATGCGGCTCATATCCTCATAAGCGCCTTCCACGGTAGGGTCAACATTGAACACATTTTCTTCGGGCAGGTCAAATCCTCTTTCCCTGAGCGCAAGTTCAAAACCTATGCGCCTGTCCCGCACATTATTGAAAGTTATGGAAGAAGATATCATGCCGAAGCTCTTATGTCCGCGCCCTATGAAATATGTACCGGCCGTATAGCCTGCCTTTATGTTATCGATATGCACCGTTGAAAAGCCTATATCCAAAAAACGGCTGTCGAGCACGACCATCGGAGCCTTTACTTTCAGAAACGGGCGCAGGTCTGCGGTTGACATTTCCGTCGCCAGCAGTATAAGCGGTCTGCGAGGCTCTTCTATGAGGGAATCGATAAATTCACGGTCATCCGGGTATGCATAGGATATGGTCAATTCATATCTGAGTCTGCGGCATGCGCTTTCTATGCCGCTTATGAGATCGGCAAAAAACGGCGAATCGATTACTACTCTGCCGTGCCTTCTGAATATCACAAAATGTATGCCCCTGTTCAGCCTTGTCTGGCTCACCTCGCGGTAACCCATCTGTCGGGCTATTTCCAGTACGCGCAGCCTCGTCTCCTCGCCTATGCGGTTGTTTCCGCTGAAGGCATTGGAAACCGTAGCCGGCGAAACGCCCGCAGCCTTTGCGATATCCCTTACAGTAACCTTCATAGCCATACCTCTTGTTTAGCATTGTTTAGCAGATATAATACCATGTTTTCATGAGTTATTCAACATTTGAAGATAAACGTTTGCTAAATAATATTGCAGCATCCGCCCCGTGAATGATAATATAGAATCATAATAAAGAAGGAGTGGATCACGATGAAAAAGAACCTCTACAAATTCAGCGTACCTCAGAAGAAGCAGATCCGCATGATAGTTGATACCGACTGCAAGAACGAAGCTGACGATCAGTTCGCCCTTGCCCATCATCTCATGACCCCCATGTTCGATGTTGTGGGCATCATCGCCGCTCACTTCGAAATGGCAAACAGGCGCACCGGCGGTCCCGAGACCACCATGCAGGCAAGCTACGACGAGATAATGCTGATGCTTGACCTTATGGATCTCAAGGACGAATATCCCGTGCTAAAGGGCTGCACCCGCGCTCTGCCCGACGAACACACCCCCGTTGATTCCGAAGGCGCCCGCTTCATCATTGAAGAAGCACTGAAAGATGATCCCCGTCCTCTGTTCATCGGCGTTCAGGGTTCCATCACCAACCTGGCCTCCGCACTGCTTATGGAGCCCTCCATCGCAGACAAGATCACTGCCATCTGGATCGGCGGCGACGCATATCCCGAGGGCGGCTGGGAATTCAACCTCTTCCAGGATATCTACGCAGCAAATGTTGTGTTTGCCTCCAAGTGCGGTCTGTGGCAGGTACCCAAGCCCGTATACAAGCTTCTCAACATCTCCCTTGCCGAGCTGGAATACCGCGTAGCCCCCTGCGGCAAGGTCGGCGAATATCTCTTCCGTCAGATGGTCGAACTCAACGACAAGATGGGCAACAACGAATGGCCTCACGGCGAGACCTGGTGCATCGGCGATCAGCCCACCGTTGGTCTGCTGCTTGAGGACAAACAGCGCCTCGACAATTACACCATGAAGAAGGCGCCCCGCGTTGCCCCCGACGGCAAGTACATCGAAGTGCCCGAAAACCGCGAGATCCGCGTATATCATAATACCGATGTCCGCCTGACTCTGGAGGACTTCTACGCAAAGCTCGCGCTCAACTACGGAGAATAAACATGGAAAAGATAAACGAACTCAAAAAGATCGCCGCACAGCGCAGAGCCGATGCGGTGACCATGATAACCCGCGCAAAGACCGGTCATACCGGCGGCGCAATGAGCTGTCTGGATATACTCACCTGCCTATTCTACCACACCATGAAGGAAGGCGACCATTTCCTTCTGAGCAAGGGTCATTCCGTTGAAGGCTACTGGGCAATACTGGCTGACAAGGGCTATTTCCCCAAAGCCGACCTGAAGACCTTCTCCGAAGCAGGTTCTCCCCTCATCGGTCACCCCAACAACAAGGTTCCCGGCGTTGAAATGTCCACCGGCGCACTGGGTCACGGTCTGCCCGTAGGCGTAGGCGCAGCCCTTGCCGCAAAGCGCATGGGCAACGGCCACAAGGTATTCGTGGTAATGGGCGACGGCGAACAGGCCGAAGGCAGCGTCTGGGAAGCCGCCATGGCCGGCGCAAACTACAAGCTGGACAATCTCTACGCCATAATCGACCGAAACGGTCTGCAGATAAGCGGCTCCACCGAGGACGTTATGGCTCTCGAGAATTTCGCCGACAAGTGGCGCGCATTCGGCTGGGATGTAATTGAGATCGACGGCAACGACATGGAATCCGTTGTGGCATATTTCGACAGCCGCAAGGGCGGAAACAAGCCCCATTGCCTCATCGCCCGCACCGTAAAGGGCAAGGGCCTGCCCTTCGCCGAAAACAAAGCCGAATGGCATCATCACGTGCCCACCGAAGAACAGCTGAAGATCGCCTACGAAGCGCTGGGCGTTGAGGGGGTTGACTGGGAATGAAAGCATGCAGAAAGGCGTTCACCGAGACGCTCCTTGAAATAGCCAAAAACGACAATAATATCTGGGCGCTGGCTACCGACAGCCGCGGCTCCGTCACCCTTACCGATTTCGCGAAGGAACTGCCCGGTCAGTTCATCGAATGCGGCATCGCCGAACAGGACGCCGTAGGCATCGCCGCCGGCATCACCCTCGAAGGCAAGACCGCCTTCGTCTGCGGTCCCGCCAGTTTCTATGCCACCCGTTCCGCCGAGCAGGTAAAGGTAGACGTGGCATATTCCCACCGTGATGTAAAAGTCATCGGCGTATCCGGCGGCGTAAGCTACGGCGCACTGGGCGGCACCCACCATGCCGTGCAGGATATTGCCTTCATGCGCGCGGTACCGGGTCTGCAGGTATTCATCCCCGCAGATGCCGCACAGTCCGCCGCAATGACAAAAGCCATCGCCTATTCCGGCGAACCTGCCTATGTACGCATGGGCCGCGGCGATGTTGAAGACGTATACACTGCCGATTGTCCCTTCGAGATAGGCAAGGTAAACGTGCTGAAGACCGGCACGAAGGCCGCCATCATCGCCTGCGGCGAAATGGTATATCCCTCCCTGAAGGCTGCGGAGATACTCGCCGGAAAGGGCATCGATGTTTCCGTTATCGATATGCATACCATCAAACCCCTTGACGAAAAGGCCATCATCGAAGCCGCAAAGACCGGGCTCATCATCACCGTTGAAGAGCACAGCGTAAAGGGCGGTCTGGGCAGCGCAGTTGCCGAAGTTATCTGCGAAAAGTGCCCCGTAAAGATGCGCATACTGGGTCTGCCGGATGAGACCCTCTATTCCGGCACCAACCGCGAAGTATTCGCCCATTACGGACTCACCGCCGACGGCATTGCCGAAAGCGTCACGGAGGCCCTGAAATGAAATACATCCTCTCCATAGACCAGTCCACATCCGCCAGCAAGGCGTTTCTTGTGGATGAGACCGGCGCCATAGTCCGCCGCGCAAGCCGTCCCCATCAGCAGTACTATCCGCAGGACGGCTATGCCGAGCACGATGCCGAGGAGATATTCGAAAACGTATGCGCTATAATGGACGAAGTTTCCGAGGGCGTACTTGAAGATATCGCCGCGGTATCCATCGCCAATCAGCGCGAGACCTGCGTTCTGTGGGACCGCGCCACCGGCAAACCCGTGC
This sequence comes from Clostridia bacterium, assembly GCA_045649485.1. Lineage (GTDB taxonomy): Bacteria > Bacillota > Clostridia > Christensenellales > Aristaeellaceae > RUG11247. Next base: position 40,145 of record JAZRPZ010000081.1, read on the forward strand.
ATCGCGCCATCGTATGGCAGGACGTGCGCGGTCAGGATGTCTGCGTCTCTCTGGCGGACAAGGCCGATTATGTGCTGAAGACCACCGGCATGGCGCTCTCTCCCTACTATCCCGCAAGCAAGGTAGCCCATCTGCTGAACGAACGCCCCGACCTGCGCGAAAGATGCAAAGCCGGCGAGATATGCATGGGCACCATCGAAAGCTGGCTCGTATTCCGCATGACCGGACGTCACGTCAGCGATCTTTCCAACGCAAGCCGCACTCAGCTGCTGAACCTGCACACCCTTGAATGGGACGACGGGCTCATCGATATGTTCGGCCTGTACCGTTCAATGCTCGCACCCGAGATACTGCCCACTGACGGCGATTTCGGCCTGTGGAAGGGCATACCCATTACCGGCGTAATGGGCGACAGCCACGCCACCCTTTTCGGTCAGGGCTGCGTCACTCCCGGCAGCATCAAGGTCAGCTACGGCACCGGCTCCTCCGTAATGATGAACATCGGCAGCGAGCCTTCCATAATGGAATCCGGCGCACTGACCACCGCCATCGCCTTCAATTACGGCGGCAAGGTACATTATCAGACCGAGGGCAACATCACCTGCTCCTGCGATACTCTCGTATGGCTGTGCCGCGAAATGGGCATGTTTGCCGATGCTGACGAGATCGAGCGTCTGGCAGGCACCGTGCCCGATTCCCTGGGCGTAAGTCTCGTGCCCGCACTTTCCGGTCTGGGCGCACCCTTCTTCGATGTGGAAGCCCGCGCCGTCATCTGCGGACTTTCCCGAGGCTCCACCAAGGCGCACATCGCAAGAGCCGCCCTTGAATCCGTTGCCAACCGCGACAGCGACGTGACCGAAGCCATGACCGAATTCACCGGCAAGGCTCCCGATTACATGATGGCTGACGGCGGCGGCGCGAAAAACGCGCTTATGATGCAGCTGCAGGCAGATCTTGCGGGCTGCGAAGTACGCTGCTCCGCCGCAGGCGAACTCTCCGCCCTTGGCGCAGCATACATGGCAGGCATAAAGACCGGCGTGTATTCCTCCCTCGAGGATATACCCGCCCGCCATGCACCCATGCGCATCTACCGCCCCGAAATGCCCGCCGAGACCCGCAGTGAAATGCGCGCCCGCTGGAAAAAGGCCATCGAACGCGCAAGGCTGAAATAACAGGCCGCATACTCAGAATAGGAGGAAATACAATGGCTACTTTCGGCATTATCATATCCAACCGTTCCTTCTTCCCGGATCATCTGGTTCTGACCGCACGCGAAAAGCTGCTGGCCGCCATGGAAAAGTGGGGCCATGAGGTCATCACCCTTTCCACCGAGGATACCTACATGGGCGAGACCATGACCCATGAGGAAGCCAAAAAGTGCGCAAAGCTGTTCCGCGAGAATTCCGATAAGATCGAGGGCATCATCGTATGCCTGCCCAACTTCGGCGAGGAGACCGGCATTGCAGACGCCATCCGCATGAGCGGCCTCAACGTGCCCATCCTCATTCAGGCCTGCGATGACGACCTGGACAAGCTGCAGCTGGTAAACCGCCGCGATGCATACTGCGGCAAGCTTTCCCTGTGCAACAACCTCTATCAGTACGGCATCAAGTATTCCCTCACTGCCCGCCACACCTGTGCGGTGGATTCCGAGGAATTCCATGCCGACGTTGAGCGCTTTGCAAAGATCTGTGCCGTGGTAAAGGCCATGTCCACTTCCCGCATCGCACAGCTGGGCGCCCGCGTCACTCCCTTCCGCACCGTGCGCTATTCCGAAAAGCTGCTGCAGAATGCCGGCATGTCCGTCGTTACCGAAGACATGAGCGAGATCTTCGCCGATGCATGGCTGATGAAGGATGACGATCCCGCCGTAATCGCAAAGGTAGAAGAGATCCGCGCCTACGGCAATATCTGCCCCGGCATCGCCGAGGAAAAGGTAGTAAAGCAGGCAAAGCTGAGCCTCACCATCGAAAAGTGGATGGAGGACCACGAGTGCGTAGCATCCGCCATCCAGTGCTGGGACAGCGTCGAAGCCAACTACGGCTGCGCAGCCTGCCTTTCCATGAGCATGATGAGCCAGAAGGGCATGCCCGCCGCCTGCGAGACCGACGTAATGGGCGCCGTTTCCATGCTGGCCCTTCTGAAGGCCACCGGCGTTGCTCCCGTATATCAGGACTGGGACAACAACTACGGCAATGACACCGACCGCTGCGTAAACGTACACTGCTCCAACTATCCCGCAGCCGCATTCACCGAGAAGCCCGAGATCGCAAATCTCGATATTCTCGCCACCACTCTGGGCACCGAATATTCCTTCGGCGCAATGAAGGGCCGCGTACGCGCCTCCGGCATGACCTTCCTCAAGGTATCCACCGATGACCGCCGCGGCGTTATCAAGTGCTACCTGGGCGAGGGCGAATTCACCGACGATCCCCTCGAGACCTTCGGCGGCGTTGCCGTATGCCATGTAAAGGACCTGAACGGTCTCATGCGCTACATCACCAAGAACGGCTTCGAGCACCACGTTGCTATCGTTCAGGCCGAATGCGCAGACATCATCGAGGAAGCCCTCGGCACCTACATGGGCTGGGAAGTATACCGCCACAGCTGATATAAACACAAAAACACCGCCTTACGGCGGTGTTTTTTTATGCTCACTTATTCTCGGCACCCTCTTCGGTATTCAGAGGTTCGCCCGTCATGGGGTCAAAATTCATTTGGGGCGCAGCGGGCTGATTCAGAGGCCTGCCCGTAATGGGATCGAAATTGTACTGGGGCCTTGCGGGCTGTACGGGCTGCACAGGCTGTACGGGCTGATTGATAGGCTTGCCGGTAATGGGGTCGAAATTGTGCTGGGGCCTTGCGGGCTGCACGGGTACGTTATATACGGGCGCACTGTTTACGGGAGCAGGCACCCTGCTGCCGGGCTTTTCGGTAGCAACGGCTATAAGGTTGACCACTACAAACACGATAGCTACAGGGATAAGGCTTGCAAAGCCGATACCCATCTTGCCGATGCTGATCCATACGATGCCGTTATATTCGACGAGGTTATAAATTATGGCGCTTACGCCGAGAGTAACAAGGCAGGAGGAGAGCGTTGCCAGCACCGTTGCACCGCGGGCGCGGATAGCGGCAGTCACGGCGAGCATCGCGCTGGTAAAGAACGCGGAGATAACGCCGGTGCGGACAACGAGAGGCAGGTATTCCATGACGCCATAATCGTTAATACCATATATCAGCCTTGCAGCAAAGGGACCGATCACCAGCAGCACCATGGTGATAACGAGTGCAGGCAGCACTGCAACCGCAACGGAAGCGCCGGCGTTTTTGAAGGCCTTGCGGGCATCGCCTGCGCCGCTGGCCTGAGAAACCGCGGCGAGTATCACAGGAATAAGCGCTGCGGGAACTCCGCGCACTATACTGCTGATCATTGTGCCGACCGAAGCTGCCGCAATGGAATCTTCGCCAAGCATACTAAACATGGATGTTTCAAGACCGGTAAAACCGAAGAAAGGCAGATTCTGAATTCCTGCAGTCAGAGCAAGCACCAGAATGAACGCCAGAGACTTTCCGTGGAAGCCCGCGCCGAAGTTCAGCTTTGCATCGCCGTTGCCCACAAGGAAGCACACCAGCGCCAGCACTGCGCCCACCAGCGCGGTAACAGTGTTGACTATTGCGATAGCATTCATTGCGAAGCCCAGTATCATGGCTGCGACATTCAGCACAATACCCAGCAGCGTCTTTACGGCGAATATGATGAGGGGGCGCACAGAATCGCCCATGCCGTACATGGAGCCGATGAGCGCATAGAATACAGTGCTGAACAGTACATTAAGCGCGTTGAAGCTTACATAACGTCCTACTATAAACGCTGCCTCGGCATAATAAGCATAAAAATTATACGTTATCGTTCTTCCGAAAACAAATATGATAGCTGCCATGATCACGCCCGCAATAACAGACACCAGCAGCGCGGTATTAACGGAAGCAGAAGTCCTGCGGGCGTCGTTCTTGCCGCAGGAACGGGCGACTACCACCGTTGCCGCCACCATCAGCGCCATGGCAAATGCGAGAAAATTATTTATGACCGTGTTGCCGGCGCTGTATGCCGCAAGGCAAACATAGCCATACATATATCCGATACGGTTGATAAACAGCTGAGCTATCAGATTATATATGCCGTTCAGCGCTGCAATGCCCAGAAGCGGCAGCGCCATCATAAGCATACCGTTCATTATCGGACCATGAGCAAAGTCATACTTCTTTGTAACTCCGAAGAAATTCATATGCATCCTCCTGACATAATAATTTTATCACCCTGCATTATCCGAAACGGTTATTCCTGCTCGGAATACATTGCGAATACTTCCTCGATCACAGCGGGGCGTTCCTGCAGGGAATCCGCCTTGGTGAATACGAGGATTCCGTAGAGACCGTAAACGTGCATGGTCTCGCCGGTGCTGTCCAGATACATGAACACAGTGGTGTTGAAGCCGTTGCTCAGGCTGATGAATGAATACATTGAGGTATCGCCGGCTGCGTCCATCTCATACACGGCGTGGGAAAATACCTGTTCGTTGTACTGTTCGCTGCCTACGCCGCCGATGTACCAATCGGCAACATAGCCGCCGATCTGCCTGTCATAGCCGATGCTTACCGTAAAATTCAGATCCAAAATGTACTTGGAATAGTAATCGTAATTGCCCTGCGCATTGGTATACAGCACAGCGCCGCATTCCCAATCGCCGAAGAAATCGGTGTCGGCTGCGTTCTCTGAATAGCTGCTGAAGCTCAGCACCTGCTGTGCATCGCCGGGATTCCGGGTGCAGTAATACATGGAGTTGTCGGTTGCTGCAGCCACCAGCATACCCTGTACGATATTTACGTAGAACATCACTTCGCCGTTGAAGCTCAGTTCATATATGCCTTCGGCATTGATGGCCCAGGTGCCTTCGGAAGAATTTGACTGGCACAGATAGTTGGACATGTCAAATACGCAGGTGCCGTCTTCATTGATAGTGAACTTCTGAGAGAAGCCTGCGTCTCCGGGCACGCTCAGCACGCCTTCGGGAGTGATGGTGTAGCTTACATACCAAGTGCCGTAAACAGTACTTTCGGTCTCTGCAAAAGCGGGCAGGCAGCTCATAAGCATTACGAGTGCAATGAGCGCAGAAAGAATCTTCTTCATATGTATATCCTCCTGTTATTCGGGAAACTTCACTTCGGCGACCTGACATTCGCCGGAAACTGCGGTGATGCGCACGGTGCGCGCTTCTGTCGGGGAAACGGTAATCGCATCGAACCATTCGGCGTCTTCTGCCGCGGGCACGGTTATTTCAGCGGAGACATCGCCGCAGGATACCCTGACCACAGCGCCGCCCTCGGAATAAAGGCGCAGCTTCACGGGGCAATCGGTCACGACATGACGCACGGTATATTCCGCGAAAGCGCCGTCTTCAAGGCTGAGCCACAGGTCGGTGAGGGGGGCATTCTTCTCCGCGGGGTTGCTGCCGGGCATGAAACCCTTGTCGAATATCTCACAGCCGGGACGCAGCACCAGTCTGGTATGGTCCTCCGTGCGGTAGGAAAGGGCATTGCCCCATTTCCAGCCGGCAGTGAATGCACCGTCGCGCCAGTCATAACCCGCGCCGGGAAGAGTGACGCCCTGCCTGCGCAGGCAGTAAACATGGGCGGACTTGTTCACCTTGCAGTTATCAAAGTGCATGGAATCCAGTATCCTGTCGAATATCTGCTGAGATTCGGCGTAGGAGGGACGGGGACCGCCGTTTACCGCGAAATCCCTCACCTTGTCAAAGCCTTCACATTCGGGATACTGCACACCGCCGGTATTTTCGGTGTTCTCGATGGACTTCCATGCCCACAGATTGAAGCCGATATGCGCCTCGGCAGCCATCTCGTAGAATACCGCCATTGCGGGGTCGGCATTTCTGCCCTCGCCGATCCACACGGGTACATTCAGCTTATCGCGCACGGCGATATACTTGTACAGATCGCGTATCTCGGGAGAATAGTGATACATATGGATGGAGATGGCCCAGTTGTTGTATTCGGGATCATACTGCCTGCCAAAGGGACGCATGTTGGTGGAGAACATGGGGCCTTCCAGGAACATAATGTGATTCCTGTCGTACTTCCTCATTCGCGCAATGCACTCATCGTAGAACGCGCAAAGGTCGGGGATATACTTATGCCAGCGTCCGATGGAGATGGGCTCGTTTATCAGGTCGTAGCCGGCAACGATCTCCCTGTCCGCATAGCGGCGGGCGATCTCTTCCCACAGAATGATGCAGCGCTCACGGCTTTCGGGCTCCATGAACATATGGGGGATATTGTCGATGCCGTCATCGCAGGCGAGACCGGACTGTCCGCCGGGCGCGCCGTGCATATCGATGATCGCATAGATATTGTACTTCTCGCAGAGTGCCAGCACGCGGTCGATCTCGGCAAAACCCTTTTCATCAAAGGTGATCTCGGGCTCGTCGGGCATCAGCGCCCAGGAAGTGAGGCACAGGCGCACGCTGTTATAGCCCAGTTCGGCCATTGCGCGGATATCTCCCTCGCAGAGCTGATTTTCCCACCAGCGCTGCCAGAAATTCTCAAGATACCTGCTGCCGCACATATCGCGCACGGTCTGGGTAACGCTGCGGGCAGACTGATAGCGCAGGGGCAGGGTGCAGCCGGGATCCATGCTGCGGCCCATATAGCCTGTGCCGATACCTATCATGAATCCTTCCGGATTCATCCAGTTGCCTGCGCCCCAGCCGCGCAGTATTACCTCTTCACCGGCGCCGTTTACTATGCGCACGCCGTCAGCGTGAAGAAAACCTTTCACACGTTCTTCTGCTGCCATATTCTCATACCTCCGGCATAGATTTCTTCAGTTTCTTCATTCCGTATACGAATATTCCGAACTGCGCCAGTTCGGTTATAGCCCAGGAAACGGGGTAGGACATATAGATGCCCGCCGTGGTCTCCGCAAAAACGGGCAGCTGACACACGGTAGCTATCCACACAAGCCTGAGTACACAGGCGCCGAATACCGCAACGATCATGGGACCGATGGAATAGCCGATGCCGCGCAGTGCGCCGACAACAACTTCCATTACGCCGCAGAGCACATAGGGCAGGCACATCCAGGTAAGACGCACCATGCCGGCGGTAATGACCGGTTCGGAATCGGTATACATCTTAAGAAGCGTGCTGCCGCTTGCCCACATGCCTACGCCCAGCACCAGACCCACCATGCTTACGCACAGCATGGAAGCCTTGAATATCTTCCACAGGCGGTCAAATCGCTTTGCGCCGTAATTCTGGCTGGTGAAGGAAGTGGTAGCCTGAGAAACGCTGTTCATTGCGGTATAAACAAAGCCGTCAAGGTTGCCTGCTGCGGAGTTTGCAGCCACAGCCACCGCGCCGAAAGCGTTGATCGCGGACTGGATGACTACGTTTGCAATGGCAAACATGGTACTCTGAAGTCCCGCAGGCAGACCCACTCGCACTATTTCCACAAATACCTTTTTATCTATGCTCATCTTGCGCACATCAAAGTGTATCGCGCCCTCGGTGCGGATAAGGCAGATAATAACAAGGGCTGCGGATATCACCTGCGAGATAAGCGTGGCCAGCGCAACGCCCGCAACGGACATATCAAAACCAATGACGAATATGAGATTCAGCACTACGTTCACAACGCCCGCAATGGTGAGGTAGATAAGCGGTCTTTTGGTATCGCCTACGGAGCGCAGTATTGCCGCACCGAAGTTATAAGCCATTACCGCCAGCATGCCGCAGAAATAGATGCGCAGATAAACGCTGGCAAGACCGATAACCTCTTCGGGAGAGCCCATCCACTCAAGGAAAGTGGGAGCAAAAACCACGCCGACAATGGTCAGCAGCACGCCGAATATCACGGATACCAGCATGGAAGTATGTACAGTGCGGGACATGCCCTGATAATCCTGCGCACCGTAGAACCTTGCCGCCACAACATTGGCGCCGATGGCAAGACCCATAAACAGATTTACTATAAGGCTGGTAAGCGAACCGGTTGAGCCTACCGCCGCCAGCGCGTTATCTCCCGCAAACCTGCCAACGACGATAACATCCGCCGCGTTGAAAAGCAGCTGCAGTATGCCCGAAGCCATCAGCGGCAGGGCAAACCTTATCAGCGGCACCAGCACCGGGCCGTTTATCATGTCTATTTCATAAGAAGCTCTGTTCCTTGCCATTTTACAAACCTCCCTGAGACCGCATTTTCAGTTTTTTCATAGCGATCGCAAAACAGATAGACTGTATAGTCAGCGTGAATACCCACGAAACCGGATAGGAAACATAAACCGTCTGCACGCTTGCGCTCCAGGGCTCCATGCGGCAGAAGGTGAATACCCAAAGAAGTCGCACGCCGCAGATGCCGATCAGAGACATCAGCATGGAGGAGAAGGAATAACCCATTCCTCTGAGCGCACCCACAACAGAATCATTGAGTCCGCAGAAAACATAGGGGAGACTTACCCACAGAAGCCTTATCATGCCCGCGGTGATCACTTCATCGGAAGTGGTGTATATCTTCAGCAGCGTTTCGCCGAAATACCACACGCCCACACCCGCCACGGTGCCCATCACAAGTACGCAGCAAAGGGCGGTGCGCAGTATCTTCCATATCCTGTCGTACTGCTTCGCGCCGTAATTCTGTCCCACGAATGTGAGGCAGGCCTGGTAGCAGGAATTCTGCAGCATGTTCACGAAGCAATCCAGATTTGCAGCCGCGGAATTGCCCGCCACAGCCACCGCGCCGAAGGAATTTATGGTGGACTGTATCATTACATTGGAAACGGAGAATGTCATGGCCTGCACGCCTGCGGGAAGACCTATGCGCACGATATCCTTGAAAACTTCCTTATGTATGCGCATCTTTTGGGGTTCAAAGCGGATAGCACCTTCGGACCTCATGAGGCAGATAACGACCAGCACCGCCGATACACACTGCGAAATGACGGTGGCCAGCGCAACGCCCGCAACATCCATGTGGAAAAACACTACGAATATGAGATTCAGCACTACATTTACCACACCTGCAATGGTGAGATAAACAAGCGGTCTTTTTGTATCGCCCACGCTGCGCAATATCGCCGCGCCGAAATTATATACCATAGAAGGGATCATTCCGAAGAAGTAGATACGCAGATATACCGTGGAAAGTTCGATAACTCCCTCGGGTGAGCCCATCCATTTAAGGAATATGGGAGCAAATATCGCGCCCACCACCGAAAGACCCAGACCGAATATGGCGCCCAGCATGATCGAGGTATGCACCGTCTCGGAGATCTTTTTGAAATCCTGCGCGCCGCATGCCCTTGCCGCCACAACATTGGCGCCTACGGACAATCCTATGAACAGATTTACTATAAGGCTGGTAAGCGAGCCGTTTGAACCCACCGCCGCCAAAGCGTTGTCGCCCGCAAACCTGCCAACCACCGCCACATCCGCAGCATTGAACATAAGCTGCAGAAAGCCGGTGAGTATTATGGGTATTGTATAGGATATCATCGGTCTCAGCAGAGGACCCGAGAGCATATCGATATTTTTTGCTTTGCGTTTCGAAAGGGTGAATGCCACAAGAGCCGCCTTCTTTCAGGAATCCCTTGCCTCGCCCGAGGTAAGGCGTTTCATAGAATACACAAACAACATAAACTGGAATACCAGCGTAAAAAGCCACGAAACGGGGTAGGAGAGATACACATCCTCAATGCCCCACTGAAGCCCGGGCACATTTTTCAATACTGCCAGCCACGCTATCCTGAAACCGCAGATGCCCACAGATGTGATTATCATGGTCATCAGCGAAGAACCCATGCCTCTTATGCAGCCTATGGTGGTATCCAGAATGCCGCATATGGCAAATGGTATGCACTGATATGCCATCAGCACCATGCCCGCCGACACAACTTCAAGGGAATCGGTAAACAGATACAAAAGATTTTCGCCGAAATACCACGCACCGATGCCGCCAACGAGACCCACCGCGCCCGCGCAGCAATATACACAGATAAGCAGCCGCCATATGCGCCTGTATTTGCCCGCGCCGCAATTCTGTCCCGAAAAGGATATTGCGGATTGATAGAATGCGGTCATTCCCATATGCACAAAGTTTCCCACATTTGAAGCTGCGGAATTTCCCGCCACTACTACCGCGCCGAAGCTGTTTATGGTGGACTGGATAAGCACATTGGAGCCTGCGGAGACCATGCTCTGAAGTCCTGCGGGCAGACCCACGGAAACGATGCCCCTCACCGAATCTCCGTGCAGACGGAGCTTTTTTACATCGAGCCTGAGTGACGATTTCTCACCCGTCAGCCTGCGTACAATGAGGAATGCGGAAACACACTGGGATATCACGGTTGCCAGCGCAACACCGTCCACATCCATGCCGAATACGGTCACGAATATAATATTCAAAGTAAGATTCAGCGCCCCCGCAAGGGTGAGATACACAAACGGGCTCCTTGTATCGCCCGCCGACCTGACCAGCGCGCTGCCGAAATTATATACCATGGAAGGAACCATGCCCAGGAAATATATGCGCAGATACACCGTCGCAAGTTCTCTTACGCCGTCGGGTGAACCCATCCATGTAAGGAATGTGCCCGCGAAGGCAACGCCTATGACCGTAAGCACTGCGCCGGATATCAGCGCCAGCAGCATGGATGTATGCACGCTGCGGGAAGCAGCACCATCGTCCGATGCGCCCAGCGCCTTTGCAGTGACCACGTTCGCACCCACTGAAAGACCGATAAACAAATTTGTGATAAGTCCGCACAGCGAACCTGTCGAGCCCACCGCTGCCAGCGCGTTATCTCCGGCAAACCTGCCCACCACAGCCACATCTGCCGCGTTGAACATAAGCTGCAGAAGTCCCGAAAGCATTATGGGTATGCTGTAGCGGATAAGCGGCAGCAGTATCGGTCCGTTTATCATATCTATACTGCGCCTGCTGCGCGAAAAGGCACTCACTCCTATGTCACCTGCCCATATCCCAGCCGTCCGCCAGCGCACGCTTCTTAAGCTTGCGCATCTGATAGATAAGGCATCCGAAATGCATGATCAGGGTCGCACCCCAGGAGATGGGGTAGGAGATGAACACCGCACGGATATCTTCCGCATACTGCGGCATGCGGCATACGGTAGCCAGCCATACCAGCCTTATACCGCACACGCCGCCGATAGACACCAGCATAGGGGTAAAGGAGCAGCCAATGCCGCGCAGAGAACCTACCACACAGTCCATCATGCCGCCGATGATGAAGGGCAGGCAGACATATGTAAGCCTTATCATTCCCGCGGCGATTACCGCATCGGACTGAGTGTATATCTTGAGCAGAGTATCTCCGAAATACCATACGAGGAAGCTGAGGGGAATGCCCATCGCCACTTCGCATATGGAAGCGGTGCGAAGTATTCGCCATATCCTGCCGTACTTCTTCGCGCCGAAATTCTGACCCGTGAAGGAAAGCGCTGCCTGATAGAAGGAATTGAGCGCAATACCCACAAATCCGTCAAGATTGCCGGCCGCAGAATTGCCCGCGACGGAAATGGCGCCGAAGGAATTGATGTTGGACTGGATAATTACATTTGAAATGGAGAAAATGGTGCTCTGAATGCCCGCAGGCAGACCGATCCTGATAACAACGCCCAATTCCTGCCTGTACAGCTTCATTGCCTTTATGTCGAAGCGCATCGCACCTTCGGATCGCATAAGACAGATGAGCACCAGCGCCGCGGAAATGCTCTGGGATATTGTGGTCGCCAGCGCAACACCCGCAACACTCATATCAAAAACTATTACGAACAACAGATTCAGCGCTACATTAACAACGCCGGCTATGGTCAGATATGTAAGCGGACGCTTGGTGTCGCCGATTGACCTCAGGAGCGCGGCGCCGAAATTATAGACCATCATGGCTATCATGCCGATGAAATATATGCGCAGATATACGGTGGCAAGCCCTATTACCTCATCGGGAGTATCCATCAAAACCAGCATCTGGGGGGCAAATGCCATTCCCAAGACGGTCACCACGCCTCCGCACAGCAGCGACAAAAGCATGGATGTATGCACGACTCTGGAAAGTGCGGCGTCGTCACGTGCACCGCAGGCCCTCGCCGCGGCAACATTGGCGCCCACCGAAAGGCCTATGAACAAATTAGTAAACAACGAGCACAGAGCGCCGGTGGAGCCCACCGCCGCCAAAGCCTCATCGCCCGCAAACCTGCCGACGACCGCCACATCGGCTGCGTTGAACAGTATCTGCAGAACACCCGAAAGCATCAGCGGAATGGCATACCTTATAAAAGGTCCCATCATTTTTCCGTTCAGCATATCGATATCTCGGGCATTTCTTCCAAACGCCATAAATGTCACCTTCTGCCGAAAAATATTCTTCATTATATTATAACACACATATGCCAAAAGGTTCGTCATGCGCCTTAAATAAATGTGACAAAAAATGCACCAAACCCAAAACAAACTGCTTGATTTAATGACACAAATGGTCTATAATGTAACTTACGGAATAATATTTGAAGGGAATGGAATCACAAATGAAGTTCATGCGTATTCTGGCTATGATCCTGGCTATGATGCTGATGGGCACCTTCTGCATGGCAGAAGCTCCCGCAGAGTCCACCGAAGACGAGTATCCCATCCACACCGCAATCCTGCTGGGTGCAATGGAAATGACCTATGACGAGTGGCTCGCTTCTCCCGACAGCCGCGCTCTGTTCGCTGTTCTGTTCGAACTCGAACTGCGTATGTACGAAGAAGAGTACCGCATCTACGAACTGATGGAAACTTACGGCATCCCCACCATCTACGTTGGTGAGCCCACCGGCGATCTGGCAGGTCAGGCTCTGAGCATCTACTTCTTCTATCAGGATACCGAAGGCACCATCGGCACCGGCGTTCTGGTTTCCGCATCCATCATTCTGGATGGCGGCATGTTCGGCGGTTTCGTAATGGACAATACTGTTGACCCCGCCATCATGATGGAAGCTTTCCTTGGCGAAGGCGGCGTTATCTCCAACTGCTACGAGATCGGCTTCAACGAGTACTACAATGCAGTTATGGCTCTGGACGCTATCATGAACGGCGAAGAATAATAAGCTGACAAAAAACAGGCTCCGTAAGGAGCCTGTTTTTTTATACATAATCGGTTATTCCTCTGACCGATACATCTCCCGCAAGCACGCGGCGCACTCCATCTTCAAATTCACATACCAGCGCGCCGTCAATATCTATTGACAGTGCTTTCGCGGGCACACCGTCAACGCGTACATCCTTACCCACCGTTGCGGATATGGGCAGCATCCTGTCTATTACCGGAGAAAGACCCTTCTCTTCCCATGCATCCTTCAGCTCATCGAAAGCGGCAAGGAATTTATCCACTATTTCATCGGCATCGGATATTTTCCCGGTCTCCGCTTCCACGGAAGATGCGTATATAAGCTCTTCCGGCAGCGCATCGCGGCGGAGATTAAGGCCGAGTCCCATGGCGATCCAGTCACACACATCGCCGCTGAATCCGCATTCCGCCAGCATGCCGCATATCTTTTTTCCGTTGAGCACCAGGTCGTTTGGCCATTTTATCAGAACATCGCCGCCTGTCATTTCACGCAGCGTCTCTGCCATGGCAACCGCGGCAAGAAACACCGCGCCGCCCGCATCCGCAGCCTTTATTCCTTCCGGCTGAAACAGCTGCGTCATCCACAGACCGGCGCCTTTGGGGCTCTCCCATTTGCGGTCGAATCTGCCTCTTCCGGCAGTCTGACAGTCCGCAATTATAAGCGTATCTTCCCTGAGACCCTCCTTGGCACGGCGCTTGGCCTCCGTATTTGTGGAATCAACCGATTCCATGCGTATTATATTCCAGCCGTTCATATAGGTACCTGCCTTGCAATTAATTCCGTTTATGGGGCGACAATTTGACCGCATCATTAAACATTATAGCACATTTCGCGCCGTTGCGACAGTATGCTTGAAACGTCCCGCAAGTTCAAGTATACTAAAAACGGAACTCCTTTGAACGGAAACAAGTCTAATCCACATGAATAACTTAAAGGGAGATATAAATATGCAGGTAACGCAGCGCTTTGCGCAGCTTCTTACAAAAAACGTAGGCAAGGTAATCGTCGGCAAATCCGAAGCCGTCGAACTCATTATGATAGCCATGCTCTGCCGCGGTCACGTACTCATTGAGGACGTTCCCGGAGTAGGCAAGACCACCCTCGCCTCTGCCATGGCAAAATCCATCGATTGCTCCTTCAAGCGCATACAGTTCACCCCCGATATCACCCCCAGTGATATCACCGGCTTTTCCATGATGAATCTGAAGACCGGCGAAATGGAATACCGTCAGGGTCTGGTAATGAGCCAGATGGTACTGTGCGACGAGATAAACCGTACCTCCCCCAAGACCCAGTCTTCCCTGCTGGAGGTAATGGAAGAAGGTCAGGTCACCGTTGACGGCAAGACCTACCGCATGCCCCAGCCCTTCATGGTGCTGGCTACTCAGAACCCCGTAGACTTCGTGGGCACCTATCCGCTGCCCGAAGCTCAGCTCGACCGCTTCTTCATGCGCGTTTCCATAGGATACCCCACCGCCGAAGAAGAAGCCGACATCCTCGAACGCTACACCGCCGGCGCAAAGCCCATGGAGACCCTCGAGGCCATATGCGCATCCGGCGATATCGTAAAGCTGCAACAGCAGGTAGAGACCGTATATGCAGCCAAGGAAGTACGCACTTACATTTCCCAGATAGCCGCTGCCTCCCGCAAGAGCGGCGCTCTGCAGCTGGGCGTTTCCACCCGTGCGGCAATTTCTCTGCTGAAGGCATGTCAGGCTCACGCGCTGATGAACGGCCGCGATTATGTCACTCCCGAGGATGTACAGAAGATGGCTGAACCCGTACTGGCTCACCGTCTGGTACTTTCTCCCGAGGCACGCATGCGCAACATGACCCCCAAGCGCGCGCTGGCCGCCATAATCGGCAGCGTACAGGTACCGGTGAAGGCAAGATGAGCACCAAGTTAGCTGCATACCTGATGCTGGCGGTCACCATGCTTATTTGCGGCATGTCGACCGGTTCACAGGCCTACTATATGGTGGCTTTCACGCTCATTGCACTGCTTGCGGTGTCTTTCATATCCGCACTGTGGGCGCTTCTCACGGTAAAAGTGGAAATGAAGGGGCTGAAGTCCAGAGTCATGCGCGGGGAAACGCTTATGACCATATTCACCGTGCGCTATCTCTCGCCGCTGCCCATCTCCGCCATCAGGCTGAAGCTGTCCGTACCCTCGGCGTTTTCGCCCAATCAGGAGATAAGCGTGCCGGCGCTGCCTTTTGCAAAAAAGCTTTTCCGCTGGCGCATATCCTGCCCTCACAGAGGTGTCTTTGAAGCCGGTATCGTGCGCATATACGCTTCCGATCTGTTCGGGCTGGTCACTCTTTCCCGAAAGAGTGGCATGCGGCTGGTGCATGTTGACGTTGCGCCCCGTGTGCCCCGTGATCTGCCCATGGAACTGAACGGCGGCGACATCGGTCCGGAGACCATTTCCCGCAGCGATGAGGACACCGCTTCTCCTTCCGATGTCCGCAAATGGCAGGACGGCGATCCCCTCAAGAAGGTGCACTGGAAGCTTACCGCCCGCAAACAGGAAGTTATGGTGCGCGTATACGAGGAAAGTGCACGCCCCGATACGCTTATAATACCCGATCTTTCCGAAATATCCGCCATGCGCGATCAGGCGCTGGCAATAGAGGACTGCGTCTGCGAAGCCTGCGCCGGTGTGGCAAAGGCTCAGCTGGAAGCGGGTTATCCCGTACTGATGCCCCTTACCTCAAGTACGCCTTCCGAGATATCCGGTCAGTTTCCCTCGGACATCGCCGCATATGTCGATGCTCTGATGCGGGTTAAATTCGACAGCCCCTACGAATACGAACAGGTCCTTATGCTTATGATGCGCCGAATGTCCCGTACGGGCGGCTGCGTCATAGTTACTCCCCATCTCACCTCCCGCATTGCAGACCTTGCCGCGCGCATGCAGCATACCGGCGTGCGCACCCGCGTCATCTGGATAAGCGATACAAGGCTCGATCAGTCTCTCGAAATGATCGAACGACTGCGTATGGAAAGCGTGGAGGTACGCCGCATTGATCCCTGGAGTTTCGACACCCCGGACAATGTCGGCGACGAAATATAACTACGTTCCCCCGGTTTTCCGGGAGGCACGGAGGTCCGATGAACACTAAACAAAAACTGTTGTCACTGGCAGGCACGGCGATCGTTGTCACTCTGCTGGCAGGCGCTGCCATAAGCTCGGTAATGTCCGCATGCGGACTGGGCGCATGTGCGCTTGAGTCTTATCTCAGCGCATTTGCAGCAGCCCTGCTCTGTGCACTGATAGCATTTTCACCGCGCACAGCCATACCTGCGGCAATTATTGCCGTAGCCGGCGTCGGCACTTACATCGCCGTGAACATATCCGGCGGATCGATATCGCTGTTTATGGACGGCATAAAACTGCTGCGCGAAGGCACCGGGGCAGAAGCCCTCGTTCCGTCAGCGCCGCTTATTGCATGCTGCGCATCGGTGCTGCTTTCCATGCTTGTCTATGTGCTCGTAAGCGATCGCAGCGTATTCACAACCGTGTTTGCCGTGGCGATAACGCTTGGCGCCGCCGTCATAAGCTGTGCCGCCCGCAGCGAATCATCGGTAATACAGCTGATGCCCGCACTCATGGGCACATGCCTTGCCATTTCACATACTGCCGAACACTGTGCAAGCGGCGGTCATCTGAAAGCCCTCATACCCGCAGCTCTTGCTGTGGCAATAGCAGTTGTATCCATCCCTCAGGCCGGCACCACCTTCGGACCGCTGGAAAACGCAGCCAATTATGTGCGCAGCCTTTATGAGGACTATTTCTCCTACACTCATGAACGCATTGCGTTTACCATATCCGAAAAGGGTTACAACTACTACACCCTGCTGAACGATACGCCTACCCATATGCTTGGCGGTCCCGCAGACCCCGATACCGAAGCGGTAATGCGCGTGACTACCGACGATGACATACTGCTGCGCGGCACATCCCGCGGTACTTATACGGGATATTCCTGGGTGGATGATACCGCAAAGACCCGCAATCTGTATTACGACTTCACGCGTCGTTCCCGCAGAAGCGACACATTCGGCATTGCCGCCCTCGAAAAACTTGAAGACCCATATTCAGCATTCAATCAGGTAGATGCCGAGGTCACAATGCTCAGCGAAGGTTCTTCAACGCTGTTCATACCGATCCGCCTTACCGATTTCGAAATGTCACTCAAAAATGCGGTGTACTACAATTCCGTGGGCGAGATGTTCCTTTCACGCAATGTGGAAAAGGGCGACACCTATTCATTCTCCGCTCTCGAACCTGCAGCTCCCGCCGCGATAACCGCCCTTCAGGCCACCGCTGACACCGAGAACGACAAGGGCTATGCCGAAGCAGTGCGTGATTATACCCATCTGCCGGACGGCATAGAATCCGGTGTATATCAGATAGCCGATGCACTGACCGCCGGTGCCGTGACAGATGCGGAAAAAGCCGAAGCTATTATGAACGGTCTTCTGGCAAGCTGCACTTACAGCCTCGATGTGGACTATCCTCCGCATGACAGGGATTTCGTTTCCTACTTCCTGCTGGACTCCCGCGAGGGCTACTGTTCCTATTTCGCCTCCGCAATGGCAGTACTCTGCCGTGCGGAAGGGATCCCCGCCCGTTATGTGGAAGGCTATCGCGTGTATTCGGAAGCCGACGGCGTTACCAACATTACCGGCGAAGACGCTCATGCATGGGTAGAGGTCTACATCCGCGGCATAGGCTGGGTTCCTTATGACCCCACTCCCGGACGTGATACAGAACACGATCCGCAGGGCGATGAGCCTGAGGAATCTCCCACGCCTTCGCCTACGCCCGAACCCACTCCCGAGCCTACGCCGGATCCCGAAACAGGGCTGCCGCCGGAGACACCCACTCCCGAGCCCGATATGAACGACGAGCCTACGCCGTCTCCCACTCCGGAAGCAGAGGATCCGCTTACAGACCCCACCCCCGAACCTTCCGACGAACCTGACAGCCCCGAAACAGACAACGATGATAAGAACGGCAAATGGATGGCGATCATCATCGCCGCAGTGATCTTCCTGCTCATCATCGCGCTCTTTGCATGGCTTATCAGGAAGCGTCTTGAGGCTACCGACCCGGTAAAGCTTGCCGCCCGTCAGAAGAACGATAACAAGGCGGTGCTGATACTCTATCGTTCCATGCTGACCCTGTTGGCACAGCTTGGCTACACTCCCGCCAGCGGCGAGACCCCCGAAGCCTTTGCCGAAAGAGTATGCCGCAGCGGAATGAGCAATATTGACTTCGTCGAATTCACCAAGGGCGTAATGCGCACCCGCTATTCACGCACGTCTGCGCAGCGCGAGCTCACCTCCCTCGGCGCACGGGCCTATCTCCGTTTCCGCCAGCAGATGAAGCGCTCCGAACGGTTCAGATTCGATTCACACCGACTCTTCAGAGGCCTCGGAGACTTCGACGTCATACCGTAAAAAGCCTGTATCATAACCAAAGGCCGCCGCGCGCACTCCGCACGGCGGCTTCACTTTATCATTTAACGGCGCTGTCATATGTGTATTATTGCCGATGCAACAAACATATGATATAATTAGTAGATAAAATCGGGATACCTGAAAGGAAACCGCAATGTTCAATATTTTTAAGAAGCTCTTCGGAATTTCCAATGATAGTCAGATCAAGAAGCTGAAGCCTATCGTTGAAAGCATAAACGCACTGGAACCCAAATATCAGGCCATGACCGACGACGGACTGCGCGAAAATCTTCAGCAGCTGAAGGCACGCGTTCAGGGCGGCGAGTCTCTTGACGCCGTACTGCCCGAGACCTTTGCGCTGGTGCGCGAAGCCTCCGTGCGTACTCTCGGTCAGCGTCCCTTCGACGTACAGCTGCTGGGCGGTATCGTGCTGCACCAGGGCCGCATCGCAGAAATGCGCACCGGTGAAGGCAAGACCCTTACCGCCTCCCTGCCCGCCGTACTCAACTCCCTCACCGGCAAGGGCGTACATATCGTTACCGTAAACGATTACCTCGCAAAGTTCCAGTCCGAATGGATGGGCAAGCTCTATCGCTTCCTGGGTCTGAGCGTAGGTCTTATTATCCACGGAATCGAGCCTGCCGAAAAGCAGAAGGCCTATGCCGCAGACATCACCTACGGCACCAATAACGAATTCGGCTTCGATTACCTGCGCGACAACATGGTGACCTACAAGGAGCGCATGGTGCAGCGAGAACTCAATTTCGCCATCGTTGACGAAGTTGACTCCATCCTCATCGATGAAGCCCGTACTCCCCTCATCATCTCCGGTCACGGCGACAAGTCCACCGAGCTTTACGCCCGCGCCAATCAGTTCGTGCAGCGCCTGCGTCAGAGACTCGAGGAAGACGGCCCCGGCGATTACGAAAAGGACGAGAAGGAAAAGCATTGCACTCTTACCGAAGACGGCGTGCGCAAGGCTGAGCAGTTCTTCGGCATAGATAACCTTACCGACCCCGCAAACACCACCCTGCATCATCACATCCTCTCCGCACTGCGTGCAAACGTAATGATGCGCCGCGATGTTGACTACGTCGTGAAGGATGGTCAGGTGGTCATCGTAGACGAGTTCACCGGCCGACTGATGGTAGGCCGCCGCTATTCCGACGGTCTGCATCAGGCCATCGAAGCGAAGGAACACGTCAAGGTGGAACGCGAGAGCAAGACCCTCGCCACCATCACTTTCCAGAATTACTTCCGCATGTACAGTAAGCTTTCCGGTATGACCGGTACCGCAAAGACCGAAGAGGAAGAATTCCAGGGAATCTACAATCTGGACGTAGTAACCATTCCCACCAATCGTCCCATGATCCGCAACGACATGAACGATTCGGTATATATCAACCGCAAGACCAAGTACGAAGCTGTGGTGGAAGAGGTAGTAAAGCGCCATGCCACCGGTCAGCCCGTACTGGTAGGTACCGTATCCGTAGAAATTTCCGAAATGCTGGGCAAGATGCTGGAACGCCGCGGCGTACCTCACGAGGTACTGAACGCAAAGTTCCACGAAAAGGAAGCCGAGATAGTCGCTCAGGCAGGTAAGAAGGGCGCCGTGACCATCGCCACCAACATGGCCGGCCGAGGCACCGACATTCTGCTGGGCGGCAACGCCGAATTCCTCGCCCGCCGTCAGATGCGTCTGGCAGGCTATGAAGAGCAGCTCATCGAAGACGCCATCGGTCACAACGAAAATGTGCCTCAGGAAGTTCTGGACGCACGCAAGATTTTCCGCGATCACATGGCAAAGTTCTCCGTGGAGACCAAGAAGGGTCACGACGAGGTCGTTGCCTTGGGCGGTCTGCATATCATCGGTACCGAGCGCCATGAATCCCGCCGTATCGATAATCAGCTGCGCGGTCGTGCCGGCCGTCAGGGCGACCCCGGTTCTTCCCAGTTCTTCATTTCCTTTGAGGATGACCTCATGCGCCTGTTCGGCTCCGACAGATTCAGGCCCCTGCTTGAAAAGATGGATCCCGGTCAGGAAGTAAAGCTTGAGTACGGCATCGTATCC
Organism: Clostridia bacterium; assembly: GCA_045649485.1. Lineage (GTDB taxonomy): Bacteria > Bacillota > Clostridia > Christensenellales > Aristaeellaceae > RUG11247. The sequence goes on from JAZRPZ010000081.1 coordinate 60,888, forward strand.
AAGCAGATCGAAAATGCCCAGAAGCGTGTTGAATCCCGCAACTACGGCATCCGTAAGACCGTACTGCAGTACGACGATGTTATGAACAAGCAGCGCGAGATCATCTACGGTCAGCGCCGTCAGGTTCTCGAAGGCGCCGACATGCAGGCCGAAGTTGCCAACATGCGCCACACCCTCATCGAAGAAGCAGTCAAGCGCTGCGCTCCCGACGAGGCAGCTGTGGATCAGTGGGATATCGCCGCTCTCTCCGATTACCTTGAGCATCTGTGCATGGATGTAGGCGGCACCAAGAAGGTATTCGACGAGATCGGCGGCAATATCACCCACGAAAGCTTCATCGCTGCTCTGGAAAAGCGTGCCATCGCGATCTACGGCAGCCGCGAAAAGATGTGGGCAGAAGCTCAGCTGGATATGCGTGAATTCGAGCGCGTCTCCCTGCTGCGCGCTGTAGACACCCGCTGGATGGATCACATCGATGCAATGGATCAGCTGCGCGACGGTATCGGTCTCAGAGCCATCGCCCACAGAGATCCCATCAACGAATATACCATCGAAGGCTTTGATATGTTCGATGAGATGATCCGCCTTATTCAGGAGGATACCACCCGCCGTCTGTACTTCACCGTGGTCAACCGTCAGGCAAACGAGCGCGCTCAGGTCGCCCAGCCCACCGTGGCTGCTCACGGCGGCAGCGGCGCACCCGCAGCCAAGACTCCCGTGAAGTCCGATAAGAAGGTCGGCAGGAACGATCCCTGTCCCTGCGGCAGCGGCAAAAAGTACAAGAACTGCTGCGGCGCATCCGAAGGCTGAACAGGCCTATATCCCGGCACACCGCCGTAACCGACTGATATCCGCATAAAAATACCGCAGAAAATACAGAATACTATACGAGGATGTGTATATATGTTTGAAATCGAACTTTTCAAGCAGAAGCTTGACCACGTAAACAGCAAGCTGGACGAGATCGCCGTTGCCCTTGATATCGAGCACCTCAAGGAGCAGCTCATCGAATATCAGGAAGACATGGCTTCCGCCGGCTTCTGGGATGAAATGGAGCGTGCCACCAGGATCACCGCCGAGTGCCATCGCGTCGAGGCCAAGATCAATAACTTCAAGTCCCTGAGAACCCGTGCCGAGGACATCGAAGTAATGATGGAACTGGCCGAAGAAGAAGACGATGATTCCATGGCAGCCGATATCCGCAGCGAATTCGATTCCCTCATCGAGGAACTGGAATCCCTGCGTCTTACCACCCTGCTGACCGGCGAATGGGACGGCTGCAACTGCATTCTTTCCCTGCACGCAGGCGCAGGCGGAACCGAAGCACAGGACTGGACCAGCATGCTCTACCGCATGTACACCCGCTATGCCGCACGCATGGGCTTCACCGTAAAGGAAGTAGACCTGCTGGACGGCGACGAAGCCGGCATCAAGTCCGTTACCTTCGAAGTTACCGGCGATTACGCATACGGCTACCTGAAGTGCGAGCGAGGCGTACACCGTCTGGTACGTATCTCTCCCTTCGATGCAAACGCACGCCGTCAGACCTCCTTTGCTTCCATGGACGTTTCTCCCATCATTGAGGATGATTCCGAGATCGAGATCCGCAACGAAGATCTGCGTATCGATACCTACCGCGCATCCGGCGCAGGCGGACAGCATGTTAACCGTACCGACTCCGCCGTACGTATCACCCATCTTCCCACCGGCATCGTTGTACAGTGCCAGAATGAACGTTCTCAGATCCAGAACAAGGAAATGTGCTTCCGCTGGCTGCGCGCACGCCTTGCCGAGCTGAAGGAACAGCAGCGTCAGGAGCAGATGGGCGAGATCAAGGGCGAAATGAAGAAGATCGAGTGGGGCAGCCAGATCCGTTCTTACGTATTCCAGCCCTACAAGCTGGTAAAGGACCTGCGCACCGGCTACGAAGTTGGCGATGTTGACGGCGTAATGGACGGCAAGATCGAAGGCTTCGTCACCGCCTACCTGCAGAGCCTCTGATACCATGAAGTATTCACTGAAACAACTGGTCGGAAAGCCGCTTATCTTCCTTCAGGCAGCGACCTTCCTGCTTTGCCTTGGCAGAATAGCGCTTAATGTATTTGCCGGCAGCGGCGAACTGCTGACAGGCCTCATCTATGCGCTGCCCTTCGCAGTGATAACCATGTTTATCGTGAGATACATCTATCTTGCCATAAACATTCCCTGCTGCAGTCTGAAAGATGAATTTGAAGTCACCTTCGACAGGGTGACCCATTACCGCAAAGGCAAAAAGGTAAAAGAACTTGCCATCAACAGCAGCACCAATGTATACAGCTATCGCGGAATACTGCGCACCATGCTGGTGTTCTCTCCCCGAAAGCTGCCTCAGGGCGAAATACTCAAGACATATATAGAGGATGCCGAGGTCATCTACATTCCCTACATGGCGAAAAAGATGCCCAAACTGAAGAAATACTTCGACAAAGCATCCCGTATATAATGCCGCAAAGACAGGCGGGGCAGGGCGGCACGCTCTGCTCCGTCTGCTTTTTCTGAGATATATGCGAGGTATAGCATGATGAAAAATATACTGCGCGCCTTCGCGCTGACATTCGGCATATTCCTGATGAGCGTTTTCTGTGCATTATCGCTGTTTCACCGTACCGCAGTGGACGGTCGGCTGTATTATGATATACAGCTCGAAGAAAATGTATCGCCCGGCGTGGATAACGATACCATGCTAGAACTTGATCTTCTGCTCGCTGCATATCTTGCGGGCGATGCGGATGCGCTTGACTCCACCGACCTTTTCAATACAGACGAAAAGGCTCACATGGCGGATGTATACAACATATTCGCCGCCATGCGCATCATAAAGAATGTGTCTCTCGCGATATCCGTGCCGCTGTTGGGCTGGGTATATTACAACCGTCAGAAATTCTCACGCAAACTTCTGCGTGCCTGTATAACCAGAGGCACAGCGCTGCTGTTTGTGCCGATCATCATTGCAGGCGCATGGGCTGCCGTTGATTTCGATGCGGTATTTACTTTCATGCACAGGCTGCTTTTCACAAACGACCTGTGGCTGATGGATCCCCGTACCGACCTCATGATACGCATGCTGCCCGAAAGATTTTTTGTATCCATCGGCACGAAGCTTGCATTCCGCGCGCTTGTCGGCGCTGTTGCAGTGCCCGCCATACTCTTCATTGGCACGATCGACTGGGCAAAATACGAAAAGAAAAACATCTCCAACGAAAACAACTAACATTTTGCAGGTGACAGATATGGATTACATGTCCCGTATGCGCGAAAAGGCCGAAGCCCTGCGCGCGAAGAAGAGCGCCGTTATACTGGCAGTCGAGTCCTCCTGCGACGAGACCGCCATGGCGATAGTTGAAAACGGACGCATTATGCGCGCCAGCGCCATTGCTTCCCAGATAGACGTACATGCGCTGTACGGCGGCGTTGTGCCCGAAATAGCTTCCCGTATGCACGTGGAAGCCCTTGATCCCCTGCTGGACGAAGCGCTGAAGCAGGCAGACATGACCATGGACGATATCGACGCCGTGGCAGTCACCTGCGGACCCGGTCTGGTGGGCGCACTGCTCACCGGAGTAAGCTGGGCAAAGGCATTCGCCTACGGACGCGACCTGCCCCTCATCGCCGTAAACCATATCGAGGGTCACGTAAGCGCCAATTACATAGCTTCTCCCGAGCTTGAGCCGCCCTTCATCTCTCTGGTTGCGTCCGGCGGACACAGCCATATCGTGCACGTGAAGGAATACGGCGTATACGAAACTCTGGGTGCCACCCATGATGACGCCGCAGGCGAAGCCTTCGACAAGGTTGCCCGCGTGCTGCAGATTCCCTATCCCGGCGGCCCGCTGCTGGACAAGCTGGCGGAAGAAGGCAACGATACTGCCTACAAGTTCCCCCGTCCCGTTACTCCCGGCAAATACGATTTCTCTTTCAGCGGCCTGAAGACCGCCGTTATAAATCAGGCTCATCACATCCGTCAGGCAGGCGGCGAGATAAACGCCGCAGACTTCGCAGCATCTTTCCGCAAGTCTGTGGTAGACCTGCTGGTTGAAAAAGCCGTTGCCGCCGCAAAGGATACCGGCGCCGACAAGCTTGCCATCGCCGGCGGCGTTGCCGCAAACAGCCTGCTGCGCAGCGAGATCGTCGCAAAGGGCGAAAAGGCCGGTCTCAAGGTATTTGTACCTCCGAAATGGCTCTGCACCGACAACGCCGTAATGATCGGTGCCGCGGCATATTACGACCTGATGCGCCGCGATGTTGCTGAGCTCGACCTGAACGCCATGCCCTCTATCCGCATGTTCTGATAAAGAAAATTGCGGTCTGCACGGATATTCCTTCCGTAATTGAGCAAAATATTGCCGCAAGGAGGAATGATATCCATGTTCATACGCAAAGCTTTCTTTATCATTACCGCACTCACCATCTCCGCTGCACTGACCGGTTGCATGAGCTCCGGCGACGAGGTGCAGGTAACCGCCGCACCCACTCAGCTTGCCGCCGTCACCGCAGAACCTACTGCCGCCGCATCCGCGTTCGACTGGAATTCCGGCTCTCAGAATGTGGAAGCCGCTATTGAGCAGCTTTCGGAGGTGGAAAACGCCCGCGTAGCAATCGCCGGCAATACCGCCCTCGTGGGCGTCACCTTTGATAATGCATATCGCGGCGACATGACCGAGCGCATCCGCGACATGATAGCCGGCGTTGTAAAAAAGGCAGACCCCTCCATTGAACGGGTCGCCGTCACCGCCGCAGAGGATGACGTTGCGAAGATATTTGAAGTGACCGACAGCATCCGTGCCGATGCCACCAAAACATTCGATAACTTCCGCAACGATATAAACCGCATCCTGAATAACGATACCACCATGTGATAAACCGAAGGCGCGGCTCATGCCGCGCCATTACATAAGAGGTGCCTATGTTCTGTCATCTTCATCTGCATACCGAATATTCACTGCTTGACGGCGCATGCCGCATCAAGCAGCTTGCCAAGCAGGTAAAATCGCTTGGCATGGAAAGCTGCGCCATTACTGACCATGGAGCGATGTATGGCGTTATTGATTTTTATAAGGCTATGAAAGATGAAGGCATACACCCCGTAATCGGCTGCGAGGTATATGTCTGTCAGAATATGGATGACAAGACCTCCAACACCCGCGATTACAACCATCTCGTGCTGCTTTGCGAAACTCAGGAAGGCTATCAGAATCTTATAAAGATGGTCTCCGCCGGATTCACCCGCGGTTTCTATTACCGTCCCCGCATAGATATGAAGATGCTGCGTGAGCACAGCAAGGGACTTATCGCGCTCTCCGCCTGCATATCCGGCGCAATACCCCGTTTCCTTTTGGATGGCCGTGAAAACGACGCCCGCAAGGCCGCACAGGAATACATCGACATATTCGGCAAGAATAATTTCTTCATCGAACTGCAGGACCACTCTCTTGCTGAGCAGAAGCAAGTGCTGCCCAGGCTGGTAAACCTTTCCCGCGAGATGGATATCCCCCTCGTAGTCACCAACGACTGCCACTACCTCACCCGCGAAGACGCCGCAGCCCAGGAAGTACTCATGTGCATCCAGACAGGCAAGACCCTGTCCGATGAAAACCGCATGCGCATGAATACGGACGAGATGTACGTAAAAAGCGAAGAGGAAATGCTGGCGAAATTCCCCGCATTTGCCGAAGCTATCGCCCGCACAGACGAGATAGCCAAGCGCTGCCATGTGGAATTCGATTTCTCCTCCCGTCATCTGCCCAAGTACCCCCTGCCCGAGACCGAAACCGACGCCACCGAATACTTCGTGCGCATGTGCCGCGAGGGTCTTATGGCGAAATACGGCCCCGACAACAAGGAAGCATGGGACAGACTGGAGTACGAGCTCAGCGTCATTATCTCCATGGGCTTTGTTGACTACTACCTTATCGTGTGGGATTTCATCAACTATGCCAAGACCCACGGCGTGGGTGTAGGTCCCGGACGAGGCAGCGGCGCAGGCTCCATCGCCGCCTATGCCATAGGCATCACCGCAATTGACCCCATCAAATACAATCTGGTATTCGAGCGATTCCTCAATCCCGAGCGAATCTCCATGCCCGATTTCGACGTAGACTTCGATTACGAGCGCCGCGGTCAGGTTATCAAATATGTTGCCCGCCGCTATGGCGAGGACCATGTTTCCCAGATAATCACCTTCGGCACCATGGCCGCACGCGGCGTTATCCGCGATGTAGGCCGAGTGCTGGATATGAGCTATCAGCAGACTGATGCGGTAGCAAAACTGATACCTTTCGAGCTGAACATGACCCTCGAAAAGGCGCTGTCCCTCAGCAGCGAGCTTCGCCGCATGTATGAAGGCGACGACCAGATAAAGCGCCTTATTGATACCGCAAAGCGCCTTGAGGGCATGCCCCGCCATGCGTCAACCCATGCTGCAGGCGTACTGATAACCTCCAGACCCGTCGTTGACTATGTACCTCTGCAGACCAATGACGATGTTATCACCACTCAGTTCCCCATGACCACCCTTGAGTCGCTGGGGCTTCTGAAGATGGACTTCCTCGGTCTGCGCACTCTGAACGTGGTAGGCGATACCCTCGACATGCTGCGTGAAGAGGGTCTGGAAAACATGACACCCGACGAGATACCAACCGACGACCCCTTGGTATATGAAATGATATCCGCAGGCGATACCGACGGCGTATTCCAGCTGGAATCTTCCGGCATGAAGAGCTTCCTTACCAACATGCGCCCGGAAAATTTTGAAGACATAATCGCCGCCATTTCTCTGTACCGCCCCGGTCCCATGGACTCCATTCCCCGCTATGTTGCGGGTAAGCACGACCCCTCAACCGTATCCTATAAGACCGATAAACTGAAGCCCATACTGGATGTTACCTACGGCTGCATGGTCTATCAGGAACAGGTAATGCAGATAGTCCGCGACCTTGCGGGTTATTCGATGGGCCGAAGCGACCTTGTGCGCCGTGCTATGGCAAAGAAAAAGCACGACGTAATGAATCAGGAAAAGCGCAACTTCATATACGGCCTTGAAGAAAACGGCGTGGTCACCGTGCCCGGCGCTGTGCGCAACGGCGTATCCGAGCAGGTCGCCGAAGCGATATTCGATGAAATGACCGCCTTCGCCAGCTATGCCTTCAACAAATCCCACGCCGCAGCATACGGCGCGGTAACGCTGCAGACCGCATGGCTGAAGCGCCATTATCCCGTGGAATTCATGGCGGCACTGATGAATTCCTTCGAAGGCAATTCCGAAAAGATAGCCTACTATATCCAGTACTGCCGCAAGCATGGCATAACCATACTGCCCCCGGACGTGAATTCCTCTCAGGCCAAATTCTCCGTTGATACCTCCGGCGGCGTAAAGGGCATCCGTTTCGGTCTTTCCGGCATCAAAAACCTGGGGCACCCCGCCGTAAACGCCATCGTTGCCGAGCGCAGCCGCAGCGGCGCATTCCGCGACATATATGATTTCATTGACAGGCTCACCGGCAACGCCATAAACAAAAAGGGCGTTGAAAGCATAATCCGCGCAGGTGCGATGGATTCGCTGCCCGGTTTCCGCAGCCAGAAACTTCATGTATTCGAAAAGGCAATGGACGGTGCTTCCAAGCATTCCAAGTCCGCCATCGAAGGCCAGATCTCCCTCTTCAGCTTCGATGACGAAGTAGCGCCCCCGCCGCCTCCGCTGCCGGATATCCGCGAATTCGAAAAGTACAACCTGCTGCAGATGGAAAAGGAAGTAACCGGCGTATACATCTCCGGCCATCCCCTTGACCAATATTCGGAAGAGCTGAACATGCTGGAGGTAACATCCCAGTTCCTGCGCTCCCAGAAGGATGATGCTCCCGACGGCGGCATGAGCCTTGACCAGGCTACCGTCTCCATGGGCGGCATGATCGCCGAAAAGCGCATGAAAGCCACCAAGTCCGGCAACATGATGGCCTTTGTACAGCTTGAAGACCTGTACGGCGTCACTGAAGTCCTGGTTTTCCCCAAGGTATACGACAGGGTAAGCGCCATGCTCACGCAGGATAATCCCGTGGTGCTCACCGGTAAGCTTTCCGTGCGCGAAGATGAGGACATAAAGCTGCTGCTGGATACCGCAATGCCGCTGAAGGGCTATGTCGGCGGAGCAAACGCTCCCGAACGCAGGCAGGACGGCTACCAGTCCTATCCACAGTATGCGCCCGAAGACCTGCCCATTGTACAGGGTACTGCTCAGTCCGCCGCACCCGCGCAGGAAGCGGAAGCACCCCGTCAGCGCAGGCTCTATCTGAAGCTTTCCCGCCCGCAGATGGACGGAGCGCTGAAGATACTCTCCAAAACTCCCGGCGGCATAAGGGTAATGCTCTACATCGCTGAAGAAAAGAAAACTCTCGCCGCACCCATGGAATACTGGGTAAACGAGAATTTCGACAGAGCGTCCCTCGAAAATCTGCTGGGCAAGGAATCCGTAGTGGTGAAATGATCGCCGCTTTTTCCCGTCCATATATTGACACAACATGCTAAGGCTCCTATAATTAAGTATACACTTAATTATAGGAGCCTTTTAATATGGAATTGGAGAAGATACTCAAGGCACTGGGTGAGCCGACCCGCCTCAGGATATACCGCTGCCTTCTGGAACGCAAGCATTGCGTGCGCTCTCTGTCCAAAAGATTGGGTATATCGGAGCCCGCAATATCCCAGCATCTGAAAATAATGAAGGATGCCTCACTCGTGGAGGGTGCAAAGTTCGGTCATCACACCCATTATGTGCCCACGCAGGCTGCGCTGGATTTCATCACGGGCGAATTCACCGCCATGCAGCATATGTCAGCCGCCCTTGACCGCAACATGACGGTTTGCCGCTGCGAATACAGAAAGGAGAACGAACTCAAATGAACCTGCTGATCGATCTGTTCCTCACCTTTGCCAAAGTCGGGCTGTTCACCTTTGGCGGAGGATATGCGATGATCGCCATGATCGAAAACATCTGCGTTGAAAAGAAGAAGTGGATAACCCACGACGAGATGATGGACATCACCGTCATCGCCGAATCCACCCCCGGTCCCATAGCCATAAACTGCGCCACTTACGTGGGCTACAAGCAGGCGGGGCTGTTGGGCGCGGTTATATCCACCATCGGCATGGTGCTGCCCTCCTTCGCCATCATATTCATCATCTCCATGTTCCTGGATAATTTCCTTGAGATAGCCGTAATCGCCAGCGCCTTCAAGGGAATAAAGATAGCCGTTGGCATTCTTATCCTCGACGCAGCCATCACCATGATCAAAAAGATGCACAAGAAGGTGCTGCCCCGCACCATCATGGCATGTTCCGCAGTGATAATGCTGCTCATCAACATATTCTCCATCAAATTCTCCTCCATCAGCCTGATGCTGGCAGCCGCAGTAGTCAGCGTGTCCGTTTTCCTCATTATGAATAACAAAGCAAAGAAAGGCGGTGCCGCCAAATGATACTGCTCGACCTTTTCCTCGGCTTCCTTAAGGTTGGCTGCTTTGCCTTCGGCGGCGCGTACGGCGCGATACCGCTCATCCGTGATGTGGTAATGTCCTACGACTGGCTCACCGACGAAAGCCTCACTTACATGATAGCCGTAAGCGAAAGCACCCCCGGCCCCATCATGGTAAACCTCGCCACCTACGTGGGCAGCAGCCAGGCGGGCTTCCTCGGCGCACTCGTTGCCACCTTTGCCGTAGTGCTGCCCTCCTTCATAATCATACTGCTCATCACCGCTATCCTCGGCATGATAATCAAAAACAAGTACGTGCAGGCGGTGCTGTGTGGTCTCAAGCCCTGTGTTATCGGCATAGTGCTTGCCACCGGCGCTTTCATGATACTGCGCAACTGCTTCGGCACCGTTTCCGCAATTGCGCCCGACCTGCGCGCCATCATCACCACCGCGCTGCTTGTCGCCGCGATGCTCCTCTGGAAATTCATTTTCAAGAAAAAGCTTTCGCCCATTATGCTTATCGCAATATCCGCGGTACTTGGTATAGTGATATACTGAAATTCAAAAAGCTCCCCGCCGTTATACCGTTCCGAAAACGGATGACGGATGGGGAGCAATTGTTTATCGCTGATATGAGACATTGACAAAATACTTTCATAGTGATATACTTCCACAAAACATTTCGCTTTTGAGGAGGGTACTGCCATGCTTGGAAAGTTTCCGATAGGTTTCTGGAATTACCCGAATATCAATTCGTACGGACCGGAAGAAGTTACCCGCTGGACAAAATGCGGCATGACGCTCAATCAGAGCCCGCGCTTTAATTATGAAAAAAACACCAAGGAGCAGATGCTTGCGCTGCTGGACGAATGCGAACGGCAGGGCATGAAGCTGATGCTTTGCATAGCGGGAATCGAATTCCGCGATGCGCTGAAAGACATCGATACTATGCGCAAGACCTACATCCGCGCATACGAGGATTTCGGTAAGCACCCTGCCACCTACGGATTTTTCGTAGGCGACGAGCCCGTGGGCAGAGAAGAAAACCTTGCCTGTGTAGAGGCATATAAGATCTATCTTGAAATTTCGCCCGAGCTTACCCCCTTCCTGAACTTCAATCCGTATTACCCGGGATATGAAGATCATATACTGGGCGGACAGAACTTCACCGAATGGGGCAAGGAATTCACAAAAGAATCCGGCTGTTCCATAATCTGCTACGATTGCTACCAGCAAATGAATCCGGGTACGGAAGGTCTTGACGCCTATTTCCTGAACCTGAAAATGTATGCGGACATGGCAAATGCGGCAGGCATCGAGCTGTGGACCACTCTGCTTTCCACCGCCCATTACCGTTACCGCGTGCCCAGCGAAGACGACCTGCGCTGGCAGCTGAATACCGCCGTTGCCTCCGGCTGCCGCGGCATACAGTGGTTCCTTTTCTACGGCGGGTTCAACAACAATTACCGCGTTGCGCCCATAGACGAATTCGGCGAGGAGACCGAAACATATCGTTACCTGACACGTGTTCAAAAGCGCTTCCACGTAATGCATGGTGATCTGCTGTACAGTCTGAAGCACAAAAAGGCGTATCATTTTGAAAAATGCTACGGCACTGTAGACCCCTTCCCGCAGAACACGCACAAATTCATCAAGCGCATGAACTCCGTTGACAAGCTTCCGGGCATACTCTCTTTCTTTGAGGATGACAAGGGACGCGAATATGCGGTGGTTGTGAACAACAACCCGTTTGAGTCCGGCAGGTTCGAATTCGTGCTGGATAAATCCGTGAAGAAGATATGGCGCATTGAATTCAACGGCACCAACGAAGTAGATTTTGCAGCATTCCATCACGATGCCCTCTATCACGAGGAATACGAAGGCATCTTCGCAGGCGCATGGATGGCCCCGGGACAGATGGAGATATTCCGCTTCGAATAACAAAAAAGCTCCCCGTACATCATGCAGTTCTTATACTGAATGACGTACGGGGAGTAATTATTTTATCAATCTGCTACGGTAATAGTGTGGAAGCCGCTGCCAACGGTCTTCTTTACGCCGCAGAAATCGATCTCCGCCTCTGCACCGAAGGGTACGTTGACCTGCAGATGCTTGCCGCCGTAGCGCTTGGTCCAGCGCACACATACGGGACCCAGTACGGTATCGATAGTAGCCTGCGCGCTCATCAGCTTCTCGGGCAGATAGGGCTTTACGGTGAACTTCTTCCAGCCGAAACCGGTGCACTTCACGCCTGCCAGATATGCATACATCCAGTAATCCACAGCGCCGTACATAGGATGATTGTGAGAATTCATTCCGGGAGCCTTCATCAGCTCGAATCTCTCCCAAACGGTGGTGGCTTCCTGCTGGATCATGTAGCCGATGGAGGGATATTCCTCTCTGGTCATCAGCTTCCATGCATCCTCAAGATAGCCGTTGTCGGTAAGCGCATCCATGATATAGCGGGAGCTCAGGTTGCCGGTGGTGATTCTCCAGCCCGCATTTTCAACTGCCTCATGCAGCAGTTTTGCGGTCTTTGCGGGTTCGGGAGCAATGCCCAGCCACAGTGCAAATGCAAGACATGCCTGAGAGCCACTGCCGAAATTACCGGTCTCGGCATCGTACCACTTGTTCATAAGTGCGGTCTTTACCTTATCGGCAAGGTCGGCATACTTCTTTGCTTCCTCTTCCTTGCCCAGCCAGTTGGCGAACTTCTCAAGCAGCGTGCAGTTGAAGTAGGAATAACCGGTGGACATGAATATACCGGGAGTCAGTGCAGAAGGTGCGCCGGGATTCACGCCGTCGCCGGGCACGCAGCAGTCAGCCGGACCGGCCCAGTCGCCGTAATAGGAATAATTCACGATGTAGTCATCGGAACGTGCCAGCAGACAGTTCTCCCAGGCTGCAAATGAATCGAAAGCTTCCGCGATGATATCAAGGTTGCCCGTGTGCATTGCGGATTCATATCCGGCCACCAGGAAGGAAGAGCACACCGGGTCAGCAGGCCTGCTGCCCCATACGAAGGGTGCGGTGCAGGTGATGCCGCCCTCTTCGCCCTGTGCATCGATAATATCGCGTATTACCTTGGGGAACAGCGCACCGATATCGAAATTATAGGGAGTTTCTTCGAAACGTACGGTGGCGTCATTCATCCAGCCAAGGCGCTCGTTGCGCTGGGGGCAATCGGTGAGTATGGAATGGATATTCGCCCTTTCGGTATTCACGCAGTTATCATGGATCTTGGAGATAAGGGTGTTGCCGCAGGTGAAGCCGGACTTCAGGTCAACATCCGTGCGCAGCGCCACTGCGTAGATATCATCCAGCGGGAATCCGCTGTCGATGCCCTCAAGCCTTGCATATCTGAATCCATGGTAGGTGAACTGACTCTCCCAGTAATCGAGGTCATTCTCGGTACCGCAGGCGATGTATACATCTTCATTCAGCGCAGTGCGCAGGGTATCTCTGAACAGCTTGCCGTCCTCGGTCAGTTCCTCGGAATGATGCAGCGTCAGCTTCTGACCCTTCTTCATCCTTTCGGGCAGCAGTACGCGCACAACGCCGGCAATATTCCTGCCGAAATCGAATATCATTGCGTCTTCGCCGTCGGGCCACATGGCAACGGGTCCAAGTTCTTCCTTTTCAACGATCGGCGGAATGAGCATGGGTTCCATCTTTCCGGCGGGCGCGGCGATCTCCACCGCAGGCGCGTAGGACTCATGCACGGTTGCGTCATAGGTCTCGCCGTTGAATACGTTGCTGTATACGATGGGGCCGGTACCTGCTTCCCAGGTCTCGTCCGTGGTTATGCGGATAGTCTTGCCTGCATCGGTCTCTATTTCAATAATCGCAGAGAACTCCAGCGGGCCTTCAAAGGTGAAGGGAGGCAGGTCGGGAGAGCCTTCGGCATGCATGGCGGTATTGGCACGCCAGCCGGGCGCCACGATTACATTTATCTCGTTTGCGCCGGACCTGAAAAGCTCAGCATCGGGTATCATCACATACTGCACGCGCTTGGAGTAATCCACATTGGCGGGGTCAAGCATCGCTTCATCGATGGGCTCGCCGTTTACATATACGCTGTGATAGCCTATTCCGCAGGCATATATGCGCGCGGCAATAATATCTCCCGGCACATTGAATCCCTTGCGCAGATATACGGGTCTGTCCTGCTCGGTCTTTGCCGCAGTTATCCATTTTGCCTTCCAGTCAATGGCAGCATTGCAGAGCCAGTCATTATATATCTGACTGGAATCTCCCATTTCGGTGCGGATCTGCAGCGAAACATCGGTAATAACGCCCTGTTTAAGCGTACCTGCGGGCAGGCGCACGCTGTTATCGGCAGTCTTTACCCATCCGGAATTCCACTTACCCACCTTGAGACGATAGGAAGCCTGCTTGTCGCCGGGCTTAGTGGAATTGGCAGCCCATGAAATTACGGGCTTGTCAGAAGCGGCAAGGTGTCCGTTTCTGCCTTCGTTTACTCTTACATAGTCAACAGAGATACCGGTTATACTGATCATCCGAATCCCTCCAAATACACAAAAATTGTTAAATACAGTATAAATGATAATTCATTCTGTAGCAAGTGGTAATTTTCCGATTTATAATAATGTCATCGAAAAACGGAGGTACGTCCATGCCGCATGAATTGATAAAACACATCCGCTTTGACGAAGGACGTCGCATCATCTGCATAAGCGATATTCACGGCCATCTCAAATACTTAAATCAGCTGCTGAAAAAGATAAACTTTTGCAGCGATGATTTCCTTATCATCATCGGCGATGCAATAGAAGACGGCTACGATTCCCTCGGTTCTCTTAGGCGGGTCATGGAGCTTGAGAAAGCAGGCAATGCGCTGATGCTGTGCGGAAACTGGGATCATTTCATGTACCGGCTGCTTACTTCAGACGACCCTCAGTTTCAGGAAATGCTGCTCAACATCGCGCTGACCCGTTCGAAATATCTGGGCTCGTCCACGCTTCTGGACATGTGCAGAGAGCTTGGCATACCCCTGTCTTTTGAAACGGATATGCCTGCGATCATGCCTTTGATACGCGCCCGTTTTGCAGAGGAGATAGCCTTCATGGGCAATCTTCCCATAATGCTTGACGCCGGTGATTTTGTATGCGTCCACGGCGGAGTGCACACCTTTGACGAAGCTGAACTTGCAAAATACGATCCCCACTCATTCCTGAAGAACGATGCATTTGTAGAACAGGGGCACTGCCTCGATCGCTGGCTGATAACCGGTCACTGGCCGGTAGCAAATTACGATAAAAGCATCGCAAGCTATGAACCCCACATTTATCCGGCGCAGCGCATTGCCGCCATTGACGGCGGCTGCGGCAAGCAGGAAGCCGCTCAACTGAATGCCCTGATAATGCACGCTGGCAGACCCGGCGAATTTGAATTCGATTACGTTGATGACTTCCCCAGAGTCGTTGCACTGGACAGACAGCTGCCCTCTGAAGACCCCATCCACTCAAACTGGAAGACCCGTTTCATCGATGTGATATCCAAATCTGACGAATTCGCGGTAGTACACCATCGTTCCACCGGAAGACAGCTGGAAGTACCGCTGCGAAGGCTGTGGGTACAGGACGGAACCGAAGTTCTTGGCGACTATACCGACTACGAACTTCCCGTCGAACCCGGCGACATACTCTCTGTACTTTTTGAGACCTCGAAAGGACTCTGCTGCAAGAAAGGCTCCGTCTCCGGCTGGTATCGCGGTCGATACGAATTGGCAGAAGAATAGCCCGGTCCGTGGTCCGCGCTGCGGCGCGGACCACGGATAAAAAGACCCCCACCATCTCAAATAAGCGAAGCATTTTGAGGGGGTGGGGGCCTTTTTGTCACTTACTGTATTACAGCTCGGATGCTGCATCCTCATCCAGCAGGAACTGTACGTTCTGATGCATCTGCAGGATGGAAGCGGGCATTGCGGGGTTAACGGGACCCTTGATGGCAGCGGCGATAGCCTTTGCCTTATTCTTGCCGGTAGCGATCAGGATGATGCGCTTTGCGGACATGATGGTGCCGATACCCATGGAGATAGCAGAGGTGGGAACCTCGTCACGGGAATTGAAGAAACGGGCGTTGTCATCGATAGTCTGATCGGTCAGCTTAACGATGTTGGTGGGATATACGAAATCCTCAGCGGGCTCGTTGAAGCCGATGTGACCGTCGCTGCCGATACCCAGCAGCTGCAGGTCTACGCCGCCGGCTGCCTTGATGGCCTCTTCATATTCCTCGGCATTGCAGGTGATGCCGTTGGGTACATGGGTGTTGTTCTTATCGATATTGATGTGATCGAACAGCTGCTCGTTCATGAAGTAGCGATAGCTGCAGGGATGAGTGGGCTCGAGGCCTACGTACTCGTCCAGGTTATAGCTGATAACCTTGGAGAAATCCAGCACGCCTTCCTTGTTCATGCGGATAAGCTCCTGATAGGTAGGAACGGGAGTAGAACCGGTGGCCAGACCGATAACGGTGCCTTCCTTCTTGGTGATTTCGCCTGCGAAGATAGCTGCTGCTGCCTTTGCGATGGTTGCTGCGTCCTTATAAACAAGTACCTGCATTTCCAAACACTCCTTATTATCTTATAATTCAAGGCTGAGATACTGCATATCCCGCAGCACCCTGCCGTTTTCCACAACGGGGTTTTCATAATTGACTGCGAAGAAATCCTTCTCCACATAGTCCTTTTTGAAGCCGAAGCTTTCGTAGTAGGCTATCATATCCTCGGAAGTGCCCACATACATGCGCTTATATTTATTCCTGCAAAGTTCCTTGGCGTATCTTATGAGTGCGCCGGCGTGACCGAGTTCCCTCTGGTCGGCAACTGTGGCAATATTCTTTATCTCCACTTCGCCGTCTTCACGCGGATACAGCGCGATCTCGCTCATCACCCTGCCGGATTCCTTCAGCACGTATATATCGCACTTATCGATATATTTCTCTATAGCCTGTCTCTCGGGGTCAGCTTCCAGCATAAGCTCCATAAGTCCGCGCTTATCGCCCTCATATTTCTCTATCTTGCGGGGCGCCAGCTGTCCGTTTGCCCAATGCTTGCGGCAAAGTGCCACATAGCTTTCGGAACCGCCCAGCATTATCTGCGCGCCTTCCTTGGTAACTCTGCCGTTGAATACGCGGGTATTGCAGATAGCCTTTCTGCCGCACCAGCATACGGTCTTTATCTCTTCAATGGTATCCGCCCATGCCAGCAGCCAATGACTGCCTTCGAACAGATTGCCCTGAAAATCCGCCCTGAGGCCGTAACAGATAACGGGAATATCCATTTCATCCACAATTCGTACCAGTTTTTCCACCTGTTCCTTCTTCATGAACTGTGCTTCGTCCACGATTATGCAGGTATATTCCGCTACGTTTATGGAATCCAGCTCTTCCACAAAACGGCATTTGGTGGAAAGTCCGCATCGGGAACCCACCATATCCGCGCCGTCTCTGTCATCCAGTTTCGGCTTGAGCATAAGCGCCTTCTGTCCGCGCTCGCTGTAATTATACTGAACCATTATGGCGTTTGCGGTCTTGCTTGAACCCATCGCGCCATATCTGAAGTAAAGCTTTGCCATATTCGTCTCCCATCAGGTCATCTTATTTATAATTCGCCACCGACATCGTTTATCCTGCCGAAGACTCAGATATAACCCGGAGTTCGACGAAAATCAACCTTACTTGAATACCCTCTTGATAGCCTCAAGGTATCCGTAGCCATACAGGTCGTCGGGCTCCAGATAGCTGGTCTCGGTCCATTCATTCCAGCTGTTGATAGTCACCAGCGGGGGCTGCTCGGGATGCTTATCCACATATTCCTTTGCCATCCTGAGACCCTTTTCGATATTTTCGGGCGTGCAGTTTTCCAGTACGCCGGGACGGAATCCGATAAAGCGGGGATTATTATCCCAGCCCACGGAAATATGGGGGAAATACGGGAAGGGGAATTCCTTCTCGAGGCGTTCCCATTCAGCAGCAACATCGGGCAGTACGTCCTCATAATTGCGGTCGATGTTGGTGAAATGCACGAACTGATAATGAGAACAGGAATCAAAGCCCAGAGAGCCGAATTCCTTTGCGGAGATATTCTTCTCGCCGTCAACGCCGGAGATATTGGTGGCATTCTCGTTCCACATGGTGAACTGCAGATGCACTCCGGGCAGACCTGCACGCACGCACTCCTCGCGGAACCAGTCGAACTCTGCCTTTGCCGCATCGATGCCGCCCAGACCCTTTACCAGATTGGGCACATCATAAATCATGAATACGGGCTTGCCGTCGATAGTATAGTAATTGGACAGGTGGAAATACTTCTCTATCACGCGCTTCATTGCCCTGCGGAACTCACTGGGCGGCTGAGAACCTTCCCACACAACGGTATCGTTATCGTGGCTGTTGCGCTTATCCCACAGCTGCACTGCGTCATGATTTGCCCACATCAGGTAGAACTTCATGTCGCCGTTATTCTTCGCCTTGAGGAAGCCGTCATTCAGGCAATTCTCAAGGAAGGGACGTCTGTCGTACCAATACCAGTCATAGATAAATACGTTTACGCCATGATCGACAGCCGCAGCTATCTCCATCTCCATTACATAGGGATCTGCTTCGTTTACATATCCCCAAAGAGGCTTGCGGGGCCAGGTATGTCCTTCAAACTTGGGGCCTGCTGCCTTTACAGTCTGCCATTCGCCGATTCCTTCGGGCCAGAATATTCTGGTACGGGGTTCATCTCCGGTATATGCCGGCCAGATATATGCTGCTACATCATATTTACGCTTTTCCATATTGATCGCCTCCTGTACCTTACATTTTATCCCATATTGCCTGTTACGGCAATACTCTGGCACAAAAAACTCAAATTCCCGTATTGAAATTAACGTTTTGTTATGTTAAAATTTATATAGGTTAAATTGTAACTGAAACGGAGGTATGGAAATGGCACATAAAATTATATGCATCGGCAGACAGAACGGCGCCGGCGGACACATCATCGGCGAAGCGCTGGCCAAAAAGCTGGGAATCGCTTTCTACGATAAGAATCTTATCACCCTTGCCGCAGAGCGCTCCGGCATAAGCCCCGAGCTCATTGAGCACGGCGAAGAGCGCAAAACAAACGCTTTCCTCTACAATGCCCTCGGCGATGCCGCCACGATAACCATCGACAACGTGCCGCATACCGACGTAACCTTCGCGATGCAGCGCGACCTCATCATCGAAGCCGCCCGCACTCACGACTGCGTCATTATCGGCCGCTGTTCCGATTCCATACTGCGCGCCACTCCCGCAAAGGTGCTGAGCGTATTTATCGCTGCGCCCTTTGAGGACAGAGTGCAGAACAAGATGAAGCTTGAAGGCCGCGATTACAAGTCTCTCGCGCCCGAAATCCGCAAGACCGACAAGCGCCGCCGTGCGTATTACAATTACAACACCGGCAACGAATGGGGCCTCGCCGAAAATTATGACGTATGCCTCAACAGTTCCTCTCTCGGTTTTGAGGGCTGTGTAAATCTCCTCGCCGCTTATTTCGAAAAAATGTAAATGCAAAAGCCCCGGAGCTTCGGCTCCGGGGCAAATCTTTTTATTCAGCAAAAGCCACTACACGCGCCGGTGCACCATCGGCGTTATCGTATTTCAGCGGCAAAGCGCATATTTCCACGCATTTTCCGCGCAGCGCCTCAAGCCCGCGCAGATTTTCGATTATCACCATGCCTGCGCCGAACAGACGCTTATGCACATAAAAATCCCGGGAATCCATGGCATCCACGCTCATGGTATCTATACCCACACCCGAAATTCCCGATTCTGCAACCGCATCTGCTGCCTCATGAGACAGCAGCGGATACCTGCCGTAATACCTTTCATCTCCCCAATACGCTTCCAATCCCGTGGAAAGTATCAGAAAATCCAGCCCCTCCAATTCGGGCAGTGCCGAAAGCGGTATCTCTTCATCTGCGCCGAATCCTGTGCAGTCGATCACATAGGCTCTGCCGCAGAATCGCTCCGCAGGCAGTGTATCCAGAAACGCGCCGTCTTTCAGCATATGGGCGGGCGCATCCATATGGGTACCTGCATGTGACAACATATTTATCAGCGTCTCGCGATAATGATTTTCCTCTATCGTAGCTGCTGCCTTCAGTTCAGGCTTTGCCGCACCGGGGTACGGCATTGTGGCCTTGCCTAAAGTATGGCTAAGATCATATACCACAGTTTATTCCTCCCCAAACATACTCTGCCAGAGCGCCTTGCCTGCTGCGGTCTCAAAATGCTTTTCATATGCAGCGCGGCAGGCTTCTTTTGAAGCATTCCCTTCGAACAGATTCACGAGGAAATCCGCCTCTATCAGTATCCTGTGATCTATACCTTCCACAGGTTCGTACGTATGATGATGGGCTATCAGCCAGCAGACTCTCTCAATTACCTCTTCATCAAAGCCCAGTTCGCCCAGCATACTGCGGGCATATGCAGGGCCTTCCTGCTCCTGCAGCGGTCCGCGCGCGCTGCCGTATTTCTCCAGCGCGGGCTTTATTCCTATGTCATGGGTATATGCCGCCTTCTCAAGTATCAGCTGCGCCTTTTCGGAAAGACCCTCGCTGCGGCCTATAAACGCGCAATAGGCGTGCACCTTGGTGAAATGCTGTATCCTCTGGGGAACTCCTTTGTCAAATTCCGCCATCTTCATCATAAGCCTGTCAAGCATATCGATCACCCTTTCATTGCACCCATTATAGCACAAAAACGCCCTCCGCAAAAGCGGAGAGCGTCTTTTATTGCCGTTATCAGAACAGCAGGATGATGAACTGGGAAACCAGAACAACCAGAACCAGAGCAACGGGATAGGTTGCAGCGTAAGCGGATGCAACATCGTCGGTGCCGGAAACGTTGATCAGGGTGCCCAGAGCAGGAGTGGAGGTCATGCCGCCGGTGATGGAGCCCAGGTTGTTCAGCATGGGCAGCTTCAGAACCTTGGAAGCAACGATGTAACCAACGATCATGGGAACGATGGTCATGAGTACGCCATAGAAGAAGTATTCGATAGCGAAGTACTCGATGAAGTGAGCGCCGCCGGGGATACCAGCGCCGATGAGGAACATCATCAGGCCCAGCTCACGCAGGCACTTCAGAACGTTCTCGTTGACCTTCATGCTGATCTTGCCGATGCGGCCGAAGTGAGCGATGATCAGGGAAGCCAGCAGGGTGCCGCCGGTGGTGCCCAGGGAGAATGCAGAGTTGCCCATGGGGATCTTGATGCCGCCCAGCAGGATGCCGCAAACAACAGCGAAAGCGAAGGGAGCGAAGCCGAAGCCGTCGATGGAAACGAGCTTGCTCTCGTCGATGGCCTTGCGGTTGCCGTCGCTGGCAACGACCAGCTTAGCGCGCTCTTCAGCCATGTTGGCCTTCTTGAACTTGGGGATCAGCTGTACGAACAGAACAACGCCGACAACGCCGAACAGGTAAGCGATACCGTGGCCGACGGTTACCATGTTCTCCAGCTCAGCTGCCATCTCGGGAGTCTCAGCGATAACCTGAACGGTTTCCTTAGCTGCGGAGAAGGCGGGAGTGGAGGTCAGAGCGCCGGACAGAATGCCGACTGCCATGGAAGCATTGCAGCCGAAAGCAACAACGCACAGTACGCATGCTGCAGCACCGGCAAGGATGATGACTGCGCCCAGCATGATGTAGGACTTGAAGTTCTTCTTCAGGCCGGCGAAGAAGTTGGGGCCGGCGATGAAGCCAACTGCGGTAACGAACAGCATCAGGCCCAGGTTCTCAAGAACCTTCAGAGCGTTGCTGACGTAGCTTACGGATTCGCCGTTTACCTTCATTGCAACCTGCTCAGACAGGGGGCCATAGAAGAATACGCCGAAGATCAGTGCGACGATGAAAACGCCGGCGGTGCCCAGGTTAACACCCTTGATGGTGATGCGACCCAGAGCGTAGCCCAGAGCAGCGATGATGAACACGCAGATCATCAGGAAACCGATACCGGTTACGGAGAAAATGGAACCAAGTACCATTGGATTTTCGCCTCCAATTACTTATTTGCGCACAACATCCCCGGGAAACAATGCTCCCGGGGAAGAAGTGCGCGCTAATAACGCGTTAATATTAGATATCCTTGCGGCCGTTTGCGTAGTTGGGCAGCAGCTTGGGGGATACCTTATCGCTGTTGATGCCTGCAGCCTTCAGCTCGGCCTCGTACTTTGCCACGTGAGCCAGGGTCAGTTCCTTGGTCTCGGTGGTCTTGGCCTTTGCGGAAGCGTGCTGACCTGCGTTGCGGCCGAATACGATGATATCCAGCAGGGAGTTACCCATCAGACGGTTGCGGCCGTGGATACCACCAACGGCTTCGCCGGCTACGAACAGGTTCTCAACGCGGGTCTGACCATCATCGGTGATCTCCAGACCGCCGTTCTGATAGTGCAGGGTGGGGTAGATGAGGATCGGCACTTCGCGCATGTCGATGCCGTACTTCAGGTACATGCGGAGCATGGCGGGCAGGCGCTTCTCGAGAGTGCCCTTGCCGTGGATCATGTCGATCATGGGAGTGTCGAGCCATACAGCCTTGCCCATGCCGGTGTCAACGCCCTTGCCGTTGGTGCTGCACTCGCGGATAACGCCGGCAGCGTTTACGTCACGGGTCTCGAGGGGATGGATGTAAACTTCGCCCTCGGAGTTGACCAGCTTAGCGCCCATGGAACGTACCTTTTCGGTAACCAGTGCGCCGAAGATCTGTGCGGGATAAGCAACGCCGGTGGGATGGTACTGCAGGGTGTCCTGATACAGCAGCTTTGCGCCTGCGCGGTAGCCCAGGATCAGACCGTCTGCGGTTGCACCGTAGTGGTTGGAGGTGGGGAAGCCCTGATAGTGCATACGACCTGCACCGCCGGTGGCGATAACAACGGTCTTTGCA
Source organism: Clostridia bacterium (assembly GCA_045649485.1). Lineage (GTDB taxonomy): Bacteria > Bacillota > Clostridia > Christensenellales > Aristaeellaceae > RUG11247. The sequence continues at coordinate 83,321 of JAZRPZ010000081.1, forward strand.
CGGGCGATCTTGATCTCACCGGTCTCCATGTTCAGCAGAACAGCGCCGGCAGCCTTGCCCTCGGTGTCGAGGATCAGTTCGATAGCTGCGGTGAAGTCTACAACGGGAATCTGACGGTTGATAACTTCGTCACGCAGGGTACGCATGATCTCAGCGCCGGAGTAGTCAGCAGCTGCGTGCATGCGCTTGCGGGAAGTGCCGCCGCCGTGGGTGGTGACCATGGTGCCGTCTTCGTCCTTATCGAACTCAACGCCCAGCTCGTTCAGCCACTTGATAGCCTCGGGACCCTTCATAACCAGCTTGCGTACCAGTTCGGGACGGTTGGCGTAGTGACCGCCGCCCATCACGTCCAGATAGTGCTGCGCCGGGGAGTCGTTCGGCTTGTCGGCAGCCTGGATGCCGCCTTCGGCCATCATGGTGTTGGCGTCGCCGATGCGAAGCTTGGTAACGATCATTACGTTTGCGCCTGCTTCATGAGCTTCGATGGCTGCAGAAGAACCTGCGCCGCCGCCGCCGATTACCAGTACGTCTACATCGTAATCGATCTTGGAAAGG
>JAZRPZ010000082.1:0-21144 GCA_045649485.1 Clostridia bacterium
CTGAAAAGCCTAGTGCCATAATAATAAACCGAATCTAAATTGCATAATATATCCCGTTCTTCGTCAATGTCAGGACTACAATAATTGAAGATATTCATTAAATGCATATTTTGTCCAGCTTCAGTAAGTAAAAAACCTACAGGATAAGAATAGAGACAACTCATCATACCGTCTGGCGCTTTGGCTCCATGTACTACAGGGCAACATTGACCAACAGAGATATCTCTACCAATAACAACATAATTATGTGGATATATAAAGTAATATAAACTCAAATCCTTTGGCGGCAAACTTTCCGGATTCAGAACATAATTTCGCAAAGATTTATCTATCAGACATTCATCATCGTAAAAATCTTTAGCCGCTAGCATATGGCCTAATACTGCTCTTGCAATGCGATTTGGCTTCGTATGACAATTGAAATACTTATTACGACGTTGGAGACCGTTCTTTATCTGCTCGCAGAAAGATTTCAGCGGAATATCTGTAAGACTTCCTAGAAGTCGATTGTTACAATCTCTACAGATTGATCTAAACTTGACACCACCATGAGTTATCCATGGAAATTGCTTGTTGGAATTTTCTGGATCATAAGTCCCGAGACCTTGGCTGTATTTTTTCAGCGTTGAATTATTCCAAAATTTAGGTGGAACATGATCCTCTGTAAGCTTTGCTACCTTTCCACAAATGTTGCATTTGTCAACAGAAGGTCGTTTGCTTATAAGATCTTTCATGTCCATGGTATACATCCCTCCGAATTTATGGATAGCAACTCCAAATACTTCATTTTGTGAAGTAACACCATATCACGCTGTGAAAATATTTACTTGCTATTTCTACTAAATATGTGTTAAACCAATTCGATTATTTGAAAAGTTCGTCCACGTAACTCAGGAATGCTCTCTTCCAGATCTAATATGAATGAAGTCTTGCTGTAGTTATCGTCAACTTCATAAACGTTTTCCCAATACCCATTGAGGGCGATAAGTCCAGTATCATTGTGTAAGCACATAGTTGAAGAGTCTATTATTCGTTCTCTGGCAATTACTCTAATGCGCTTCATATATATGCTCCCTTTGATTCACGTTTATTTATGTAACTGTGGAATTTCCAAAACAATCATAGCATGTTTCTGTGTGATTTTCAATGAGTTTGTTTTTGTGAGTTGTATGCTGGTTATTATTATCAATGCAATAATTTGAGATATTTATATACCGTCGGTCTGCTCAATCCACAAATCCGTGCCAGCTCCGATACGTTCATGCTTCCGGCCACATAAGCCGGATAGTGCTTATAGAAATTCGCCGGAATATCATCTTTTGTTGTCTGCGGTCTGCCGATTCTTCTGCCCTTATCGCGGGCGTTCTGCATTCCGCTACGGACTCTTGCACGGATCATCGACAACTCTAGCTCTGCAAATACTCCACTCATTTCGAGGAAGGCTTTGGACATAGGATCAATTTCACCATTGCGGCAGTCGATTGTGATGCTGCCTACGATTATCAGGCGCAGGTGTTTATCTCTGATGACGTCGATGATCTGGCACAGCTGCTGGGTGCTGCGGCTCAGGCGGCTTACTTCAAGAGTGATGATCGTTTCGCCCTCATTCGCCATTTCCAGCAGCATATGGAGGTTCTTTTTGACTTTTGCGTCTCAGTGTTCGTATTCGAAGATTACTTCGTCTGCTCCGGCGGCTTTCAGTTCGCGTATCTGACGATTGATATCTTGTTTATCTTCACTGGTGCTGCAGCGCGCATATCCCCATGTTTTGCTCATTTTTTCTGACCTCCTGTAAAAGAAAACCCCAAATCCCGGAAATCGTTTCGTTTACCGGTTTCGTTTACAGATTTTGCGGGATTTAGGGCGGTTTTCTGTGGTTCGTTCGGTGTAAATTACAACATATGTTTATTTTGACACACCGTTGACTTCGGTCATATGTGCTTCATAGAGTTTTTGAATATCCTGTCGCAGGTCATACAATGCTGAACCGAGGGTGTCATAAGCTCCGGCAGAAACCAGCATATCATTCTCTATGCCCAAACGCCTCAAAGGCAGTGCATCTATTTCGTAGATGACAACAGCCCCTTCAATCCTCAATCGAATATCGTGCAGCAAGTTTGTGGCTACGTCCATATATGGCTCGTTCATCATATTTTCCTCCATATGGAGCAGCGGTTAAACCGCCGCTCCGAGGATCAGGTTCACAGCCTTTTCGGCCTTGCCCGCTGCGCTCACGATGAAGCGCTTGTCGTTCTTCAGCACCTGCAGCCAGTTCTGCACATATGCCGCGTTATTGCGGAAGCTTTCGGGAGTTTCAAGGCCTACATGGTTCACCAGAGTTGCTGCGCCGATCTCTGCGATTAGCTCTTCTTTGCTGTAAGCTTCAGTGCCGAAGAAGGCAGTCTTTTCGAGGCGATCCAAGCGGCTCTTGTGGCCTGTGCTGTGGGTCATTTCGTGGAAGAGTGTGCTGTAATACTCTGCAGTCGCGGAAAATTGCGCCATATGTGGAAGCGTGATGGAATCGGTGGAAGGTCTGTAGAACGCGCTGCCTCCATTGTCGTGGTGGAGCTTCACGCCTTCGCGGGAGCAATAGGCAGTGGCTATGGCTTCGGCGGTTTCGTCTGCCGAGGCGGGATTCGTGGGTGCTTCCTGCGTGTATTTCGCGGTGAGGCCTTCGCACTGGTCGATGTGGAAAACATTGTAGTATCTCAAGAAGGGGATCTGCTTTACTTCTTCGGTTTCGGGATCTTTTTCTTCGATCCATTTCCAGAAGACCACCATCTTGGACTTTTCGCCCTTGCGAACGTGTCCGCCTGCGGCCTGAATCTGTTTGAAGGTGGCATATTCGCCGGGACGGCCCAAGAGCATCTGATTGAGCAAGCTATAAGCTTTGCCTGTGGCGTGAGAGATCGCGGCATCGTTTGCGATCCAAGGCTTGCGCCAAGGGATGATTCCGTTTTCCATCTGGTCGATAATGCGGGAAGTGACTTCTGCGTAAATATCCATTTTCTTTGCTCCTTTCGCTTGTGGGAGCAAGACCTTTGTGGTAGAATGGACTTGCTCCCCTGTTTGTTGGTATCTTACGGGGTTGCGTTGCCTGAGTGATGTGGTAGTTGCTCAGGCTTTTAGTTTATGCTGAAGCGCCTTGCGGTGGTCTGCTTGGTGAACTGTGCGGCGATCTGCGGCAGCGCCTTTTTGAGTGCCGTGCTGTCGAGGCGAGAAGAAGTGAAGGTCTTCCAAGAGACTTTGAATGCTCCGGCGAAGAGGGTCTCTTCATCGCCCATGACCTGCTTGATCTCGTCTTCTGCGGCGGCGATCTCGGCTTCCAGTTCTTCCTTCAGGCGCTTAAGCTCCATCAGTTCCTTGACCTTGGCTTCCATGTTGGGATTAGACATTGTGTTGGCCTCCTTTATTCTTGAAAGTTTGTTGCTTCCTCTTTACAGTTACTAGTATACACTAATTCGTTTAAGAAGTCAATGGATAATTGAACTTTTGAGTGAATTAATTTGCGTAAAAAGTTGACTATTAAAATTTATTCGTGTATAATCTATTGAGAGGTGATAGCATGAGTATGGTCGAACCTATTCGAATTGCATTAGTAAAGTGTGGAAATATATCAGAGTCTGAGCTTGCACGACGCATTGGTATTTCTCCTCAGAACTTCCATAACAAGATGAAGCGCGACAACTTCACGGAGACAGACCTGCGGGAGATCGCCGATGCATTGGGCCTGCGATTAGAGATATCTTTTGTCGATCCTGAGACCGGTGAAAAGATTTGATGGTTTTCAATAAATAAAAAAGGACAGCGCCGCAATCGTTATGCGGTTAGCTGTCCTTTTTGCGTTCTACTGCCTGTAGAGTAGGGGGGTATTATCGGGAGCAGAAATTATACCGAGGGTAGAGCTGCCCCTGCCTGATCATCAGCCACACTAAATCATTTTTCGTTTTCGGCTGACGGTTAATGCCACATGTTACGCAGGATGTCTGCGAGGTTTTTGATCTTAACTTTTGCTGCATCGTAGGATTTCTCTTCGACTTTGATTGAGACATCTTTCTTTTCTAGTTCCTGGCAGATTAGCTGCGGCAGCTGTTCCATAATACCTTCTACGGCTGCTTCAACCATAGCATCAGTGTATGCACAAAAGTCCTGTATGTGCTGTCCGTGATACGGATTGTCCTACATGCCAGCTTTCAGCTGCATCTGATGACGTAGCATCGTTGCACGTACTGCGCCGTTGTTTACTTTTTTCATATCAATTCTCCTTTTCTTCGGCGACTTCCTTTTCGCCGTATGACGTAATATATTCGCGGATCAATTTCCGCATTATCTGTGAAATGGTGCTGTCTGTCCGCTTCGCGATTTCTTCAATGCTTTGTTTTTCCTGCGGGGACAGTCTGATTCCTATTGTTGCTATAGTGACCACGCTCCTTTCACAGATATATGAAAACAGCATAGGATTCATTGTTCAACTCTGTCCAACAGTGATGAACTTCTTAAAAAATGAATTCTTTCTTTTTCACTATTGATGGCGAGGCTGATGCGACAGCATCAGGCGAGGCCGGGGTGCGGGGGAACCCCGCGTCTATATTATTATCTATTATTCTATTATCTATTTCTCTATTGAGCGGCGAATGGTTTAACGCGTGAGATGATATACCTTGGTCGCCAGACGCGTTAGAATTTCGCGATGCGTCATAGCTGTTTTCAAAGATGATTCCATCAATGTGTTCGTCGGGATGCGTCCTATCTTCCGGATCACGTGGTGTGGTATAAAAGTCGTAAATGTTCCCGTGCCGCCGTACGAGATAGCCTTCGATCTCCAGCAGCTTCAGATACTTGCGGAACGATGTTTTCTTTATTCCTGCGTATTCTTCGGCAGCAGCCGGAGACAGGGCAAAAGAGTAATTGTTCAGATTAGATGCAAGATAGAGGTATAACTGTAGGCCGTAAGGCGAAAGGGTTTTGTTCGCTTGCATCCATTCAGGGTTCGAAATCTACAGGAAGTTTTCTGTGACCTTCGGTTTATGAACACATATAAGTTTCTGATTAGCAACTGTTTCAGACATATCTAAGTTTCTCCTTTTGAAATATGTATTATAAGGTATAAAGGCTTATTTTTGCTTTCCCTCTTCCTTATGTATATATTATATCAAAATTTTTTATCATTATCAAATAAGCGAATAATTAACCGAAGCGCGATGTGTATTAATATAACATCGATATATGTTATGGATACTGTTTTGTTATGGAGAGAGAATGGCCGAGGAAGATAAGGTGACCGTAAATATAAACGCAGGTGCTGTTGTCAGCATCTGCGTTTGGTTTGTGATATTTAGTTATTCAGGAATCGTTCGCCAATCTCAGCAGCCATAGAGCGGGCCATTAAAAAAAGAAGATTCATTTTCATTTGGGGCAAATGTCATAGTAACGACACCATCTTGGCATAGCGCATTGATTAACATAGTTGCACGCGGATAACCAATTCCTAAAGCTGCGGCACATTTACCAATAGATGTATTAGGATTTGCAGCAATGTAATTATACAATTTTCGTTTCATAGATTGCTCCTTACATATCAAATCTTTTTGCCAGCTTGCATGATATGTTCGATCAAATTGATTACTTCTTTTGTAGCATCGAACAGATTATCGGCAGTCAAAAGGCACATTGTGTCATAGGCAATAGACGCCGCAGGTTCTTCATAAGAATCTATGACTTTATGGCCTATCTCTTTGATCGCCTTGCGTGCGTTAGTCTGAGCAACTTCCGGAACTGCAGGATGATTCAGTGCATTTATCCAGTACTGTTCCCAATTCTGCTGGAACTGCTGTGGCTGAACATAACAACTGTTTCCGGAGATATGCTGGCAGGGAACCTGAGTGAAATATCCGTGACGATAAGTTTCAAGCTGTTCCGTAAGTCGCTTTTGTTCCTGCAGCAAGCGCTCGCGTTCCTCTAAGTTACGCTTCGTCTTTTCTTGGAGTTCAAGCATAAATGCATTATCTGTTGGGGGTATGCTTTCGTACAATTTAGTGCTGCTGTCCATCAGTTCATAAATATTGCATCCCAAGGATCGCGCCAAAGCATTTAGGATATTGAACTGAGCCTTAGCAATATCGTTTCTGCGCTGCTCATACATCTGTATAGAACGCAGCGAAACACCACTGAGATTTGCCAGATCTGTTTGAGAAAGGTTTGCTTTTCTGCGAAGCACTTCTAGATTGGTGGGTCTCTGCATCAGCCTTCTGTCAAGCTCTTCGACAAAGCGCATACGATCAGCCTCATGCAGAGTTGGATACCAGGAAAGCATTTCGCTGGGCTGCACAACAGCAATTATTTCGCGGAAAGTGCGATTTGCGTACCACTGATAAAAGGCAAGAGACCAGCCTACCCAATATTCGGGAGATCTATCCAAAGCAGTATATTCAGGCAGGTTTGAAAAATAATTGAGTTTAACCATTCGATAGAGTTCTGCACCTGTTTTGCCTGTGATAACCATCGGACTTCCTTGTTCAAACTGCGCTGAAACAGGTGAGATAATGAAAGAATGGAAGAACAGGTCAATATCCTCATTGCAGACATTCACGGCATAGTCAAGCATTGTTGCCAGCGTTGTCATCGCGTTAGGCAAATACAGCTCGTTATAGGCGCGGATCTCCATTCTTAATACCTCCTCTTATGATGTCAAGAATATAGAGCTCACTGGGATCAATCGTCAAATTGATTTTACTGGAACTGTAAGACTGGCGCGCTTTGAAATCTCGGTTTTTATACTTGGGGTAATATACTGCATTATCAACTTTTTCTGCTTCGGTGAATCGCAGTGCGTCAAATGCCTTTTTTGATACCAGAACATGCTGGATTCCAAGTTTTCCGAGTTGCATGGCGGCGCTCAGATGCTTCAGCGAAATTGCATTGTCCAGAAAGTCTTCAGCAAAAGAAAAGTAAGAATCATCGGCACGATACCCTGTTATTACATCATAGGAAGAAGTATCTATGCTGAAATTCTGAGTCAGATACTCTTTTGCCTGAACGCTGATAGGAGTCCTGAGCGTGAAAGTTCTATTCTGAAGCAGCAAAGTTATCCAGTGAAGGATTGAGTATTGGCGCAGATCCAAAGTTTTCAGATCAGTCATATCCAAGGAATATTTATTTACGAAGCCATCGGTTCCCTGAGTTTTTGATGCCCACTCACAAGCAAGCTCACGATGGGCGGTGCAATAGAAACCGGAACCATAATCGTTGTTGGGTTTGCCTAATCCGAACTGAGGCTGCTCAATGCGATATATAGAACCGTGATATAGAATCTGATTTTCGCTCATTTCAATCCCTCCTGCCAGTATTATATCATTAGAATGTCACGAAAGCAACAATGTCAAGCAAATAATATCATTAGGATGTCAGCTGTTGGCATTAGAAAGTGTATGCGTTTATTATAGGCTTAATGCACATCAATACTGCTATTGAGATAATACTGTGGCTGAAGTGTCGGATTTATGTGTTTTCAAAATATCGTCACCGTCATCGTTAATGCTCTTGTTGCGGAGCAAAAAAAGTACATACCTTTTCGTTTACATAATTTTCAAATTGCTTGAAGTTATTAATGGATTGTGATAAACTATGAGTGTGGTTGGATAAACCATTCGGAAATAGGTGTGATAAACTTTTATCGGATTTTCGGATGTATAGCCTACGGGTAAGTGCCTGAAAAGCCTTGTCACAGGCCCATTTTGGGCCTGTGACCTCTCAGGTTCAGGTTGTTTCCTGGTACGACAATGAGAACTCCTACGTTTCTCAGATGGTCCGCACCATCAAGTACTTCTCCGAGCTGGCCTAATTAAGTCGCTTAGATAAGTTGCTTAAGGCACACCCGCAAGGGTGTTCCTTTTTTGTGCATATTGAACAAATTTCGGTATCTGAGTGGTCTGTGGAGAAAGGCTGTAAAACGGTATGAAACCGCCTCTGGTGCGAAAAATGCTGATGAAGGCCCGCAGGCTGTTTCCTGCGCATACCTTTGGTAACATTTATGCCGATTCCTCTTGACAAAGCAACCGACATAAAAATACAATTAATTCAAGTGATTCTGAATCAGTATTTTCAGGAGGAACCATGAAGAAGTTCTGTTTTACAGTTGACGATAACATCCGCTTTTTTCAGGCGCTTTCAACAGAAAACGCCGACAGTCTTTTTTCCAATCCCTATCTCGCCATGTATAAACGCCTTCACGAAAAGTATCGTCTGAAAGTACAGCTCAACCTCTTTTACGAAATGCCCGGTTTCGACCTTTCCCAAATGACTGAACGTTTCAAAACAGAATGGGCCGAAAATTCCCACTGGCTGAAGCTTTCATTCCATTCGCGTTTGGAAAATGTCGATCCATATCGCACCTCAGGCTATAACGAGGTCTACACCGATTGCACAGCCGTCCATAATGAGATACAGCGTTTTGCCGGAAGACAAAGTCTTGGAAAAACCACCACGATCCACTATTGCCGCACCACAGCAGAAGGCCTCCGCGCTCTGCGAGACCTGGGCGTTCAGGGGCTTCTCGGACTCTTCGGCACAGACGAATCTCCACGCGATTCCTATTCTCTTCCGGAATCGGACGCCTCACTACTGCGCAAAGGCGAGATCCTGCATCGGCACGGATTTGACTTTTATTCCATTGATCTGGTCATGAATCGCTATGGCCGTGAAGAACTTTTGCATAGGCTTCGTGAAATGCTGCACCGAAATGAGCTGCGTGTCATGATTCATGAACAGTATTTCTATCCCGACTACCCTGACTATCAGCCCGATTTCGAAGAAAAGCTGGATCAGGCTTTCGGCCTCCTCCATGAAAACGGATATGAAAGCTGCTTTGCCGAGGAATTCCGTTGATTCTGAGCAACCAACAAAAGTCTGATCATCTCGCTTTATGATTGATAAATAACACGGAGGATCACTATGTATATGCATACAGAAAAAGCTCCCTTCATTTGGGGCGTACAGTATCACCGTGCGCCAACCCCTGATAAAAAGCACTGGGAAAACGATTTGTCAAACATACGCAAGCTCGGATTTACCGATATAAAGTACTGGGTGCAATGGCGCTGGTCGCACAGAGATGAAAACAGTTTTTACTTTGACGATACAGATGAGCTTATGGATCTGGCACACAAATACGGTCTCCGTGTCACGATCAATACCATCTTCGATATAACCCCCTCATGGTTTCTTGAAAAATATCCCGACTGCAAGCAGATCCGCAGTGACGGCACAGTCGTGGAGCCATACGTCTCATCATGCCGTCAGCTTGGCGGAATGCCCGGACCTTGCTACAATCATGACGCAGGCATTGCCGAGCGCAAAAAGTTCATGGAGGCTGTTGTCAAAAGATACAGCAAGCATCCTGCTATGTTCATGTGGGATGTATGGAACGAACCGGAGCAGTGCCACATTCACCGTGAACCCAAGCCCGGAACACAGGTATGTTTCTGCCCGAACTGCCGTGAAAAATTTATCAGGTATCTGAGCAGCAAATACAGTACGCTGGATGAGCTTAACAGCGTCTGGGGAAGGTGCTATACTCACTGGAACCAGATCGAACTGCCGCGCACCACAGAGACCTTCGGCGACTATATCGACTGGCGCGAATTCCAGCTGGACACAATGACTTCAGAAGCTGCCTGGCGGCTTGATACAGTTCGGCGGCTCGACCCGGATCACGCCGCATATCTTCACGTCGTTCCCAATACAAGCCGCATATTCAACGCGGTCACCGGTGTTGATGACTTTGCCATGGCGCGTCAGTGCGATGTCTTTGCTTCAACAAATTTCGCAGGCGCCATATGGAGCGTACTGACTACTTCTGCCGCCGAGGGAAAAACCGCGTATAATGTCGAATGCCATATCGGCACCGGCTCTACCAATATGCATCCGCGTATCATATCGGTGGAGGATATCATGCGCGATTTCGTTCCTCAGATCGGTATGGGAATCCGTGGCTTCATGTTCTGGCAGTATCACTCAGAAACGCTTGGTTTTGAGTCTCCGGCATGGGGATGCGCAAAACCGGATGGCAGCGTCGGCTCAATCGGCAGATCTGCAGCCGAATTCATAGATCATCTGAAACCCTATACAGATGATATCATGGACGTTCCTGCTCCTCCTGCACAGATCGCCATATGGAAGGGCCGCAAAAACGAGCTGTTCAATTATTCCTTATACGGAAACCTGCACTCGTTCGGAGGAACGTTCGAGGCGTATGTAAACGCTCTTTATCGATTGAACTACAATTGCCGCATTGTCGATGACGCAGCAATAATCGGCGGGCTCAAAAACACAAAGCTGCTGATACTGCCAATGTGTTATTCCCTGACGCAGGATGTAGCCGACGCAATTGACGAATTCATAAGGCGCGGAGGAACCGTGATATGCGAAGCACATCTTGGAGGATATAATGCGGACACAAACCGCCATTCAGAGGTAATGCCCGGACTTGGTCTTCACCAAAAATGGGGCATACTGGAAGAAGAGACCATGGCGGCATATCACCTTGATCAGCATGCTTCCGGGCAGACGCTCGACACTTCCGGTTTCACAGACGATATGAAGAAATCCTTTGAGGCATACGGGGTCAGCGGAGGCAAATATTATCTGATCGAAACTGCAAACGGAGGACTCTATGGTGCAGAACGGTTCGCCAAACTAAACTGTTCCACCGGAGAAATAATCGGGTATGCAGGCGGCATGCCGTGCATTGCAAAAGTCCCGGTCGAAAACGGCACTGTGTATTACTGCGGCACTAACCTGGGCGAGGGTGCATCTGCAAATACCAATGCATTCAGTGAATTTCTGGATGCCGTCTGTCAGGATTCCGGCTTGAAAAAGAATCTTGCAGATACCGGCACCGGAATCCACACAGAATTCCTCGGCCGGCGCCTGCTGGCAGTCCACAATATGAATGCGCAGGCGGCTGCTCTCCGCATCTGCGGAAAAAGCATATTCCACGGTCACACCGATACTGACGGAATATTCGAAGTTCCCGCCAATTCTGCCGATATACTCGTTATAGATAATAATGACTGACCTCACCATTCTGTATAATCAAGAACATCAAAAATAAATGTATTTATAGTGTTTGATGCCTTTTCTTGACCTCTGTACGGATATGAATATCACATGGCGGCGTCATCATGAAATCCCTGAAAAGTACTTATAAAGACAATGCAGGTGCTGGGATAAGAAAGGCATATAAAGAAAAAAACGGCCCCGTATGATCTTTGGTCATCCGGGGCTGTTTGCAATTATATGCAGCCAATATTCCTTATATACTGATTTTTTAGATTGTGTACCGTCTACCAATAGGTTTCGTTTGCTGTTTTCGGATGCGACTTTGGAGTATAGTTTTGACTGCAAAGCGAGGAAGTTGTGAAATCTGGCAGAATCTGTCTGATTCAAATGCAAACTGAGAACTAACCCGCATTTCCTGTGAATAATCTCGTTATTGTTAGTTTATATTGATTTTTTGCGGAAATTGGTATATGATGTTGTTATTACAATGTTATTAGTGACTGTGTCAAATCATACCGGAAAGGGGCTAATCAATATGAACGACATCCGCTTCGGACTTATCGGCTACAAATTCATGGGTAAGGCACATTCCAAGGCACTGACTGAGATCCCCATGTTCATGGATCCGCCTGCAGGCATCGTTAAGAAGGTAATGTGCGGACGCGATCCTGAATGGGTAGCGCAGTCCGCAAAGGCGCTTGGCTGGCAGGAGACCGAGACCGACTGGCGCAGGCTTGTGACCCGCAGCGATATTGACGCCATCGATATCACCGCGCCCTCCAATTTCCACAAGGAGATCGCCATTGCCGCCGCTGAAAACGGCAAGCACATCTTCTGCGAGAAGCCCCTTGCGCTGAACCTTGCGGATGCGCGCGAGATGCTTGCTGCCGTAAAAAAGGCCGGCGTACGCCATCAGATAGGCTTTAATTATCGCTTTGCACCGGCACTTATGCTTGCCCGGAAGATGATCGAGGACGGCAAACTGGGCAAGATATTCCATGTGCGCGGCGCATTTTTGCAGGACTGGATCATCGATCCCGACTTCCCCAAGGTATGGCGTCTTGACAAGAAGATCTGCGGCTCCGGTTCGCTGGGCGATCTTGGTGCGCATGTTATCGACGCCGCCCGCTTCCTGGTTGGTGAATTCAAGACCGTCACCGGCATGAACAAAACCTTCGTAAAGGAGCGCCCGGTGGTGGCGCGTATGGAAGGTCTGAGCGGCAGCGTTGACAAGGACGCTCCCCGTGAGCCCGTGGATGTAGATGACGCCACCTGCTTCGTCTGCGAATTCGAAAACGGTGCGCTGGGTACTTTCGAGGCCACACGTTTCTCAATGGGCCACAAGAATGACATGCGCATTGAAGTAAACGGCGAAAAGGGCTCCATCCGCTTTGAATTTGAACGAATGAACGAACTGCACTACTATTGCGCAGATGACGAAGAAGGCATGCAGGGCTGGAGACTGATACAGGCGACCGAGGGCGTGCATCCCTACGTCAAGTACTGGTGGCCCGTCGGTCATGTTATCGGTTTCCCCGAGACTTTCTGCCACGAGCTCTATGAATTCGTATCTGCCATTGAAAACGGCAGCGATTGTCGTCCCAGCTTTGAAGACGGCGTGCGCTGCGCCCAGATAATGGAAGCAGTGGATCTTGCCATCGAACGCAGGGCATGGGTTGATGTAGATTCGCTGTAATAATAGTTTTGAAATATAAAACATACCGCCATGCAGAAAGGCCCGATGTTCCTTTGCGGAACATCGGGCCTTTGGTTGTTCATTATGCACAGTTCTGCACGCATGCTGTCAGAAAAGGTAATGGTTGCCTGTCCGGCAGCGTACGGCAGTTTTCTATAAAGTCGGAAAAGATTCGCAGCACAGGGCAACAGACAAAGGTGAAAAATCTGCTTGTTTTGCGTCATTCATCGAATATTGCCCAATTGCCATTTGCAGACGACGGCTGTTGCCATATCTTATGCAAAGGGCTCCTTGGTTACGCGATGCGCCTCGATCTCATCTATTACGCAGTTGGTTTTGCGCATTTCAAGATAGAATCCCATAATATCGGCAATGTCTTCCGGCAGGATCATGCCTTCGGGAGAAAGATCCGGGCGTACCATTGCGATCATGGGTGTGAATACGCTTCCGGGGCTGATCACGTGCACACGGATATCGTCCTTATACACCTCATTTGCCAGCGACTTGGAAAGACCCAACAGCGCATGCTTGCTTGCGGCGTATGCGCTCTGCTTGGGATATCCCTTGTGAGCAACCACGGAACAGATATTGATGATCGTTGCACATTCGGATTTTCTCAGATCGCCCAGGGCACGCTGACACAGGAAGTACGGGGCGCGTACATTGACACGCATGATACTGTCAAAAAGTTCGGGCGTCATCTCTTCCACGGTGCAGTTGTGGGAAAGACCTGCGTTGTTCACGATAACATCCACGCTGCCGAAGGTTTCGCGGGCATCGGAGAGCACGGTATCAATGAAATTGAGATCTTCAAGATCGCCTACGCATACGCATACCTGAACGCCAAATGTACGCAGTTTTTCGGAAAGTTTATTGAGTGTATTTTCATTGCGGCCGGTCACCACAATGTTCATGCCATAGGATGCAAGCTTTTCGCAAAGCGCTTCGCCGATACCGCCGGCGGCACCGGTGACGATAGCCGTTTTGCCTTTGAGATGCTGAACAGATTTCATGATGAAGATCCTCCTGTATGATCAGAGCTGTTGTTCGGTACGGGCAATAATATCATCCTGCGTCTGAGGAGAAAGGATATTGAAGAAGGCTGAATAGCCTGCCACACGTACGATAAGATCCTTGTAATTCTCCGGATGCTTCTGGGCATCCAGCAAGGTCTCGCGGGAGACAACATTGTACTGCACATGCCAGCCGTGCAGTATATCGAAGAATGTGCGTATCAGCATTTCCAGCTTCAGCTTATCCTCCGCTTTTTCCAGCAAAGAAGGATTGATCTTCTGGTTGAGCAGTACGCCGCCGAAAATCTGGTCGGTCTTGAGCTTGGAAATGGATTTGAATACGCTGGTGGGACCGTTCACATCCCGTGCATGGGTAGGAGAACAGCCTTCAGCCAGAGGCTCTCCCCATTTTCTGCCGTCGGGCGTCGCGCAGGTGCCTGCGCCCTGGGGCACATTTGCAGCTACGGACGAAGTGCCGGCGAAGTAGCCGCCGCCGATAGGACCGCGTCCGAAGCGTGTGTTGCGGTAATTCTTGATCTCATCAAGATATGTGTCGTAGCCGCGGACGACCAGTTCATCCACATAGTCATTGTCATTTCCGAACTTCGGCACATCCAGCAGCATGCGGCGGATGCGTTCGCCGTCTTCACCGGCATAATCGCTCATAAGGGCATCCCAAAGCTGGTCTCTGGTGAGTTTCTTTTCTTCATAGACAAGCTTTTTGATCGCCGCGAGGGAATCGCCCAGATTGGCAACGCCGACCTGCAGCTGAGAGATAATATCATAATGAGCGCCGCCTTCTTTCAGGTGACGTCCGCGGTCTATGCAGTCATCAACCAGCGCGGAGCAGAGGATATCGGGGACTTCCTGCTCGACTACCATGTCGGCACAGTTGTCCAAAGTAACACCTATGCGGATCAGCTGGCGTGCAGTGCTGTCCCAGGCATGCATTACATCTTCAAAGCTTTCCATGTCCCTGAAATGCCCGCAGCCCTTGCATATCTGCTTTCCGGTATTCACATCCACGCCGTTGTTAAGGGCAGTCATAAGGGTCTTGGGGAAATTCAGATAACTCATGCCGGTGCAGCGATAGCCCCATTTGCCGGGAACACCGACTTCAACACAGCCGATAGCGCTGTAATTGCGGGCATCCTCAAGTGTTACGCCGCGATCGGTAAGGGATTTGATGATGATCTCATCGTTGTTGAAGGCGGGCATGCCGAAGCCCATGCGGATACATTCGATGCATTCAGCCATAAAATCTGCACTCATGCCGGAATGATAGCGCACTGTGAGGTTTGGCTGAGGCATGCGTACACGGGCAACGGTTCGCAGAACCGCGTAGCTGAGTTCGTTTACCGCATCGCTGCCGTCGGTTTTCTGGCCGCCGATGGTGACGTTCTGATACATCGGGTTGCCGGCCTGGAAGCGGCTGTGTCCGGCGGAGCGAACCTTGGAAACAGTCAGGCTCTTGAGCCACAGGTTTTCAAGCAGTTCATCCAGGAAAGCCGGATCAACTCCATCCTGCAGGCTCTTCATATAGCCGGGGTAGCAGAACTGATCGAAGCGGCCGAAAGACAGCGAATGACCGTTGGATTCTATCTGCAGTATGACCTGAATAAACCAGACGCTCTGCAGCGCCTCATGGAAGGAATCCGCGGGTTCCATAGGCACCTTGCGGCAGATGCGGGCAATTTCAGTAAGTTCGGCTGCACGGGCAGGATCCGCTGTTTTCGCCTGCTCCTCCGCAAGATCTGCATAGCGGTTTGCATAGCACTCGACCGCATCGATCACGATAAGTACGGCGCGCAGGAAATAAAGGGATTTCATTTCCTCGGGATTTGCAGTGTTCAGGTTTTCAATGCGCTCCTGAGTGCGGCGGCGGTAATCCTTCAGACCCTTCTTCAACAGATTGTTATAGTCTACCGCAAGATGGGCGTCACCGGAGGTGATATTACCTTCATTGCGGATAATTCCAAGATCGTATATTTCCTTCGCCTTGTCGGGATAGGCCGCATAGCCTTTGTCCTGCAGGGTGCGTCCTTTCCAGTAGGGATATATATCGCGCAGTATCTGCTTGTTCTTTTCGCTGATAGTGAAGCGCTCACCTTTTCGCTTATCGAATTCATCCAGCTCACGTATGACCCAATCCATGGCGTATTCCGGGAAGATAGGTGCGCTGCGATTGGCTTCGGCCTGATTGCCTACTATGAGGGTTTCAGGCTCGATATAAATGCTCATGTTTTCAAGGACTTCCTTGAGCATGTAGGCGCGCTTGAGCACTATCTGGTCCATTTCATGGGCCTTATAAGCCTTTGTAGTCAGCAGGGCACGTTCAGTACATATGGTGGGTACAATGTCAAGAAGTTCCTGTCTGAACCGCTGTATTCTGGGGGTTGATGTTCCGAAATGGCTCATCTTTTATTCCTCCTATATCTCTGCATGAACGCCATGCTGTTCAAAAATATCACGATACTCTGTCAAATCTTCGCTGTGAAGCTGGGCGGTACGCGCGAATGCATACTCCTTGCCCAGCAGATCGTACTTTTTCTCACCCATCTGATGGAATGGCAGCAACTGTACACTGTTGATTTTCAACGAGAGCAGCAATTGTGCAAAACCATGAGCGTCATCATTTGAATCGTTGAATCCCGGAATCACAGGAATGCGTACCTTGAACGGCAGCCCGCTTTCATTCACGGCACGGATATTTTCCAGCACCTGTTCATTGCCGGCACCTGTGCCGATACGATGGCGTATGCTGTCGTAATGCTTCAGATCAATATGTATAAAATCCAGTTTGCTCAGAAAATTTCTGAAAAGCCAGGTATCAACTGCTCCTGCCGTTTCAATTGCTACGCTGATCCCATGACTGTGCAGCGCATCAGCCAGCGCTCCCGCAAATTCGCTTTGCAGCAGCGGTTCGCCGCCCGAGAAGGTAACACCACCGCCGGAACGGTCATAGAAGGGCTTGTCCTTTATCACTTCGGCAAGTATCTCTTCTATAGTCATTTCGCTGCCTTCACGGCCGATGGCCTGAACGGGACATGCATTTATGCACATTCCGCAAAAGGTACATTCCCCGCTGTGCAGCACCGGTCTTCCGTTATCCATTGTGCGCGCGCCAAATGAACAGACCTCTGCACATTTTCCGCAGCCCGCACATTTTTGCACATCCAGCGTAAGCTGCGAATCCGCACATTGGGACTCGGGATTGGCGCACCAGCTGCAGCGCAGATTGCATCCCTTGAAAAAAACAGTGGTGCGTATACCCGGACCATCATGCAGACAAAATTTCTGGATATTGAATACAGTACCCTTCATACCCGTCTCCCAAGATCAATTTAGCTTATGGCATTATTGTATAATATTCTGTAAAATACGTCAATCTCTGTCGGAAATTGCAGTGCGATACAATATACATGAAAACTTTTACGGAACAAATATAGATATCTTGCGCATGAAAACATGGTCTGTTTATATCGGGTATGACACACTTGGGAATAGAGGTTGTTTTTTGATGCGCCCGCAGCACACTGTATTGCTTATAGCTTATTTCCCTCGTGTAGTCGGTGCCTGTGCCGGAAATGCCTGACGGCGTTAGGCTCATATTTCTCAAGAATAAAAGAAGACACACCCATAAGGGTGTGTCTTCTTTGGCATATTGTACAGAAAACACCGACAGACCGAATTTATGCTATAGACCGCCGTGTTTCCGAGTGATATAATGGAAACAGAGATCACAAATGGTATGTCAAAATATGTGGGACAACGGAAAGGAATGATCAGAAATATGAAAACGCAGGTTACTTCGTTTGAGGCGATGCTCGCGGAGAGATATTCGGATATTGAGATCATGAACCGCACTGAAGTCAGGTGGTGGATGGCCTCCGGAATGCACACAGATGAGACAATACGCGAAGAACTGCAGGCGATGTACGACGCGGGCTTCGGCGGCGTGGAACTGTGCCAGCTGAACAACAGGAACATTGATAAAGAGATATACGGTTATGGAAGCGCGCAGTGGAAAAACGATGTGCGGCTGATTCTGAACACTGCTATCGATCTTGGCATGAGCGTGTCGCTTACCTCCGGCGCAGGCTGGAGTACGGCTAATGTTCCGGGACTTGACCCCGACAGCCAGATGGCGAACCAGTGCGTGGTGCTTGTGACCGAGGATATTCCTGCAGGAGGAAAACGCACAGGCGGTCTGCCTGCGAGTGATAAGCTGCGCTCCGCAGCAAAGCCGGTGGGCGCGGTCGCTGTGCGCAGGATCGGTGAAAAGCTGTATGATGAGGATAATTATGTGGATCTGACGGCGCTTGTCCGGGATGGAACGCTTGAATGGACTGCTCCGGCAGACAGCGAATATACCATCATGTATTATTTCGCCCAGGGAACGGCCCAGGCTGCCGCGCCTGCGGTGGAAACATCCTATACTATCAATTATTTCGACAGGCGCGGTGTGGAAGCCCTGAAGGAATACCTGATCGAGAACGTGCTGGATGATCCGCAGCTGATAGCCAAGATACGCTCGGGCAATGTGCAGTTCTTCATGGATTCGCTGGAGTATAACGAAGGAAAGGGCATCACGAGCTGGACGGAGAATTTCCGCGAAGAATTCCTGAAGCGGAAGAAATATGATATTCTGCCGTATCTCTATCTGCTGGACGGCGCGCCGCTGACCTCCATCTGGGATTGGAGCGACAATGCCGACCTGCAGGGCATATATGCGATCGAAGATCGTGAGAAGAACCGGAAGATCATAAACGATGTCTACGACGTGCAGACGCAGCTGTACATGGAGGAATTCATGATCCCGTTCCGTGAGTGGCTCAATTCCTACGGAATAAAGCTGCGTGCGCAGATATCCTATGGCAAGAATATCGAGATTTCCCAGCCCATCACCACGGTGGACTATCCCGAGGCAGAGAACCGCAATCAGAAAAATCAGCCTGATATGTATCGCCTCTGGAGCGGCGGTTCCCATTTACAGAACAAGATCCTTTCCGCCGAGGTCGGCGGCTTGAATGACAGCGGCTATGCCTATACATACCAGCGGCATCTGCAGGAGGCATATGCGCTGTATGCGTCGGGTTACAGCCGTATGATCTGGCATATATGGTCTTCGCTGTACGGCCCTGAGCCGGTGTGGCCGGGTTACGAGGGTGGTCTGACCCAGTTCTATAAATTCGGAACGAGAGAACCCTCCTACAGCGATTATGACGAATTCAACGATCATCTGGGACGCATTCAGAAGCTGCTCCGCCAGGGACGCGCAGGTGTGGATGTGGGCATGCTGTATACCAAGTATGGTCAGCATCTGGTTTATGCCAATGCAAAGGACTGGCTGAGAGATCATGAGCCCATGTTCTTCCCGTCCATGAGCCTGCAGGACAACGGATATACCTATGATTATTTTGCACCCGAATTCCTGACAGCGGAAGGTGTGTATTTCGACCCTGATTCCAAAACTCTGGAAAAGGGTGGCTATAAGGCGCTGGTAATATGGCAGGAGGATCTGTCTGTTTCGGCGGCAGAAGCCGTGCTGAAGCTGGCTGAACAGGGCATGCCCATGGTCATAGTGGATGGCGCTGCGGTGCGTTCGCCCTATCTCAGCGATGATCAGCAGAAGCTCTCCGGGGTGATAGCCGCGATAAAGTCGCTGCCGAATGTGGCAGCTGCTGCCGGCGCTGATATGGTACCGGATGCGCTGCGCGGATTTGGCATTGCGCCTTATGTGGGCTATTCTGCGCCGAATACATCGCTGCTTACCCAGACCCGCAGGGAAGGCGGCGACAGGTATGTATTCGTCTATAATTTCGATAAGAATGAAGCCGTGACAGAGCTGGTAGTTGACGGCATGTATGTCACCTATAAAGTGGACGCGTGGACAGGCGATGTATCTCATGCAGGCTGCCGCCGTGAATGCGGAAAGACCATTGTGCCGATTAAGCTGAAAGCCGGCGATGTGGCGCTGTTTGCGATGGAGGCTGCCGGAGAAGCTCAGCCCGAGAGCTGCGCGGAGATCAAGCCGGAAAAGCCGTATGCGATAACCGACTGGGAACTGACAGTTGAATCCTGGACTCCGTCCGGGGAGATACTGACCCATTCCGAGGATCTGCTGGGCGTTCATACGGAAGAATTTGCCGTGAAGACGGCAAAGACGAACATCAGCGTAAAGCTGGCTGAGCTGGCTGCGTGGGACAGCATTGACGGGATCGGCAGCGATGTGTCCGGCAAGGGTTATTACCGCGCTGCGTTCGATTGGGACGGAAAGGCAGACGGCGCATATCTGGACTTTGGCTGCATCGTGCAGAGCATGAAGGTCTATATCAACGGCAAGAAGACACAGAATCTGAGCATGATGTATCCCTGCGTTGATATTACCAAGCTGCTGCGCCCGGGCAAAAATACTATCGAGATCGAATACAGCTCGAATCTCACCAATGTACAGATCGCCAGGGGTGCCATTCAGGAGAGAGAAATGTTCAATAAATTCATTGGATATGATGTGGTGCGCCTTGGCTATGGCCCGAAACAGGCGCTGATCGTGCCGTACAAGGTGTGCAAATAGTTAAACTCCCGGGGACATCGACCAACTTATCCGCCGTGAAGTCTTTGATGGACGCAATGGTAAAACACGGCGGGCATTACAGGCAACAAAAAAGAAGGCACACTGTAAAGGTGTGCCTTCTTGCGTTACAGCTTGTTGCCTTCGTAGAGCTGATGCTTTATCCAGACTTGATGGTATACAGCGTTGGGCTCTTCTTTTTCCAGAATCGTATAGAGCCGTTTGCGCATGTCGGCGATCAGCTCGGCATGCTCCGGCTTATGGATCAGGTTGTGAAGCTCCCAGGGATCGTTTTCAAGATCGTAGAGCTCGTCCACGTCGGTCAGGTTCCAGATGTACTTCCATCTCTTGTCGCGCAGCATGCGCTGCTTGTAGAAGCCGAACTGGTTGCCGTTGAAGCTGGAAAAGACTTCCGTGCGGTAGGGCTCTGTCAGCTCGCCGCGGAACAGGGGCATAAGAGATATGCCCTGCATGGGAGGCATCTCGCCGCCGAGGATATCAAATATCGTTGCCGGGATATCGAGAGTCGGCGTGGCAAAATCTTCATAGACAGATCCGGGCTTGATATGACCGTTCCACTTGATAAGTGTAGGTATGCGGACGATGTCGTCGTACATTACGTAGAGTTTGTCCATCATACCGTGGCTGCCGCACATATCGCCATGGTCAGCCGTAAAGATGATCAAAGTATTGTCTTCCTGACCGCTTTCTTTGAGCGCGGTAAGAATTCTGCCCACGGCATTGTCGATCTGAGTTATGACCGCAAAATATCGCGCAACATTATCTGCCCAGTGGGACCATGG
>JAZRPZ010000083.1:0-6453 GCA_045649485.1 Clostridia bacterium
CGACTTGCTATTCTCTGGACATGGTTCTGAACGCCATCGGCTATCCCAAGCCCCTGACCGTTTCCGGCTACAAGTCCGACTTCTTCGGCACCAACCCCGAGACCGCTACCCCCGACCGCTTCCATACTGCTGAAGAGAATGCAAAGCGCTTCTCCGTTGACGATTTCGCAGCAGCTTTCATCCGTCTGGAAGGCGGCATCATCCTGGACTTCCGTATTGCATGGGCAATGCACCTGGATACTCCCGGTGACACCATCATCATGGGTAAGAAGGGCTCCCTGCGCATTCCTTCCACCGAGTGCTGGAACGGCACCGTTGGCGGCGCAATGACCATCTACCACGATGTAGCCGGTGTTCAGATGCAGACCGAGGTTCCGATCCTGAAGAACCGCGGCAACGCCAGCCTGTTCGATATCAAGATCCGCTCCTTCCTGGATGCTATCAAGAACGGCACTCCCGCTCCCGTTCCCACCAGCCAGATCCTGTACAACCAGGCAATCATCGACGGTATCTGCAAGTCCGCCGAGCTGGGCCGCGAGATCGAGATCGAGATCCCCGAGATCTAAGATACATCTTTGGCAATACAAGACCCGTTTCCCGCAAGGGAGACGGGTCTTTTGCAGGGGCGCCGCCCCTGCACCCTGCTTAAGGGACGATGGAGGTGCCTTTGCCAATTTTTCAAATTGTCAAAGGCAGTCGCGAAGCGACTTTGGTTGCCAGCAGGCAACCAAACCCTTGCCCTTAAGAATCCCGGGCTGGGGATTTGTTGAAGTTTTGATGTTGTCCATCTGCAGTTCGGGGGCCCAATCCCCGAACTACAGAGGATGGGAGTTTGTTTATGGCTAAGATTTTGTGTTCTTCGGGGTGTTTGTGTACTTTGAGGAACGGACGCGATTACAGGCTTATTGAGAAGGCTGCGAGGGAACTTCACTGCGACGGATTTGAGTTCATGATGTATGGGTCCTGGTACGATACGTGGCGTGATGTACTTGCCGATATAGTGAAAATGGGGCTGAATATACCTGTTTTGCACGTGGAAAAGCGGGTGGGCGAGCGTATAACGCTCGGTGACACTGATGAAGCAAGCCGTGTATTTCGCATAAACTGCGAAATGGCTGTCGGTCTCGGAGCAGAGAAGCTGGTATTGCATCTTTGGGACGGCAAGCCTTCCGATGGAAATTTTTCGGCAAATGCTGCAGAGTACGCTGTTTTGAACGGTATCGCCCGGGAATACGGTTTGCTGCTTACAGTGGAAAATGTGGTTTGTATGTATAACGACCCGCTTACCAATCTCAATTCGCTGAAAAGGCTGTATTCCGATATCGCGTTTACTTACGATTTCAAGATGGCGCAGTTTCACGGTCAGGTGAAGCGTACCTTTGATAATGAAAATATTCATCTGTGGCAGGGCGCTGTGAGGCATGTTCATATGAGCGATATCGACGCAGACCCTATGGATTGGTCGAAATTGCGCTCGCTGCATCCGGGCGAGGGCAGGATAGATTTTCCATTTGTATGCGAAAATCTGAAGTCTGTGGGGTATGATGGATATATCACCATAGAATCCACATCCGTTGCCGAGGATGGCTCGATACAGTTTGAAAAATTGAACAGGTCTGTTGATTTTATACGTTCGCTTATGGCGTAAAATAAAAGGAACCGCATTCCGGTGCGGCTCCTTTTATTTATAATTAGGGGCTTGACTATGTAAAGGTTTGGCGTTATATTGTGTGTAAAGAAATATCGAAACCGGCTCCGCAAGGAGGGTCTGTATGAGGAAACTTTTCAAAAACGCCGTGCTGGTTACCGGTGGAAAATCCATTCCGGACAGCTATGCCGCGGTGGAAGACGGATACATACTGGAAGTTGGTACCGGCGCGATTCCCGAAAGATTTCTTTCGTGGGATACGGTAGATGTGGCAGGGGAATATCTCTGCCCGGGCTTTATAGACAACCACTGCCACGGCGGCGGCGGATACGATTTCATGGACGGCAGCGTGGAGGCTATTCTCGGCGCAGCGCGTGCGCACATGGCATACGGCACTACGACCATCGCACCTACCAGCCTTTCGTGTTCGGATGAAGAGCTTTTCGCATTCATTGAGAATTATAAGAAAGCAGCCGGTGTGACGGAAAATATGCCCCATCTCATGGGCATGCACCTTGAGGGACCGAATTTTTCGCCTGCGCAGGCAGGCGCGCAGCCGCCCGCATATCTTAAAAAGCCCACTGTTGAATATGCCAAACGGGTGATCGAGGCCGGCGAAGGCGCTGTCATCCGCTGGTCGATCGCTCCCGAATTGGAGGGTGCGCTGGAAACGGGCGATTATCTCCGTGAAAAGGGAGTCATGCTTTCCATAGCCCATACGGATGCGATGTATGACGATATCGTTGCCGCATACGACCATGGCTACAGGCACATGACCCATTTCTATTCCGGAATGTCGCAGATGAAACGCGTCAATGCTTTCCGCGTTTTGGGCGCGGTGGAGTGCGGCTATCTTATGGACGATATGCACGTTGAGCTTATTGCGGACGGAATGCATCTGCCGCCGGAGCTGCTCAGACTCATACTGAAACTGAAGCCCCACGACAGGATAACTCTCGTTACCGACAGTATGCGCGGCGCGGGAATGCCCGAGGGTGAAAGCATACTCGGCAGTCTGAAGGACGGTCTGCCCGTTATCCTTGAAGGCGGCATAGCGAAGCTGCCTGACCGCAGCGCCTTTGCGGGCAGCATGGCAACTACCGACAGGCTTGTGCGTGTGATGGTCACAAAAGCGGGTCTGCCGATAGAAGAAGCCGTGGAGATGATTACCGGCAGCGTGGCAAAGCTGTACGGAATGTACGACTGTGTGGGCGATATTGCCCCCGGTAAGCAGGCCGACATGGTGATACTCAATAATGAACTTCATGCCGCCCATGTATATGTAAGCGGTGTTTGCGTGAAATAACAGAGAGGAGATAATCTTATGAGGATCAATATTTTTCCCACCCCTGCGGAAATGGGCAGGGATGCCGCAGCCGAAATAGCCAAGAGGCTGAATGCAGCCATCGCAGAGCAGGGCTATGCCCGTCTGCTGCTTTCCACCGGTGCATCTCAGCTGCCCATGTTTGAGGAATTGGTAAAAGCTGATGTGGACTGGTCCAAGGTAACCATGTTCCATCTGGATGAATATGTAGGTCTGCCCGAGAGCCATATCGCCAGCTTCCGCAAGTATCTGAAGGAACGCTTCGTAGCAAAGCTGCCCTGCATCAAGGAAGCAGTATTTGTTGACGGCGAAGGCGATGTGCAGGCGAATATCGCATATCTGACCGAGCGCGTAAACGAAGCGCCCATCGACGTAGGCGTGATCGGTATCGGCGAAAACGGTCACATCGCGTTCAATGACCCGCCCGCAGACTTTGATACCGATGAAAGCTATATCGTGGTAAATCTGGATGACCGCTGCAAGGCGCAGCAGGTGGGCGAGGGCTGGTTTGCCACTCTGGACGATGTACCGAAGCAGGCTATCTCCATGACTCCCAAAAAGATCATGCAGTCCAAGTGCATCATCTCCATCGTGCCCCATGCGGTAAAGGCTGAGGCCGTGGCGAATACCCTGACCAGGGAGGTTACCAATCTTGTGCCCGCGACTCTCATGAAGACCCATGCAGACTGGAATCTGTATATCGATTACGCTGCAGCCGCAGGCTTCATGAAGCCCTGAGTACCGTATTCGATACAATAATATCCGACACAGCTGATTGCACACCGTCTTGACTAAAAGGCGGTGTGTTTGATATGCGCGGCATAGACCTTCCCGGCGATATACTCATTCTTGCCGGTGAATGCCATGCCAATGATCCTGTGATGCTGATGGCAGACAAGCCCATCTCCCGTGATAACATCCGCCGCCTTCAGAAACGCTTCGTACAGGTTCGGAACTGAAGGCATATATGGCAGAACCACTATTCCGTTTACATTTTTTTATTCATCAACGGGCATTTGGGATAATGTTTTCTTAATATCGGTAATATATAATGACCCTGTAAACCGCTGGGGGCGCGCAAGCTGAGATGGACATTCGTCCGGTCCCCTGGAACCTGATGTGGGTAATCCCACCGTAGGGAAGCGGACATGCCGTGACATATTTGTGTGCGTGCATCCGCTTCCGGATGTACGCATTTTTTTTATGTCCGGAGGTAATTGGTATGAAGTGGTTTTCGGAATTCGGTGAATTTGGCGTGTTCACGCTGGCTTTTCTTGCGATAGCCGTAATCGGCGGCGGACTTGCGCTTGTGATGAAGAAGCACACAAAGCGAATAATGCTCGTTACGGGCATTGCTGCCGGCGTGGTGCTTGTATCTGCGCTTGTAAGCTTTGCGCTGAACGGCAGCACGGCGTCCTTTGCGGATATTTCGCTGGGCACAGGTGCCTTTACTTTCCTGGTAATCGCGCTGCTGGCATTTATGATAGCCGTGATGGTGATATCCGGCAGGAAAAATCGCTGGACCGCCCGCGATATGGCAAATGCCGCGATGTGCGTGGCAATGTCATTTATACTTTCTTATATAAAGCTGTTCAGCATGCCTCAGGGCGGAACGATAACTCCCGCATCACTGCTGCCCATGATGATGTTCATCGTGGCATTCGGTCCTGCGCGTGGTCTTGTGGTGGGCTGTGCATACGGTCTTCTGCAGCTGTTTCAGGGCGCATATGTTATTCATCCCATGCAGCTGCTGGTGGATTATCCCATGGCATTCGGCGCGCTGGCGCTGGGCGGCGTCGTCAGAAAGCTGCCCCTGCCCAAATACGCGTCTCTGCCAGTGGCGGTGCTGCTGGGTTATATCGGCCGCTGCTTGATGGCAGTGCTTTCGGGCGTCATATTCTTTGCGGAATATGCGGGCGAACAGAACGCATTTGTGTATTCCGTTGTATATAATATAAGCTATCTTGCGCCTGACTGCATTGTGTGCATGGCGGTTGCGCTTATCCCCGGTCTGGGCAGACTGGTGAAAGCGCTGGAGAAACGCTGAAAACACCCCCCTTCCGGTGCGGTTTCCGGAAGGGGGGTGTTTTTATGGATCCTGCAGTACCCAAAGACCGAGTATGCGCTGCAGGTTATTGCTGAATCCTGTGGCGGCAACGGCTTCGGCGGTTATAATGTCGAGGCTTGCGGTGCGCTGTCCGTCAAGCATCACGTCTACGGTGCCTATTTTTTCGCCTTTCTTGACCGGAGCCTCGAGCAGATCCGGCAGAGATGGCACAAGTTCTATTTTCTGTTCGGAACCTTTTTCTATCAGCAGAGTGAGGCTTCCGTCAAGCACGAGGCTTACGCCGCTTTTGTCGCCGCCGGTAACGGTAAGCTTGCCTTTCACAGGCGTGCCGTTTTCGGCAACGGGGTAAAGCCTGTAATTCGCAAAGCCATAGTCGAACATTGCGGCGGCGCTGTCAAAACGCTTTGTGCCGGATGTGCTGCCGAGTACCACGGCGATTAGCCTCATGCCGCCGCGCTTCGCCGTTGCGGAGAAGCAGTAACCCGCTTCGTCGGTAGAACCGGTCTTGCCGCCGTCGCAGCCTTCGTACAGGCGGGTGAGCTTGTTTGTGTTGGTCAGATGGGTCTTCCTGCCGTCGCCATGGTCGAAATCTTCGAGCCATACTGTGGAATATTGATAATACAGCGGATGGCTGAATAGTTCGCGGGATACCGCCGCCACATCTCTGGCAGTGGTGTACTGACCTTCGGCGGGCAGTCCGGTACAGTTTTTGTAGCAGGTGTTCGTCATGCCGAGTTCGACGGCGCGCTCATTCATGTATTCCACGAATAATTCTTCTGAGCCGTAAAGGTATTCCGCCAGAGCTACGGCGGAATCATTTGCGCTGCCTACAATTACGCTCTTCAGAAGCTGCGAATATGTCTGACATTCGCCTGTGTTCAGCAGAATCTGACTGCCGCCCATACCTGAGGCGTTTTTTGATACCGTGACCACATCCTGCAGCGTTGCCCTGCCGTCGTCAATTGCTTCCAGTGCCAGCAGTATGGTCATCACTTTCGTTACCGAAGCAACGGGACGCATCTCGTCAGCGTTCTGCTGAAAAATGATCTGTCCGCTCTCGGGTTCAATAAGTATAGCCGAGGCACAATCGATCGAAACAGGTGTCCCCTCCGCCATAGGCGCGCCCGTCAGTGCGGCAAGCGCCTGCGCGGGCAATAACAAACATACCGTCAGTATAACCAAAAACTTCCGCATCAACAGGCATCCCTCCCGAAGGAGGATATGCGAAGGCGGGCATCAATATAATACAGGCCATAAAAACCATCCGTACTTCAGCAGCGCAGAAGGATCCTCCGTCGTTCAATCGAGTATCCAAGCCGCCAATCGGCGCAGGATACGACCGTTCACCGCAGTATATCCTCAGAAACGAAAAGAAAGTCCCCTGTGCCCATTGCGTACGGGCACAGGGGGCGG
>JAZRPZ010000084.1:0-10022 GCA_045649485.1 Clostridia bacterium
GCAAAATTCTATACCTATTTATAGTGGTGTTGCTATTATCTTGCCAAACATTACAGAAGTACCTGATGAAAATATACAATTTAAAATTGAACAAAATTAATAAATATAAAATAAAAAGCGCCGTTAAATAAACTATTTAGCGGCTTTTTATTTCTTTTTTATATCTATATTTACACAATTTGCTTTATTATGTATACCATGTTATAATATATATGTACAAAATCATCGGAGGTGAAACTCTATGGCTAAGCCAGCTTTTCGACTTCGGAAGGCAACTGCAGATGATTTTCAGGATTTCTACAATTTCCACGTACACTTTTGCTATCATTGGTTACTTCTTGACGAAATAGCCACAGAAGAAGATAATCCGTTTGAGGAAACCGAATTCGAAGACAATTACTTCTTTGACAAAGAAAACTTGGAAAGAATTCACCTTGAACATATCAACTTCGATATTCATGAATTCGAAAAACACCTGGAATGGTATCGAATTTTCATGATTATTGTCGATGGCAAAGTAGTTGGATACGTAAAACTTGAAAACTACTGCAAGCAATTTATCATTCGCGAATGGAAAATGCACTATGACTATATGGATCCAGCCCTTCTTGATGCTCTTTTAGAAAAATTTGAAACCTACGCTCCCAAAAAAGCAAATCGGATTCAAGTAATCGCATGGGATTCTCCTCATGCTAATGAGTTCTTGAAAAGACATGGATACCACAAACATTGCATCCCATTCTTCGAAAAAGATTGCGAAAAAAAACCTGAGTAACTTGGCAGACATCTGCTAAGCCTCAGGGCTTTTTATTTTTATAATTTAATATCTTATAACTCTTCTTTTAATCTTTTGGCTAAATTTTCATTAATTCCTTTTACTTTAATTAATTCTTCAATATCAGCTTCTTTAATTTTCTTTACGCTACCAAATTTTTTCAAAAGTTCTGTTCTTTTCTTCTCTCCTATACCTTCAATATAATCCAGTTTAGATTTTGTCATTTCTTTATCACGAACTTTTCTATGGTATTCTATTGCCGTTTTATGAACTTCATCTTGAAGATTTGTTATAAACAAAAATAAACTTTCAGAAATTCTAAATTCATTTTTATCTTCATCAACTAATGCTCTTGTTGAATGTTTATCATCTTTTACCATTCCAAATACTGGAATTTCAACACCAACCTCATTCATTGCAGCTTTTATTGCTCTTATTTGTGTAATACCACCATCTGCTAAAATTAAATCTGGAAGAGTACCAAATCCACCAGATGGATTTTCTAAACTTTGTTTTAGTCTTCTTGTTACAACTTCTTGCATACACCTTGGATCATCTTGATCAAATACAGTTTTTATTTTAAATCTTCTAGATAAATTTCTTTTTATAACTCCATTTTGAGCCACACACATTCCTGCTACAATGAAGCTTCCCGAAATATTTGATATATCAAAACTTTCAATTTTAAATGGAATATCATCAAGTTCTAAAGGAAGGCATCCCCTGCGCCGTTACAGGCAGAGACGACTCACTCTCCTCTCAGTCCGTACTGGGCGCGCTGGCTTTCTTCAGATATCTTACAGATGCAGCCAACATACCCGCACGCGAAAGCGCTCTTGAAAACCTTTTTGGAAACGATACCTCTGCCCTTGAAAGCGCTCTGACCGTATTTGAAAAGCAGATCATGAAGGAAAAGCCCCGCAAACTGATTAAAGACCTTTCCGCGGTCACAGGAAAGAAATTCGATACACTCACAGATATGGCGCTTTTCTTCAAGACCATGCCCGCAATGCTCGATGCTCTTGAAGCAGGCGAAGAGTCAGACATTAAGCGCATCAGCGGCAGCTATACATCCGGCGCCGTAACACTTATGACGATGCACGGTTCAAAGGGGCTGGAATTCCCGGCGGTATTCCTTGCCGGATGCACCCGCGGCGATTTCCCTTCCGAAAACGCATCCGACATACGCGAAGAGCGTAGACTTTTCTTCGTAGGCATCACCCGTGCCCGTGACGAGCTTATAATAACCACCGGCGGCGAGGATTCCCGCTTCACGGACGAACTGCCAGCGGAAATTATCCGCGAAAAAGCAAAGCAATACCGCACCGAGCCTCTGTTCGAACAGCTGAGTTTCTTATAAAAATACAATGTACAGGAGGAATATGCAATGTATATGAAGCCCGCTATCACCGGCTCCACCCTCGCTCCCGAGGGAATGCACGTTCTCTACGCCGACCGCAGCGAAGAATACAAAGTAACTTACATAAAGGACGTGCCCTACTGCGAGCGTGACGGAAAGCAGCTCACCATGCAGATGCTTTTCCCGGAAATACCTGCAGGCATGATGCCCTCTGCCCACGGCGCTGACGATTCGCTGAAGATGCCCCTTATCGTATACGTGCAGGGCTCCGCATGGATGAAGCAGAATTGCTATATGAATCTGCCCAATCTGGTCGACCTTGCCCGCGCGGGATTTGTCGTAGCCTCCGTTGAATACCGCCCCAGCACCGAATCTCCCTGGCCCGCATTCCTTCTGGATGTAAAGGCCGCCATCCGCTACCTCAAGGCAAATGCTGCAAAATTCGGCATCGACAAAAATCGCGTAGGCATATGGGGCGATTCCTCGGGCGGACATACCGCGCTGATGGTAGGTTCCACCGGCTGGGTAAAGGAATTTGACGACGATATCTGCCCCGAAGAAACATCCGAAGTCAACGCGGTATGCTCCTTCTACGGTCTTTCCGACATATCAAGAATAAACGATGCGCCCCGAAATCCCGCTTTCGTAAACAGGCCTGCAGAGCAGATTCCTGAGAACATACTCTTCCGCGGCAACTGCGCCGAGACCCCCGAAATAACCGCCCCCGGCAACCCCATTAACTACATAGAAAAGGACCGCAATTATCCGCCCTTCCTCATGTTCCATGGCGACGAGGACGGCATGGTCCCCTTCCTGCAGAGCGTTATGATGTACGAAAAACTGAGGGAATGCGAAAAGAACGTGGAATTCTACAAAGTGAAAGGCGCTGACCACGGCACCCGCATGTGGACGAAAGAAGCGCTCGATATAGTATTGAAGTTCTTCAAATGCTACGTATAAATATACACCTCAATTAACACTTGCATAATGTCACGACCTGTGATAGAATCTGTTCAACACATAACATCTGAGGAGGCAAAACCATGAAGACCGTAAAGGACAAGTATCTGGTCGTCGGCGCCGATTTCGCCGGATATCCTCTCAAGGAAGCTGTCTGCGCACATCTGCGCGCAAAGGGCTGGCAGATAACCGACCTGGGCGTCACCGACCCGAGCGTTGAAGATACCGAGAATATGTTCCATCGCGTAGGTCTGCGTGTAGGCGCACAGATCTCCGAAGGCAATTTCGAGCGCGCACTGCTCTTCTGCGGCACCGGCATGGGCATCCACATCGCCGCCAGCAAGTGCCCCCACGTACACTGCGGCGTAGTTGAATCCGTTCCCGCAGCACTGCGTGCCATCACCGGCAACGGCGTAAACGTACTGGCAATGGGTGCATTCTATGTTGCTCCCCAGATGGGCTGCGATATCGCCGATGCTTATCTGAATGCCGAGCTGGGCACCGGCTACGAATGGTGGAAAAATTTCTATGAATTCCACAAGCTGGCCATCGACGAACTGGAAGCCTTCGATTACGAAGAATACAAGAAGAACGGCTTCAAGATGGAACATCTGGGCGATTATCCCCTGTCTCTCGAAAAGAAGGACGACCTGCACTTCAAGCTTGGCACCTGATAATCAAAGGAGCTAATATCATGAACAACGCACGCATCATTTTCAATCGTTACTGGCACTGGCATTTCAGCCGGAGCCCTGTTTGCGTGCGCTGATATTTATTCCGCAAAACGCGCCTGTACAGGGTCCTGATACCCGTACAGGCGCGTTTTATATTTGAAAGGAGAATCATACAAAAATGGAAGTAAAAAACATACTGGAAAATTTCTATGCCGCTGCCGATGAGGATTCCCGCCTCGCAAACCGCTGCGGCAATGTGGAATACATAACCACGATGCACTACATCGGCAAGTACCTCCGCCCCGGCATGCGCATAATTGAGATAGGCGCAGGCACCGGCAGGTACAGCCATGCACTCGCCCGTGAAGGTTACCGTGTGGACGCGGTCGAACTCACCGCCCACAACATAGAGATATTCAAGGAAAACACCCGCGACGGCGAGAATATCAGCATAACACAGGCCGGTGCCACAGACCTTTCGGCTTTCGAAAGCGACACCTATGATATAACGTTACTGCTCGGCCCCATGTACCACTTATTCACAGAAGAAGACAAACTGCAGGCGCTTTCCGAAGCCATGCGCGTCACCAAAAAGGGCGGCATAATATTCGCCGCCTACTGCATGAGCGACCCGTCCATCGTACAGTACGGCTTCGTGAAGGGCAACATCCATGCGCTCTTTGAACGCAATATGCTTGACCCCAATACCTTCAAGGCATATTCCAGCCCTGCGGAAATATTTGAACTGCACCGCAAATCGGATATAGACCGGCTGCGCAGCAGTTTCAGCGCAGAACAGCTGCACTTTGTGGCTGCGGACGGATTTGCCAACCACATACGGCAGACTCTTTCGGAAATGGACGAA
This sequence comes from Clostridia bacterium, assembly GCA_045649485.1. GTDB lineage: Bacteria > Bacillota > Clostridia > Christensenellales > Aristaeellaceae > RUG11247. Next base: position 4,635 of record JAZRPZ010000084.1, read on the forward strand.
GAGACTTACGAACTGTACCTTAGATATCACCTCGCTACCTGCGAGCTTGTGGAACTGACCGGCTATTCTAACCACACACTGGATATATTCAGAAAGAAATAAAAAACGGAGCCGCGGAAATATCCGCGGCTCCGTCTGTTCATTTCACAAAGGCATTCCTTGCGGCATCGTAATGATAGCCTGCCTTCGCCATGCTTTCGATTATCTCGTTTTTATCCTCTTCCATATCGTCGCACAGCGCGTCGAGAGAGGAATAGAAATCTCTGAGCTTCATATTAATTACGCTCAGCAGGATAAAGGGATCTTTGGGCAATGCCATATTTATTACCTCCCGGATATGGAAATGGGGTCGAAGTAAATCTTCGACCCCGTTGATTGAATCCGGCGACGTCCTACTCTCCCAGGCCGTTTCCAGCCAAGTACCATCAGCGTGCTGAGGCTTAACTTCTGTGTTCGGTATGGGAACAGGTGGATCCCTCAGGCTATTATCACCGGAAATGTTATTGTAATCATTATACACAAAGCGTGCGGTACGTTCCACCCGTTTTGTGTAAAGCCTGCACTAATAGTGCATTACAAACTCGCCGCGATGGCCTTCGAGGGAGGCATCGTTGCGGGTGCAGTACAGGATTATTCCCTTGTCGGGTATCGCGGAATACACCTTATTCATATCGTTCAGATGGGGCTGAGAGAGGTCCACACCGGTGAGATAGGGTATCTCTGCCAGCTTTTCAACAAAGTGATCGCCTCTTCCGCAGAAATGGACGATGCCGCCTCCGTAATATCTGAGCAATTCTCCGTCATACGGCATTATGTATTCTTCAAAGAAGTCGGGAGAAAGGTTCATGGCGCTATCGTCGCGCACAACTATACCGCCGGGGGCAATTCTGCCGAAATAGCTGGTCGTGCCGTCCCACACAGGCAATATAGAATACCACTTATCAAACAGCGCCTTCATGGTGTCGGTTATCTTCCTCAAAAGCGCATGCACCTTGTCCGGTTCATCGTACAGCGCATAGAAAATATCGCTGCCCCAAAGAAGCTCGCAGTTGTCCATGGGCCCCTGACCGTCGGGGGCATCCACGCGCACGTACGCCGCAATCTTGGGATACTTCGCGCGAATCTCCGCAAAACGTTCGGCTATGCGCATTATGGAAGGGCAGTTTCCCTTATCCATACCGGGCACGTCTGCATCCAATATCCTCTGAATTGCACTTTCGCCCATGGGATACACGTTAGGCAGAGTATCCATCTCATACGGCATAACGAAACGCTTTGCACCAAACATGGACGCGATATTTCCCACGCCGTAATTGGCGCGGATTATCATGGGCATATCCGAAGGCGTTGTCATGGCGACGTGGCATCTCTCCAGCTGCGAAAGTATCATCAGATCCTCGTCAGCCAGCGCATCGTTCACGTTTATATGTTTCCATTCGATTCCCGCAGGGGAATATTTGCGCACAGGCGGTACGAAAGGCGCCCGGCGGTTTCTGCAAAAAGCAAAATCCCGCCAGGCGTCGTATATCGCCTGCTCCTGCGTTTCATCCAGCCTGCGCTCGATATCTTCGATATAGGGCGTAAGATTCATAATTACCTCCGCAGAGAGCAATCTTTATTATTCTCAGGCCTGTGCTGCATCCAGCATGAATGCCTTATATGCCTTTACTGCCTCGTACAGGTCAGCCTTGTCGATGACCTCGAGGGGTGCGTGCATGGAGAGGACCGGTACGCCGGAATCGATAACTTCCATGCCGTACAGAGCGCAGATGTAAGCGATGGTTCCGCCGCCGCCAACGTCTACCTTGCCCAGCTCAGCGGTCTGCCAGGAGATATCATTATCCGCCATGATCTTGCGCAGGCGGGCGATAAACTCGGCGTTGGCATCATTGGAGCCGGACTTGCCGCGGGAACCGGTGAACTTATTGTAGCATACGCCGTTGCCCAGGATGGCAGCGTTCTTCTTCTCGAAAGCGGAAGCATACAGAGGATCGTAGCCGGCGCTTACGTCGCAGGAGAGCATGCGGCTGTTGGCCATTGCGCGGCGCAGCTTCAGTTCGGAATAATCGCCGGTGAGGCCGATGAGTTCTGCCATAGCGTTTTCGAAATACAGAGCCTTTGCACCGGTAGCGCCTACGGAGCCGATCTCTTCCTTATCGGAGAGCAGGCAGCAGCAGGTGTATGCGGGTACTGCGGGCAGATCCAGGATAGCTTCAACGGAAGCATATGCGCATACACGGTCGTCATGGCCGTAGCCCAGGATCATGCTGCGGTCGAGGCCGTAATCACGGGCCTTGTCTGCGGGAACGACTTCGATCTCGGCAGAGATCATGTCTTCCTCTTCAATGTCGTACTTTTCCTTCAGGATCTTCAGTACGCCTGCCAGCACAGCGTTCTTCTCTTCGCCGTCAAGGGGCTTGCCGCCCATCATGATATCCAGACCTTCGCCGGAGATGACTTCGGAAGCCTTCTTGCTCATCTGGTCGCCGGACAGGTGGATCAGCAGATCGGAGATACCTACAACGGGATCATCTGCATCTTCACCGATTACGATGTTCACAACGGTGCCGTCGGTCTTGGCTACAACGCCGTGCAGTGCCAGAGCGCGGGCTACCCAGTGGAACTTCTTGATGCCGCCATAGTAATGGGTATCGGCATATGCAAAGCCGTTATCCTCATAGAAGGGGTTCTGCTTGATGTCGATACGGGGTGAGTCAACGTGGCTGCCCACGATGTTGATGCCTTCCTCAAGGGACTTTTCGCCCATGTGGAACAGCATGATGGCCTTGCCCATCACGTTTACATAAACCTTATCGCCGGGAACCAGCTTCTTGCCGGCCTTGATGGCGTCGTTCAGGTCGATATAACCTGCGGCCTTTGCCATTTCAACGGTCTCGGTAACGCATTCGCGCTCGGTCTTGCCGTTGTCCAGATAATTGCGATATTTCTTGCTGATCTCTTCGAGCTTTGCGAGAGCAGCAGCGTCATACTTCTTCCATGCGTTGGTTCTTTCCATTGTAAATTCCTCCGGTCGTAAAATACTTATATATGATTATAGTTTATCATGCATTTAATGTCAATCGGCATTCGCAGCGATTTTGATCACTTCGGGAATGCTTACGGTGCGGCATTCGTCGAAATTCCTGCGCTGCTCGGGTGTGCGCTGCACAAGGGGCACGCCGCTTGCGGAATTATCGGATACGCACATCAGCGCAATTCCCTTTTTGCCGATGATCTCAAGGCACTCGTAGAAAGCAGCGGTCTCCATTTCAATGAGTTCCGCGCCTGTAGCCTTTATTTCATCAAGATGGGCATATTCGCAGATGATGGAATCGGTGCAGAACGTGCGGCGCTTCTCTATTTTTATGCCGCTCTTTTCTGCCTTTGCGATCACTTCATCTATATAATCCATGCATCCGGGAACTACCGTACGCCCAAAATTCGTCGCGTCAAGCTTCTCCCGCAGATAAAGCGATGCTCCGTCATAACCATAGGATTCAAGAGGAGTGCAGAATTCGCCTATTTCGATATCCGCCTTCAGTGCGCCCACAGCGCCCACGAAAATAATTTTTTCTGTAACGGATTCCGCAGCCGCAAGCACCGCATCAATAACATTGCTTGAACTGATGCCGCATTTTATCCACGCGAAACGCATGCCGTCCATATGCACTATATAACTGGTATAGCCCGTCTTATCGGCAATGATCTCGATTTCCTTTTCCCTTTTTGCCAGAATCTTTTCGGGAATCCAACCGGGCGCAACTATGATCGCATCAAACTTCTCCGCAGAAGATATTCCGTATACAGCTTTCAGAAAATCATCGCTCCGATTATATCGCTTAGCCTTTTCGAGTATTTCGGTAATATTCAACATCGTTATTCACCAAGTACATATTTATCTATCATTACGGCAACGCCGTCATTCTCACAGGTCTCGGTAACAACATCGGCTTCCGCTTTCACATGGTCGGGGGCATTTCCCATTGCAACACCCAGCCCTGCATAGCGAATCATGGGCAGGTCGTTGCTGCCGTCACCGATGCCGATGCAATCTTTCTGCGGTATTCCTATATAATCAAGTACATGCTGTATACCGGTGGCTTTGGTAACGCCCTTTTTGACTATGTCGGAATAATGGCCCATATCAAAGACTTCAAATCCCGCAAAAAGTTCGGGATCACTCTGTGCAACGCCTGCGCCGTCGATGGCTATCTTGGAAATCGATTCATTTTCGAAGCCTGCATCAAGTTCCTCGTAGCTTCCCACCTGTGTAAAATAAGTCCTGTCGGAATTAATGCTCAGAATCGTGTTTTTACCCTCGAAATGGCTGGGGCTTCCCGTCTTGCAGACGTGCTTTGCAATGCCGCGCAACTCTTCCCTGCCGAACTCTTCCTTATATATAGTCTCACCGTTTACTTCACAATGCATGCCGCAGGCGTATACACATCCGTCAAGATAATCCACACCGCGCAGAATCTGCGGCAGATAACTCTTTGAACGGCCGGTGCATATAAAGAACATATGCCCTTTTTCCCTTGCGGTATTTATTGCCGATATTACACGCTCAGAGACTTTACTGCCGTGAATAAGGGTGCCGTCTATATCCATAAATACAGCTTTTCTGCTCATAATTGCATCTCTTTCATATCAGTATACTGTTCGGTTATAAAAGTATAGCAAAAAGCACCTGCATTCGCAAGTGCTCTTTTTCTTGAATCCGGCGACGTCCTACTCTCCCGGGCCGTTTCCAGCCAAGTACCATCAGCGTGCTGAGGCTTAACTTCTGTGTTCGGTATGGGAACAGGTGGATCCCTCAGGCTATTATCACCGGAAATCTTATTCAGGTTTTCGAATGGTTTCCCATTCGCACCTTCAAAACTACACAGGAATTGACCTTGAGTCTTCAACAACTAACTTCTCTTCGTTCTTTCGAACTTCGCGTTGTCACAATGGTTGGCTTTGCTAGATCAAGCCCTCGACCTATTAGTATCAGCAAGCTGCATACGTTACCGCACTTCCACCGCTGACCTATCAACCTCATCGTCTCTGAGGGGTCTTACCAACTTTTGTTGTGGCAGTCTTATTCTCCAGGGGGGCTTCACGCTTAGATGCCTTCAGCGTTTATCCCGTCCGCACTTCGCTTCCCTGCTATGCCCTTGGCAGAACAACAGTTTCACCAGAGGTGCGTCCATCCCGGTCCTCTCGTACTAGGGACAGCTCCCGTCATGACTCCAACGCCCACAATGGATAGGGACCGAACTGTCTCACGACGTTCTGAACCCAGCTCGCGTGCCGCTTTAATTGGCGAACAGCCAAACCCTTGGGACCTGCTTCAGCCCCAGGATGCGACGAGCCGACATCGAGGTGCCAAACCTCCCCGTCGATGTG
>JAZRPZ010000085.1:0-15972 GCA_045649485.1 Clostridia bacterium
TCACGGACCTTATCCTCGGATATACCCATTTCCTCGGCGATCTCCTCAGGCAGGGGCTCACGGCCGTATTCCTGCAGCAGCTGGCGGGAAACGCGGATGAGCTTGTTGATAGTTTCAACCATATGCACGGGGATACGGATAGTACGGGCCTGATCGGCAATAGCACGGGTAATGGCCTGACGGATCCACCAGGTAGCATAAGTGGAGAACTTATAGCCCTTGCGATAATCGAATTTCTCAACGGCCTTGATAAGACCAAGGTTACCTTCCTGAATCAGATCCAGGAACAGCATGCCGCGGCCAACATAACGCTTTGCAATAGAAACAACAAGGCGCAGGTTAGCTTCGGAAAGGCGCTTTTTGGCTTCGATGTCGCCTTCTTCCATGCGCTGTGCAAGTTCGATCTCCTCGTCAGCGGAAAGCAGCGGCACCTTGCCCATCTCCTTCAGATACATACGCACTGGGTCGTCAATGGAGACTCCCTCGGGTACGGAAATATCTATCTCTTCCTCGGCAGTATCGGCTATCATCGCGGGCTCAGGCATTGCTTCGTCCTTGACAACCTCTATATTGAGTCCGGAAAGCGTATCGAGAATGCGGTCAAACTGTTCGGAATCCAGTTCAATATCTCCCAGCAGTTCGACTATTTCCTTGTATGTCAGAACTCCCTTGCTCTTGCCGGCCTCTATCAGCTCGCGCACGCGACCCTTCATTGCCTCAGCGTTCGCATTGTTCATAGTTGGGACACTCCTTTCGACCGGTCAGCTGCGCTGCTCTTTCAAGAGCTTCTCAAGCAGCGCATACAGTTCCATCTTTCGTTCGGTTGATGCGGAACCCATTTCCGCTTTTATCTCTTCAATCTTCTTCTGACGACGTCCGTTTCTTATGTGGTTCAGCGTATCGCGCGCCATCTCCAACGCCTCCTCATGTTCTTCCGGAAGCATATTGGAATTTATATCCACCATAAGCTGACGGCGTTTTTCGTCATCGAGCTGGTCTATGAACTGACCGAAGGGCTTACCCTCCAGCAGCCATTTTACCGCCTCGCGGCATACAGGAGAATCGAAATCCTCTTCCTTTACCGTTTCGGCGGGAATAAGTCCCTGATACAGCAGAGCGATCAGCGTTCCTTCTGCTTTAGAAGGCTTCACTTCATTGCGCTCGCGCCTGGGTCTTGCAGTCGTCATTCCGCTTTGCGGGGCAATCGCGCCAACCTGTTTTGCCAGAATATCACGCTCGTAGCCGGTCTCATTTGCCAGCTTGCGCAGATAATTTTCCGCTTCTACAGGATTCTTCACGCCGCGGATTATCGCACAGCATCTCAAAGCGTACTGGGTCACTCCATCCTGAGTGGTAAGATCCAGATCATCCTTCGAACGCAGCATGCGGTATTCCACGCCGCCTATCTTTCTAAGCTTGTCAAAGCCCGCCAGACCGTTTGCCTTCACAAAATCGTCCGGGTCCATGCCTGCCGGATAATCTATGACCTTTGTGGATATTCCTGCCGCATCCAGTATGTCCAGCGCACGCAGCGCCGCTTTTCTTCCGGCGGAATCACCGTCATAGCTTATCCATACCTCGCCCGCATAACGCTTCATCAGCCTCGCCTGTTCTTCGGTAAGCGCCGTACCGAGCGTTGCCACAACCGCCTGCACTCCGTGCTTGCGGAGCGAAACAACGTCCATATAGCCCTCGACCAGTACCAGACGACCTGCCTGACGTTCGTTTTTTGCCAGATTCAGCGCATACAGACCGTTGCGCTTGTTGAAAACCGGCGTATCGGGTGTATTGAGGTATTTGGGCTGAGCATCGCCCATTGCCCTTCCGCCAAAGCCGAGAACCTTTCCCTGAGGATTGATTATGGGAAAAATTACTCTTGAGCGGAACATGTCATATGCCCTGCCGTCTTTTTCCACAGAAAGACCGGCGCGCACCAGCAATTTTCTGTCAAAGCCCTTTTCTTCAAGATACTTCGTCAGAGTTTCCCAGCCTCTCGGAGATGCTCCCAGGCCGGATTTGCGGATGTCGTGGTCATTCAGTCCCCTGGAATAAAGATAACTGAGCGCAGCGGCGCCCTCATCGGTCCACAGCAGGGAATGAAAATACCTTGCGGTTATCAGATTGGCCTCATAAATCCTTTCGCGTTCGTCTGCCGAAGATTTGTCTCCGCCGCGGGAGTAATCATCCTCCGGAAGTTCCATATGCGCGCGTTCGGCCAGATACTTTACCGCGTCGTAGAACTCCATGCGCTCCATTTCCATTACGAAATTGAACACAGTGCCGCCCTTGTGGCAGCCAAAGCAGTAGTACAGCTGACTTTCGCTGTCGACACTGAAGGACGGCGTCTTTTCGTTATGAAAAGGACAACAACCCCAGAAGCGTTTACCTTTTTGCTTCAGCCTGACATACTCGCTGACTACTTCCTCAAGCGGAACGCGTGAGCGCAGTTCCTCGAGCCATGCATCAGTAAACCTTCCTGCCATTTTGTCCCCTTCAAATACATTTTTGCACAGAGTTGTCGAACGACAAATAGATTAATTCGCCGTCATTTGTCTATTTCCTGCATTCATATATTAAATTACCTAAAATTGACCTAATTTTTAGCATGAATTTTCTCTTTTTTCAAATCAGATCTGTATATTCTATATTGCGCAGCAATCCCTTGTTATATCCTCCATGTTAACATCAAAAACACGTCACTTTTTCACATTTTTTCATTTTATTGACATGGTTCATTTATGCATGATATAATTTAGTATAATCAAAATAAGAGGTGTTATTATGGTTTATAATGATATAAAATTCATTCTCCCTCATTTCCGTTTTAACGGTAAATTTGTTGACGGTATGGAACTGACGAGCGGAAACATCAACAGCACGTATCTGCTTACTTTCGAAGACAAAAACGAAAGACATTACTATACCCTTCAGCATATAAACAAATTTGTATTCAAAAAGCCTTACGAAGTAATGAGCAATATCAGTAAGGTTACCGGTCATATCGCCGCTGCATATGAAAAAGCTGGCATCGATCCCGCCCGTCATGTTCTGCAGCTTGTGCCTACGACCGATAACGGTACACTTTACGAGGATGACGAAGGTCATTACTGGCGCGCATATGATTATATTTCCGGGGCAAGCGCATATGATGCACCCCAGAAAGCAGAACATATCTACGAGACCGGCCGTGCTTTCGGTGAATTCCAGAAACATCTGACCGATTTCCCCGCTGACGAGCTTTACGCAACCATCCCCGATTTCCACAATACCACAAAGCGCTTCTATGCCTTCGTGGCCTCCGTTGCGGCAGACAGGGCCGGACGTGTACGCAATGTGGAAAATGAGATCGAGTTCATGTTCGATCACAGAAAGCTCATGAACAAGATCGTTTCTCTTCTCGAGACCGGCAAGCTTCCTCTGCGCGTCACCCACAATGATACCAAGATAAACAATATACTGATCGATAATGATACCGACAAAGCCACCTGCGTTATCGATCTTGATACAGTTATGCCCGGTTCTTCGCTGTACGATTTCGGCGATGCGATCCGCTTCTGCGCGTCCACCGCAGCCGAAGACGAGCCCGACACCAAGAAGATCAAGCTCGACATGAACGCTTTCAGACTGTTCACCGAAGGCTTCCTCAGTGAGACTAACGGCTTCCTCGACAAGGAAGAGATCCGTCTGCTGCCTCTTGGCGTATTGGTAATAACCTGCGAACTGGCCATGCGTTTCCTCACCGACTACATCGACGGTGATGTATACTTCAAGGTACGCTCCCCCGAACACAACCTGGTCCGCGCACGCGCACAGATGGCTCTGCTTGTAGATATGGAAGCAAAGTACGACGAGATGTGCAGTGTTATCGAAGAATACATATCCTGACAGGAGGCAGACCGAATGGATATCAAAGCCCTCATTTCACAGATGACCATAGAAGAAAAAACCGGCATGCTCTCCGGCAACGGAATGTGGTTCCTTAAGGCAATTGACCGCCTCGGCATTCCCGGAGTCATGGTGACTGACGGCCCTCACGGCCTTCGCAAGCAGGCCGGTGCCGGCGACCATCTCGGTCTGAATGCTTCTGTTACCGCTGTATGCTTCCCCACCGCAGCATCTCTGGCAAGTACCTTTGACCGCGATCTTATCAACAAGGTCGGTCAGGCTCTGGGTGACGAATGTCAGGCCGAAAATGTAGCGGTCATACTGGGTCCCGGCGCAAACATCAAGCGCAGCCCTCTTTGCGGCCGCAACTTTGAATACTTCTCCGAAGATCCTTATCTCACCGGCGAAATGGCTGCAGCTCACATCAAGGGCGTACAGTCCAAAGGCGTAGGTACCAGCCTGAAGCATTTTGCTGCAAACAATCAGGAGACCCGCCGTATGATGGTTGATACCATCGTGGACGAGCGTGCCCTGCGCGAGATATATCTCGCCGGTTTCGAGAAAGCCGTTAAGGACGCAAAGCCCTGGACCGTGATGGGTTCCTACAACCTTGTCAACGGTACTCACTCCTGCGAAAATCATAAACTGCTGACCGAAATACTCCGCGATGAGTGGGGATTTGACGGTTATGTCGTAACCGACTGGGGTGCTCTTGTTGACAAAATCGCCGCCATCAAGGCAGGTCTTGATCTGCAGATGCCCGGTGACATCGTGGCTGACAAAAAGCTGCTTGCAGCCGTTGAAAGCGGAGAAGTCACCGAAGAGATGCTTGATACAGCATGCGAGCGCATCCTGAATATCACTTACCGCTATCTTGAAAACCGCGCAGCTGATACAAAGTTTGATTATGAAGGCCATCACGCACTGGCCCGCAAGGTTGAATCCGAAGGCGCTGTGCTTCTGAAGAATGCCGGTGTACTGCCCATTGCTTCCGGAAAGAAGATTGCCCTCATTGGCAAATTCGCCGATGAACCCGCATATCAGGGCGGCGGCAGTTCCCATATCAATTCCTGGGCCGTAACCACCGCGCTTGAAGCATTCCGCGAATACGACGGCACCGTTACCTATGCCCAGGGTTACATCACCGAAGAAGACAAGACCGATGACGTACTGACCGCAGAAGCCGTTAAAACTGCAGCCGCAGCCGATGCAGCGATCATATTTGCCGGCATGCCCGAGGGCTTTGAATCCGAGGGCTTCGACCGCAAGCATCTGTATCTGCCCGGCTGTCAGAATGCTCTTATCGAAGAAATCGCAGCAGTAAACCCCAACACAGTGGTTATTCTGCATAATTCCTCCGCAGTAGCAATGCCCTGGATCGACAAGGTCTCTGCTGTTATAGAAGCATATCTGGGCGGAGAAGCCTGCGGCGGCGCTATGTACGATATCGTTACCGGCAAGGTGAATCCCTCCGGCAAACTGGCCGAGACATTCCCCCTGCGTCTTGAGGATACTCCCTGCTATCTGGATTTCCCCGGCTGGAATGACCGCGTTGAATACCGCGAAGGCATCTATGTCGGATACCGCTACTATGACGCAAAGAACATGGATGTACTGTTCCCCTTCGGTCACGGTCTCAGCTACACTTCTTTCAGATATTCCAATCTGAAGATCGAAAAGGAAGCAATGACCGATGCGGATACCGTCGCAGTCACCTGCGATATCACCAATACCGGAAATTGCGCCGGACGCGAGACCGCTCAGCTGTATGTATCCCGCAAAACTGCCGGAATCCCCCGCCCCGTACGCGAACTCAAGGGCTTTGAGAAGGTAATGCTCGAACCCGGCGAGACGAAGACCGTAAGCTTCACGCTCTGCAAGCGCGCATTCGCTTATTACAACACCGATATCAGCGATTGGTATGTTGAAGACGGCGTATACGGCATCGAAATCGGCGCTTCTTCCCGTGATATCCGCCTTGAGGCAGAGATAAAGGTAGCCCCCGTAAAGCCTTACATCCGTCCCTTCACTCTCGATTCCTCTATGGGCGACCTCATGGCCTTCCCCGCTGCAATGGCTGCCATGTCCCCCATTCTTGCGGCCTTCGGCGGCGGAAGCACCGATGGCAATGACGATGCTATGGGCATGGGTGTAAGCGCCATAGAGATGTTCAAGGGTATGCCCCTGCGTTCTCTCGTAAGCTTCTCCGGCGGTGCGTTCCCCGAAGAACTCGCCCTCGGATTGCTGGCACAGATAAACGCAGCAATTTGATCCACTGATATTACAAAATAAAAAACCACCGCAAGGTGGTTTTTTATGCCCTTATTCCCCGGGATAGAATATTCCATTTTCGTGACGTGCATCTGTCATCAGTTTCATGAGCTGCACAGTCTCGTCAAGCGGCATAATTTCACTTTCTGTCTTTCCGGCAAATATACATTCCGCAGCATGTACGAACTGATAGTGATGTCCTTCATTTTCGGGTGAAAATACAGTTTCTTCACCGTTGATTATAAATTTCTCCGCATGCCAGAAATCCGGAATAACAACAGTTGCTTTTTCGGCATATACAGTCATCATGCTCGTGCCGTTTACATCGATGCCCGACATAAGCTGTGCTGTGGCGCCGTCGGAATATTCGATCTGCATCACGGTGCGCGCATCTACCCCGGTGGGCGCTTTCACACATTTGGTCTGTACAGCAACAGGTTCTTTGCCTGTCAGCATAGCTGCTATGGACAACGGATATATCCCCACGTCCATGAGTGCGCCTCCGCACAGTTCAGGGGCGTATATACGGCTTGCGGGATCAAAACTGGATGCATATGAAAAATCAGCGGCTATATGCTTTATTGCACCCAGCTTACCTTCATCAATCATCTGCTTGAGACAGCGCATGGCAGGCATAAATCTGGTCCACATTGCTTCCATGAGGAACAGGCCCTTCTCTCTGGCCATATCCCGCATTTCAGCCGCTTCCGCATCATTTTTGGCAAATGCCTTTTCGCAAAGCACATGCTTTCCGTTTTCAAGACACATCAGTGTCTGAGAATGATGCAGACTGTGCGGAGTGGCAATATATACGAGATCTACCTCGGGACAGGCCGCGAGTTTCTCGTAACTGTCAAAATACAATTTCGCACCGTATCTTTCAGCCTCACGCTTCGCCCTTTCACCATCGCGCGCAGCTACGGCATAAAGTTCGCAGTTTTCAGCATTATCAAAGCCCTTCATCACTCTGTGGAATATAGAACCGAGACCGATGACTCCTACACGCAATTTTCTCATAATAACCTCCGTATCAAAAAAGCCGCAGGCAAACGCACTGCGGCATAATTTTATTCCAGAATCCTGCGTCCCCAGGAGAAATTCCTGTAATAGTATCCGCTGGTAAGATCTGAAACTATTACAAGACCCGCTCCGGAAGAAGCATGTATGAACTTACCGCTGCCAAGATAGATTCCGGTATGATCGCTCAGATCACCGTCGGTAGCGTTGGTGTTGAAACATACCATATCGCCACGCTTCAGATCAGATATATTCTCGATCTTGGTGAACTTATCATCATATCCCTGGCTCTTGGCACTGGAAGAGACCTTTATGCCGGCTTTCTTATAGCAATAATACACCAGACCGGCGCAGTCAAAAGTACTGGGCGCGGAAGGATCCGTATCATATCGCTTGCCAAGCTGGTTCTGTGCAACATATACAATATATTCTATCTTCGTGGAATCAGAAGAAGAACTGCTGCAGGATGTGGTGGTGGACTTCAGACTGGAAGGCATCTGAGCCCTGCTGTCCGTCACAGTATTCGATCCGGTATTGGCGGAAGACGAAGAACTGCCGGTCGAAGAACCGGAAGACGAAGAAGAGGATCCGGTTGAAACGCTTGTGCTCGGCTTGTTCCACGAAAGATTATCCTTATGGATATATCCCGTTACCGAACCGCTTTTGTTCTGACACATCATATAATTGCCATTCCTTCCGGCAATGTAAATGCATGTGCCCGCATCAATATATCCAAGCTTTCCGGAAGAAGAAGAACCGGATTTATAAACGGCTGTCTTCTTGGTGGTATACGCTTTTGCACGCTCACTGCTGGCGAGCTTTACATCTTTCAGAAGCGCATATCCGGTATATCCCTTATAGGATATCTTTGCCCAGGTACTGTTGTACGCGGTAATGGTAAACGAAGTACCTTTTGACAGCGACCCCAGTTTGGAACTGGATGTGGACGCTTTCTTATATACCTTCATGGAGCTTGAATAAACGGTAGCCTTCTTGGAAGCTGCAAGGGCAGTACCGGTCAGCAGCATAAGCACCAGCACAAATGCCAGCACCCGCCTTGCCGCAATGGCAAGCCTGCTTACCCTACTGTCTTCATTCATATCAGCACCTACTTTTTGTCTAATTTCTGTCATTATATATCATTTTTATGCATTTTGCAACCTTGGCTGTATATACAGCATAATTCTTAAACTATACGACACAAAAAACACGCAAAAAGAGCCGCAAAAACAATGTTTTGCAGCTCTTTTTAACCTTCAGTTTACCTTTTCCAGATAAGATTGAAGTCCTTTGCCAGCGTTACGGGCACCCAATACATGGCATGGCACACAGACAAACCGCACTCGACGCCTGCGGAATTGCGCACCATCTTCCTTACCTCGGTACCGGGGATGACCTCGCGTACGTTTTCGAAAATACGTCTGTCTGCGCTTTCGCAGGAGGAGTCGACAACCAGCATCTGCCTTTCTCCATCCACTTCACGCCAGTCGATAACAGCTACGATATGGCCTACGCGCAGGTTGCACATGGCACAGCCGCCCTGAGTAAGCACCTGCCACAGCTGGTCATGATCGTTTACCAGACCGTCTCCATTATATATGAAGCCATACTTCTCGTCGTAACCACCGCGCACGAGGCCTGCCAGCAGCTCGGGGCGGTCGGTACCGTCATCTCCTCTGCCGCCGCATGCACAGGAATAATCTGCCAGTTCACCCACATCAACCTCGATGCTGCTCAGCTTCTGAATGACAACTGCCATGGAGAATATGCCGCAGCCGGAGCTTCTGAGATTGGAATTGGGATTATCATACACATAAGGATGAGTCCATTCTGCATTGGACTGATTGAAATATCTCACGTTCAGACCTTTATATTCGCACCTTCCCTCTTTGGGAGAAAGCTCGATTCCGTATTTCATAATTATTCCTCCGTATGCAAAGTTTTTAACCATTATACATCCTGATCAAAATTACTTCAAGTCGTATGTGTACTTTTTGCCTTGATTATGTTATAATCTGAGCAACAAAATTAACCAAACTGGAGGTAACACCATGTCTAATTTCCCGGCGCGCTTTGAAGCCATGAAGCGCAAAGTTGGCGGCAACCGTGAAAAGCTTGATTTCGAATGGACTTTTGGTCCCACCCGTGAAGAGCTGAACAAAATCACCGCTCCCGGCAGACCCATTATCCGTATCCTCTCCGAGCTGGATTATGCAATCAAGCTGAATGCCGAAAACGAAGGCAAGTTCGACAAAGAGGTCGACGCCTGCCTGACCATCCTCGAAAATGCCATCGCAGAAGACGGCGTGCTCACCAATTCCGTTTGCAAAAAGGCAGAAGAAGCTATCCTTCCCCTGTCCGCAGCAGCAAAGGAATACGAAGTCATCTTCGCTTCCCACGCTCATATCGATATGAACTGGATGTGGGGCTGGCAGGAGACCGTTGCGATCACCATCGCAACCTTCCGCACCATCCTCGACCTGATGCGCGAATATCCCGACTTCACCTTCTCCCAGTCTCAGGCATCCGTTTACAGGATCATTGAGGAATTCGCTCCCGAGATGATGGACGAGATGAAGCAGCGCATCCGCGAGGGCCGCTGGGAAGTTACCGCAACCGCATGGGTAGAGACCGACAAGAACATGCCCGATACCGAGTCCCTCATCCGTCACATCGAATACACCCGCAATTACCTTGAAAAGACCTGGGATATTCCCCGCAAATCCCTTGAACTGGACTTCAGCCCCGATACCTTCGGTCACAGCCGCTTTATTCCCGAAATCAACACTTTCGGTCAGGTAAAGTATTATTATCACTGCCGCGGTCTGCAGGATGATCTCACCCTGTATCGCTACAACTGCCCCTCCGGCGCCGAAATTCTGATGTACAAGGAACCCTACTGGTACAACAGCGGCGTAACTCCGGATTGCGGCACCGGCGTATTCGGTCTTTCCAAGCGCTGCGCAGGACTTAAGACCGCCCTCATCGTTTACGGCGTAGGCGACCACGGCGGCGGACCTTCCCGCAGAGACGTTGAGCGCGTTATCGAAATGCGCGAATGGCCCGTATTCCCCACCATGAAGTTTGGCACTATCCATGAGTACTTCGAAAAGGCAGAAGCAGTACGCGAGAAGCTGCCCGTTATCGATCATGAGCTGAACGCCATCTTCGCCGGCTGCTACACCACCCAGAGCCGCATCAAGCGCGGCAACCGCAAGAGCGAACTGACTCTGCTGGATGCCGAAAAGCTGGCTGCCGCCCGCGCAATGGTAGAAGGCGTTGCCGCTCCTGCCTGCCGTATGGAAAAGGCATGGCGTGACGTGCTCTTCACCCATTTCCACGATATCCTCACCGGTTCCTGCGTACAGGAGAGCCGCGAGCATGCAATGGGTCTGTACGCCGATGTACTGGGCCACGCACAGCAGATCGAGTCCTCTTCCGCACGCTCCATTTCCGAGAATGTGGATACCTCCATGTTCCTGGCAGACCCCGATGTAGCCTTCACCCAGGCCTACGGCGCAGGCGTCGGCTTCGGCATTTCCAACCACTCCGGCGTACCGAATCCCGAGCGCGGCGTGGGCAAGACCCGTATCTACACCGTTTTCAACACCGCTCCCGTAAAGAAGCATGAATCCGTTGAACTCACCGTTTGGGATTACACCGGAGACCTGCGTCGTCTGGAAGCCGTTGACAGCAACATGAATCCCCTGCCCATGCAGCTTATCGATACCACCCTGCAGCACTACTGGGATCACAAGTATGTGCGCGTGCTGGTAAAGTGCGAAGTAGAGGCAAACGGCTACGCAACCATCGCGCTGCGTGAGAAGCCCGTTGAGGATTATCCCACCTTCTACCTCAGCGCAGAGCGCACCCATTCTCCTCAGGGCGATGTAGTCCTCGAGAACGAATACCTGAAGGCCCTCATCGACGGACGCAGCGGTCAGCTCATCTCCCTTATCGATAAGAAGACCGGCCGCGAGCAGCTTTCCGCTCCCGCAGGTCTGTGCGTTGTTGATTCCGAAAAGGACACCTCCGACGCATGGCGCATCGGCCGTTATCTGGGCGTGACTCCCGTCACCCGCACTCTGAGCCTCACTCCCGCCGGAGGCAGCGTTCGTTCCTATGTTACCATGAAGCACGAGATGCTGGGTTCCTCCGTTGAGACCACCATCTCCCTCGGCGCAGGTGAAAAGGCACTGCACTACACCTTCTCCGTTGACTGGCATGAGACCGCCATCAAGTCCAAGACCCATCCCGTACTCATCTACAACATGCCTCTGGCAGAAGCCGCAGATGAGGTAATGATGGATGTTCCCGGCGGCTACGCAACCCGTACCGCAAGGGCTATGGACCTGCCCGCACTGAGCTACGCCGCAGCAATGAGCGGAACCCGCGTTCCCTTCATCGTGACCGACTGCAAGTACGGCTACCGTCTCGACAGGAACGATCTCATCGCCACCCTCATCAACACCGCCGGCGGTCCCGATCCCTATCCCGAGCGCGGTATCCATGCCATTGAGCTGTTCGTCGGCGTATCCGATGCATGCCCCAAGGCACTGCGTACTCTCTCCGAGGCACTCATCCGTCCCATGTTCGGCATGCCCGTAGCAAGCCATCCCGGTAAGCTGCCCGCAAACGGCGTGCTGTTCGGATTCGATGCAGCCACTTCCGTAATGACCTCCTTCGCAGATGCAGGCGAGACTTACAACGCCCGCGTGAACGAGATCTGCGGCAAGGCAGACAAGGCAGTCATCACTCTGCCCTATGCTCCCGCATCCGCTAAGGTCACCGACCTGGAAGGCAAGGAAATCGGTACTGCCGTCATCGATGGCAACACCGTCACCGCCGAGATCGGTGCATACCGCATCATCCAGATCAATATCGCAAAGTAAATAAACAATACGCAGGCACGCTCTTCGGAGCGTGCCTGTTTTTATGTTGACGCAGACATTATTATACTGTATAATAAGCAACAGACGTTGCACATCACGTGTTACCTTTGAAAGGCTGTGGTAAAATGCCCCCTAAAAACAAATTCACCAAAGAAGAGATCATCAATGCTGCCATCAGAATAGCTTCAAAAGACGGAATGCAGGCAGTGACCGCCCGCTCCCTCGGAAATGAACTTTCTTCATCCACAAAGGTCATATTCGGTCTTTTTGAGAATATGGAAGAACTGCATGGAGAGATAATTAAGGCCGCCGCTGCCGTATATGAGCGCTTCACCATTGAAGATATCAAATCCGGCAGATATCCCGACTACAAGGCCACCGGCATGGCATATATCCGATTTGCTACCGAAGAGACCGAACTATTCAAGCTGCTGTTCATGCGCGACCGCAGCCTTGAGAAAACAACTGATGATCCGGAACCACTTGAACCCATATACAAAATGATTCAGCAGCAGGCGGGCCTTACTTACGACGAGGCAAAGCTGCTGCATCTGGAAATGTGGATATTCGTCCACGGAATTGCCGTTATGATAGCCACCGGGCATTTCAAACCCGATATCGACCTTATAAGCAGTATGATTTCAGATGTATATAATGGTGTAAAAGACCGCTTCATTGCAAAGGAGGGAAAATGATGCCCGCAATCCGCACCGAAAATCTCACCAAGCGATACAGAGATATTACCGCGGTGGACAATCTGTGCCTCACCGTTGAACAGGGTGAACTCTATTCCCTCCTCGGCGTAAACGGCGCAGGAAAGACCACCGCCATAAAGATGCTCACCTGTCTTTCGCAGCCCACAAGCGGCGATGCATTCATTATGGGACACAGCATCAAGACCGAGCCTTCGGCAGTAAAAACACTTATCGGCGTTTCCCCGCAGGAAACGGCTGTTGCGCCCAATCTTACCGTAAAAGAAAATATAGCGCTCATGTGCGGCGTTCACGGAATGAACAAACATTCCGCCTCCGAAAAGGCAGATACTCTTATCGATAAATTTTCCCTGCGCGATATTCTGAACAAACGGGCCGGCAAACTTTCCGGCGGTTGGCAGCGCAGGCTGAGCATTGCCATGGCGCTGGTAAGTGACCCGAAGATACTCTTCCTCGATGAGCCCACCCTCGGCCTTGATGTCATTGCCCGCAGTGAATTGTGGGACGTTATACGCGCCCTGCGTGAAACCACCACGATAATACTGACTACACATTATATGGAAGAAGCGGAAGCGCTCTCCGACAGAGTGGGCATAATGAGCAGCGGCAAACTACTGACCGTCGGCACCGTTGATTCCATAAAGACCGCAACAGGAAAAGACAGATTTGAAGATGCGTTCATATCCGTAGTAAAGGGGGCAGGCAAATGAGACTTCGTACATTCGCCATACGCAATACCAAAGAAATAATCCGTGACCCCCTTACCGCATTTTTTGCATTAGGCTTTCCTGTAGTGCTGATGCTGCTGCTCAGCGCGATACAGGCAAACATCCCCGTAGATTTGTTTGAGATATCCCATCTCGCGCCGGGAATCGCCGTATTCGGACTTTCGTTTATGACGCTCTTCTCCGCAACGCTCATATCACGCGACAGAGAATCATCGCTGATGCACAGGCTATACACAACTCCGCTCACCGCCTGCGATTTCATATTCGGCTATGCGCTGCCCATAATTCCCATTTCCGTTGCACAGAGCCTCATATGCTACATTCTGGCTGTGCTACTGGGAATGCCCGTCACTGCAAACATACTTTATGCGCTTGTATTCATCATCCCCGTTTCCCTTCTGTACACCGGCATGGGGCTGCTTTTCGGCAGCATGCTGAACGTAAAGCAGGTGGGCGGTATCTGCGGCGCGCTTTTGACCAATGTTTCCGCATGGCTTTCGGGTATCTGGTTTGATATCGACCTTATCGGCAAAGTATTCCGCTCTGTTGCATATGCGCTGCCCTTTGTTCATGCCGTGGAGCTTGAACGCTTGGTCGTTGCCGGCAATTACACAGATATTCTCCCACACCTTGCATGGGTATGCGGATACGCCGTTGCAATAATAGGCGCTGCGGTGCTTGTATTTCTTAGACAGATGAAAAGGCAATAAAAAAACAGCTGATGTGATAATCTTCACATCAGCTGTTTTTTATTTTACGTCTATCTGGCACATCTTCATTGTAGTAAGTGCCGCTTCATGGGTTTCGGGGGTGACGCCTGCGCAGCAGGCGGAGTCGACACCAATCGCTGTCTCAGGGAAATTTGCCTTCAGCATAAGCGTATTGGAGACCACGCAGATATCAGTACACAGACCGACAAGTTCGATTTCAAGTTCGTCTATATTATATTTATCCCTTATGATATCGGGCAGTTTTACAGAGCCGAAGGTAGGCTTTTCGACCGCGGTATATTCCCTGCCATCAAGCGCGGACTGCACGTACTTATCGAGCTGCCAGCCATCAGTACCTTTTATACAATGAGGCACAGGCAGTTTTGCGCCTTCCGAGGTATTCATATAATCCTCGGTATGGGTATCATAAGTCACAATGATATCGCCTTCATGTCTGCGGATCTTTTCAACCACATTAGGTACGATGGCAGCAGCTTCCTTTGTACCCAGTGCGCCGTCAACAAAATCCTTCTGCATATCCACAACTATCAGCAATTTCATACCTTAACGCCTCCTTTTATTCAAAAACGAATAATTGCATGCAATAATAATTCGCTATGACTGCGGTAAATTCCTTTGTTTAACACTAAAAGGTGGAATTATTGCAGGATTAGTGATATCCTATTTACATCAACGCCGCAATCCAGCGGACGAAATGAAAAGGAAGTATTTATTATGGCTAATCTTACTATGGACAAGCTGGTCGCACTCTGCAAGAACAAGGGCTACATTTTCGCCGGTTCCGAGATCTACGGCGGCCTTGCCAATACATGGGACTACGGCCCCCTGGGCGTAGAATTCAAAAACAACATCAAGAAGGCCTGGTGGAAGAAGTTCGTCCAGGAATCTCCCTACAACACCGGTCTTGACTGCGCTATCCTGATGAACCGTGAAGTTTGGGTAGCATCCGGTCACGTTGGCGGCTTCAACGATCCTCTGATGGACTGCAAGGCCTGCAAGGCCCGTTTCCGCGCAGACAAGCTCATCGAAGACTACACCAAGGGCGCTGAGACCGGTGACGGCTGGACCAATGCCGAGCTGGAAGCCTACATCAACGAGCACGACATCGTCTGCCCCGTCTGCGGCAAGAAGGATTTCACCGGCATCCGTCAGTTCAACCTGATGTTCAAGACCCATCTGGGCGTGAACGAGTCCAGCGCTGCCGAGGTGCTGCTGCGCCCCGAGACCGCTCAGGGCATCTTCGTCAACTTCCTGAACACCATGCGCACCACCCGCAAGAAGATCCCCGCGGGTATCTGCCAGATCGGCAAGTCCTTCCGCAATGAGATCACCCCCGGCAACTTCATCTTCCGCGTGCTGGAATTTGAACAGATGGAGCTGGAATTCTTCTGCAAGCCCGGCGAGGATCTGGAGTGGTTCAACTACTGGCGTTCCTTCTGCCGCGACTGGCTGCTGAGCCTGGGCATGAAGGAAGAAAGCCTGCGCCTGCGCGACCATGAGCCCGAGAAGCTGGCCTTCTACTCCAAGGCGACCACCGACTTTGAGTACCTGTTCCCCTTCGGCTGGGGCGAGCTGTGGGGCATTGCTGACCGCACTGACTACGACCTGAAGCAGCACATGGAGCACTCCGGCAAGTCCCTGGAGTACATGGATCCTGTGACCAACGAGAAGTACATCCCCTACTGCGTGGAGCCCTCTGTGGGCGTACAGCGCCTGGTGCTGGCCTTCCTGTGCA
>JAZRPZ010000086.1:0-12426 GCA_045649485.1 Clostridia bacterium
CCCTCACGCGTAACCGTATCACTCACCTCGGCGGGAGCCCTCACCTCGCTCCTCTATGCCACGACAGGACATAGGCTCCGCGAAAAGGGGAAATCGCTCATGGGAATCCCCTTCTTGCCCATGTGAGGATGGTCTGCGGTGAGGCGGAAGAACTCAAAATGCACGAAGCGGTTCTTTACGCCGAAGGACTTCACGGTGGCACGGCCTGCCTTGCGGGTATCCTCGGGCAGTTCGTTCACGATATAGTAGATGGAGTTATCGGCATTGTTTACAACGTCCATGATGGAAGTGGGAGTCACGTTGCCGGTCTCGAAGATGGGTTCGCCGTTGGAATCGATGATAGCATCGTAGCTGTTGACTTCGGCGGTGATGAACTCTTCCATGATGTAGCTTACGGAAGGATCCTTATCGTTCAGGAAAGCACGCAGACCTTCGTCGTCCTTCAGCTTATAGGTGGAGGACGCGCCAACGCCGTTATCGGGCTTAACGATCACGGGCCAGCCAACGAGATCGATGAACTTCTTGCAGCCCTCGAAATCATCAACGATGTGATAGCGTGCGGTGGGAATGCCCACTGCCTCGTAGTAGGGCTTCATCTTGGACTTATACTTGATGCGATCCATATCGGAAGTCTGGAAACCGGAGGTGATGTTGAAATCGGTACGCAGCATTGCGTCGCGCTCCAGCCAGTATTCGTTGTTGGACTCCAGCCAGTCGATGCGGCCGTACTTGCCGATGAAGAAACCTACAGCGCGGTAAACCTCGTTGTAATTCTCCATGGAATTGACCTTGTAATACTCATGCAGAGAATCCTTCAGTTCGGGCAGCAGGGTGTCATAGGGCTGATCGCCGATGCCCAGCACGCGCATGCCGTTGTCTGTCAGGTGCTTGCAGAACTGCCAGTAATTGGTGGGAAAATTAGGAGAAATGAAAACGAAATTCTTCATGGATGTATCATCGCCTTTTCAGTTATTGATATGGTAAATTGCTTGTCTGTTCTTACAATACGTGAGGAATGTGGTATTCGCACTGCTTGTACCACCAGTCCCAGTCATGCTTTACATCATGACCCCATACGTCAAACCACGCATGGATGCCCTTTTCCTGACAGATATCACGTACGCGGAAGGTGCTTTCGGGCATTTCCCATGCGCCCTGACCCACAACGATAACTGCCTTGCCGTTGTTATACTTCTCAATGTAAGGATGGTCTGCGGGCATGTCGTTCAGATAATTCACAGGGCTGTTGCGGTATACGCATTCGTCCATATATCCGGGGAAGCCGAATTCGGAAGTATATATTCCGCTGAGAGCCAGCACACCGTTGAACATATCCGGGAAGCGGAAGAACAGGTTTGCGGCATGGGTGGCGCCGAGAGAACAGCCGAAGGTAATGATGCCGGGTTCTCCGGTCCAGCCATTCATCTCGTTGGTCTTTATGCGGATGTAAGGCACGACTTCGTTCACTATGTAGCTCATCCACTGCTCGTGGCGGCGGATGCGCCAGTAAGGCTCGTACTTGGCGGAATAGGATTCAAGATCCATTGTATCGATGGCGAAGACCATGCATTCGCCGCGCTCAATCCACGGACCCCAGGTCTCGGTCATCCTGTAATTCTCAAAATCGAAATAACGTCCGTCCTGGCAGGGAATGAACAGCACGGGACGGCCTGCATGTCCCCAGACCTTGATCTCCATGTCCCTTCCCAGAGAGGGGCTGTACCACTTGGTGTAATATGTCTGCACGTTTATCCCTCCGTATTCTCTCTCGTATAAAGCAGTGTGTTCATGAAAAACGGCAGCTGCTCCTCCCAGCAGGCTTCGCAATGGGTGCCGCCGGGAATTATGCGCGATGTCAGATTAACGCGCCTGTCCATAAGTTCTTTTACCATGCCCGAATAGAAATGGAGCATATCGTCGTGATTGCCCATTTCCTCAGAACCGTAATCCATATAAATGACCGTATCTGCGGAAATATCGGCTGTGCGCACGAGATTCTTCAGCCTGCCGGGATTAGTCCAGACAGATGGCGAAAGACATGCGGCACGGGAAAACACATCATTATACGCAAGCACGGCGTAAAGGCTCATCAGACCGCCCATTGAGCTGCCGGCAATAAACGTATGTTCCCTCTCCGGCATGGTAGGATATTCACTGTCTATCATGGGCTTCAATGTGTTTACCAGCCACTTCATATAGATATCGCCCTTGCCTTTTATGCGGCCGAACTTTTCCCTTGAAAAAGAATAGGGCGAATATTCTTTGAGCCTTGCGTTATCCTTGCCGTGATTGCATTCCACAGCAACTATAATGAGTTCCTTTTGGGATCTGCTCATATATTCGCGCATACCCCAGCTTTTGCCGTAGGTAGCGTCCTGATCATAGAAAACATTATGTCCGTCAAACATATAAAGCACAGGATAACGTGCTTCTGGATCTTTTTTGCATTCGTCCGGAAGATATATATATACCTTGCGTTTTATCTTTCCGGAGAGCTCGGGTATGGTTGTTGACCATATACCGATCATTTATTTATACCTCACAGATAAAATGCAGGGATTTCCCCACTTTATTACACTTTATTGTATCACATATAATAAAATGATACAAGGTTGCTCATCTTCCTTTTACACAATCAACAACACAGCATAACGCTTGAATCATTCCCCACTTTGTTGTATACTTCTAATACCATTAAGCAGCAAGAGGTGCGAAGATGATTATACAGGATCTGCACTCCCATACTTATTATTCAAACTGCGGCAGGGATATCCCGGAAGAAGTGGTAAAGGCTGCCATCGCAGGCGGCGTACAGCAGCTGGGCATATGCGATCACAATTATGGTATAGGCGAGCGAAAAGCCGAATACTTTGCCGAAATGACCGCGCTGCGCGATAAATTCGCCGGAAAAATACAGATACTCCGCGGCATAGAGATAGCCACCATAGACGGGAAATGCCTTCTGCCCGAAGAGGATATTACCTGGGCGGATTACTGTCTCGTGGAGCATATCGACCAGAGCGAAAGCTGCGTGGGCGCCGATATCGTGACCTTTGCAAAGCGCTGCGGCACAAAGACCGGCATCGCACACACCGATATCTTCTCCATGCTCGAACGCATGGACGCGGACCCGCTGGAATACTTCTCCCATCTCGCTGAAAACGGAGTTTACTGGGAGATGAACGTAAACTATGATTCCATCCATAAATACCGCGAACATGAATACGTAAAGCGCTTCATTGCCGACAAAAATCAGCAGGACATCATCCGCCGCTCCGGCATTGAGATCGCCGTAGGGTTCGACGGTCACCGCGTGGAGGATTATCTCCCTTCCCGCGTCATCGAAATGTGCAGACTGCTTGACGAACTGAAAATACCCATGCCGTTTGCAGAATAAAAAACAGGATCCCTCTCATTTGGAGCGGGATCCTGTTTTTTATCGACTTATGCCCACATTGCGCGCATCAGTACAGGATATGCCTCGTCAACGATCTTTACGATACGGATAACGATTTCCTCTGCGCTCTTTTCGGGTGCAACAGACCTTACGGTGAAATCGTACTCGATATTGATATCGCCGTCATCATCCATTACGAACTTGACAAAACGATACTTGTTGTTGAGGGTATTCAGTGCGGGGAATACCTTTTCCTTCTGCTCGCCTTCAACAGACAGCAGACCGTATACGCGTACGGATACATCGTTATCGTCATCATTGCTGATGAAACGGATCCTGTAGGAACCGCCGTTCTTAATGCCGAACTGCAGCCATACATAGCTTCTGTCCTCATCCTCTTCAACAAAGACCTTCAGGTTTTCTTCTTTGGTGAGCTCATCATAAATAGCTTTTGTTGCCTTAAACATGTTTCTTATCTCCCTTCATTTGTTGGATTTATTATATGCACTTCCAAACACAATGTCAATTCTTTTCAGCCAATAACTTAATATAATGCATATATTTCATTTGCACAGAAATCTGCCGCTTCATGCATCGGTCTGTATACCGTCTTTCAGGAAAACAACTCTTTTTACCGGCACATGGTAAAATGCTTCTGCACATACAAATATCCTCGGGATATCATCCGCTGTTCTGTAATAGAGATAAGCGTTGGCTTTGACGGGCACAGAGTCGATGATTACCTTCCTTCCCGCATGATCGATATGTGCAGACTTCTTACAGAGTTGAATATATGAATGCCTTTTGTAGGATAAAAAAACAGGATCCCTTCGTTTTGAGTGGGATCCTGTTTTTTATTAGCTTATGCCCACATAGCGCGCATCAGATCGGGATATGCCTTGTCGATGATGCTGACCAAACGTACAACGATCTCCTTGGCACACTTCTCGGGAGCGGGAGTGCTTACAGGGAAGTCGTACTCGACGTTAATATCGCCATCATCGTCCATAGTGAACTTGACGAAGCGGAACTTGCGGTTGAGGGTATTCAGCACGGGGAATACCTTTTCCTTCTGGTCGCCTTCAACGGACAGCAGGCTGTAAACGCGTACTGCTACGTCGTTATCATCATCGGTGCTGATGAAACGGATCCTGTAGGAGCCGCCGTTCTTGATGCCGAACTGCAGCCATGCAGCGCTGGTGTTTTCGTTCTCGTCGGTGAATACTTTAAGGCCCTCATCGTTCTTCAGGGTCTCAAAAATAGCCTTTGTAGCCTTATGCAGCATATCGGTCTCCTCCTTTGATTTATTGCCATCAATTATATTACTCTCTTAACACAAAGTCAAGTCAAACAGCAGCCTGCAGGCATAAGCAGTCAGTTCAGCATTTCACCAGGAACCTTCCGTTCCTGACTTCTGTCTGACGTCCATCCCTGAGGGCAACAGCGCCGTTTACGACCACGTGCCTGACTCCGTTCGACAGGCTCACCGGCTCAAGATATGTGGCGGTGGGCGCAATGGTCTCAGGATCGAACACGGTTATGTCCGCAGCATTTCCGATCTTCAGTGTTCCCCTGTCGGTCATTCCCAGCATATCCGCTGCCTTTGATGTCACGCGGCGCACAGCTTCTTCCAGCGAACAGATGCCATGTTTTCTGCTCAGCCTGAAAAATTCCGTCACAGCGCCGTAGGAACGCGGATGCGGCTTGTAATTCACCTTATCCGGATCTCCTGAAAGCGCCCAGCCGTCCGAACCGATGCCCACATCCTGCGAAAGGAAATACAGCATATCCTCTTCGCTCATTACAAAGAAAATGCAGCCCGCATGACCCTCGGTTCTTACAAGCACCTCGGCGGCAGCTTCGGCATAATCGGTGGTATGCAGATATTCCTCTGCCACATAGCGAAGTGTTTTTCCGACTATTTCGGGCCAATAGCCTTCATCATCACTAAAAAGGCAGGTCTCCGCGCGCTCGGCATTGAAATAA
This sequence comes from Clostridia bacterium, assembly GCA_045649485.1. Classification (GTDB taxonomy): domain Bacteria; phylum Bacillota; class Clostridia; order Christensenellales; family Aristaeellaceae; genus RUG11247. Next base: position 5,384 of record JAZRPZ010000086.1, read on the forward strand.
TGGCTGCGTATGCCTTCAACTATCTCTGCCCTGCGCTCCCCTTTCAGCCTTTCAACGAGTGCTGCACTGCCGCCTTCCTGACTCCACTTCGGGCAGCGTATCGTAAGCCCCGTACAGGATGCGATATAGGGATACATATCCGCAGTGACATTCACTCCATCCGCGCGGGCATTTTCTATCCGGCGCCATACTTCGGAAGCTCTGCCGTGCACGCGGAAATTATCCACCTTTATATGAGAAACATGGACATGCACGCCGGAAGCCCTGCCTACATTCAGCAGTTCCTCTATGGCGCCGTCTATCTCAGCGCCCTCGTTGCGCATGTGGCACGGCACAAATCCATCGTATTCCGCAACCACTTTTCCAAGCTCATTCAATTCATCGGAAGAAGCAAAGAAGCCCGGCGAATATTCCAGTCCCAGCGACATGCCCCATGCGCCTGCTTCAAGGTCGCGCCTGAGAAGACGCTTCATGGTTTCCAGTTCCTCATCCGTAGGCTTCCTGTCATCATAACCCATAACGCCTGCGCGCAATGAGCCATGGCCAACCAAAATAGCCTGATTCACCGCCATTTGGCAGCCTTCTCTTTCGAACTTATCCACGAAGGCTTTGAAAGAAGGCATATGCCATTCATCATTCTTATCAAGCCTTTCCGGCAGTGCGGGAAAAGGACTGGAACCGCACTGTCCCGTAACTTCAGTGGTTATACCCTGAGAAAGCTTGGATGCGCAGGAAGAGTCCTTCAGAAACGACGTATCCGAGTGAGCATGGGAATCCATGAATCCCGGCGCAACTACCAGTCCGGATGCGTCTATGATTTCTTTCGCATCGCCGTTTATTTCGCCTATTGCGGCTATAATTCCATCCTTGACCGCTATATCGCCCCTGAATGCCTTTGCACCCGAGCCATCCACTATAACACCGCCGCGGATAATTATATCAAACAAGGAAATTCCCTCCTGCCGTATACTTTCGTTATAAAGTATACAGCTTTTTGAGAACAGACACAACTATTAATGACGGTATATCTTTTCGTTCCTGTCGGGCATGTATCTTACGAGTGAATCGCCGTCCGTATCATGCCTGTGCATATCCAGCGCAGATATGCTTCGGTTGCCATAAGTGGTATAGTAATACACACCGTTTTCTGTATCGCAGCAGGAGGTATATACAGTAATTACCCTCTCCCCGTTTTCAAGACGGTTGAGACCTGCCACCTGTCCAACTGTATCCATAACATGAAAAAATCTGCTGATATCGCTGTAAGCATCTTCCGTTGCAGAGGAATTTTTCAGAGCAAACGCTGCCCGCACAAAGCGCGAACGTGAAGAAAGATCACCCGGAAGACCTATTGCACCCATACCGCGGCTGTATACCCTTATTTCGGTATCGGGAGCAAATCTGTTCTCCTGTCCATAGGGCGAAAGTCCCATATAATCCGAAAGATGGAGCATCTGTTCAGGAAAAGAAGGGCTGTTTGTCATTACTCCTATTTCATTTTTGTACACTTCAAGTCCTGCTGAAGTCTGCTCAACAACTATCGCTCCGCTTGCATCGGCAATCATCCAGTGAAGCTGCGCTGCAGGAAGCTTGCCGTTATAGCTTCTACCCGTTATATTTGTATTTTTCAACTTATCCACAGCTTCGCTCATCGAAGCACAACTTCCGAGTATCCATGCAAGGAAGTCATAGTGAGGAATATTCATTTTGTTATCTGTATCGTCTCCAAAGCACGCATATCCCGGAAAATTCAGCGCGGCAGCAGCCAGGCCGGCTTCGTTCATTCCGTCATATAAAAGCGGATATCCGTTTTCCACATGTGCCATTCCGATAACGGCAAGATGATCGTCTCCTGCCGAACCCAGCCTGAATCGCCTCGGTATAACGACAACTTCTTCCTCATATGAGACTTCAAGATCGAGCGTCCTGCCAAAATAAAGCCCTCCCGCATACATTGCAGCGGCAGTACACATATACATTCCCCCTTTTCATATGCCAATATTATGCGCAGTATCCAATATTGTATTGCACGGAACCGCCGAAAATGGTATATTAAAGACAGAAATTCAAAGAGGAGGTGAGCGGATGCACGCCGATCTTTTGGAGCGACTTAAAAGCATCACAGAAGAAGAACAGGCCATTCTCGACGGCCGCACTACCATAGACCGCGATCTGTACATGAAGGGTCAGGGAATCATTATAAACAGCCGCAAGCTGCTTGCTGCCGGTAAGCTTATAACCGTGCGTCCCCACACCCGCTTCATAGATTTTCCCGAGCACAGGCATGATTATGTCGAAGTTGTATATATGTGTTCCGGAAAAAGCACTCATATCGTCAATTCAAGAGAAGTCGTGCTGGAACAAGGCGAGCTCCTCTTCCTCAGTCAGAGCGCAACTCACGAAGTGTATAAGACCTGCAAGGACGATGTTGCCGTAAACTTTATAGTTCTTCCCGATTTTTTCGCCACATCTCTTTCCGTACTTGGCGAGGAAGAAACACCTCTTCGCAGGTTCCTTGTTGATTGCCTTTGCGGACAGAATACAGGCTCCGGTTTTCTGCATTTCAGGGTCTCAGGTATATTCCCCATTCAGAATCTCATAGAAAACCTTCTGTGGATTCTGCTTGAGGAAACTCCCAACCGCCGTATGATGAGCCAGATGACAATGGTACTGCTGCTCATGCAGCTTCTGGGGCATACAGAAGCACTGGTGTCCGAAGACCAGGACGAGGCGGTCTGGAGGGCTCTCAGATATGCCGAATCCAATTATACGACAGGCAGCCTTACCGAACTTGCTGACGAACTGCACTGCGATCTATCGTGGCTCTCCCGCGAGATAAAGCGCCGCACAGGCAAAACGTACACTCAGATCGTCCAGGAAAAGCGGCTTGCTCAGGCAGCATTCCTTCTCAAAAATACAGACAGAAATGTTGCCGATATCGCCGTGGCGGTGGGCTACGAAAACATAAGCTATTTCCACCGTATCTTTTTTGCAGCTTATGGCATATCGCCCAAGCATTACAGGGACGGAAAATAATCTGCAAGAGAGGACACTTTTTTAGCAAACTGAGGTTATCCCAATTTGCATTGACTTGTGTTAAACTTTAGTGTATGGGAATACAAGGCTCGCGCAGCAATGTGTGCGCCGCCTTTTAAAAATCAAGGAGGTTTTTCCAATGAGCTACGCAGAAGCAAAAGCCAAGTACGCCGCACTGGGCGTAGATACCGACGCTGCTATTGCACGTCTTAAGACTGTACCCGTTGCACTGCATTGCTGGCAGGGTGATGACGTTCGCGGTTTCGACACCGATCCCAACAAGCCCCTGACCGGCGGCATCCAGACCACCGGTAACTATCCCGGACGTGCACGCACTCCCGAAGAGCTGATGGCCGACATCGACAAGGTTATCGCTTTGGTTCCCGGCCAGGTCAAGATGAACCTGCACGCCTGCTACGCAATCTTCGATGAGGAGAATCCCTGGGTAGACCGCGATAAGCTGGAGCCCAAGCACTTCAAGAAGTGGGTAGATTTCTGCAAGGAGCGCGGCATGGGCTGCGACTTCAACCCCACCTTCTTCTCCCATCCCATGTGCGATCCTCTGACCCTGTCCTCTCCCAACGAGGAGACCCGTAAGTTCTGGGTCGAGCACGGCAAGGCTTCCATCCGCATCTCCCAGTACCTGGCAGATGAGCTGGGCCAGCCCTGCGTTATGAACATCTGGACCGGCGACGGTTTCAAGGACATCCCCGCTGACCGCATCGGACCCCGCATGCGCTATAAGCAGTCCTTCGACGAGATCCTCTCCGAGCCCTTCAACAAGGATCAGGTTTATCCCTGCGCAGAGTCCAAGGTATTCGGCATCGGCGTTGAGTCCTACACCGTAGGTTCCGCTGAGTGGTGCCTGAAGTACGCCGACTCCCGTGAGGATTGCATCTCTCTGATGGACAACGGCCACTATCATCCCACCGAGGTCGTTTCCGACAAGATCTCCGCTGTCCTGACCTATGACAAGAAGATGGCTCTGCACGTCACCCGTGGCGTACGCTGGGACTCTGACCACGTTCTGCTGTTCGATGACGAGACCCGCGAGCTGTGCAAGGAAATCGTTCGCTGCGACGGCCTGGACAAGGTATTCATCGCACTGGACTACTTCGATGCTTCCATCAACCGTGTATCCGCATGGGTAACCGGCTTCCGCAACCTGCAGAAGGCCCTGCTGTTCGCTCTGCTCGAGCCCGCTGCTGAGCTGAAGAAGCTGCAGGACGAAGGCAACTGGTCCAAGCTGATGGTTATGCTCGAAGAAGAGAAGACCATGCCCTTCGGCGAGATCTGGAACGAGTACTGCCGTTCCTGCGGCAAGCCCGTTGACGGCGAGTGGTTCGCAGAGATCGAGAAGTACGAAGCTGAGGTTCAGTCCAAGCGCTAATCTTTCCGCTTAATACTTTCAGAACCCTGTGTCCTTTGGACACAGGGTTCTTTTTTATTTATCCAGCAGGTTGTATTTTATTTTCTCAAGCATTTCCTCGGTTATCCCACAAGACAGCAGATAATTCCGCACTTTGGTATGTATGCTGTCGGTATTATCCCCGTAACTGTCAAGCGCCGCAAGCAGTGATTTGAAAAGATCGCTGTTTCTGCTTCTGTCTCCCCAGATCGAAAGGGAGGTCAGTTCGTAATCCATCAGCAAATCTTCTTCACTTACGCCAAGTACCGCTTCAAGCAGCAGCGCAATTGTTCCCGTTCGGTCTGCACCGCCCCAGCAGTGGAAGTAAATCGGATAATTCGCACTGTCGGCAAATACCTCAAATATCGCCTTGCATACGGCCTTCTGGTCTTCCTCCATGTATTCGGCATATGCTTTTGCCGGGATATGCACAAATGCCACATCCTTACCGATAGGGCTTTCAAAAACCTTTCCGACCGCCTCACCGCGTACATCCAGATCCGTGCGTATGCGCATAACCTCCCGCATCACGCGCACGCCCTCTTCGGTTATGCTGTGATGGGTGTCCATCTCGCTGCCGCGGTATATGAGCCCCTGACGGATTCTGCAGCCGCTTTGCGTACTCCACACACCAATATCACGCACATTGCTGAGCCCGTCAACATGCAGCCATCTGGGCGCGGCGTCCGCTGTGGCAAAGCTTCGTACTTCTCCCCCGTTTATACGCCAGAAATACATCTGCGCTGCTTTCAGGTTCTCAATGTTCAACGCTTGTCCGTTTACTTTCCACGCTTCAGATATTGCAAAATCCGGCATTTCCGAAAGTTCGAATGTATATTCGGAGTCATCTCCCGTCCATTCAAAATCCACACCGGTCGGTACAGTCCCGTCTTCGCCGCGCTTATTCAAATTCGTCCAGTCAATATGCTCGACCTGCATGTTGGCCTTGAATGATCTCTGTTCATCTGTCTGCAGAGCTATAATTGCGCCTTCACACGGTCTCAAAAGTCGTATCACATTCTCACCCCGTAATCGATGATTATCTGTCCACATGATAGCATAGCGGGATATACCTGTCAATCAGCGGCTGCTTTCGTACTTTTCAGATTTCCGCTGTTGTGTTACAATATATAAAAATACAGAAAGCGAGTATTCTCATGAAATTTCTGCATACAGGCGACCTGCATCTGGGCAAGCAGTTGAATGACGTTTCTCTTTTGGAAGATCAGCGCTTCATACTGTGGCAGATGATCGATATCGCCAAAAATGAAAATGTGAACGCCGTACTGATAGCAGGCGACGTATATCAGAAATCAGCTCCGCCGGCAGAAGCTATGGCTCTTTTTGACCGTTTCCTGACAGAATTGAATTCCATGGGCATTTCTGTCTTCATGATAAGCGGCAACCATGATTCTTCCCAGCGCATATCTTATTTTTCCTCACTTATTCGCGCTTCGGGTATATATACATCCGAAAGCTTCGAAGGAAAGCTGCAGTGCGTACGCATAAACGATGAGCATGGTCCCCTGAACATACACCTTATGCCTTTCATCAAACCGCTGCATACCCGCAAGTGGTTCCCGGATGAAACCATAAGCAGTTATCAGGATGCGGTATGCGCCGTATTGCACAGTTCCCCCGTTAATACAGACGAGCGCAATGTACTCCTGTGCCATCAGTTCATCACCGGCAGCGAGACTTCCGATTCCGAAGAAGCTTCCGTAGGCGGACTTGAGAACATAGATGCTTCCGTATTCTCTGATTTTGATTATGTAGCGCTCGGACATATCCACAAACCGCAGCGCATGACCCGCGACACACTGAGATACGCAGGTTCACCGCTGAAATATTCCTTCTCCGAAGTAAATTACAGAAAAAGCGTATGCATCGTTGAAATGGGCGCAAAGGGCGAAATAAGCGTAAGTACCGTTCCCCTCACTCCCATGCACGAGATGCGCCTGGTGGAAGGGCTGTTTGCTGACATAATGCGTATGCCGTACTCGGAGGATTATGTCTGGGTCACTCTGAATGATGAGATAACACCTCCGGATGCAAAGCTGAACTTTCCGAAGATGGCCTGATCTGGACCTTCACCATCCGTGAGGATGCTTATTTTACCGACGGCCATCAGCTGACCGCGGCGGACGTTGCTTTTACCCTTGAAACCGCCAAGGCAGCCATGGGCGCAGTAGACCTGACCTACATGGAAAGCGCCGTTGCGACGGGTGAATTCACCGTTGAGATCACCCTCAGCCGCCCGACTTCCATCTTCCTCAATACGCTGGCTTCCGTGGGTATCGTTCCGGAGCACGCCTACGGCGAAGATTACGGCATCAATCCCATCGGTTCCGGTCCTTACAAATTCGTTGAATGGCGCAGACAGGAACAGCTGATCTTCACTGCCAATGAAGATTATTACGGCGGTGAACCGGCCATCAAGGATGTCACTGTGGTATTCATGTCTGAAGATGCTGCGCTGGCAGCCGTGCAGGCAGGCCAGGTGGATGTCGCCTATACCAGCGCGACCCTTGCCATTACCCAGGTGCCGGGATACCATCTGGAATCCGTTCCTTCTGCGGATAACCGCGGTTTTACCTTG
>JAZRPZ010000087.1:0-6885 GCA_045649485.1 Clostridia bacterium
ATGCGGCCTGATCCATGCCGGTGGTGTCAACGCCCATAGCTTCTGCGATGGCCTTGTACTTTTCGCCGGTGCAGTCTGCGTTGTATTCCATAACGATGGGCAGCATCATTGCGCAGGCAACGCCGTGGGGGGTGTCATAAACAGCGCCCAGGGTGTGAGCCATGGAGTGAGCGATGCCCAGACCGACGTTGGAGAATGCCATGCCGGTTACGAACTGGCCCAGAGCCATGCCTTCGCGGCCTTCGTCATCATTGACCATGGCGCCGCGCAGGGACTTGGCGATCAGGCGGATAGCTTCCAGATTCAGGCAGTCAGCCAGAGTCCAGGCAGCCTTGGTGGTGTAGCCTTCGATAGCGTGGGTCAGAGCATCCATACCGGTGGAAGCGGTCAGACCCTTGGGCATGGAGGCCATCATGTCGGGATCGACAACTGCGATATCGGGGATGTCGTTGGTATCAACGCAAACGAACTTGCGCTTCTTCTCAACGTCGGTGATAACGTAGTTGATGGTTGCTTCAGCTGCGGTACCTGCGGTGGTGGGTACGGCGATGGTGTAGACGGTGCGGTTCTTGGTGGGGGCAACGCCTTCCAGAGAACGTACGTCTTCGAATTCGGGGTTGTTGATGATGATACCGATGGCCTTGCCGGTGTCCATGGAGGAACCGCCGCCGATGGTGATCATGTAATCAGCGCCGCTTTCCTTGTAGGCAGCTACGCCGCACTTTACGTTTTCGATGGTGGGATTGGGCTTGATATCGGAATAGATGTAGTATTCCATGCCTGCTTCATCCAGCAGATCGGTGACCTTCTTGGTTACGCCGAACTTGATCAGATCGGGGTCAGAAGCGATGAAAGCCTTCTTGAAGCCCTTGGCTGCGATCAGACCGGGGATTTCCTTGATGGCGCCCTTGCCGTGATAGGAAACAGCATTAAGAACAAAACGATTGACCATTGGAATCTACCTCCAATAATTTATTTGTAAAGCTTACTGTTAAATTATACTACTTTTTTGAAAAGAATGCAATGATAGACGACAATAAAAAGCACACCGTCTGTTATCGGAGACAGACGGTGTGCCAATTTTATGCAAGTATTCGCTTTGCGGTCTCTACATCGGCGGCTATCTGCGCCTTGAGAGCTTCGATGCCGGGAAACTTTATCTCGCCTCGGATGAATGCTACATATTCCACGGTAACATCCGCGCCGTAGATATCGCCTGAGAAATTGAGTATGAATGCTTCGATGGTGGGTTCGCCTTCGGGCAAAGTAGGGTGCTTTCCCTGATTCAGCACGCAATCCAGCACGCCGTCATAACCGGGCACTGCGATGCGCGCAGCATAAACGCCGTTTTCGGGCAGCGATATATCCTCATGGGGAGCGATATTGGCGGTGGGGAAACCAAGTCCCGTGCCGATGCGCTTGCCGGAGACTACCTTTCCGGAAAATCTGATTATAGACATGGTATTCTCCGTTACAGCGCAAGCTCTACGCGCTTGATGATGTGGTCCTGATAGCACTTGTCCAGCTCGACGAAATAGCCGCTCCAGCCCCATACGCGCACGATGAGATTCTTGTATTTGTCGGGATTCTGCTGTGCGTCGCGCAGGGTGTCGGAATTGACGGTATTCAGCTGCAGCTGATGTCCGCCCCAGCGGATATATGCCTGTACGAGAGTTGCGGTCTTGCGCACGGCTTCATCGTTTCTGAATACGCTGTCATGGAATTCGATGGTAAGGGGACCGCCGTTGATTACATCGGAAAGGGCGGGCTTTGCAAAAGACTTCACCAGAGATACGGGTCCGTTGAGCTTCACGTTGAGAGAAGGTGCGAAGTTTGCGGAGAGGGGAGTGCCTGCAAGCCTGCCGTCTGCGGTGGCGCCCATATCTGCGGCATGCCAGATATAATACATGGCGGCGCCGGTGCCTGCCCTGTAGATGCCGCCGCGCTCGTTGCGCAGAGGCTTTACGGCTTCGGCAAACATGGCCAGCAGTTTGGAAGCATATCCGTCGACAGCGTCATCGTCGTTGCCCATCTTGGGGCATTCGTTGCGCAGAGCGTAGAGCAGCTCGTCCTTGCCGTCGAAATTATTGTCCATGGCGGAAATGAGCTCTTCGGCAGAAACCTTGCCGCTCATGACCATGGTCTCGACTGCGGCGAGGGAATCCGCAGCGGTGGCAACGCCGGTGCCATGGATGCCGTAGTTATTGTACACGCAGCCGTCAGCGATATCTGCGCCGGGCGCGATATCGAAGAAGAGACTGATATAGGGGGAGGGGATGACATAGAGGTCATTGACGCCGGCAGCGATCCTGGCGCATTCCTCTTTCATTATCTCGCCTGCGCGGGCAAGTATGGCGTCCATGTTTCCGCCTTCGGGCAGCACTTCGCGGATGGCACGGTCGGTCACCGCAGCGATTGGCAGAGCGCCGATGTTGGGGATATCCATGCCCTTTCCGGGTATGATGAATTCCCAGCAGGCAGCTACTACGTAATCGCGGGCGTCTTCGGGTGCATAGCCCAGCTTTTCAAGGCCGGGGATCACGATATCATCATTTTCATACTGGGGGAAGCCCAGACCCAGTTTGGTAAGCTGAGAGCCAAGTTCAAACAGCTCAAGGGGAGTATTCTTATCGACGCGCAGATTTATCTTGGGGTCGATCACCCTGAGCTCGGCGGATGCCTTCAGTACCAGATAGGTGAGCCTGTTTACGCCGCAGCTGCCGTCTTTGAGTACGCCGCCGGCTACGAGACTCTGTCCGTTATCCCCCTGCTGCATGCCAGGATACATATCGCTGTCACGGTTGCAGGCGAGGAAGAATTCCTCGATGAGTTCGAGCGCCTCTTCATCCCCGGTCTCACCAAGGTAGGGCAGCATGTACTGGTCGAAACGGCCGAGGGTATTGTGATAATCGCCCTCTGCCCACATGGCAAAGTGGAGTATCCTGAGGGACTGCAGCGCCTCGCGCAGATTTCTTGCGGGATATGCAGGTACACGTTCGAGGATCTCGGCCACATCGGTCATGCCCTTTTCGATGGCGGCAAGCCTGTAGCGATTGGTGATGTCGAGCACGGCATCGATGGAAATGCGGGCGCTTTCGTCATGAGGAGTATCGCCCAATTCATTGCGCACGGCAATGAGACCGCGGGAGATCACGCTGCCGTAATCGGGATTGAGATTGCATACATTGCCGTTTTCGTGGATGTAGTGGCTGTCGGCGATAGCCTTCCATTCGGTATCGGTGAATACCATGGGCGCATTTGCTACGGTGCGGGTGAAAACGATGCGCTCGAAGGGCTCGATAACGGGCTTTTCGGCTTCAAGCATGGCCTTCATCCTGAGTGCGGTGCGCCTGTGGTCGGCAATGTCCGCTGCGCGGTAGGCTGCGGGGTCTACGATATCACCCTGCCTGAGGGCATGGTGCAGCTTGTTATTTATGAAATGATCTTTCAGCATCGCGATGCGTTCAGTCATGATTACACCTCCGAAAAAAGTATCGGTTTTTCTTAATTATAAAGTAAACCATATTGAGCCGTCAATAATCATGATCCGCAATAAAACAACTTAATAGAGAATGTTTGCGGATGATTATCTGTCGGGATATATGACATAATCCAGCATTTCGCGCATGAATCCCGCCTGCTGAAGCATAGCTGCGGCTTCCGGGGGATATTCCTTTACAACTATGCGGGAACGGGTGGGGAATATCCTGCGTGTGCGGAAACACTCGGCGAAACACTTTATTGCCTCGGCGTCCTCTTCAAAAAGCCTCAGCGCACCGCCGCTTTTTTCGAAAACGCATACGGGCATTCCGCCGCGCATGACTACTGCCGTACCGGGCACACAGATGAATTCCCTGCCGTCGCAGTGCTTCAGTATCCTGCCCCACAGCTGGTCGGGGTCGATGGCGTTAAGACATATGTGCTCCCCGGATGATACGCCGAGGGCCGCGGTCACGGCGGCAAAATCTTCCGCTTTTACAAATTGAGCGCCGCTGAGTCCGCTGATGAAGTAGCCTCTGCGTACTTCACCCGCCATTTCAAGTTTTCTGAGCCTCTCGAGCGCTTCTGTCCATGCTACGCCGCTGCATGTCTCGCGGCAGAGGATGGGATATCTGCGGAAGCATGCTTCGATGCTTGAATCGACATCGCGAACACAAGGCAGGCTCACACGCTCCCATCGCCCGCCGGTGACGCCGGGGTCTTTCAGTTTTTTCGTTTTGAGCATTCGCCTTACGGGCTCAAAGGAATCCTGACGCACAAGTCCCTGCTCAGCCAGCTTCTGCAGATGTTCGGCGGCAATATGATCACTCAGCCGTTTGGATATCACATGGTCAAACATTGCTCCGCTTTTTTCAAGCAGCTCCAGTATGTTCTGCATATACTCCGGCTGTTTTCCTGCGGGAGGATATTCGCCGGGTTCGATATCTTCTGCCCGCATAAAGCGCAGCACGGGTTTTCCTTCCGATTTGCGTATGAGATATGTGTAGCCGCCCTCTGCAAGCAGTCTGTCCAGCATATGGCCTCTGTAGGCTGTTACCCTGCGGGGAAGTACAATATCCTCCCATGCTGCGGCAGGAAGTTCGATATCGGTAAGCGCTTCCATGGCGCTTTCAAGCCGCATCTTTGGGGTGCCGGCAGTCTCGGCGCGTGCAGCTGTGATTCTTGCAAAGCACTCGGGCGGCAGCGTGGATATTTCGCTGCGGCGCATGGATATGGTAAGCCGCTGTGCCGATTCATACACATCAGGGTGGATGTACATGCCTTCATAGGATTTTGCTTCGCCGTCCTGTTCGAGAGATGCAAGTATCTCCCGGGCGCGCATCTCGCTTATGGCATATCTCTGAGATATGCTGCGGGCGTCCTGTGCTCCGCGGAAACGGATGAGCCTGCGCACTATGCGACGGGTGGGAGCTTCACGATATTCTTCTTCGTGTTCCGCTGCTATCCACAGACCGGGTTCGATGTAAAGCGCCCTTCCTTCCTGCGCGAGGCATTCAAACCATTCTGCCGGCGCATCAGCTTCTCCGGGAAGCATGTCGCCTTCAGCCATAAGCGCAGAGTGCAGCGTTTCGGGAGAATCGATGGTCATGGAGCGTTCGAAACGCTTTTCAACAGCCTGCCTGTCCGGAGTTATGGACTTCAGCTGCCTGAGCGAATATTCCTTGGCGTTTACGGGGATTACCGTATCGTACATCATTTCAGCCTCTACCTGACGGCGCATGGGCAGCGCCATAGGCGAAGGCTTGTCGCTGTGCATTTCGATGATACGTATCTCACCGGAGATTATATCACGCATTATTTCGATGGCACCGGATATATCCAAAAGATCATCGCGGCACTCACGGATGGCTTCGGCAACGAGCGGATGTCCTGACTGATTTACTGCTTCTGAAAGCGATTCGGCGCCGCGTATCCTCTGTATCCACAACGGCTGGCGGCCGCGGTTCTGCATTCCCATCATGCCGGCTCTTGCGGCGGCATAGCGGTATGCCATTGAGAATGTATTTTCCGCGGGCAGCAGCGCATCAAGCAGCTGATATGCCATGTCGGGCTTCAGTGTCTTCATAAGCCCTTCGGGAATATCGCCGATTCCGATTAGATAAAGCATGAAGCCGTCGTCGTCTTCATAACTGCGCACATCAAGGCCTGTCAGTTTCCGTGCTTCATGGCGCAGCAGAATACTCAGCACACGATTCACGCGCATGCCGAATACCGAGTGCACCATCAGCTGATGGTCGCCTGCATCATCGGAGAAATGTTCCATTATTATGGTGCGGTCGTCGGGCAGACAGCCGGTAACACGCAGCTGTCCTGATACATGCAGCTTCACTGCGTCGGCAGTTTCTGCGGAAATGGGATAATCGGCAAGACATATATCCTGTCTGCCGCCTTCGAAAGCTCGGTTTATTTCGCGCATCAGCGCGCCGTAATATCTGCCGGTCTCGATGGGTCTGCCCATCATGTCGCCTTTCCAGAAGGGCGGCTGCGCACCTTCGGGAGTGGCGGGAGATACGATGACACGTTCCTTTGTGATCTCCTGAATGCGCCATGCGAACGCACCCAGCAGGAACTTGTCGCCGAGGCGGGCTTCGAATACGTATTCCTCGTCAAGTTCACCCAGCCTTGTGCCGTCGGGCAGATATACGCCGTACCAGCCTCTGTCGGGAATCGTGCCGACATTTGAGAAGGCCAGCATGCGGGTGTATTTATCGCCGCGGAATACGCCGTTTATCCTGTCATATATCAGGCGAGGACGCACGGGCTTTTCTCTGTCGTGCTCAAAATCGCCTGCCAGCATGCACAGCACGTCTTCAAGCTCGTCCTTATATATATTTCGGAAGTTCCACGCGCCGTTAACGACTTCAAGGGCTTCTTCTATGGTCAGCTCTTCGGCGGCAGCCATTGCCAGAAGCTGCTGTGCCAGTACATCCAGACATTTTTCGGGAGGGGATACCTTCTCTATGCGTCCTTCGAGACCGCCGCGCGCCGCAAGCGCAGCAGCAAACGAATCGGCGCCTGTTTTGGGATATATAACGAGGCTGCTGACTCTGCCGGGACCATGGCCTGCGCGGCCCGCACGCTGTAATTCGCCTGCGATGCTTCCGGGGGCGCCTATCTGGAGTACAAGGTCTATATCGCCCACGTCAATGCCAAGTTCCATTGAAGAAGTACAGCAGAGTATGTGCAGCTCACCGTTTCGCAGCTGCTGTTCGGCTTCCAGGCGTTGTTCTTTTGATATGCAGCCGTGATGCGTACGGGCATACATATCCCCGGCGATGAGATTTATGTTGTGGGCAAGTCTCTCTGCCTGCTGACGTCCGTCGACAAATGCAAGCATGGTGCGTGCGTCCTGAGAAAGCTCGTATGCCCTGCGGGCGATGGAGG
>JAZRPZ010000088.1:0-99655 GCA_045649485.1 Clostridia bacterium
GTATGATAATCAGGGTGAAAAACGATGTGGAAATCTCGACGCCTTCGAAGGGACGGCCGGAAATCAGCGCGGCGGCAATGACGCCGATGCAGGCGACGCCGGTGGCGATGAGGATGGGGCGGGATTTATCGCGTTTTATCAGCGCAAAAATGCCGCCGAGAAGGGCGATTGCCAAAAGGGCTATGGTAAACCATGTGAATTCAGAAAAATCTTCAAACCAGTTCATGAAATTACCTCCGGAATTGTACTTGGCATGCGTCTTTTCCGGTGGTTTCCGTCCGGGCCCTGAACGGAAATGCACACAAAAAAGCCGCATACATCCGGAAGCGGATGCACGCGGCTATATGTTTTATAGTGCGGCATGTCCGCTTCCCTACGGTGGGATTACCCACATCAGGTTCTAGGGGACCGGACAAAAGTCCATCTCAGCTTGCGCGCCCCCAGCGGTTTACGAGGGTCATTATATACCTGTAATTGTCCGGCGGCAAGATTTTTTATGTTAAATCTGAATTTTGTCAAATACGGAATGTACGGTTTTGTAGTTATGGTATGTGTGTGATTCGTATGTGATGAGTATGTGATTGGTGTGTGATTTCACACATTTTGCAGGGGTGAAAAACGGACTGAATTTGTGGGGGTATGTGATTTTTGGAAATGGTATTGAAGACATAAAAAGGCATTCCCGGAGGATAAATTCCGGGAATGCATAAGTTTTAGGTTGTGAATTACTTTTCGGGCTTCACGATGGCGATGTGCACGTCGCTGAGCTGCTTGGGCTCAACTTCGGAGGGAGCGCTCATCATCAGGTCCTGAGCATTCTTGTTCATGGGGAAGGGAATGATCTCGCGGATGGACTCTTCACCTGCGATCAGCATGACCATGCGGTCAACGCCGGGGGCGATGCCTGCATGAGGCGGTGCGCCGTAGCAGAATGCGTTGTACATTGCGGGGAACTTGGCCTTAACGTCTTCCTCGCCCAGACCGACCATCTGGAAGGCCTTGATCATGACTTCGGGGTTGTGGTTACGCACAGCACCGGAGGACAGCTCTACGCCGTTGCAGACCAGGTCGTACTGATATGCGTTGATGGTGAGGGGATCCTGCTCCTCGAGAGCCTTCATGCCGCCCTGGGGCATGGAGAAGGGATTGTGGCAGAATTCCAGCTCGCCGGATTCTTCGCCGATCTCGTACATGGGGAAGTCAACGATCCAGCAGAATTCGTAGCATTCCTTGTTCATGTACTTCTCAACGGCGTTGCCCAGGGTCTTGCGGATGACGCCAGCGGTCTTCTGAGCAGCCAGCTTCTTGCCTGCGCAGAGGAATACGCATGCGCCTGCGGTGAGACCCAGAGCCTCGATCAGCTGATCGGCGATGGGATTCATGAACTTGGCCAGACCGCCGGCGAAGGTCATGTCGTCATTTACCTTGAACCAGTAGCACTTGTTCTCGGTAGCGGACTCGATGTCCTTGCACAGACCGTCGATGAACTTGCGGGGCTTGTCGAAATCGGGAGCAACGATTGCCTTGACGGTGTTGCCGGCGAAGGGCTCGAAGCCGCAGTCCTGAGTCAGCTCGGTCACGTCGTTGACGATCAGGCTGATGCGCAGGTCGGGCTTGTCGGAGCCGTACTTCTCCATTGCCTCCACATAGGGGATGCGGGTGAAGGGAGCGGAGGAAGCAGTGTCATACTTGCCGTACTTGGCGAAGATGGGAGGCAGTACGTCTTCCAGAACGGCGAAAACGTCTTCCTGGGAGGCGAAAGCCATTTCCATATCCAGCTGATAGAACTCGCCGGGGGAACGGTCGGCACGTGCGTCCTCATCGCGGAAGCAGGGTGCGATCTGGAAATAGCGGTCGAAGCCGGAGGTCATCAGCAGCTGCTTGAACTGCTGGGGAGCCTGGGGCAGTGCATAGAACTTGCCGGGATGCAGACGGGAGGGCACCAGATAGTCACGTGCGCCTTCGGGAGAAGAGCAGGTGAGGATGGGGGTGGTGATCTCCAGGAAGCCGTGCTCGGTCATGCTGCGGCGCAGTTCGGCAACGATCTGGGAACGCAGAACGATCTTGTTCTTGACTTCGGGATTGCGCAGGTCGAGGTAGCGGTACTTCAGACGGGTCTCCTCGCTGGCGTTGCGGGAATGGTTGATCTCGAAGGGCAGCTCGTTGTAGATGCAGCGGCCGAGAACTTCGATCTTCTCGGGAACGACTTCGATCTCGCCGGTGGGGATCTTGGTGTTGTTGCTGGAACGCTCGCGGACTACGCCGGTAACGGAGATGGTGGATTCGCAGTTGAGGGACTTGATCACGTTCATGATCTCGTCGTTGTTCTCAACAACTACCTGAGTGGTGCCGTAGAAATCGCGTACGATAACGAAGGCCAGAGTGGCGCCGACTTCGCGGACGTTTTCCATCCAACCTACGATGGTGACCTGCTCGCCTACGTTTGCGATGCGCAGGTCGTTACAGGTATGAGTTCTGGACTGGAACATGTGGTTTCCTCCTATCTAAAATCAACCTTTGATGAAGTTTACTACTTCTGCGCGGGCAACGGTGGCTTCGCCGCCGCCGTTCATATCGCGTACCTTTACAACGCCGGCAGCCAGCTCGTCGCCTGCGATGACCAGCACCTTGGAGGCGCCGACCTTGTCGGCATACTTGAACTGGGCCTTCATGGAACGTGCAGCGTGGTCGAGATCGGCCTTCATGCCTGCGTCGCGCAGTTCCTTTACCAGACGAACGCCTTCTTCGCGTGCGTCATCGCCCAGGGTGACAACGAATGCATCGTACAGTGCGGGAGCCTTGGGTGCGATGCCACGGGCGTCCTGAACCATGATGACGCGCTCCATGCCCATGCCGAAGCCGATGCCGGGAGTGGCGGGACCGCCCAGCTCTTCTACCAGACCGTCGTAACGACCGCCGCCGCAAACGGTCAGGGGGCCGTTGTCAGTATCGGTGATGATCTCGAATACGGTCTTGGTGTAGTAGTCCAGACCGCGGACGATGCGGGCGTCGATCTCGTAGGAGATGCCTTCGGCTGCCAGATACTTCTTCAGCTTTTCGAAGTGACCTGTGCAGTCATCGCACAGGTTTTCAAGCATTGCGGGAGCATCGGTGAGCTTTGCGGAATCTTCCTTGCAGTCCAGGATGCGCATGGGATTGCGGGCGAAGCGCTCCTGACAGGTCTTGCACAGACAGGCCAGCTTGGGCTCGAGATAAGCCATCAGCTTCTCATGATAGGCCTTGCGGCAGGTGGGGCAGCCGATGGAGTTGATGGCCAGCTTCAGACCGTCGATGCCGTTGGCTTCCAGAATATCCATTGCCAGAGCGATTACTTCTGCGTCAACGGATGCATCCTTGGCGCCGAAGACCTCAACGCCGAACTGGTGGAACTGGCGGAGACGGCCGTTCTGGGGCTTTTCGTAGCGGAATGCGGGGCAGGAGATGTAGCACATCTTTGCGGGCATGGGATCGGCGAACATGTGGGATTCGATGAACGCGCGAACCGCGCCGGCGGTGCCTTCGGGCTTCAGGGTGATGGAACGGCCGCCCTTGTCCTCGAAGGTGTACATTTCCTTCTGTACTACGTCGGTGGTGTCGCCTACGCCGCGCTGGAACAGCTCGGTGTGCTCAAAAACGGGGGTGCGGATCTCGCGATAGCCTGCGAGAGCGCACTTCTTGCGCATGATGTCTTCGATGCTCTGCCAGCGGTGTGCGTTTGCGGGCAGCATATCCTGCGTGCCGCGGGGTGCCTGGGTAAGCATGATGATTTCAACTCCTTCGGGTTGGTAGTTATAAAAAAATAGCCCTCGTCCCCAATCGTAGGGGCGAAGGATTCGCGGTGCCACCCTATTTTGCGCATGAAAAAATACGCATCTTTAGTGCCGTTAACGCCGGCGGCGCCGCTTCCGCGGAGGCTCGGGGATGTCCTTCATATGCTTTCCGGCAGACCGCTTTCAGCAAGCGCGGCCCTCTCTGAAGCGCGTATGGCACATTACTCTTCCCGTCATCACCGATGATTGATATCGATGCAAAAATTATAGTGTATGCCGCTGTAAGTTTCAAGAATGTTACGGTTAAGTTTATGCCCGGAGCATATGCTCCGGGCATAAATCATTTCTGCTTTCCTATTTTGATGTCCTTGAAGCCCTCGCCAAGCACTTCGCTGGCGCTTATGGCGATCATAAACGCTTTGGGATCGCAGGAAACGACGATCTTTCTCAGCTGCATGCTTTCGAAGCGGTTTACAACGCACAGCAGAACTTCCCGCTCCTGTCCGCTGTACATGCCCTTTCCGTGCAGACCGGTGACGCCGCGCTCCATTTCATCCATGATCTTCCGTGCTATCGCTTCGCTGTGTGCGGATACGACAAGATACGCGGTTGCACGATTGAAGCCTTCCAGCACATAGTCCAGCGTGTAATTCATGATGCTTACGGAGATGAGTGCGTACATTGCCTGTTCGGGTGAGAATACGAAGGCAGATGCAACGATGACTGCTGCGTCAACGAGGAATATCAGCAGTCCTACCTTTATAGCCGGAACATGGGAATGTATCAGGGTGGCCAGCATATCGGAACCGCCGGTGGTGGCGCTGCCGCGAAGGATGAGACCAAAACCGATGCCGCCTACAACGCCGCCGAAAACAGCAGCCAGCAGCACGTTTTCGGTGGCCGCGCCTATGGGCAGATAGTCTATGAATACCGACAGCAGCGATGATGCTATAAACGACTTGATGCCGAACTTCAGCCCAAGCGAACGCATGGACAGAGCGAACAGCGGAACATTCAGTATAAGTGCAACGGTACCTACCTGCATTCCGGTAAGCGCGTTGACCAGCTGACCGATGCCGGTGAAACCGCCGGCGGCAACGTCATTGGGCACAAGGAACATGCGGTATGCCAACGCACATACCAGAAGTCCCGAAAGTATATATGCTATGCTTTTTATTTCTTCTTTTAGGTTCAATGATATGACCTCCTGCCTGCCGGGAGCATATTATGTACCGGCGGATATATTATCTGCCGGAAGGATGGTATTATGAGCAGATACGATTCATTATATCCAATGTATAGCCGGGAAGATTGCGATTGCAGGGCAAGACCGAAGCCGGTCCCCTGCGGATGCATGCCGGTTCGGCGCCCTGAACCATATCCGTGTAGAGAGGAATCATCCATAAAGGTGAAGGTTTTTGATGACTGCAGCAGATGCCGCGATGAACATCAGCTGATAACCGCAGCCAATCCCGTTACGATAACAAATCCCTGGAACTGCCGGGAGAAGGTGCTGGTAACGCTGGGGATAGACGAATGCGGCAATCTGGTGGTGTGTATAAAGCGCTGAAAAAACTGCGGGCGGCTTAATTGCCGCCCGCTTTTATTGCTCAATCCTCTATCCAGCCGCTTGCTCTTTCTACGGCCCTGTGCCACTGGCGGGTGAGACGTTCGCGCTGTGCTCCATCCATGAGAGGCACGAATTCGCGGCTTACGCTCTGTATATTCGCCAGCTGCTTGTCGTTCCATACGCCTACGGCTCGTCCGGCAAGCATAGCCGCGCCGAGGGCGGTGGATTCGATTATGGCAGGACGGGCAACCTTTGCAGCCAGAATGTCCGCCTGGAACTGCATGAGGAAATCGTTGGCGCTGGCGCCGCCGTCAACGCGCATAACGGGCATGGAGATTCCGCTGTCACGCTGCATGGCGGAGACAACGTCTGCAGACTGGTAGGCAATGGCTTCCAGTGCGGCGCGGACGATGTGCGCCTTGCCGGAGCCGCGGGTGAGACCTACGATAGTGCCGCGGGAATACATATCCCAATGGGGAGCGCCCAGACCGGTGAATGCGGGCACGAAATACACGCCGGCGCTGTCTGCAACGGAAGATGCCAGAGGACCGGTCTCGGACGCGCTCTTGATGATTCCAAGTTCATCGCGCAGCCACTGTACCACCGCACCTGCCACGAACACGCTGCCTTCGAGGGCGTAGGTAACATTGCCGTCGATGGACCAGCCCACGGTGGTGAGCAGACCGCTGGGAGAACGCACGGGAGTACGTCCGGTGTTCATCAGCACAAAGCAGCCGGTTCCATAGGTGTTCTTGCAGTCGCCGGGTGTGAAGCAGCCCTGACCGAACAGAGCGGCATGCTGATCGCCGGCAAGAGCGGCAACGGGAATTTCCCTTCCGAGTATGGATTTGTCCAGCATGCCCACGATTCCGGAGGAATCTACAACTTCAGGCAGTACCGATGCGGGGATATCCATCATGCGCATCAGCTCTTCATCCCATTTTTTTTCGAATATGTTGTAGAGCATAGTGCGGGATGCATTTGTAATATCGGTAACGTGGCGCTTTTCCTTGGTGAGCATATAAGTCAGGAAGCTGTCAACGGTACCGAAGCAGAGTTCGCCGTTGTCGGCACGCTCACGTGCGCCGGGGATATTTTCAAGCAGCCATTCCAGCTTGGTGCCGGAGAAATATGCATCGGGGATAAGGCCGGTGCGGTTTGTGATTATGCTGCTGAGACCGTCTTTCTTCAGTCTTTCAACAATGGGAGCGGTGCGGCGGCACTGCCATACAATGGCATTGCCGAGAGTCTTTCCGGTAGCGCGCTCCCAGATAAGGGTGGTCTCGCGCTGGTTGGTGATGCCGATGGCGGCGATATCACTGACCTGAATGCCGGATTTTTCAACGGCGGTCTTCAGTGCGGTTACCTGGCTGTTCAGTATATCCTGGGGATCATGTTCCACCCAGCCGGGCTTGGGATATATCTGACGGAATTCGATTCCGTGAGAGCCTGCAATGCGGCCGGATTCATCGAATATTACAGCGCGTGAGCTGGTGGTTCCCTGATCCAAAGCGATTACGTATTTCATATTGACCTCCCGGATTTGTGAAATGCGGAAAATGCGTTTTATTAGCAGAAATGGACGATCATTAACTTGCATGAAAATGATCGTCCATTTATCGGATCGTGTTATCAGCCTACGGTAGCAGGCTCGGTTTCTTCGGTTTCGGTCTCGGTGACACCGGTCTCTTCGGTGGTCTCATCGCCGGTGGTTTCGTCGCCGGAAGTTTCTTCGGTCTCAGTCTCGGTAACATCGCCGGTCACTTCGTCGGTCTCGGTGGTGATATCGCCGGTCTCTTCGATGGTGCCTTCCTGAGTCTCGCCTTCAACATCGCCTGCGGGCAGCATAGCGTCGGAAGAGGGCAGGTATTCAGCGATGAAGGGAACCTTTTCGGTTACGAAGCGATAGGGAGCAAAGCCGCCGTCAATGGCCTGATCAGCAAAATACATGCCGAATACTACTACTACCAGGATGAGAACTACAGCAATGATGAACTTGATGAAGCCGAGGATGTAATGACCTGCACCGGGAGCATCGTCATCATCGTCGTCGTAATCTTCATCGTCATATTCGTCGTAATCATCATAATCATCATCACGACGGGAAGACTTTACATTCTTCCTGCGATTGCGGGGCTTTTCTTCTTCCTCGTCATCGTCGTAATCGTCGTCATAATCATCATCATAATCGTCTTCTTCGTCGTCATAGTCGTCATCATCTTCCTCGTCTTCATAACGGGAAGCCTTCTTGCCGAATATGCTCTTTGCGGGCTTTACGGGCTCTTCTTCGTAATCGTCTTCTTCGTCCTCGTCGTAGTCGTCAACGGGCTCTTCTTCGGGCTCGGTTTCGGCTGCGGTTTCAACGGGGCGGGCAACGATGCGATATTCGCGGGTGGGCTCATCGGGAGTGATGTCGTTTTCATCAAGCTCGGGAACAGCAGTTTCTTCAACTGCGGTTTCGCCTGCGGCAGCAGCCTGCTCGGCTTCCATGCGCATGCGCAGCTCGCGGCGCTCGCGGCGGGACATGATCTTCTCGTCCATGCCTTCGGACATGAGTTCGCTCAGATTGCCGGTCTTCTTCTGCTCATCCATCTTAATCAAATCCTCCTTGCCGCGTACGGGTGCTCGGTCATTTATAAACAGGCTGTCATCGTAGCCCTGTTCTTCTTCGTAATCGTCTTCTTCGTCGTCCTCTTCGTAGGGATCGGAGATTTCGTAATCATCTTCATCGATCACATCTTCGGGAGTTACTTCGAAGAAGAAATTGATCAGCTTTTTGCCGAAGCTTTCCTTTTCGGAATCGTCGGCATATTCGATGTCCTCTTCGTCGGCGTATTCATCTTCTTCGTCTTCATCGGCGCCGTACTGAGTGTCATCGAAATCCAGCTCTATATTGCGGAATTCATTGCCTGCCAGAATGGGGACCTCGTCGGGCTCATCCTCATCATCGATGAAGTCATCCTCGTCGAAGACGGCAGGTGCATCAAACGCAGGGGCTGCAAAAGTTTCATCGACATCGATAACTTCATCAGCTTCGATTGCTTCGGCTGCAGCGGGAATATCTTCAACGGCTGCGGGCTCTTCGATGATCTCGATCGCCGGTTCGGTCTCTGCGGCAGCTTCGGCGGCAGGAATTTCTTCGGCAGCGGGGATTTCGGCAACGGGCTCGGATTCTGCGGGGACAGGTGCGTTCTCTTCGGCGAAGAGAGGAGCATCGTCGTTGAAAACGAGGGGGATATCGCCGCCTATGTCGTCGTCATCCGCTTCGTCCGCATCTTCGTCAAAATCTTCATCATCAAAGGATTCGAATTCCTCTTCATCCTTTTTCCTGCGGAATATGCTGAAGATACTGCGCTTTTCTTCAACGGGCTCACCGTCTTCAAAGGTCTCGGCATCTTCGTCTTCTTCCGAGAATTCGGAATCGTCATATTCCTCTTCGGCAGCGCCGTTCTTTTTGCGTGCGATGAATCCGCGTATTCTGTCGTAGATATCGAGAGATACGTTGATTATGGGAGTGAAGAAACTGCTGTCGTCTCCGATGGAGTCTTCATCGTCATCGATTTCTTCTTCATCGCTTTCGGTTTCTTCCTCATCATCCTCGAAGGGGAGTGCGTGGCTGTGCTCCTTGAAGATGGCATCCACATGTCTTTCTTTTTCTGCGGGGACATCCTCTTCGGGTATGTCGGCTGCAGGGATGCTTTCGGCTTCAGGGGCAGCTGCTTCGGTCTCGGTCTCGATGATATCTTCGGTCACTGCGGGGATGATTTCCTCAACAACAGGTTCTGCGGTTTCGATCACCGGAGCGGCAGGAACCACAGGTGCTGCCTCTGCGGGGATACGAATTTCTTTTTCGGGTTCAATGGGATTTGCCAAGGCTTCTGCTTCAGCCTTGGCCATTGCTGCGGCGCGCTGCGCAGCCAGATATGCTTCATGCTTACGGCGGAGCTCGCGAAGATCACTGCTCACACCGGAATTTCTTCTTGCCATGTGTTTACCGCCTCTCGGTATAAATCAGGCGTACAGCCATGTATATACTTTAACATTCTTATTATACAGACCATCGGCTGTTTCTGCAAGCAAATTCACATATAATTTCATTTTTTGTCGCTATATTCAACAAATTTTCAGAAGCATCGTGCGCGCTTCGTCCATTTCAACGACAAGGAGCCCTTCTTTTTCCAGCTGCTTCATCATATCGGAGAAGCGCTTATATCCGATATTGCGTTCATCGAATCCCGGATAGTCGGACTGTATGGTGGCTTTCAGTATGGAAGGGTTGACCCTGTCGAAACCGTCTGCCTTGAAGCGGGCCAGCGCTGCGGAGAATGCATGCACCCAATTGGTCTTGTCGAGCGTTTCCTTGTCGCCTTCGGGACCGGTAAGAGATATCATAAGGGAAGAACCCTCGGTCCATGTCTTCAGCTTTTCGGAATGACCGGCCATGCGGGCTACCAGTTTGCCGAATGTGGAGCATCCGTAGGTATGCTCGTCGAAATCCGGACGCAGGCGGGTGAGGGTATCCTTCAGTTCGCTTGCATACATCTGCTCGCTGTTCTGTTCTTCCAGGATAGTCTGTACTGTGCGGGTAAGTTCGTCTATATCGCCCTCTGCGGCGCGGTCGTCCTTGGTCTTTGTCTTCGAAGGCTTCTTTGCCGTCATGCTCTCCAGGAATACAAATTCGTTGCAGGCATTTATGAATATACCGGAAGCAACTTCGGAACGGGAGATGCCCAGTACGAATTTGCCCATGGACTTAAGTTTTCCGACAAGGGGGGTATAATCGCTGTCACCGGAAACGATGCAGAAGCTGTCGATAAGGGGGTTGGTATAAGCGACTTCCAGCGCGTCGATGACCAGCTGAATATCAAGATTGTTTTTCTGATTTTTGCCATAGCGCAGTGAAGGCACCACGTTGAAAGTATTTGAAAGCAGGCACTGCTTCAGATCGGAATATCTGTCGGTATAGCCGTATACTTTGCCGAGCAATATATCGCCGCGGATTTTTACTTTTTCAATAATGTAGCGCAGCATTGCTTCCTTGCCGCCGGCATTTTCAAGATCCACGAATACTGCGAAATTTGATTTTCCCATAATGGTCTCCTTAATAATATATAGCCTTAGGGCTCAGTATATTGTACCTTTTGTGATGAAATATGTCAACTTGAAGCCGGTACAGGCCAAAATACTTGACAGGAACTGAAAGGGAGTATAATATTATGATGTATACCATTTAATATGGAGGATTATGTCATGAGTCGAAAAAAGAAGCGCCGCAACCCCGGCACTGCGGTGCTCCGGTTCTTTATATGGCTGCTTATAGTTGTACTGCTGGCGGCACTTGGAGTATTTCTGCTGGGCTCCGGCAAGAATACCGGCAAAAGACCTTATATACCCACCGGCACAGGCGTACCTGTAACGGTAGAACCGGCAGTCATTACTCCCGAACCCGTTGTGACCGTTGTTGCGGCAACTCCCGCAGCACCCGTTGCCACTTCTGTGCCTGAAGTTACGGCAACTCCCGAGCCTGTTGCGACGGTATCGGCAGTGCCCACTACTGTGCCTACTTCAATACCCAAATCTGCGCTGCCTACCGAGCTTACCAAATTCAAGCTTCCGGCTGAGACCGAAGACGGCGTTGTCGGCATCTCCAGCTGCTATGTTTCCGCAGTGGATAATTATGCCATAATGGAACTCACCGGCTGGGGTTATGCACAGCTTGATTATTTTGACGGTGAAGAGTGCGGCACCTATATCGTTGTGAATCAGGGCTCCGAGCCCATCCATTGTTATCTTGCAAACAGCATAACCGGAATCAGCGGCAGGAATCATACCGGCGAAGCGGGTAAAAATGTCGAAGCCAGCGACTGGCGCATTTATATCGATGTTTCCGATTATGAGCCCGGTCTGTATACGCTTGGTATCGCTTTGGTTTATAAAAACGGAACCAACGACGAATACCGTTACTACCGTTTCGGTGATCTGCAGTCGTTTACCGTAAACGATGGCGAGATAATCATTCCTGTAACAGTATCCGATATCTATTGATTTGTTAGCGGCCCTCGTAGATTGCGGGAGCCGCATAACTATATGAAACTACTGGAGAGTGAGTCATATGGTGTTTGCATCCCCGGTATTCCTTTTTGCGTTCATGCCTGTTGTGGTACTGCTGTGCATCATCGCACGCGCCACCGGCAAGGCAACTTTGCGCAATGTGCTTCTTCTGCTGTTCAGCCTGCTGTTTTATGCATGGGGTGAACCGGTCTATGTGCTGCTGATGATAGGCGCTATCCTTGTGAACTTCTTTATGGCAAAGAAGATCAAGGAGAACAAGGCTGTTTATGTGGCTGCGCTGGTGCTGAATCTCGGTATGCTGGCAGTGTTCAAATATCTGGATATGTTTATTTCGGGTATTTCCTGGATAGTACGCACAGATCTTCCCATGGCACATCTTGCACTGCCCATCGGTATTTCCTTCTACACTTTCCAGATGATCTCATATCTCATTGATGTGCGCAGGGGAGATGTTCCCGCAGAAAAGAATCTCATCGATTTCGCGGCATATGTTTCCATGTTCCCGCAGCTGATCGCCGGTCCCATCGTGCGCTATATTGATGTAAAAGAAGACCTGGGTGCTGCGAAGATGGATATTATGGTCGCCGGCGCCGGTGTCCGCAGGTTCTGCATGGGTCTTGCCAAGAAGGTCATAATTGCAAATACAGCCGCTCTGGTGGCGGATTCTGCATTCGAAATGGCCGGAAGCCTGTCGTTTGCCGCTGCCTGGCTGGGAATAATCGCCTATGCTGTTCAGATCTATTACGACTTCTCCGGTTATTCGGATATGGCGATAGGTCTTGGACATATTCTCGGATTCCGCTTCCCCGAGAACTTCGATCATCCCTACATATCCCGTTCTGTGCGTGAATTCTGGCGCAGATGGCATCTGTCCCTGTCTACCTGGTTCCGTGATTATCTTTATATCCCCCTTGGCGGAAGCCGCGGCGGCAGAATGAAGACCTTCCGCAATCTGCTCATCGTATTTGTGCTGTGCGGTATGTGGCATGGCGCCAGCTGGAGCTTTGCGCTGTGGGGACTGTGGCATGGCCTGTTCCTGTGCATCGAACGCATTCCTTTTGTGAAGAAAGCACAGGATACCCTGCCCGGATGGCTCAACTGGCTGTACACTATTCTGGTCGTGCTGATCGGCTGGATCCTGTTCCGTGCGGACGATATGGGAATGTTCGCCCGCTACATTTCCGATCTGTTTACAGTCGAAGGTGTATGGGTCACTGAGATCGCCAATCTGCAGGGCTGGCTGGCCGTCGTTATCGGTATCGTGTTTGCAATAAAGCTGCCCCGTCCTAAGCTGAACGGATTTACCGAGACGGTGTATACCATTGCGGCATTTGTACTGCTCGCAGTCTGTGCCATATATCTGGCAGGCGGTACTTACAATCCCTTTATCTACTTCAGGTTCTGAGAGGAGGAGCGTTATGGGATACAGGAAATTTCTGGCATTTGTTACCCTCGCGCTGTTCCTTATCGTAACGGCGCTGCCTACTTACGGCATGCTTATTCCCGCGCTTAACAAGGATACCGGTGAAAACCGTGCGCTTGCACAGTGGCCCGGCAAATTTGATCCCGCTGGTATTGAAGCATGGTATGATGATCATTTTGCGCTGCGCGGCGATATGACCGGCCTGTACAACCGTTTCAATGCGAAGGCGGGCGTTGAGGTACTCAACGGCGTCGCCATCGGTATCGACAATTGGCTGTATTATATGTATGACAATTCCGATATAGATATCAAGCGCGAGAGCCATTATACAGCAGATGAACTGAATAACATCTGCAACGCACAGCAGGCCGCAAAGGATTATCTTGAATCTCAGGGAATATCCTATTATTTGATGGTCTGCCCGGACAAACACACCGTATATCCCGAATTCCTGCCCGAGGGACTGCAGGGATATGAAGGTGAATCCCGCTTTGACGGCATGGCAAGGGCGATAAATGAAAACACCGATGTCGTGCTTGTCGATACCCGTCAGGCAGTCATCGACGGCAAGGGCGAACAGCGTCTGTTCTTCAAGACCGATACCCACTGGAATGCCTACGGCGCATATATCGGTTATACCGAGCTTATGAAAGCCATTGCCGTGGACTACCCCAATGTGCGTATCATTACCCTTGATGAAGTGGATGTGGAGATAACCGACCCCTGGACCCTCGGCGATATGTCCGGCTTCATCGGACAGAGCGAGACCATGCCCGATATTCTGTACAACTTCAGCGTTAAGGATTCCACTGTGGTGCTGCTGGATACTCCCTATGCGGAAACCAGTCCCGATCCCACCCGTCCCGTACTGCGCTACTCTAATCCCGACCATCCCGAGCTGCCCAGCGCAGTTATATTCCGCGATTCCTTTGTGGCAAGGGATGCGGGCTGCACGCTCATGCTTCCGCTGCTTGCGGACAGTTTCTCCAGCGTTACTGTTGTCTGGTCTACCAGCGTGCTCAATCATATCGTTGAATACGAGCAGCCTGACATCGTTGTAATGGAATATGTAGAGCGCTACAGCGGCGGCGCCGTGCAGGGCATGAATATTCCCGAGGAGAAGATAGTGAACTACGCTTCCGGCGAATTCGAACTGCCCAAGGAGACCTTCAGCATCATATCCAATATCGACGATCTCAATAATCCCTTGAACCGCGATGTGGGTACTGTAACCGGTTGGGCTTTCATTCCCGGCAAGGATGCCGTATGGGGAGAGAAGACCATCGGTCTCAAATGTGATGATGAAGTAGTCTGGTGCACCACTTCTACCATAAACCGTCCCGATGTTACCGCGGCTTACGCGGATGTTACCGGAGGCAAGAATCTGGACGCTTCCGGTTTCACTGCATACTTTGATAAGTCCAAGCTGCATCCCGGTAAGTGGGAGATCATCGTTGTTATAGACGATGGTACGGGCAACGCGGTATATATGGAACTGGGAAAGAGGATAAAGATAGACGAGCCTGCTGAAGATGAGGTCACCGAGGAAGCCGAAGCCGAGGCGTTTGTGCTTCCCGAAGTGAATGCAGACATCAGCTATTATGTGGACACTCTGGAAGAAACTTATATAGTCGGCTGGGCGTATATGCCCGGCAAGAATGCCGTAATGGGTGAAAAGACCATTGCGCTCAAGTGCGGCGATGACATCGTGCTGTGTGATACCGATACCGAAGATCGCCCCGACGTTACCGCTGCATTCGAGGCGGGAAACGGCGGTCTGAATCTGGATAATGCCGGATTCAGCGCGACTTACGATAAATCTCAGCTGCATCCCGGCACATGGCAGTTCATCGTGGTATTCGATGACGGGCTGGGTCACAATGGCTATACCGGCCTCGATCAGTACGTTGAAATAACTGAATAACCCCAAAACAATATAACGCTCCTGACGGCGAGATATCCGTCGGGAGCGTTTACTTTGCCATGTTCGGATTGTCGGTGCGTTCAAGATAGATATATCTCTCAACGGCATTAGCAGAGTATAATGATTATTACTGTTTCTTAAGTGCATAGGCCTTATGTTATTGACAGATTAACTCAATGTGTATATTATATATCTTGAATGGTATATTACCAAATTTGGTAAGTGGAGGGAATTGTATGAATAAGCTGTTTGAGAACCCGGGAGCAACAATCAAATCTTTTGCCAAGTGCGCTTTCTGTGTGTTGATAGTGGCAACGGTGATACTTGCTTTTGTCAATGGCATTGAGACATACGAAGTATATGACAGGTATGCGGGTGATTATGATACTAAAATAGAATTCCATTTCATGGCATTCATTTACACCATACTTGCCGGTTTTTCTGCGGCGTTAGTTGAGATGGTTTTTGTATATGCATATGGCGAGCTTGTCGAGAATTCCACATATATCAGGAAGAAGATCGAATTGCTTGACAATAATGCAGGTACGCCCAAGTATGAAAATGTGACCGTCGGCAATATCGCAGGTACGCCTAAGTATGAAAATACGACCGTTGGTAATTATACAAGTCCTGTTGTGATACCTGAGAATAAACCGGAAGAGGGAAAAGCAAAAGTTGCAGTCTTGTCTGCAAAGCAGTTTATAGATGAGGCACTCAAGTTCCGTACCCCTCAGGGCACTCTTGGGTATGTAGTGGCACATATGGAAGAGCTTGACCCGGAGTCAAGAAAAAAGATCTTGAGTATTATTCCTTTCATAAACAGCGGCAACGCGGCTGCACTCAGAAGTGAACTTGAGAAGCTGAAGTTCGTAATGACTGAATAATATGATATGTAACGGAGACGACCGCCGTGCTTGTTCAGCACGGCGGTCGTCTTATATCAGCCTATGTAATTGAGTATCTTTTCCCAGGTCTCCTTGTGGATCGGTACGCCGTTTTCGAGGTTCCTTTTACGGGTCTTTTCCACGTTCTGTCCGGGATAACGTACTGCTGTTTCGGCATCCACGGGAGTGGAACCCAGCAGATAATCCACAGAGGTATCAAGTATCTCGTCAGCCTTGTCTGCATCTACGGCAGCGCGGAAGTTGATGGCGATGAATATCTGGGTAAGTCCGCTTTCGCCACGGGTATCAGCAGAGATCATGGCGGTGGTGCGGCCCAGGGCGGTTGCGGCGGCTATCATGTCCAGCGCAAGGGACATGGAAGAGCCCTTCCAATAGCCGATAGGCAGAGGACGGCGGGTCTTCTGTATCTCGGCGGGATCGGTGGTCAGATTGCCTTCGGAATCATAACCGCCGTACATGGGCAGCTGTTCGCCGCTGAGCTTTGCCAGCTCAAGCTTGCCGAAAGCAAACTGAGTCATTGCCATGTCCACCACTACGTTGCCGTTTTTGCGGGGTATGGCCAGTACTATGGGGTTATTGCCAAGTCGGGGGTCGGCAGCGCCCCAGGCGGGCATATTTGCCATGGTGTTGGACCAGCAGATGCCGATGACACCTTCGTTAGCTGCCTGCCAGCCGTAGCGTCCGGGACGCAGCCAGTGGTTGGTGTTGCGCACTGCAACACAGGCTATGCCGTGTTCTTTGGAAAGTTCAACGGCACGTGCCATGGCGTCTTCTGCGTTCAGGGGACCGATGCCGAAATGAGCATCGCGCACCTCGATCGCGCCGAATGAGGAGACCACTTCGGTTTCCGCATTAATATCGGTTATGCCGGTTTCCACTTCGGTTATGAAACGCATGTAGCGGTTTACGCCGTGGGAATAAACGCCTTCGAGGGAGTTGCCTGCGAAGATGTGAGCCAGCTTTTCGGCACGGACGCTGTCAAGGCCGGATTTTACGATGCCGGTTTTCAGTGTTTCAACGAGAGTTTCGTATTTGATGTGTACCATATCAATCCTCTGCCTTAATGGCTATGGGCGTGTTCTTTTTGCTCAGGCGCTGGGGCTTTACATTCTTCTCGCATACAGGGCAGATATATCTGCCGAAAGTACCTTCTGCAAGGAATACTGCGGCGCACTCGGGGCAGCGCACGGGGATGTGCATCTGTTCGGGGGCGGGAGCGCCTTCATTCTCAATGAGGCGGAAAGGCTCTTCGTGGATAGCGCCGATATCAAAGAAATCGTCTTTATCCTCGTCTTCGTCGTGCATTCCTTCCAGCTCGGTGAGATCGTCATCAATGCTTTCAACGTAATCGTTCAATTCGCTGATAAGGTCGTCCATTGCCTCTATGCGGTCGGCCATTTCGCTGAGCAGGGAGACGATGCCGGCATTGAACTGGGCTGCGGTATCGTTGGCGTCCGGCTTCATGGCGGAGAGAAGTCCCTCAAGATAGCCGGCCTTTTTGCGGATCGAATTCATGGAAAGCACCTCCTGATAAAAAACGTCTCAGGTTATATTATGCCCG
Source organism: Clostridia bacterium (assembly GCA_045649485.1). GTDB lineage: Bacteria > Bacillota > Clostridia > Christensenellales > Aristaeellaceae > RUG11247. The sequence goes on from JAZRPZ010000088.1 coordinate 17,226, forward strand.
GACGCGGATAATTTCTCGTTATATGACAAAAGGGCTCCGAAAAGCCCTCCTTAAAACGGCAATGAAGGGACCCATTTGGGTCCCTTCAAAATATACGCATTAAGCGCGGCCCAGATACTCGCCGCCTTCGCGGGTGTCGATCTTCAGAACTTCGCCGATCTCGATGAACAGGGGAACCTGGATGGTCAGGCCGGTCTCGAGGGTAGCGGGCTTGGTGGTGTTGGCAGCGGTGTCGCCCTTGAAGCCGGGCTCGGTCTCGGTAACTTCCAGCTCAACGAAGTTGGGAGCGGAAACGGAGAAGGGAGCGCCCTTGAAGAAACGAACGGTAACGTTGGTGTTCTCCTTAACGAACATGATGGCGTCCTCAACCTGCTCGTGGGTCAGAGCCAGCTGATCGAAGGTCTCCTGATCCATGAAGTAGTACATGTCGCCGTCGTTGTACAGGTACTGCATTTCCTTGGTCTCGATCATAGCCTTGGCAACCTTATCGGTGGGGTTGAAGGTACGCTCGATAACGCCGCCGGTAACGATGTTCTTCAGGGTGGTGCGAACGAAAGCGGCACCCTTGCCGGGCTTTACGTGCAGGAACTTAACTACGGTCCAGATAGCGTTGTCCATTTCGATGGTTACGCCATTTCTGAAATCGGATGCATTGATCATGGGATTATTCCTCCTAAAAAAGTGTTTGAATCTATTACAGCTCTATCAACTGCTTGGGCGCATCAATGGGATTGATGAAGCCGTCGGCTGTGATGATCGCCATATCCTCAATGCGCACGCCGCCCAGACCGGGAATATACAGGCCGGGTTCGACGGTCACAACGTGGCCGGGGGTAAGAATGGATTCCGATGCGGTGGAAAGGCGGGGACCTTCGTGTACGAACAGGCCTACGCCGTGTCCCAGAGAATGTCCGAATCTGCCGGGGTACTTGGAATCCAGATAATCGCGGGCGATCTTATCGATCTCCCTGCAGGACTTGCCGGGTGCGATGGCGTCCAGAGCCATCAGCTGAGCATCCAGCACGTACTGATATACATTGCGCATCTCTCCGTCAATCTTGCCGAAACCGATGGTACGGGTCATATCGGAAAGATAGCCGCCCCATACAGCGCCGAAGTCCAGAGTGAGCATTTCGCCGTTCTGGATGACGTGGTCGGAGGGGATGGCGTGGGGCAGGGAACCGTTGGTGCCTGCAGCCGCAATGGTGGAGAAAGCGTTGCGCTCGGAGCCGAGAGAAAGCATGTCGTAATCCAGACGCATGCGAACTTCCTTTTCGGTCATGCCGGGCTTTACCCAGGTGAGCAGCTTTTCAAATGCCTTGCAGGCGATGGAAGCGGCCTTGCAGATGCACTCGATCTCGTGCTCGTCCTTGATCTCGCGGACCTTTTCGACCATGCCCTTCAGGCTTACCAGTTCAACGCCCTGAAGCTTTTCGGCCATGGCAACATATGCGTCGTGCACGATGAAATCGGATTCAACGGCGCAGGTCTTGAGACCGTATTCATTCATGAGACCCGAAACGATATCCCACATGGTGCGGTCGTTGCCGGTCTGTTCTACGCGCCAGCCGGGGGCTTCTTTTTCAGCCTGCTCGACATAGCGGAAGTCGGTGACGATAACGGCAGCGCCCTTTGCGACGAATACGCAGCCTTCGCCGCGATAGCCGCCGGTGATGTAGCGCATGTTTGCGGGGCGCATTATGATGGCGGCTTCGGCAGGCAGAATGCCTACCAGTTTTTCGTATCTGTTCACGTTAAATGCCTCCACGGATACATACTGCTTTATTTTAACATATGTAACGGAAAAATTCCAGTACTTATGTGCGGTTAGTAGGCATATCCGATAAAATTTACGCCGAAATAAAGGCGCGGATTGTTTATCACGTCCGCGCAAATGGATTTTTATTGAAACTGATATGCTATATGCAGGCAGCGTGCATTATTTCGGCAAGTTTCGGCATATCGGCTTTGGGACATTCTACGGTTAATACATCGCCGTATTCACAAATAAACATATCCTGCGGAATTAATGAGCGTATCCTGTCGGACTGTTCGCGAGTCATATTTGCACAGGAAAGCAGGCATCTGTTATTCTCTGCGGGAATGGCCGCAATGCACGGCAGAGGACATGCTGCATTTTGCGATATGAGTGTGCCGGGTGCATCGGTATTGAAAGTATTTCTTACGATTATCGGTATGCCGGCTTCTGCTGCCGGAGCGATGCTGTCATAATGCAGTACGCCTGCCCCAAGATAAGCGAACAGTCTGGCCTGTGTAAAACTCATGAACGGTATGGGCATAGCTGATCGCACGACCGAAGGGTCTGCGGTGTAAAAGCCGTCTACATCCGTCCAGTTTTCGTACAGGTCGGCTCCTGCGGCGGAGGATACGTGCGCCGCTGTGATGTCTGAGCCTCCGCGTGGAAATGTGATGATATCGCCGCTGATATCTGTTCCGTAAAAACCGGGGATGACCGCACGCTCGCCTATGCTGCGCAGATTTCCGTAGGTCGTCTCCGTGTCCAGTATTCCGTTGCGGAATATGAACAGTTCTGCGGAATCCACGAAAGGAATGCCTGTGTATTCGGCCAGCAGTTTTGCCGAAAGATATTCACCGCGGCTTGATATTGCAGCGGCGCTTTTGACCGCATATCTGCCAAGACGGGAAAGCTCGGCATATGGCGGCGAAATGCCAAGATCTGCAGCTATGCGGCAGAAACGTTTGCGTACTTCATTCAGCGCGCCGCGCCGCAGATCGCCGGTAAGGATGTGCGCCGATAAAAGCATGTCGGTGACTTTGCTGCTGCGGCGAAGTTTTCCGGGAGCCGATACTATGATGTAACGGCGGCGATTATCTGCGCGTATTATGTCCCCGACCCTGCGGAAGCATTCCGCGTCCGCAAGGGACGTGCCTCCGAATTTGCAAACGATGGTTTCGCCCATATATATCCCCTCCGGAAATGATACTTCATATTATTCCGGAGACTGCAGCGCGGGTTCGTAAATAAAAAACAGTCAGGAGCGATCTTTGAACGCTCCTGACCGAACGGGGTCTGTATTATTTCACATAGCCAAGCCTTCTGCAGGCATAGATGTAGAGCAGCATGGAACTGGAATACCATTCGGAGCTCTTGGACATTTCGCCGGTGATGGGGTCAAGCTCCTGAGAGAAATTCATATCGCTGCGGGTAATGGCTTCGACCCACTTGGCCAGCAGGTGATCGTAATCGGCGCCGTAGCCGTAGTGGTCCATCCAGCGGGCGCAGCGCAGTGCGGTAAGACCCTGGGTGTAATAGCCCCAGGAGTTGCCGTCGCGGTCCTTGATGCTGCCGGGATCGTTTATTGCCATGGAGGGGAAGGGATAGTCCGTCCAGAATTCGGCGGGGTTCTTCATATGGCGGTTGTAGACGATATCAGCCATTTCCTTATCCATTACATGCTCGGTGAATACGTTGGAGATGGCGATGGACAGGAACTTGCGCTTGTTGCCCTTGCAGTCCACATCGTAGAAGAACTGATCGTCCTTATCGTAGAGCAGGTCTATCATGCGGGTCTTGATGTCATTTGCCTTTGCACGCCAGTCCGCGGCTTCTGCGGCGAGACCGAGTTCTTCGGCCATCTGTGCGCAGGCCGTGCGGTTGCCGTAGAATACGGCGTTCATGTCGGTGGCGAGGATGGGCAGCGCTTCGGCGTTTGCGGGCTGAGCACCAAACTCATCCGGGCAGGGACAGGGGATATCCGCAAGGCGTGCGGAGTTGTCGTGACCGGTGTCATACAGGCAGAACAGTTCGATGAGCCCCTTGTTCATTGTCATGCGGTGGGTGCACAGCCATTTGTCCCACTTGCAGAGTGCGGTGTAGGCTTCCTTCAGGTATTCCTTGTCGTTAAGCTGCTTGTAGGCGTCCCAGCACAGCTGACCGAAGGATACGCATTCCTGGATCTGGCGATAGTTGACCAGAGACCGGTTCCAGCCCTTGGCCTTAATGATGGATTCATCCAGCACATTGTAGGGCAGGCGTCCGTCCTCGGTCTGATTGCGGATGAACAGCAGGGTCTGGTTCTTTGCCACTTCCGCACCCTTTGCGCCGGGGAAGAGCTCACCGTACTTGATGCCGTCATAGGTGTGCTCGATCCATACGCCGGGATAGGTAGTGGAGATGAGGAAGATAGGACCGGGCTGTCCCGGGAAAGTCTTTATGTGGAAGCTTTCGATGCGGTCTATAGCCTGATTGTATTTGGTGCGGATATCCATTGCGATTCTCCTTTGTGTGCGGATATTCGGATATTTCAAACGCCGGGCAGGCTGTACTGTCCGGCGTTTGATTTTTTGTATCAGTCCACGCAGTAGCGGGCGTAGATGTCGTTCATCAGCTCGTTGAGCATATGGACTTCCTTCTTGCAGGTGGCGTTGAGCTCACGGTCATCGCGGGTGCGGCAGAAGGTGTTGATGGGCAGACCTTCGATGGCGTTCAGATGATACTTTGCACATACGGGGTATACCTGACGCTCGATGAAGGATGCCACGGCGATGGCGGACTGGACCATGTCCGCATTGGGATGATCCGGATGGTCGCACAGCCATACATAGACCTCGGGATGGATGTTGGCCATTACGCCGGAGAAGCCGGCTGCGCCGTCACGCAGGGTCTCAAGCAGGGTGGCGCTGTTTGCATTGTACAGGCCGAGATTGGAACCCTTGATGATGTTGAGACGGTCGCGGATCATGTCTGCATCGCAGCAGGTGTCCTTCATGAAGCAGAACCTGCCGGAATCGGCCATGTACTTCATCATATTGGGGGTCAGCAGGCGCTTGTAGGGTGCGGGGCACTCGTATACGCCCAGATCAACCTTGGGATCCAGCTGAGAAACGACGGTCTCAATGTTCTTCAGCCATACATCCTCGCCTTCGCCGTTGCGGGCGAAGTGGTTGGAGATGGTGATCACGGCGTCTGCGCCGGTCTCTGCCATTGCGGAAAGTTCCTTCACCTGATTGGAGATGGCGTCGGAAATGTGACCGGAGGCGATTACGGGCACGCGGCCCTTTGCTGCCTTGATGGTGGTCTCAACGATCTTCACGCGCTCTTCGAGGGTGAGGAAATAGATCTCGCTGGACTGGCAGGCTGCGAACAGACCCTTTACGCCGGAATCGATATACCAGTCAACAAGGGCGGTCAGCGCTTCGGTATCGATCTCTCCCTTTGCAGTGAAGGGGGTGAGCATTACCGGCCATACGCCGCCGGGATATTTCAGACTCATGCCTTTACCTCCTCACCGATCTCAGCGGACTTGTAGATCATGTCCATGATGCGGGAGGTGATGATGGCGTGATCGATATTGGCCTTGGTCTTGATGCCCTGAGGAGCCTTGATCAGGAAATCGCGGATCTCGGCGTTGTACATATTCTCGGTGGGATATGCGAAAGTGGTCTCGGTCAGCATGCCGTTCTTGGTGGAGAACATGATGAAGTTGCCGCCGTAGGTCAGCTTGATGCCGGCCTTGGTGCCGAGGAATTCGATGTACATCTGGGGCTCGTTGATGTTCTGGGCCCATGCGCCGTTCATGGAGATGGTGGGGCCTGCGGTGCGGACCAGACCGGTCACGAACTCTTCAACATCGTAGGTGCCGCTGTAATCCGGCGGGCCTGCCCACATATCGGTATAGGTGTAATCCTCCATGGGATTTGCCAGCTTGGAATAGGTGGCTGCGGAAACGGTCTTTACTGCGGGCTCATTGATGCAGTAGAGAATGAGATCGATGAAATGTACGCCCCAGTCGATGAGAGCGCCGCCGCCTGCCATGGCCTTGGTGGTGAATGCACCGCCCAGACCGGGGATGGAACGATGTGCGCGGAAGGAGCAGTATACGTGATAGATATCGCCCAGTTCGCCCTGCTCTACCAGTTCGGCGATCTTGTTTACGGCGGTGTTGAAACGGTTGCATACGCCGATGTTCAGGATCTTGCCGTTGTCATCGGCGGCCTTCTGCATTTCGGCAGCCAGCTCGGCGTTGACTGCGGCAGGCTTTTCGCACAGGACGTGCTTGCCGGCGTTCAGGCAGTCGATGGTGATGGTGGAATGCACGTAGTTGGGGGTGCAGACGGAAACGCAGGTGACCTCGGGGTCATTGAGCACTTCGTGATAATCGGCGATGGCGATGCCGCTGCCGTACTTGTCGCGCAGAGCCTCAGCGCGCTCGGGAATGATGTCTACGAAATATTTTACTTCGGCGATGTCACGGGCGGCTTCGTAAGCGGGCTCGTGAGCGTTGTTGGCGATTTTGCCGCAGCCGATGATTGCGACCTTGATCTTATCCATAATGGCATACCTCCCATTATTATTGATATCTGGGTAAATTATACATTGTCCCGGACCAAAACGCAACGCAAAATATACCAAAAATATAAACGGCCCGCGGCAATCACGCGCGCGGGCTGTTTGTGCTGTTATCAGCGGTCCTTGATGGTGATGGCTGCGCCTACCATTTCGATGAGCTCAGCGGCTTCTTCGTCGGTAACAGCTTCATAGGTGTTGAGCTGGATGAAGATGCAGCGCTCGTCATCGTACTCGATGCAGGCGTAGATGATGCTGCCGGGCATACCGTCATCAGCGAGCAGACCGGTTGCTTCATCGGTCTCCGCGGGAGTTTCTTCGGCGGTCTCGGTCTCTTCGACGGTCTCGGTTTCCTCGGTGGTCTCGGTTTCCTCGGTGGTCTCAGTCTCTTCGATTACCGGTACGGGGATGATGCAGTTGGCCATTACGGCGTCCCTGCCGGCGAGAGTGAAGTACTTGACTTCTGCGCTTTCTTCTACGCCGTAGTTTACGATGGTGCTTGCGGTAAGGGATGCGAGCATCTCTTCGCCGGTGGAGACAGCGGCGCCCACGTAGATTACGGCGACATTGTTTTCGATATCATCGGGATGGAAATACTTCACGGAAGAGCCGACGGATTCGCTGCCGAGGGTGAAGCCCTCGATATCGCCGACTTCGCCGACCTGATACCATGCGGTGCCGTTTTTGGTTGCAAACTGAGCGATGAGCCAGTTGTCTTCCATCTGAAGTCTGCCGTTCTTGGTGCGGATGAAATCATCACTGGTTACGACGATGGCGAATATCGCCACCAGAGCCACTACGGCTGCAACAAACAGAGATATCTGAATGATATCTTTCTTACTGGTCTTTTTCTTTGCGGCGGGCTTTTTGAAGCCGCTTCCTGCCTTACCCATTGTCTTTTCTTCCTTTCAGAATGTGATGAAGGGTTAGATTCGACGCGATGCGGAAAAATCCTGCCTGATTGTAAAAAACATTTTAAGTATTCGATTGTTATTTCCATGGGGTTGTGATATACTTTTGGCATTGAAAGGAAGATGACTTATGCATATTACTTTTATAGGTACCGGCGCTGCCGACTGGCGCAAGGACGACCCTTATTTCAGAGCGTTTACCAGCACTAAGATAGATACATCGCTGCTTATCGACGGCACTATGGCCGTATGGGAGCGTGTAAAGGATATCACCGGCGAAATCACCGATGTAATGTACACCCACAATCACCGTGATCATTTCGATCCCGAACTGCTTGCGAAGCTTGCTCCCGTGCGCGCCCATATACATAAGTCCTGGGCGCATAAGGTGCAGATAGAGGGTGTTGAGGTGATCCCTTTCGATTGCAACGAAGTATTTGAAGCAGGCGATTATCAGGTAATGGCGCTGCCTTCCAATCACCTTACCGAGGATTGGAACGATCAGACCGTGCATTATGTGGTGACAAAGGACGGTAAGTCTCTTTTCTATGCCACTGACGGCGCGTGGATAACCACCCGCGAATGGCACGGACTTCTGAATTACGAACTTGACGCTGCCATATTCGATGCAACCATCGGCGATCCTTATCCCGGAGATTTCCGTATATTCGAGCATAACAATCTCGATATGATAAGGCTGATGCTGAAGACCATGCGCGCGCCCATGATGGCGGGCAAGCCTGCAAATGGTTACATACATTCTGTTATCAAGCCCGATGCGCCAGTGTTCATTACCCATCTGGCGCGCACGCTGCACCCCGTGCAGGATGAGCTTGTGAAATCTCTCGAGGGCGAATTCATCGTTGCATACGACGGATTCGAAGCAGATATCTGATATTGTATATTAAAAGGAGGGTATCATTATGAAAAAGTCGGTTCTGGCGCTGATCGTTGTGTGTATTGCACTCATACTTACAGGCTGTGCCTGCAAGCATGAATCTACCGGAGTTGTAGGTTATCAGGATGCGGATTGCATAACCGAAGGCTTCACCGGAAACACTGTCTGCCACGAGTGTGAAGAAGTTGTCACCGCAGGCGAAGTCATTCCCGCCGCAGGTCATACCGCAGGTGCACCTCGGGGTGTGATCGAAGCGGCATGCTATCAGGAAGGCTATACCGGTGATGTATACTGCACCGTTTGCGATACCATGCTGACCGCAGGCGAAGTCATTCCCACTGCAGAGCATACTGCAGGTGAACCTCAGGGCGTGACCGAAGCAGCATGCTATCAGGAAGGTTATACCGGCGATGTATACTGCACCGTTTGCTATGAACTGCTGACTGCAGGCGAGGTTATTCCCATGACCGACCACATCGAAGGCGAGCCCAAGTATGCGGCCGATCCCACCTGCACTGTGCCCGGATTCACCGGCACAGTATACTGCATGAATTGCTCCTTCTGTTTTGTACAGGGTGAGGATATCCCTGCTACCGGTCACACCGAAGGCGTGCGTGAAGGCGCGATCGAAGCCACCTGCACCAGCAACGGCTATACCGGAGATACTGCATGCACCGTATGCGGCGAAGCAATGCCCGGCGAAAAGACTCCCCGTGCAGAGCATGCCTATGCGGATAATATCTGCGCAGATTGCGGCTGGATGACTCCGGGTCTGTATGTTGGCGGAAGCATGCTCTTCACATGGGATGAGGTCGTTGAAAAGGGTTTTGTTGACCTCAGGGAGATAGACGGCGGCTACCGTCTCGAGGAATGCGAGGATATCAGCGGTCTGCTGGTAATAGATGAATCCGTGATCGAGACCGACAGCAATGCACTTTCCAACACCACGCTTACCGGCGTGTGGATACCTGCCACCTGCACAAAGGTAGGTGCGAACCTGTTCCGCGGCAGCGATTCGCTGCAGGAATGCGTGTTCTTCTGCGATCTGGAGGTTCTCCCTCAGGGAACATTCTATATGTGTCCCAATCTGACGAGCGTAGTCCTTCCCGAGACCATCACCAAGATCGAAGACTGGGCGTTCCTCGGCTGTGAGAAGCTGCCCGAGATCACGATCCCCGAAAGCGTTACCTACATCGGCGGTGATGCCTTCAAGTATTGCCATGAACTTGAAAGTATCGTGATCCCCGACGGCGTTACCTACATCGGCGGAACGGCCTTCAAGGACTGCAGCGGCCTTACTTATATCGACATGCCCGCAAGCCTTGAAAGGATAGGCGATAAGTGCTTCGAAGGCTGCAAGAAGCTGGGCTCCATCGAACTGCCTGAGGGCATGGTGTATGTCGGTGAATACGCATTCCGCGATACCGCCATCACCGAGCTGGTATTCCCCTCCACCATGGAAAGGATACTCTGTCAGGGCAGCACCCAGTCCCTCGTGACCGTCGATATGTCTGCAATGACTGTTGATACCATGGATACTGTGGTGCTCTTCAATTATTGTCTGAATCTTGAAACGGTCATCATGCCTCCCAATATGATCAGCTTCTATGATTACTGGTTTGATGACTGCGCGAAGCTCTCCAAGCTGGTACTGCCGGAGATACTGATGAGCGTTGACGACAACAACGAACTGACGGATTGCGATGCACTCACCGAGCTGGTATGGCCTGTGACTCTGAACGACGGCTCCGCATTTGCAGACCTGCCCAACCTCACCACCATCTATTACAGAGGTACTGAGGCGCAGTGGAACGCTACTGCCAGCAGCGACCTGTTTGAAGGCGTTGAAATAGTCTTTGAGTATACCGGCGAATAAGAAAAATAAAACGCCCTGTCGAAAGACAGGGCGTTTTTGTATATCAGACAAGTCCGAACAGCTTTTCGGCGATAGCCATCGTTTCTTCTATGGTGCGGTCATCGTCACGGAGAATTACGTTAAAGCCGCAGTTGAGGAACGCATCGTATCTCTCGCGGGAATTTATCCTCGAGAGGCACTGACGGAAATTCTCAAGCGCGCTTTCGGGGTCGGGCTCTTCCAGTATCAGCCTGTAGAGGAACTGCTTTTCCTTATCGGGACGGTTGAAGAAGCGGTTGACGGATATCTGCGGGTCGGCAAGCATTATGAGCACATGCTTTTCGTCAGATATTTTATGCAGGGTCTCGGGGCAGATGTTCGTATCCACGAATATGGGGCGGCTGTTATCGTGCATGCCTTCGAGTATGCGCAGTTCGAGTATCTCGCATTCTTTTGAAGTGCCGTTTATCCATGCCTCGTATTCATCGGGCGTGCGCCTTATGAAATCGTGCCAGTCCTTCAGATATTTTGTATAGGAGAGGTAGGGAAAAGTGTCGGGCTCCACCGCATCGGTCAGAGAATCGTGGTAGTTTTCCTTGCAGGCAATGCCGTTATACTTTTCGGCAAGCCTCTTTACCAGCGTTGATTTTCCTGCGTAGGCGTTGCCGTTCACAAAATATACGTTTTCGAATTTCATGAAACTCTGCCTCCTTTGTTCGTTGTTTTTCAGAATATTCCGCCGTTGTACTTTTTCTGTGCAATGATGATGCCGGTAAGACCTACGATGAGTCCTGTGGTCAATGATATCATGGAAAGCAGGAAAAAGGCTTTCGTGTCACTCCAAAAGCCGGATATGCCGCTTGCGGCAATGCCTGCACCGATAATGAAAAGAGATATACCGACGGTTTTGCAGTAGCGCTTTTTGTCGGCAACTCTTTCGGTGTGATGGCTGATGACCAGCCCGATATCGCCGCGATAGACCCGCGCTGCAATATATAAAACAGCTGCGGCAGTGAGCAGCATTATTGCCGAAAACAGATACACGGCGTTACCTCCTACCCATTGCCGCCATTTCGGCGCGGGCTATTTCGGAAAGTCTCGGCGCGGCATATTCGAAATAAGCCTTGAATGCGGGGCAGAAATAATTGTGGGGAGCGCCGTTTTCATCATAATACCAGTCATTCTTGCAGCCGCCGTTGCATACGCGCGCCCACTGACAGGATGCGCATTCGGCAGGCTTTTCGGTTCCCCATTTGAGGAATTGAACGGCTGTGGCACATGCGGAAAGTTCATCGAGGGTGTTTCCCTGCAGAGTGCCCATCTTCCATTTGTCCAGCACGAAGAAGTCACAGGGATATACGCTGCCGTCGCCTTCTACCACGAAATAACTGCCGCATTTGCCGCAGGTGGAGCAGGTGCCGGCGCTGCGTCCGGTGAGCATATGTACATGGTCGTCAAAAAGGCGCACGGAGTGATATCTGCCCGTCTGCCAGTCGGTATACCAGAGGTCAAACAGCTGTTTCAGGAATTTGCCGTAGGCTTCCGGTGTAAGTGAATGGGGCAGAGTGCCGCGCTCCATTCCTATGGGGTCAAGGCAGGCAATAAACTGCATGTAGTCTATGCCGATCTTCTTAAGGCCGTCATAAGCCTTCTGCGGACTGCGGGCGCACTGGGATGTGACCACGCACAGTGCATTGTACATAGTATTATTGCGCTTAAGTGCGTCAAGGGCTTTGGTGACTCTGTTCCAGGTGGTCTTTTTCTGCGCGTCAATGCGGTGAGCATCGTGCAGGTCTTTGTATCCGTCTATGGATATGCCCACGAGGAAGCCGTTAGCATGGAAAAATTTTGCCCACTCATCGTTTACGGCAATGCCGTTTGTCTGTATGGAATAGCCGGTCTGTACTCTCGGAGGACGCTTTTTATCCGCATAGTCTACGAATTCGCGGAAGAAATCCAGCCCTGCGAGAGTAGGCTCGCCGCCCTGAAAGGCAAAGCTTATGTAAGCGCCGGGCTCCGCTGCTTCGTAGGCGCGGTCTATCAGCAGGCGCGCAGTTTCAAGGGACATAATGCCCATTGAACTTTCGGTGCGGTTTTCGGCTATATCTTCATAAAAGCAATATCTGCACCTGAGCTGACACAGACTCGATGCGGGCTTGATGAGGAAATTTATATGTTTCATAAGATAGAATCCTTACAGTAGAATATGACTAAATCATATCCAATCCCCAAAGATATGTCAATCCAAAAAATAAATTCCGTGTGCCGGGGTTCGGGCCCCCGGCACACGGACGGATAACATATGATTATATTTCTCCCTTCGGCAAAGGGATACTTAAGGGACGATCATCCCTTAAGCAGGGTTGCAAGGGGCGGCGCCCCTTGCCGTCACACCATCAGGCGATAGATGTTTGCTACATCCTCTTCGGTGAGGGCTGCGAAGCCGCCGGTGGTGCCGCTGCCGCCGTTGCCCCATACGCAGGTGTGTGCCATTGCGGGAATGTCCTTCTCGTCTGCGCCAAGCTCAGCGAAGTTTCCGGGCATGCCGATGGATTTCAGGAAAGCCTTGAAGGCGGCGATGCCGGCCTTTGCGGTATTTTCGGGGTTGGCATAATCCATCTGGCAGCCCCATACGCGGGAAGCCACCTGAGCAAAACGCATAACATCATGGTGCATATTGTAGGTCATCCATGCGGGGAATACCACTGCGAGACCTGCGCCGTGTGCGCAATCGTACATGGCAGACAGCTCGTGCTCGATGTTGTGGCTGGCCCAGTCCTGCTCACGGCCCACGCCGCAGCAGTTGTTGTGTGCCATCATGCCCGCCCACATGATATTGGCACGTGCCTGATAGTCATCGGGGTTAGCAATCACCTTAGGTGCTTCGTTAATCATGGTCATCAGCAAAGCCTCGATGACGCGGTCGGTGACCTCTACATCCTTGGTGGTGGTGAAATAGCGTTCAAACAGATGCGCCATGATATCGGTTATGCCGCATGCGGTCTGGAAGGGAGGCAGGGTCTGGGTGAGTGCGGGGTTCAGTATGGAGAAGCGGGGACGCAGGCCTTCGCCGCTTGCGCCGCGCTTAAGCATACCGTCCTCGAGAGTGATGACGGAATCGGGGCTGCCCTCACTGCCTGCGGCGGCAATGGTGAGCACGGTGCCGATGGGAAGCGCATTATCAACGGGCTTGCCCATGTAGAAATCCCAGAAATCGCCTTCGTATACTGCGCCTGCGGCAATGGCTTTTGCGGAGTCGATTGAGCTGCCGCCGCCGACTGCCAGCACGAAGTCCACTTTTTCAGCCTTGCACAGTGCGATGCCCTCGTAAACGAGGCCGCTGCGGGGATTGGGCTTTACGCCGCCCAGTTCCACATAAGCGATGTTTTCGTTCTCAAGAGATTTCTTTACCCTGTCCAGCAGACCGGAGCGTACAACGCTGCCGCCGCCGTAGTGGATGAGCACCTTGCTGCCGCCGAAGCGCTTTACCAGCTTGCCGGCATTGTTCTCTTCATCCTTGCCGAATGCGAAATATGTGGGGGAATAGAAGGTGAAATTATTCATCGTATACCTCCAAAAACAATTATTTGTATCAATTATAAATGAATTTCTTTGATAGCTCAAGATGTTGTGAGATAAGGAACACAGCGGCCTGTTAATGTGCGGAAAGAGTCTGTTGACGTCAATATCTGTTATTGTTATAATTATATTATGGAAACTGCTGATAAAGGGAGGATTACCATGAGTTTTAAAGTTGCATTCATCGGCGCGGGCAGCGTAGGTTTTACCCGTAAGCTTCTGAGCGATATTCTGACCGTTCCCGAATTCCACGATATCGAGGTATCTTTTACCGATATCAATCAGAAAAATCTGGACATGGTCACCCAGCTGTGCCAGCGTGATATAGAAGAAAACGGACTGAACATAAAGATACATTCCACCCTTGACCGCCGCGAGGCTTTCAAGGATGCCAAGTATGTCATCAATGCGGTGCGCATCGGCGTGCTGGAAGCATTCGAAAAGGATATAGATGTGGCGCTGCACTACGGCATCGACCAGTGTGTTGGCGATACTCTCTGCGCCGGCGGCATCATGTACGGTCAGCGCGGCATCGCCGCAATGCTGGGCTTCTGCAAGGATATCCGCGAAGTGGCAAAGCCCGGCTGCATCATGCTCAACTATGCAAACCCCAATGCAATGGTGACCTGGGCATGCAACAAGTACGGCGGCGTACAGACCATCGGTCTGTGCCACGGTGTACAGGGCGGTCACAGGCAGATAGCAAACGCCCTTGGCTATGAGCAGGATGAAGTGGATATCATCTGTGCGGGCATCAACCATCAGACCTGGTATATCAAGGTTGCCCACGAAGGCGAGGACCTCACCGGCAAACTGCTGGAGGCCTATGAAAACAACGCCGACCTCTCCGCAAAGGAAAAGGTACGCATAGATATTCTGCGCCGTTTCGGCTACTATTCTACCGAATCCAACGGACATCTTTCCGAATATGTGGCATGGTACCGCAAGCGTCCCGATGAGATCAACGACTGGATCAGCCTCGATACCTGGATCAACGGCGAGACCGGCGGATATCTGCGCGTCTGCCGCGAAGGCCGCAACTGGTTCGACACCGATTTCCCCAACTGGATGAAGGCTCCCGCAAACAAATATGTGCCCGAGGAAAGATCTCAGGAGCACGGTTCCTACATCATCGAAGGTCTTGAGACCGGCAGGATTTACCGCGGTCATTTCAACGTAATGAACAACGGCTGTATTACCAACCTGCCCGATGAGTGCATCGTTGAGGTTCCAGGTTATGTGGACCGCAACGGCATCAATATCCCCAAGGTGGGCGATCTGCCTCTGGGCTGCGCCGCTATCTGCTCCCAGTCCATCTGGGTACAGAGGCTTGCCGTCGAAGCTGCCGTTGCTGCCGACAGGAAGCTGCTTGTGCAGGCAATGATGATGGATCCCCTCACCGGCGCTGTGTGCAATCCCGCCGAGATCGACCAGCTTGTTGACGAATATCTGGTGGAAGAGGCCGAGTGGCTGCCTCAGTATGTCGCCAACGGCGAAGTTGACAGAGCAAAGGCCCGCCTCGAAAAGGCAAAGGCCGACGGTACCTTCATCGAAGCCAAGCGCGATTACAAGGGTGCGGCAAGGCTGCATGTGAAGACTGTAGAGGAGATGCGCGCCAATAAGGAAGAGGCCAGCAAGAATGCTGCCAATGCCGATAAGGCAGGCTTCACCGCAAAGGAATAAATAACCGGATATATTATGTGCAGCGTGACGGAATGCCACGCTGCACATATTCATTACAGCTGATTTCAGCCCGGAAACAGTAAATGCTATGGGATGCCTGCTGCTGCCAGGATGCCTGCGTATCTTTCTTGTGCAGGTGCTTGTTATGAATGGGACAACGCTCATAAGTAAAGCAGGAAAACGCCGAGATAAACAAAAAAGAGAACTCCGAATAATATCGGAGTTCTCTTTTACTGCAGTTTCATATCTTTCCGGCAGTAGATGAGTGTACCCAGCGAGAACGCGGCAAGGCTGTAAGCTGCCATTACCTTTATCTGCGGCCAGTAAGGTCTGAAACCGGCAGTCATGAAATCGCTGCGGATGATAGATGTATTTGGGGAAAGATATTCGAGCTTGTACCATTTGCCCATAAGTGAAGGAATGATGCCCAGCACGAATGAAAAGAAGAAAAGGCTCATGGAACTTGTGGAAGCAGTGACAGAGCCCTCGAGCAGCGCTGATATCAGCATTCCGAGCATCAGATAACTCAGCTGCGGCATCAGCGCGGAAGAAAGGGAGCGGATAAGCTGATCTGTGGGCTCGCCCATGTATCTGTATGCGAGATAAGCGACCGTACCGTATATCAGATTCAGCGCCAGAACGATTATTACGCGGCTCACGTATTTTCCTATGACTATTGAAAAGCGGGAACGGGGCATGGCGTAAAGGAACTCGATGGTACCGTCGGTCTCTTCGCATATCAGTGCTTCGCAGCCCAGAAGAGCGGTTATCGTGCAGAGCTTTACCTGCAGATAGAAAACGCAGAGGTTGAAATACGACGGGAACTCGGTGAAATCCGGTTTCTCGGCAAGTCCGAATATTCTTATCACGAAATCAGGGATAAGATCCAGCTTTTCGCTGAGCAGTACCAGCAAACCGCTGTCGCCCATGAAGGGGAATATGGCGACGAACATTATTGTAGTTACGCTGAGTGTGATCGCCCAGCCTCTCATCCTGCGGGCAAGCTGCTTCAGTTCAAAAAATATCATTTTGCAGAATCCTCCCCGCGGTATATTCTGTGAAACTGCTGTTCCAGCGAAGGCTTTGTTATCTCAATGTCCTTTATATCCATACCTGCCGTAAATGTGAGAAGCTGCTGCAGGTCATTGCCTGATATCATAAAGCTCAGGGTTTCGCCGTTTCGTTTTATGTCTTTTGCATGCAGGGCGTCCGTAAGCGCACTGCAGTCAGACGGGGTGACTATGCGCACATAGTACATCTGAATGTCGGCTATGTCAGGCAGCATGCCTATTGAGCCATCCTTTACAATTGCCACGCGGGTGCAGTATTTCTGTACTTCGGAGAGGTTGTGGCTTGAAAAGAATATGGTTGTGCCTTCGTCGCGTGCTTTCAGCAGCGCCCGGAAGAATTTATCCTGCATCAGCGGATCAAGACCGCCGGTAGGTTCGTCCAGTATGAGCAGGCGGGGCTTTGACATCATGGCAAGGATTATCGAAAGTTTGCGGCGGTTGCCCATGGACAGCTCACGGAATTGCTTGCTTGTATCCAGTTCGAAATATTCCGCCATCTCGTGCCAGCTGTGTTTGTTTATTTTGCGCAGTTTGCAGCTGTAGTCCATCAGCTCACGTCCGGTGACATTAGGATAAAGCTGTACCTCGGAAGGCATGTATCCGGTGAAGCGCTTTATATCGCGGCTGCGTGTGCGGCAGTTCAGGCCGTCTATTTTTGCAGTACCTTTGTCGGCGTGGATAAGATTCATGAGTATGCGTATCGTAGTACTCTTTCCGGCGCCGTTCTGACCGATGAACCCGAAAAGTTCGCCTTCGTTTACGCTGAATTCCATATTTTCGATGCCGCGAACCTTGCCGAAAGCGTATTTCTTGGTAAGGTTGCGTACTTCTATCATAGCCATATGATCACCTCTGACCATGTTATTATAAGCAGTATTTGTAATATCTGCAACAAACCCCATATAAGAAAAGGCTTCCTGCGAAGGAAGCCTTTTTCTCAAAGATATGTGTGCCGATATTCTTCACGGATGTGCGGCGGCACAAGGCTGCCGCCGGTAGCCCACGCAATGTGGGTAGCCGTATCCGTTCGGTCAAGTATATTGCCGGCTGCCAGATAATCCAGAGTCTCACTGCTGCGCATTATCCTGACAGGGCCGGTGAATGCGGCGCAGGCACTGGGCTCGAGGAAAATATTTTCGGTTTCCAGCAGGTCGCGCATGTAATCATACAATCTGTGGTCACGAACGGTAAACTCACCGCTGAGCAGAGGCTTCATCACATGGCCCACAAATCCGGAGGGACGGCCTACAGCCAGCCCGTCCGCATGGGTAAGTCCCGTAAGCCCGATGTCCTGCACCGATATCTCACTGTTCAGACCGGTTGCCATGCCCAACACCATGCAGGGTGCCTGAGTAGGTTCGACAAAGAAGCAATGTACATTATTGCCGAACACCTGCTTCAGACCAAATGTGACTCCTCCCGGCGCACCGCCGACGCCGCAGGGAAGATATACGAAAAGCGGATGCTCAGCATCTACTTTCACATTAAGCGCTTCCAGCTGACCGACCAGTCTTTTGGCAGCAACCGCGTATCCGAGGAACAGGCTGCGTGAGTTTTCATCGTCCACAAAGTAGCTGCGGGGGTTCATATCGGAAAGTGCTCTTCCGTTTTTTACCGCTTCACTGTAGTCCGATTCGTATTCTATTACTGTCACGCCATGACTTCGCAGCATATCCTTTTTCCACTGCTTTGCATCGGCGGACATATGGACGATTACTTCGTAGCCTATAGCTGCGCTCATGATGCCGATGCTTAGCCCGAGGTTGCCGGTAGAACCAACCTGAACGGTATAGTTCCTGAAGAAATCGCGGCAGTTCTCTTCTGCAAGAACGGCGTAATCGTCCGATTCTGTGATAAGACCGGCCTCGAGCGCCAGTTCCTCCGTGTGCTTGAGGACCTCATAGATTCCGCCTCTGGCTTTGATGGATCCTGCTATTGCAAGATGACTGTCCTGCTTGAGAAGCAGCTGTCCGCCGAGTGAACTGCCGTACTTTTCGTTTATCAGCCGCTGCATGGCAGGGATAGGCGTAAGTGAGGATTCTATTATGCCGCCCTGCGGTGCGGTTTCGGGGAAGCATTTCATTATAAAGGGCGCAAAACGCAGCAGCCGCGCTTCGGCGTCCTCGATATCCTTCATGGTAAGTTCAGTGCAGGTGCTACCGCTTTCAAAATCGGCCTTGTCGGGATTGATCCATGCGATCTCTTCCTCGTTGCGCATTTGTTCCAAAGCAGGAAACTTACGGAACAAGGCATTGATGTCAAGGGGCATTTGGATTGTCCTCCTGAGCTTTGGGTGTTCTGAGTTTAATGCGTTATAGTAATATGAGACGCTCCGTATATGAAGCGTCTCATATGTCTGTTTATCAGATGCTGTACATGCTGTCGAGGCGGTATGCCCAGTAGAATTCGGGGGATACCACGAAGAAGTAGAAATCTTCGAAGCCTTCGGCTGCATCGATCTCGATCTTCAGCTTGTGGGAGCCTGCGCCCTCGGGCAGCTCGGCGCACTTACGGGGATCGGCGCGATGATAGGCGGGGATAACGATGGTGCGTGCATCGCAGTCGATGATCTTCTCGCCGTCCAGATATGCCTTGATGGGGTTGGCGCAGACCAGCTTCAGGGTGCTCTTGCCGTTGTCGGTGAGGGAGAGCTCGGTCTCGAGAACGATCTTCTTGCCCTCGGGCAGCTGGGACTTCATGATGGCGTTTTCGGTGAGGTTCAGCTCGCCCTGTGCGCCGTCAACGTCGTACTTCCAGTCCATGGTGGGCAGCATGTTGAAGGGCAGGAACTCGCTGTTCCAGTATACGCCCTTCAGGGTGCGGCGTACCTCAAGGAAGCCGTGGGTGAGGGGAGTCTTATATGCGGGAGCGGTGATGTCAAGATCAACGGTCTCGGTCTCGCCGGGCTCGATGGTGATCTCAGCGCTCATACAGCTGAAGCCGGGCACGTTGGGAATGAGAGCGATGTTCTGAGCGATATCCTGCTTGTTGGTGACGGAGATCTCCACGGTCTTGCTCTCGCCCTTTGCGAATACGGGGCAGCGGGTGATGCGGATCTCCAGATCCTCTTCCTTGAATGCGCCTACGGGCAGGGTGTATACCTCAACGTCGCTCAGGTAGGGGATGGTGAATACGCTCTTGTCGGCCTGCTGTGCGTAGTGCTCCTGCACCAGACGGCGGGCGGCGATGGTGCGCTCGGTCAGCTCGGTAATGGTCTTGGGGGCCTTGAAGCCGGTGATGGGACGGGAGGTGATGATATTCTCTCCCAGAGGCTCGGTCCAGTAGGAATCGAGATACTCGGTGCCGTAGAGGATGCCCAGCAGGGAGCCCAGGGTGGCTACGGTGCAGTCGGTATCATAGCCGCAGTTGATGGTGGTGAGCATCTGCTTGGTGAAGCCCTCTTCGTACAGCCAGCCTACCAGAGTGAAGGCGATGTTGATGGGTGCGTAGGTGAAGTTGTCGCCTGCGTATGCATCCAGAATGGCCTGACGGGCGTCTACCCAGTTCATGCCCTTGTGGTAGCATTCGAGCAGCAGCTCAACTGCCTTGCGTACGGTGGAATCTGCGGGCAGATAGGAAAGGGCCTTGTCGATGAGCACGAACTTGTCCTTCTCAACGAATGCCATGGCTTCGAGAACTGCGAAGAAGATCTCGCCGTAAACGCCTTCACCGCCTGCGTGGTCAACGCTTGCATCGTGATATGCGTAGTATGCGGCCAGGTCGGGCATGCCTGCGCAGATAACAGCCCAGATCTCGGAACGGATGGGGGAGCCCATGCAGTCCACGAAGAAGTTGTTGAAGCAGCCGGCCTTGGGATAGCCGATGCCGCGGCGCATATTGGTCAGGGAATGGCCGTACTCATCGTATTCGAAGTGTACGTGCTCCAGCCACTCGCGGCTGAGGAGGTTTACGTCAGCGCGTCCGCCGTACTGCTCGATGCAGTGCAGGTTGATGAGCTGCAGGTCAAGGTCGTCATTTTCAACGGCCTCGATGAATTCCTGAGTGTAGCCCTTTATGTCCATGAGCTCCATGCGGCCTTCAAGAGGACCGCCGAGGGTGCCGCCGATGTTTTTGCCCATCCAGCAGGCATAAACTTTGTCAAAAAACTGCTTCTCGTCGTACATTGTGAATTTCTCCTTCCGGTTATATATGTGCTGTTGATTTTCAGTTCATTACGCAGCTGCCGCGGTCGGGGCCCTGCATACCCTTTACATAGCGTGCATTGAACTCCATGTTTATCTGTTTGAGTTCCTTTTTGCCATCTATGTACTCCTGATACATTTCCGCAAGTCCGGCGGGCGCTTCGTCGCAGAAGGCTTCGATATTGCCGAGAGCTTCCTTGACTATCTGCTCGCGTTCTTCACGGGTGGTGTCCTTTATAAGAATGCTGTCCATGTAAACGCACCTTTCTGTGTTTCTGCCAATATGATACAGAATTTGGCGTTGGTAGTCAATCACTATTTTATATGTATGTCATCACAGTGAAAATTGCGCTTGATATATGCCGCTGTAAAGCTTACAATATTGATAATAATTACTTTTGTCGGGAGGAAGTTTGACTATGAATGAAAATATAAGGCCGGTACGGCTCAATGAAAATATACGCTCATGGGCTGATGAATCCCAGCATGGAAAATACGGTGATGAGGCGCTTGGCTGGTATGCGGTCGAGCTTGATGATATTCCCGGTATAAATGAGTTGTCGCCCGTCAAAAAGCAGGACGCCGCCATACGCAGGATAGCCGAGCGTGCGCCTGTCAGGATCTGCGAATACGAAAAGGTGTCCGGCTCGGCCACTCTCGGCCTTGCCATACGCCATAAGATTCCCGCAACCCTCGGCGGCAAGCCTTTGCAGGAGAGCGTGAGCCATCATACTGCGAATTTCATAAGGACTCTGAAAAAAGGTGTTTCGGATTACGAGCGTCAGGTGAATGAACGGCTTGCCGATGCATCTCTCGATGAGAAGCAGCGCGAATTCATCGAAAGCCTTTCTTCGCTTATCGCATCCATGCATATCTGGCATGCGCGTTATCTTGAAGCCACCCGCGAATCAAAGCCCGAAATACACGAAATGCTGAAACAGGTGCCATTTGAGCCTGCCCGCAATTTCCGTGAGGCGGTACAGAGCCTGTGGTTTACTTTTGCATTCATGCGTCAGTGCGGAAACTGGCCCGGAATCGGCCGTATCGACCTGATGCTTGGTGATTATCTGAAAAAGGACCTTGCTGATGGCAGCATAACCATCGAAGAAGCCCGCGAGGTGCTTGCTTCCATGTTCATAAAGGGCTGCGAGTGGATCGAATCCGACACAAAGCCCGGCAGCGGCGATGCGCAGCACTACCAGAATATCGTGCTTGCGGGCATCGATGAGGACGGAAACGAGGTCACCAACGAAGTAACTTATCTCGTGCTTGATATAGTGGAGGAACTGAATATCAGCGACTTCCCCATAACAGTGCGCATTAACGAAAATACTCCCGAGAAGCTCATCAGGCGCGTTGCAGAAGTCATGCGTTTCGGAGGCGGTGTGGTGGCTGTGTATAACGAGCCGCTTATCATTCGTGCGCTGGAAAATGCCGGCTATGACCCCATAATTTCCCGCAGATTTGCAAATGACGGCTGCTGGGAAGTGCAGATTCCCGGTGAGACCAATTTCGGCTATCTGCCATTTGATGCGCTGAAGATCCTCGGCGATGTACTTGGTGTTTACGGCGAAGGTGATATCCCCGCCTATGCAAGTTTTGAGGAACTTTATTCCGCATTCCTTGAAGGTTTGAAGGCACATGTGGGCAGGCAGTTTGAGAATTGCGTTACAAATGCTTACGAGTGCCGCGGCGGCGCATGGGTGTGCCCCGGCAGCATTCCCTGCAGCATGGTCAGCCTGTTTACGGACGGCTGTATCGAGAATGCCCGCTCCTATTACGACCTCGGTGCGGTATATAATGTACGTTCGCCCCATATCGGCGGTGCGCCCGATGTCGGCAATTCTCTCTATGCCATTGACAGAATGGTATTCACCGAAAAGCGCATGAGTCTGGAAAAGCTTGTGAAGGCGCTGCGTGATAACTGGGAAGGTATGGAAGCCGAGCGACTTCATGCCCACAACAAGTATACATATTACGGAAATGACGACGATACTGCGGATGCCTATACCGTACGCGTGCTGAATGACTTTGCGGATATCGTTACCGGATTCGTGAGCGATGTGCCGATGAAGTTTGTACCAGGCGTAAGTACATTCGGACGTCAGATAGAGTGGCTGCCGCAGCGCGCGGCCACCGCTTTCGGCGCAAGGAAGGGCGATATACTCTCGGGAAATTCTTCGCCCACTCCCGGCACCGATATGAGCGGCGCTACTTCCATAATCCGTTCCTACTGCAAGGCGGACCTTGTAAAGCAGACAACCGGCGCGGCGCTTGATGTGAAACTTTATCCCGATACTGTTGCGGGCGAAAACGGCATAAACGCCATAATGGCTTTGATACGCGGCTTTGCGGCGCTTGGCGGATATTTCATGCAGCTCGATGTTGTGGATGCGGAGATCCTCCGTGCGGCACAGCAGGACCCGCAGGCCTATAAAACTCTCTCCGTGCGCGTGTCCGGCTGGAATGCCCGATTCGTCACTCTCGATAAGGAATGGCAGAATATGATTATTGAAAGGACCGCGCAGCATGTGTGATGTACGCGTAACACGTATACAGAAATTCTGCACGAAGGACGGCCCCGGCATACGCACCACGGTGTTTCTGCAGGGCTGTCCGCTGCGCTGTCAATGGTGTCATAACCCCGAAACGCAGAACATGCGTCCTGAGGTCATGTTTTCGGACGGGCTGTGCATAGGCTGCGGAGCATGCAATGTGGTGTGCCCTGCAGGTGCGCATATCATGTCCACCAAAGGTCACGGCGTAGACCGCGAAGCCTGCAAAGGCTGCGGCAGCTGCGCAGAAGTATGCCCTGCAGGCGCCTGCGAAATGTCCGGCGGAACAATGCCAATTGCGGATATACTGACGGAAGTAAAAAAAGACAGGGCTTTTTATGGCAGCGACGGCGGTGTAACCGTTTCGGGCGGTGAACCAATGGCGCAGCCCGAAGGCTGCCTCGCACTGCTTGAGGCTGCAAAAGCTGAGGGCATCGGCACCGCGGTTGAGACCTGTGGATATTTCGACCCGGCATATGCCGTGAGACTTGCGGCATGCACGGATATTTTTCTCTGGGATATAAAGGACACCGACGCCGAACGCCACCGCAGGTACACCGGGCATTCAAATGTGCGCATACTGGAAAATCTGCATGCGGTGGATGCTTTGGGAGGACGTACGCGGCTCAGGTGTATAATGGTAGAAGGCGTGAATATGGACGAAGCGCATCTTGCCGAAGTTGCGGAGATATTCCACAGCCTTTCAAACTGTGAAGGCGTTGAGCTTATCGCATATCACGCGTACGGCGGTACAAAAGCCGTGCAGGTCGGAAGAACGGATAATGCCCAAAAAGAATGGGTGCCTTCGGAAGAGCGCATGGCATGGGCCGGGCAGCTGCTTGCCGGCCGTGGTGTCAGAGTTATAGAAAATTAATTGGACAGAGGTCGGATATATGAACAAAAAAGTACGCAGGATGACGGAAGTATGCCTTTCGGTACTGTTGGGAAATGCGATGCTCGCTCTTGCTGTAGCGGCGTTTATAATGCCGAGCGGAGTTATTATGGGAGGCGCCACCGGTGCAAGCCTTATTATAGGAAGAATGCTGCCTGTCGAAACGGCAACTATAGTTCTCGGCATAAATATTGTATTCCTTGCGCTGGGCACACTGGTGCTGGGCAAGCATTTCCTTATCACGACCGTAGCAAGCTCGTTCCTTTACCCCTTTATGCTTGCAGCCGTACAGCGCATACCGGGCATTGAAGCCGTAACGGACAACATGATGCTTTCGGCAATATTTGCGGGCGGACTTATCGGCATAGCCGTAGGTCTTGTTATGCGCGTGGGCGCATCCACCGGCGGCACGGACGGCCTGGTGCTTTCTCTCCATAAGTGGCTGCACCTGCCCGTGAGCGTGTTGGTGTATATTGTGGATTTCGCTATTTTGCTTGGTCAGGCGATAAACAGCAGCATGGAATGCATACTCTACGGCATATTGCTGCTTGTGATTGAGACCATCGTGCTCAATAAAGTGATGCTGCTTGGTCAGGCACAGATTCAGATAATAGTGATCTCTCCCGAATACGAAAAGATACGCCGCAGCCTGCTTTCGGGACTTAAGGCGGGCGTTACCATGCTGATGATAGAAACCGGCATCACCGAGGAAAAGCAGAAGGGCGTGCTGTGCGTAATACCTCCACGCAAGCTGTTTGATGCAAAGGAACTTATACAGGCGGCGGATCCGGGCGCATTTATAACCATAACACAGATAAACGAAGTAAAGGGTCAGGGCTTCTCCATTGAAAGAGAGGATTATATTCCGGAAAACGATTGACAGGGAAGGGGAGGATACGGTCATGAAGAAATACAATATTTCAGTTATCGCAGGCGATGGCATAGGTCCCGAAGTCATTGCCGAGGGAATAAAGGTGCTGGATTGCATTTCGCAGCTTGACGGAGGATTCTCGTTCGATTATGAGCACTATCCCTGGGGTTGCGAGTATTATCTTGAAAACGGCAGGATGATGCCCGAAAACGGACTGGAACTTCTGAAAAAATCCGATGCGATTCTGCTTGGCGCAGTTGGCTTTCCCGGTGTGCCGGACCACATTTCTCTGAGAGAACTGCTGCTTGTCATCCGCAAGGAATTCGACCAGTATGTGAATCTGCGCCCGGTAAAATTGCTGCGCGGTGCGGAGGGTATACTTAAAAACGCAAAGCGCGAAGATATCGACATGGTATTTGTGCGCGAAAACAGCGAGGGCGAATATGCAGGCAGCGGCATGTGGCTCTGGCCCGATAAGGAAAACGAGATGGTTGTGCAGCACGGCGTGTTCACCCGCAAGGGCTGTCAGCGCATCATGAGATACGCATTCGAACTGGCGAGGGAGAAGAAGACATCCGTCACCAGCGTCAGCAAGGGCAATGCTCTCAACTATTCCATGGTGTTCTGGGATAAGATATTTGCGGAAGTCAGCAAAGAATATCCGGATGTGCCCACGCGCACGCTGCTGGTGGATGCGGCAAGTATGCTGATGGTCACTCATCCCGAAAGCTTCGGCGTCGTTGTCGCATCAAATCTTTTCGGCGATATACTCACCGACCTGGGCGCGGCTATTGCCGGCGGAATAGGTCTTGCGGCAGGCGCGAATATAAATCCCGAGGGCACTTATCCTTCCATGTTCGAACCAATTCACGGCTCGGCACCCGATATTGCGGGCAGGCAGATTTCCAATCCGCTTGCCACAGTGTGGGCGGTAAGTCAGCTGCTTGACCACTTTGGTTATACCGAATGGGGGAAGAAGGTAATCGACGCCATTGAGACCGTGCTCATGGAAAAGAAGGCGCTCACTCCCGATATGGGCGGAAATGCGGCTACTGCACAGGTCGGCGATGCTGTCGTTGAAGTGCTGAGGCGCAGCATATAATAAAAAAGCTCCGGAGTTTCTGAAACTTCCGGAGCTTTTGCTATGCTGTTCTGCCCGTAAGCAGCTTTTCGGCTATGCAGGATATGAATTCGCTGTTGGAAGGCCTGTCCTGCTTTTCAAAAAGCCTGTGCCCGTACATCCGGTTTACGGTATCGAGCCTGCCGCGATTCCACGCCACTTCTATGGCATGGCGCATGGCACGTTCAACTTTGCTGGGCGTAGCGCCGAATCTCTTTGCCACGCCGGGGTACAGTTCCTTTGTGATGCGCCCTGTAAGCGAACGGTCTGACAGGACCATCAGCACGGCTTCTCTCAGATACTGATAGCCCTTTATGTTGGCGGGGATGCCAAGGGTGAGGAACAGATTGGTCAGCTGTTCATCGGCAGCGCTGCTGCTCTCGTTAAGGGCATGGCCGTCCTGAATCACTGTTTCGCCGGCGGAACTTATGTCGCGTATCCTGTCGCACAGCAGCTGTATGTCGAACGGCTTTACCATGTAATATGCCGCGCCCAGTTTCAGCGCCCGCAGTATGAAGTCATCGCGGGAGAGTGAGGTCAGTACCAGCACCTTCGGGCGGCAGCTTTCATCCATCTGCGCGAGTTGTTCAAGCACCATGAATCCATCGCAGCGGGGAAGTATGAGGTCCATTACCAGTATATCGGGCTGATGTTCTGCGACAGCGCAGAGAACCTTTGCTCCATCGTCGGTACGGGCGGTTATCTCCATATCGGGCATGCGGCCGAGTTTTTCGCCAAGCAGTTCAAGCAGCGTCTGACTGCCGTCTGCCAGCAGCAGTTTTATCCTGTCCATTAGCAGTCCTCCGTTCAATGATGTGTACACAGATATGTATATGCGGTCTGACAGCGGATATGCGCGTGCAAGGAATGTTTTTCGCCCTGTTTCGCGAAGAATCTGTACTTAATATTCGGCATTTGGCTCCGTTCACGCTTGTTATGCGGCGCTGTGTGTGGTATACTGTGCCCAACGAACAAAAACCGAAAGGTGGTCATTTTAATGGGTAAAATAAAGGTCGGCGTCGTCGGTTGCGGCGGACGCGGCAGCGGACTCATGGCTGATTGCTTTGTATACATAAAGGATATGGAAGTTGTTGCTGTATGCGATAATTTCGAAGACCGTGCCGAAAAGACTGCGGCAATGCTCCGCGAAAAGACCGAATACAAGCCCAAGGCATTTACTGAATTCGAAGATATGCTGGCATGTCCCGAAGTGGAAGTTGTTATCGTAACCTCTCCCTGGGAGACCCATATTCCCTTTGCCATCCGCGCAATGGAATGCGGCAAGCCCGTAGGTATCGAAGTCGGCGGTGCTACCAGCCTGCAGGAATGCTGGGATCTGGTGCGTACCTGGGAAAAGACCCGTGTGCCTTTCATGTTTATGGAAAACTGCTGCTTCGGCCGTACCGAGCTGATGGTCACCAACATGGTCCGTCAGGGTCTGTTCGGCGAGATAGTGCATGCCACCGGCGCATATGCACATGATCTGCGCGACGAGATCGCCGGCGGCGACGTAAACCATCATTACCGCCTGCGTCACTACCGCAACCGCTGCGGCGAAAACTATCCTACCCATGAACTGGGCCCCATTGCCAAGATACTGAATATCAATTCCGGCAACCGCATGATCAGCCTGACCTCTACCGCATCCAAGGCTGCGGGTATGAACGCATTCGGCACCCCCGGCAAGTTCAATCAGGGCGATGTTGTGAATACGCTCATCAAGTGCGCAGGCGGTGAGAGCATCCTGCTGACCCTTGATACCACTCTGCCCCGTTATTACTCCCGTGATTTTTCCATCCGCGGCGTAAAGGGCATGTATGAGGAACGTACCAATTCCGTATTCCTTGACGGTGTACATAAGGATCACTGGAACTGGAAGCCCGAATGGAACAATGTGGAGAAGTATCAGGAGCAGTATGAGCATCCCATCTGGCACAAGTTCCTGCATGACGGCGTAAGCGGCGGTCATGGCGGAATGGACGGTCTGGTATTCGGCGCATTCATCGAGTGCCTCGTAAAGGGCTGGGAGATGCCCATCGACGTATACGACGCAGCCGCATGGATGGCCATCACTCCTCTTTCCGAAAAGTCCATCGCACTGGGCTCTGCACCTGTGGAAATTCCCGATTTTACTTCCGGAAACTGGATGTATATGCGTGATTCTATCAAGGAATATTCCGACAGGCACTGCTGATAATGAACAGAAACCGCCGCACCGCGTGTGCAGCGGTTTTTGTATTCCAATACGAATGTATAAATACAGAGTTTTGCATAAATATACGGGAAAACATATTTATTTATGTAAAATCTAATGTTTTCTATTGCATTTTCGATGAATAGAGCGTATAATAGGCCCATACTAATTTTTCTGGAGGTCACTACAATGAAAAAGATTATTTCCCTTATCCTCGTTATGATGTTTGCCGTAGTCGGTATGGCAATGGCAGAAGACAAGCCCGTTCTGGTAATGGGCACCAACGCTGAGTTCCCCCCCTACGAGTACTATGAGGGCACCGAGATCATCGGTATCGACGTTGAAATCGCACAGACCATCTGCGATCGCCTGGGCTACACTCTGGTTATTGATGACATGGCTTTCGACGCAGTTATCCCCGCTGTTCAGTCCGGCAAGGCTGACTTCGGTATGTCCGGTATGACCATCACCGAGGACCGTCAGCAGTTCGTTAACTTCTCCGATCCCTACACCACCGCAGTTCAGGTAGTTATCGTTTCCGAAGATTCCGATATCACCTGCGTTGACGATCTGTTCAACGGCGGCTACAGCATCGGCGTTCAGCTGGCCACCACCGGTGACCTGTACGCCACCTGGGACCTGGAAGACACCGGTCTGTGCACCGTTGAGCGCTTCAACAAGGGCGCAGACGCTGTTGAAGCTCTGAAGGCCGGCAAGATCGACTGCGTTATCATCGACAACGAGCCCGCAAAGGCATTCGTAAATGCTAACGAAGGTCTGATCATTCTGGACACCGAGTACGCTCTGGAAGAGTATGCAATCGTTTTCTCCTTCGAGAACGAAGACCTGATGGACGACTTCAATGCTGAGCTGGCTACCATGAAGGAAGACGGCACTCTGGATGCCATCAATGAAAAGTATCTTGGCAATTCCGAGGAGACCACTGAGGAGACCACCGAGGAATAATCCTCACTTAGTCTAATACCTATGGGTTGCGCCGCGAATAGCAGCGCAACCCGATTATTGTGTAAGGATGCTGTGATTTTTGATATGAAGAAGCTTATCGCATGTATAATGCTGGTGCTGTGCATCGCTGCAGTGCCCGTAATGGCTGAGGAAACGCTGGATGTAGGTATCGTTGCCGGCGCTCCCTTCTGCTATATAACTGACGAAGCGCCCGCCGGTATCGATGTTGAACTGGCAAACGCAATGGGCGAATACATGGGACGCGATGTCGTTTTCCATGTGATCGACGAAGATGCTGCTGTTGCTGCACTTGAAAATGGCGAGATCGACATCGCATTTGGCGGTCTTACCGCTGATGAAGCCCCCGAAGGCATGTTCGTCAGCGAGGATTATGCATCCAACACTCAGATAGTGATCGTGCATGAAGAATCCGGCATTGCTACTATCGAAGATGCGCTGAGCGGCGAATATACCGTAGCCGTAAAGACCGGTACCGCTGCCGACGAGCTGCTCACCGGCGTTGTTGCCGAGGACAAGCTGATCCGTTATGAGAACGGCGCAGATGCTACCGCCGATGTTGTTGACGGAGACGTTGACTGCTTCATGATCGATTCCAAGCCCGGCAAGAGCTATGTAGTGCGCAATATCGGCGTTGCAGCGCTTGATGGATCCTATATCGATGAGGATTATGTATTCTTTGCATACGATGAAGAGACCTTCAATGCAGCTGCCGAAGCGCTGGCATATGTTGACGGCGAGAAGATCCTGCGTACCATCGTAAACACCAATATCCCCACTGAAGAACCCAGCTGGTGGAATGGCTTCAAGGCTGAGTTCCGTCTGAACTTCATAGAGGATAACCGCTGGCACTTCCTGACCGACGGTCTGCTGAATACTCTGAAGATCACTCTTGTAGCGCTGCTTATCGGTATCTTCCTGGGCGTACTGGTTGCTCTTGTGCGTACCACTCACGACAAGAATATTGCGACCATGCGCAACGGATTCGGACGTTTCGTGCTGAAGATCCTGAACAGCATCTGCCAGATTTATCTGACTGTCATCCGCGGCACTCCCGCAGTTGTTCAGCTGATGATCATGTATTACATCGTGTTCGCATCCTCCCGTAACGGCGTCATGATCGCCATGATATCCTTCGGTATCAATTCCGGCGCATACGTTGCGGAGATCATCCGCGGCGGCATCATGTCCATCGACAACGGACAGACCGAGGCAGGTCGCTCTCTGGGATTCAGCTATCCCATGACCATGCTGTACATCGTTATCCCGCAGGCGTTCAAGAATGTTCTGCCCTCTCTGGCAAACGAGTTCATCGTTCTGCTGAAGGAGACCTCTGTTGCCGGCTATGTAGCCGTTGAGGAACTCACCAAGGGCGGCGACATCATCCGCGGCACCACTTATTCTCCCTTTATGCCGCTTATCGCAGTTGCACTTATCGCAGTTGCACTTATCTATCTTGTAATGGTAATGTTCTTTACCTGGCTTGTTGGCATTCTTGAAAGGAGGCTGAGGAACAGTGAGCACTGATACCCTTATCAGCGTAAAAGGTCTCTCCAAGCACTTCGGCGGCGGAAAGATCGCGGCGCTTGATTCCGTCAGCACCGATATCAAAAAGGGCGAGGTAGTCGTTGTTATCGGTCCTTCCGGCAGCGGTAAGTCCACCTTTCTGCGCTGCCTGAATCTGCTTGAGATGCCCACCGGCGGTCAGATCGTTTTTGAGGGCGTTGACATTGCAGACCCCAAGGTAAATATCAATATCCATCGTCAGAAGATGGGCATGGTTTTCCAGCACTTCAATCTGTTCCCCCATATGACCATCCTGCGCAACATGACCATCGCGCCCATGAAGCTGCTCAAGCGCAGCAAGGCCGAGGCCGAAGCAAAGGCTATGGCACTGCTGGAACGTGTAGGTCTGGCTGACCGTGCAAAGGCTTATCCCAGCCAGCTTTCCGGCGGTCAGAAGCAGCGTATCGCCATCGTGCGCGCGCTGTGCATGGAGCCCGATGTGATGCTCTTTGACGAGCCCACCTCCGCGCTTGACCCCGAGATGGTAGGCGAAGTTCTGGATGTTATGAAGTCCCTTGCCAAGGAAGGCATGACCATGGTCGTCGTTACCCACGAAATGGGCTTTGCCCGTGAGGTCGGCAGCCGCGTCATCTTCATGGACAACGGTCGTATCATCGAGGACGGCACTCCCGATCAGATCTTCGACAATCCTCAGAACGAGCGTACCCAGTCCTTCCTCCGCAAGATCCTCTAAGCAGGCATCCTGCAGCGGACTGCACCGCGCGTTGTTACCGTACCCGTCTCCCGTATGCAATGGGGGACGGGTACTTTTTTTGTTTTGCCATTGGCGGGCCGGTTGATGTGTTATGAACGGATTTATATCGGGAAGGGCTTTTTATTTATGAAATAGGGTATGGTGGCTTGTTTCCGGATGTGAATTATTGTATAATTGGTTTAACAGAATTTATGCATTAAGGAGAGTGTTTCCAAATGATTAATGTTGGCGTACTCGGTTTTGCACATGGTCACGTAATGTCCTATGGCCAGAATTGGCTCGATCATCCCGAACTCGGCGTAAAGATCACTGCCGGTTGGGATCATGATGCAGAGCGCTGCAAGAACAGCTGCGAAAAGCTGGGCGCAACCGCTTATGCAACCGCAGAAGAACTGCTGGCTGCCGATATCCAGGCTGTTGTTATCTCCTGCGAGACCAAGTATCATCCCGATTTCGTAGAGATGGCTGCCAAGGCCGGCAAGGACATCATCTGCTACAAGCCCATGGCACTGACCATGAAGGACGCAGACCGCATCGTTGACGCAGTCAACAAGTACGGCGTTCGTTTCACTATGGGCTGGCAGATGCGCTGCGATCCCCAGAACATCAAGATGAAGGAACTCATCGAATCCGGCGATCTGGGCACTATCACCATGTATCGTCGTCG
Organism: Clostridia bacterium; assembly: GCA_045649485.1. Classification (GTDB taxonomy): domain Bacteria; phylum Bacillota; class Clostridia; order Christensenellales; family Aristaeellaceae; genus RUG11247. Next base: position 49,256 of record JAZRPZ010000088.1, read on the forward strand.
TCATGCTCTGGGCACTCACGAGTGGGGCAACTTCGAGACCACCTGGCATGCAAATCCCGAGCTGAACCGTGATATCTTTGCCGATGACTCTTCTCATCCCATCAACATGATGATCTGGATCTTCGGCATGCCCGAGTCCGTAAGCTGCGAGATGTCCACCATGGTCAATCCTCTGGTTCCCAACGATACCGGCATCGCCCTGTTCAAGTACAAGGACGGCATGATCGCCGACATCTCCTGCCAGTTCACTACCGTTGCCGCTGAGATCGGCACCGAAGTATACGGCAGCAAGGGTTCCATCCAGCAGTACTACGATGACGGCCCCTCCACCAAGCTGCCCCACGGCACCGAAGGCCTCAAGTGGTATAAGCAGGGTGACGAGAACTGGACCATCTCCGATATTCCCAGCCCCAAGGGCCACGGCGAGCGCATCTACGCTCAGGGCACCCAGCTGGCTGCATTCCTGAACGGCGGCGAGCCCGTATGCACTGCTGAAGAAGGCCGCGATTCTCTGCGCTGCGTTCTGGCATGCTACGTATCTGCCCGTACCGGCGAGCGCGTATCCGTTTGGGATGACCGCGTATACGATATCTGATAATCTGGCTTAAAAAAGGAGCCGCAGTATGCGGCTCCTTTTTCTTTGGAGTGTATGTTTATGGAGATCAGGACCCGCAGGCTGCTTCTGCGTCCCGTTGAGATGGGGGATGTTGCATCCACTTACGAATATGCATCAGATGCGGAGAATACCCGTTTCATGATGCATCTGCCGTCCGCAGATATCGAAGAGACTGCGCGTACCATTGCATTCGCTGTCGCGCAATGGGCGAGCAACAGGCCGACACGGCTCGAATTTGCCATCATCGCGGAGGGAAGGCATGCAGGCGGTATAACGCTGTATTACCGTACCGACCGTACACAGGGCGAACTTGGCTGGATAATGCGCAGCGATTGTCAGGGCAGGGGATATGTGACCGAAGCAGCCCGTGCGCTGATCGATTTTGCTGCATCGGAACTGGGTATGCGCAGAATAATCGCCTGCTGCGACAGTGAGAATATTGCTTCCATCCGGGTCGCGGAGAAGCTGGGTATGACACACTGCAGTACCGGTAAAAGAAAAAACCGTTCCTCCGGCGAAGAGGAACGGACAGAGTTCACATACGAAATATATGTCTGAAAAGCAAACCGCCTTGCGTTTATTATACGCAAGGCGGTATTTATTGTTATTCGATGGGACGGCGGCCCCAGGTGAACTCACGCTGATAGAAGCCGGAGCTCATGCTGTTGATAACAACGCGTCTGCCGTTGCTGTCGCCGGAGGAAGCGTGTATGAAGTATCCGCCGCCGAGATAGATACCGACGTGGTCGGAACTGTCACTGTCGGAGATGGTCTCAAAGCAGACGATATCGCCGCGCTTCAGGTCGGAATAGTTGGTGATCTTGGTGCCGCTGGAACTGTTGTAGCCCTGTGCATATGCGGAACGTCCGAGGGAAACGCCAACCTTTTTGAATGCGTAGGTGGTGAAGCCGGAGCAGTCGAAGGAATTGGGGCCCGCAGTACCGTAAATATAGGGCTTGCCGAGCTGCAGCTGAGCGATATAGATCGCGTATTCGATGCGCTCATCCCTGGTGGGATTCTCAGGCAGATAGCTCTGAGTGGACTCAAGTCCCTTGGGGATCTGCAGTACGGCATCGTTGCCGTTGCCGGGAACATAGTCTACGGCAACATTGCCCGTGGGCATCTTCTTGGCATCAGCGGCATACAGTGCCTTGATGGTGGCAGGGTCTGCAACGCCGGTAACGGCCAGACCGGATACACCCTGGAAGAGCTTGATGCCGGCGATGGTGGTGCTGCCGAAGGTGCCGTCAATACTGGAGACCTTGGAGAAATAGTCAAGGTAGTAGAGCCTTGTCTGAATACGGTTTACATCATCGCCGCTCTTGCCGCTGGACAGGTTTGCGGAAAGCAGGGGAGAAGCGGGGGCATATCCGCCATACAGTACACGCAGAGTAGCGACATCTGCATTGCCGGTCTGGGAAAGACCCATGGCGGCCTGGAACCTGCGGACAGCGCCGGTGGTCAGGTTGGAGTAATTGCCGTCGGGAGTACCGTCATAGTAGCCGAGCTTGAGCAGATTCTGCTGCATCTTCTTGGTGTTTTCGCCGTTGTTGCCGGAAGAAAGCTCGGTATAATCGGCAGAACTTATATACTTGGTGGCAACGAAACCACGCTTTTCGCCGATACCTATGTAGGCCCAGTTCTTGCTGTAGCCGTATACATCTACCTGAGTTCCGATATCAAGATTGAAATCGGAGGAACTGGTGTCGGCGTCATAATATCCGGGAACGGAGGGTGCGATGACCGTTGCGGTGAACAGAACGCTGGGATACTTTTCGCGGTATTCTTCAGCCAGATTGGCGGCAGGCTTCTTTTCGATGGTATGAAGCTTTACGTAACCCACTGCGCCGTTCTTTTCTACCCTTGCCCATTCGGAATCATGTGCGGTAACCTTTACTTCGGTATTTACAGCCAGCACTGCCATCTTGGTAGAGGAAGTGGAGGGGGCAGAGTATGCCTGCACGCGGGTCACGACAAGCGCCTTATAAGCGGTGCAGTCCTTAAGCGCATATTTGATAAGGGAAGAAGTCTTCACATAACCAACGGAGCCGTTGTGCTGGATCCTTGCCCAGGTGGAATTATAAGCGAGAACGGTTACCACTTCGCCTGCAGCGAGGGAAGCAGTCTTGTCGGAAGAAGTGCTGGTGTCGGAATAGACCTGAGTCTTTTCGAGAGCGATTGCCTTAAAGCTGGATACGCTGGTGAACTCATCGCCGTTATCGGCGGAGTTGTTTTCTTCCTTGCGGACCAGCGCGGAGGTCTTTACATAGCCTACTGCGCCGTTCTTTTCTACCTTTGCCCAGGTGGAATTGTATGCCAGTACGTTTACAACGGTTCCCTCGGGCAGCTTTGCCATTTTGGAGGAAGAAGTGCTTGCGGCAGAATATGCCTGAGTTTCGGTGGTTACAACGGCTTCGAAGATATTTTCACCGGGGATCTCTTCGGGCTGTGCGGTGGGCAGCAGACTGGTCTTGATAAGACCGGAAGTGGCGCAGTATCCGTACACGCCGTTGTAATACAGATAAGCCCAGTTGGAATTGTATGCGATTACCTGCACCTTGTCGCCGTATTCCAGAGCCACAAGCTTCTTGGAGGAAGTATTGGTGGATTCGTATACGTTCAGAGAAGAGGCGGTAACGGTGCAGTCGATGCTGCCGGAGATGTCGGGGTTGTGAGTGGGGGCGGGGGTAGTGGTGGAAAGCTCCTCATCGATCAGGGAAAGATGAGCTTTCTTCATATATACGCCGTAACCGTTGCCCTCGACAAGCGCCCATTTTTCATCAACAGCAAGCAGAGTGAGCTCGGTGCCGCGCTTTACTTCGATAGAGGCAGAAGCGGTATCGGGCATTTCGTATGCGGTGCTGTCGGTGTTTACGATAACGGGCATACCTACTTCAAGAACATCGGTGAGGGCGGAGATTTCGCAATAATAACCGCTTTTGCCCTTATAGCTGATCATAGCAACCTTGCCGTTTGCTTCTTCGACCACGACAATATTGCCGCGCTTGAGAACACCGGCATAATCGCTGAGTGCGGGGTCGGTATATACCTTTACGGATTTGTCGGTAACAACGGCAGAATATGCTTCCGCAAGCGCGCTGACAGGCATAAGCGACATGACAATAACGGTCATGAGCGCGACAGCAATAATGCGGAGCTTTTTGGTGAATCTATTCATGAATGCTCTCCTTATGGCGCCGGGGCATAATCGGCGGGTTTCGAATATTTTCTTGCTTATATATTACAACATGACTGTTAAGATATCCTGCAAAATCCAATGTAAAATATATAAGATTGAAATACGACAGAAATATTTTTGTAATATTTTGCTGTGTATGGGAATAAGGAACAATTTTTTGCTGTTTACGGGCAATATTTGATATTGTCACCTGATGTGTACTGTGCTAAAATGATATACAGAAAATCATGGCGATCGGAGGAAAACGGCATGAATAACAGGGAAAGAACAAATGCTATACTGCATTATCAGGATTATGACCGCATGCCCGTCGTAGCTTTCGGCTACTGGGTAGAAACTCTTGACAAGTGGTGCGCCGAAGGCTACATCACTAAGGAAGAGTGCGAAGGCTACAAGCGTTACGGCGATACTTCCGAGTTCGACTTCTCCATCATGAAGAAGCTGGGCTTCGACTTTAACTGGAACACCGTATTCGGCGGCAGGAACTTCATGTATCCCGCTTTCGAGGAAGAGATCCTCGAAACCAAGCCCGACGGATCCATCATCAAGCGCGATTCCATGGGTCTGAAGGTTCTGGTAAAGCCCGGCGTTGTATCCATCCCCGCTGAGATCGGCACTTCCATGACCGGCCGCGAAGCCTGGGAAGAGCACTACAAGCATCGTTTCCAGTACAGCGAGGACCGCGTTAACATGAAGGCCATCGAGAAGGCTCTGGCAGAGGACGCCACCCGTGATGTTCCTCTGGCACTGCACTGCGGCAGCCTCTACGGCAACATCCGCAACATGATGGGCGTTGAGCCTCTGGCATATCTGTTCGCAGACGATGAGGAACTCTACGAAGAGATCATCGACACCGTAGGCAACCTGATCTATAAGGTTGCGGAGAAGATCGCTTCCAGCGGCATCAAGTTTGACTATGCCCACTTCTGGGAGGACATCTGCTTCAACTCCGGTCCCCTCGTAAATCCCGGCGTATTTGCAGATTACGTTGGTCCCCACTACAAGAAGATCACCGACATGCTGAAGAAGTACGGCATCGACCGCGTTTCCGTTGACTGTGACGGCAAGATCGACAAGCTGATCCCCGTATGGTTTGAGAACGGCGTAAACACCATGTTCCCCATCGAAGTAGGTACCTGGGACGCCAACATCAAGCCCTGGCGTGAGCAGTACGGCAAGGGTCTGTTCGGCGTAGGCGGCATGGACAAGCGCGTATTCGCACACGATAAGGCAGCTGTTGATGCTGAGATCAAGCGTCTGAAGGCTCTGGTAGATCTGGGCGGTTACATTCCCTGCCCCGACCACCGTATCGCTCCCGATGCCAAGTTCGAAATGGTCCAGTACTACTGCGATCAGTTCCGTGAGAAGATCGTCAAGGCAGAAGGCTGATAAAAAGTATGAACATCCCGGCATTCATAACGGATGCCGGGATGTTTTTGCATATTTATGTATTTTGCTGCAGTGTATTTTGTGATATAATAATATTAATATGTAAGATATTGCGGTCTTACACAAGGAGGGGAAATTATGTTTTGTTCGAATTGCGGAAAGCAGCTGCAGGATAACGTGAAGTTCTGCTGCTATTGCGGTGCGGCACAGGCGCAGCCGGCCGTCCCCGCAGCCAATATCTGCGCAAATTGCGGAAGGGCATATGAGGAAAATGAAGCGTTCTGCGCACGCTGCGGAACTGCCAGAAATGTCAGCGCCGGGTCTGCCGCAGCCCAGCCCGCCGCCGCGCAGCCTGTATATGCCGCGCAGCCTGTGAGACCCGTGCAGCCTCAGGTAAATTATAACGCCAATCCATATAATACTGCTGTGAATTACGCAGCTGTACAGCCCGTCAAAATCGGCGGCGGAGCAAGGTTCCTCGCCATACTGCCCCTGATACTTACCGTGCTGTCCATGCTGCTGTATGCTGTCGATTACTTTTCATACTTTCCTGTGCGTGAGAAGTATATCATCAGATTTTTTGAAGTATATGGAGTTGCTTTCGTCATTTCTATGATCGTTCCCATTATATGCCTTATCAACGGCGTTCAGAGCAAGCCTTCCAAGGGAGGATGCATCGTTGGCGCGGTATTCAGCGGCGTATTCCTGTTTGCGCAGGTCGTAATCAATGTGCTCTCACTCATGGATGTGCCGCTTGATTTCTATATCGGAAATGTATATATCTACGATCTGATTAATGGCAGCTATATAGTTAATATACTTCGCGGTATTTATTATGTTGGTTTTGATTATGTCAATATATTCCAGCTGGTAGAATTCCTGTTCCCCATTAAGAATATCATTGCGTTTGTCTCCATGCTGGTAATTGCTTCCAAGGCCAGGAAATGATATCGATAAAAACACCCCCGTGCGGAATGGGTTTCCTGCACGGGGGTGCTTTTTTGTCTGCCGCTGCTGTGAAGCCGGCTGCAGTTATAATCAAGGCTTCCGGAAAAGCAGAAATATGCGCCTTGATTACCGGGAGCAATGGATTTGAGAAAATTACTTTACTCTTGTGAGTCTGAGGGCTACATAAGAGCGGGAGGGCATAGGGATGCGTGCACCTTCGCCGGAATAGAGACCGTCGACGCTTTCTACCGTCATGTTCCAGGTGTCTATCCATTCGGCCTTGTACTGCGCATCGGCGGGCAGGTTTACGACCTTTACGCCGCTCTGCCTCAGTCCGTAATACAGCAGATACTGCTTGAAATCATAATTGAGGCCCACAACGCGGGTGCGCTCGTAGTAAGGTACGGGGTCTGCGGGCATTTCAGCCATTATCTTCCTGAGGAAGAGTATGCGCTCGGGGCTCTTGCCGTGCAGCTCGCCGCCCTTTGCCCACCAGAGGATATCTTCGGGATGCAGGTAGGTCTCGCCATGGCCTGCGTAACCGCCCCATACGATGGACTCCCACATGCGGTTGACCATCTCTTCGGCGGAGATGCTGCCCCAGTAGTTGGGAATGTTGCCCTCGTAGCAGCATTCGTCTATGACTACGGGCTTCTGATAAGTTGCTATCCATTCGGGTACGCGCTCCATATCGGAATGCTGTACGGAGCAATGAGTTACCCAGGGCTTGGAATGGTCATAGAAGGGACGGCAGTTGTGGATGGAGCGCAGATGCTGCGCAGGGTCCTTCTGCTGAACGAGCTTGAAGTAATTATCCCAGTCCTCCATGGTCTTATCGGGCATAAGGTCATATTCGTTTGCAAAAGACCACCATACGTTGCGGAATGCCGCAAGGCGCGCTACCATGTACTTCAGATAGCGGAAGTCCACACTGCGGGGCATGCAGGAGAAGCCCCAGCGGTCATACGGATGGAAGATGATAAGGTCGGCTTCAATACCCAGTTCCATAAGCTGACCTATGCGCTTTTCCAGATGTTCCCAGTAGCGGATATCGAATCGGTTGAAATCCCAGTCATAGCTGCCGTCGTCTTCCATTGAACCTTCGAAGGGATAGAATTCGGGCTCGTTGCGGTTGAATTCGTAGTGCTTGGGGAAGAGGCACATGCGTATTTTATTGAAATATCCCTTAGAGAGAGTTTCAAGGGTCTTTTCCTCAAGGGCGTCGCCCTGATGGGTCCACACATAGCAGGTGGTACCCACGCACATGTAATCGGTACCGTCAGCGTAGGCAAGGCGGGTGGATGCGGTAGGTCTGTGGAATTCAGAGGATACCGCAGAAGATACGCGCACGGGGCCGTGCACACCTGCGCGGGGAGAAGTGCATTCGAATTCGCCGGTTATGCCGTCGAGGGCAGACGCGTTGGAACGGGTGGTGTAAGTCCATTTGCCTTCCGCATCGGGCATGAGGCGCAGCTTGTATTCGCCGGCGCCGTTGTAGAAGCCGTCGGCATAAAGGGTGCGGTTTTCCAGCCTGAATTCGGCGGAAAATTCTATTTCGGTAAAGGGGTTGCCCTCATCAGGACCTTTGAAAACTGCTTCGAATATATCCCATTTGGCGATAGTCATTGTTGTTCTCCTTCCGAAATCGGCATGGCCGTAATGTTGTTGTGTTAATTATATATTATTCGTGCGGTCAAGTCAACAATGCCTGAATATACCTTTGTTTTTGTATAAATCATACAGCCGGTTTGACATATCGCCATATTGGAGTATAATATTATTAGTATACAATCGCAGTAGTATTGAAAGGATCAATATATGGATAAGAAAATGACTTCTATAGGCGGTCAGGCGCTGATTGAGGGCATCATGATGCGCGGACCGAAGGTCACCGCTATGGCTGTGCGCAATCCCGAGGGTGAAATCGTGCTGGAGCAGTCCGAAACCAAAACATCCACCCGCAGCAAATTCCTCAAGCTGCCTTTCGTGCGCGGCATATTCAATATGTACGATTCCCTTTCCACCGGTTATAAGTACCTCATGCGTTCTGCCGAGATAGCGGGCTTTGACGAGGAGCCTGCCGACAAGAAAAAGGCAGAGAAGGAAGATAAGCTGTTCAAGTATGTGCTTACCCCTCTTGCAGTGGTGCTCGCTGTAGTGCTGGGCGTCGGTCTTTTCATGTATCTGCCCACGCAGCTGTATAAGTGGCTGGCAATGGCTATTCCCGCTATCGAAGGCAACGGCGTACTGCAGAGCGCTTTCGAAGGCATCTTCCGTATATTCATTTTCGTGGGTTATGTTGTGGCGGTATCCTTTATGAAGGATATCAGGCGCACATTCATGTATCACGGCGCAGAGCACAAGACCATCTTCTGCTATGAAGCGGGACTGCCGCTTACCGTGGAAAACGTACGCGCCCAGAAGAGATTCCATCCCCGCTGCGGCACTTCCTTTATGATACTGGTGCTGCTGGTCGGCATAGTGGTGGGCTTCTTCATTCCCACCGGCATACCTACCATACTGCGCGTAGCAATAAAGCTCGCATGCATACCGATTGTTGTGGGCGTGGGTTATGAGCTTATCAAGTTTGCGGGCCGCAAGAACAATGCCTGCACCCGCTTCATCTCTGCACCCGGCGTATGGCTGCAGAAGGTAACTACCAAGGAACCTGACGACAGCATGATCGAATGCGCTATTGCTGCAATGGAAAAGGTCATTCCCGAGGACGGAAGCGACCGCTGGTGACCTATCGGAGGTTTTAATTATGAAGCTGTTCAAGAAATCGGCGGAAGACGGAAGCACGAAAAAGAGTTTTTCCGAGCATATCGAAAACGTCAAAAAGCGTTTGAATATCGTAAGGTCGCAGGAAGGAATACTCTTTGACCGCCAGCGTACTGTCCACCACATCGTATGCCTTGTTGTACTGTCCCTTATTGTTGCGATAATCGTAGAGATGTTCAACAGGCGCGGTCTTGGTAAGTTCTTCTCTTTCATATTCAATTATCCGCTGGTATTCCTGCTGGATTACCTTCTGGTATTCAACACGATACTCATATCACAGCTGTTCAGAAGGCGCTATGCGGTCATAAGCCTGATATCGCTTTTTTGGATAACGATGAGTGTGGTAAACTATGTCGTTATCTGCTTCAGAACACAGCCCTTCACGCTGGCGGATGTTATGCTGGCCGGAGAGATGTTCTCGCTGATAACAATCTATTTCACCTGGCTGCAGATAATCGGAATCGGAATAGCTATTGTTGCGCTCATTGCGGCCCTCGCGTTCCTGTTCCTCAAAGCACCCCGCAGGGAGCGTGTGGACTTTGTGACGGCGCTTATTATGATAGCCGTTACTACCGCAGTGTCCGTGGGCGGCGTCGCCATCGGCAGAAGCAGCGGCTTCATAACCGAGAGATTTACCAGTATCAAGGATGCATACCAGAAATACGGCTTTGCCTATACCTTCCTTGATACCTTTGCGGATATAGGTATATCCAAACCCAAGGAGTACAGCCCCGATACCGTGCAGGATATTGCCGAAAAGACCGGCCTGGAAGAAGAGACGCCTGTCATGAACGAAGTTGTAATGCCCAACATCGTTTTTGTCCAGCTTGAGTCTTTCTTTGATGCGGAAAATCTTTCGGATGATATTATCGTATCCGCAAATGCAACTCCCAATTATCACCGTATGCTCAGAAACTGGCCTTCCGGTACGCTGTATGTGCCTGTGGTCGGCGGCGGCACGGCCAATACCGAATTTGAGATACTCACCGGCATGAACGTAGATGACTTCGGCGCGGGCGAATATCCCTATTACACCGTTGCAAGAGACATGCCCATAGAGTCTGCGGCTACTGTGCTGACCGGCATGGGCTATGATGCGACTGCCGTGCATAATTATATGGCTACTTTCTACGGCCGCAACGAAGTATATGCCAATCTCGGTTTCCAGGTATTTGAACCTATGGAATTTATGGAAGATCTGGATTACGGCGATGTAGGCTGGGCGGAAGACAATATAATTATCGAATCTACAATCGAAGCGCTGGAAGCCACTCCCGGCAGAGACTTTGTTTTCTCCGTTACTGTGGGTACCCATGGAAAATATCCTGTGGATACTCTGCTCAAGTGCGCTGCGAATTCCAAGAGCATCCGCGTCATAGAACCGGGAAAGTACCTCGATGCCAATCAGCTGCAGAATTATCTGAATCTGGCTGTGATCATGGATGACTTCATCGTTGATTTCATTGATGCTATGGAGGACTTTGACGAGCCTGTTATCGTTGTTTTCTATGGCGATCATCTGCCTGCGCTTGACTGGAACGAGGCATGCATCGATTCCGGAAATCTTTTCGAGACTCAGTATTTCATCTGGAATAACTACGGCGCCAAGTTCAGGGGCGGCGATATCGAAGCTTACCGCCTGACAGCATATCTTTTCGATCAGATGGGCATACACGATGGCGCTATCTTCATGTTCCACCAGAGCTATGATGTATTTGACAACGGCATAGGTTATAAGACCGAGCTGGAGATACTTGAATACGACATACTTTACGGTGAGCGCGACGTATATGATGGTGAATATCCCTTCGAACCCACTGATATTCAGATGGGTATAGACGAGATACGCATCAATGCCGCGAATCTGCGTTACGGCAGGCTCATGGTCAAGGGCGAAAACTTCAATGAATTCAGCAGAATAGTGCTGGATGGTGAAGTTCTGCCCACCGTATATGTGGATTCCCATACCCTTGCTGCGGTTATGGATAAGCTGCCCAACGATGCCGAGGTTATCGTGGTAGCGCAGATATCCAATGAAGATATCGAACTGGGCCGTACCGAGGAATTCCCTGTAGAGAATATAAGCAGGTAATCTATGCGGGCTCCCTGTATGGGAGCCCGTGATGTATATTAAAAGGAGAGACGATCATGAGAGAAGAGGAAAAGATTTTTGCAGGTCAGCTTTTTTCTCCCGGAGACCCCGAACTCAGAGCCATCAAGCTGCGTTCACATAAGCTCAGCAAGGCTTACAGCGATATGCAGGAAGATGATGTTGAGGCGCGCGCTGCAGTAGCAAAGCTCATTCTGGCTGAATTCGGCGAAGGCAGCTTTATGCAGGGCCCGATATTTTTCCATTACGGAAAACATACCCGCATTGCCGAGAGGAATTTCATCAATTACAATTTCACCGTGCAGGATGATGCGCCCGTTACCATAGGCCCCGATAATAATTTCGGTCCTAACTGCACCATAGTAACGCCTATCCATCCCATGCTGTCCGATGAGCGCTACCTCATGTACAATGAGAAGGGTGAAAAGAAGCATATGTGTTATGCCAAGCCGGTAGTTATCGGCCATGATAACTGGTTTGGTGCCAATGTTGTGGTATGTCCCGGCGTTACCATCGGAAACAACTGCGTAATCGGCGCAGGCAGCGTTGTAACCCGTGATATTCCCGATAATTCCTTTGCCGCCGGTGTTCCCTGCCGCGTTATCCGCGAGATAGGTGAGCAGGACAGTATGAAGTATAAGCCCGAGATACTTGGCGACAACCGAGTAATAGAGTGATACAAATATAAAACCAAAAAACTGCGCAGTTCGGTTCTGAACTGCGCAGTTTTTTTGATAAATAAAAGCCCCGGTGCTGTGCACCGGGAGCTGACGGAACGATTAATTGAGGAATCTGCAGATAGCATCGTATGTCTCCGGAGAGATATCATGCTCTATCTTGCAGGCATCGGTACGGGCGGTCTTTTCATCCACGCCGATCTTGACCAGGAATGCGGTGACTGCCTTGTGCCTGTCATATACGCGGCGGGCTATATCCATTCCTTTTTCTGTGAGGGTAATATAATTATCTTTGTCCATCTGGACATATCCATCCTCGCGAAGGTGCTTCATTGCAAAGCTAACGGAGGGTTTGCTTACTGAAAGACCGGTGGCTATATCGATAGAGCGGACAGTGCCGTTCTTTTCGTACAGCATCAGTATCATCTCGAGATAATCTTCTGCGGATTCGTGAATATTCATTGAGTCTGTTTCCTTTCTGTTCCCTGTATCATATATTATCATCTTATGCCGCAATTTGCAAGAGATGTATTTATTTGTTGGAAGGGGTTGACAAAAGGAGTTAGTTATGCTAAACTAACTGTGGTTAAGGAAATCTAACTTAGCCGGAAGCATATAATGTAATGAGATATCCACGGAGGTGGCTGATATGATGCCTTTGGCAATGGCTAACGCAGGAGAGCGCGGAATCATCGCGAAGATCACCGGCAGAGACGAGGTGCGGCAGCATCTGGCAGAGCTGGGATTTGTAGTGGGTGAAGAAGTTTCTATCGTCAGCGAGCTCGGCGGAAACATGATCATATCTGTAAAAGACAGCCGCATAGCGCTTGATAAAACGATGGCGATGCGGATAATGATTTAAGGAGGCGGCTTATGAAGACACTCAAGGATGTGGCTATCGGTCAGAATTGTAAGATCGTGAAGCTGCACGGCGAAGGCGCGCTGAAGCGCCGCATTATGGATATGGGACTCACAAAGGGAACTGAAGTTTACGTGCGCAAGGTTGCGCCTCTGGGCGACCCCATGGAACTGACCGTACGCGGCTATGAACTTTCCGTACGCAAGGGCGACGCTGAGTTTATCGAAGTGGAATAAACCGCGCGAAAAGCACATTCATTGGAGATGGGCGACCATCTCAATAATTTACAATGAAAGTTAGTTGAAGCTAACATATGAGGAGGCAACGGTATGGCCATTAAGATAGCACTTGCCGGTAACCCCAACTGCGGCAAGACCACCATGTTCAACGACCTGACCGGTTCCAATCAGTACGTGGGCAACTGGCCCGGCGTTACTGTTGAAAAGAAGGAAGGCAAGCTGAAGGGCAGCAAGGATATCACTATTCAGGATCTGCCCGGTATTTACAGCCTTTCTCCCTACACTCTTGAAGAGGTCGTGGCACGCGGCTATCTGGTAAACGAAAAGCCTGACGCTATATTGAACATAGTTGACGGTACCAATATCGAGCGCAATCTGTATCTCACAACCCAGCTGGCAGAACTTGGCATTCCCATGGTCATTGCGCTGAATATGATGGATATCGTCAGGAAGAACGGCGATAAGATCGATATCAAAAAGCTGGGCGAAGCGCTGGGCTGTACCGTTATCGAGACTTCCGCGCTGAAGAGCGAGGGCAGTGTAGAGGCTGCAAGGCTGGCTGCTTCCGCCGCGGGAAAGAAGCTGAAAGAAGCGCCTCATGTGTTCGCCGGATGCGTTGAACACGCTTTGGCACATATCGAAGATATGATAACCCACAACGATGAGAACGGAGTGCATCACCATCACGCGGACGGCAGCGTGCACAATGGTTCCATCGTAGACGGCAATCTGGCACGCTGGTATGCTATCAAGCTGTTTGAACGCGATGAGAAAGTGGTGGATGAGCTTGATCTGCCCGAATCCATCAAGGCAGAGATCGAAAAGACCATCGCTGCCTGTGAAGAAGAGATGGATGACGATGCGGAATCCATCATTACCAATCAGCGCTATGCCTACATAAACAGGGTCGTCACTTCTTCCGTCAGAAAGGGCAAGCCCAAGGGATCGCTCACCGTTTCCGATAAGATCGACAGGATAGTTACCAACCGCATTCTGGCGCTGCCTATTTTTGCGCTGATAATGTTCCTTGTGTACTACATTTCCGTGACCACTGTCGGCACTGTCGTTACAGACTTTACCAACGATACTTTCGTTGCTGCATGGATACAGGAACCTGTCGTGGCATGGCTTGAGCGCATCGGCACAGCTGATTGGCTGGTAGGTCTTGTGGGCGACGGAATCATCGGCGGCGTTGGTGCAGTAATCGGCTTCGTCCCCCAGATGCTGGTGCTGTTCTTCATGCTGGCGATTCTTGAAGATGTGGGCTACATGGCACGCATCGCGTTCATCATGGACCGCATTTTCCGCAAGTTCGGCCTTTCCGGCAAGAGCTTCATCCCCATGCTGATCTCCTCCGGCTGCGGCGTACCCGGAATTATGGCTTCCCGTACCATTGAGCAGGACAAGGACCGTAAGATGACCATAATGACCGCCACATTCGTACCCTGCGGTGCAAAGCTGCCTATCATCGCTATGATCTCCGGCGCGCTTTTCGGTAACGCAGGCTGGGTAGCAACTGCGGCATATTTCATCGGCATTGCGGCGGTTATCGTCAGCGGCATAATGCTCAAGAAGACCAGACCCTTTGCAGGCGAGCCTTCTCCCTTCGTGATGGAACTGCCCTCTTACCACACTCCCGCATGGAAGAATGTGCTGCACAGCATGTGGGAACGCGGCTGGAGCTTCATCAAGCGCGCAGGCACTGTCATTCTCGTTTCTGCGGTGATCATCTGGTTCGCTTCCGGCTATGGCTGGGTGCCTGCGGAAGAAGACAATGCGGCCGTTTCCGGTGCAGGTAACGATTATGTATGGGGCGCCGTAGAATCCGATGACCAGTCTGTGCTGGGGCATGTTGGTTCCGTAGTTGCGCCTGTGTTCAAGCCCCTCGGCTTTGGCGACTGGAAGCCCACCGTGGCTACTGTGCTTGGTCTGGTTGCAAAGGAAGAAGTGGTTGGTGTGTTCGGCGTGCTGTATGATACAGATACCGAAGAAATGGATACCATGACTGCTGTTGAGGAAGGCGAGACCGAAGCGCTTTCTCCCATCGGCAAGGCCTTTAACGAGATGAGCGGCGGTTACGGCAGACTGGCAGCGTTCTCCTTCATGCTGTTCAATCTGTTGTGCGCACCCTGCTTTGCAGCCATGGGCGCCATCAGGCGTGAAATGAACAACGGCAAGTGGACTGCCTTTGCTATCGCCTATCAGTGCTTCTTCGCTTACGGTGTTGCACTTATCGTATATCAGCTGGGTCTGCTGTTCTCCGGCGCAGGATTCGGTATCGGCACGGTTGCGGCAGTCGCGGTGCTGGCACTTATGGTATACATGCTGTTCAGGAAAAATAAGGGTGAGGCTGCCAAGGCCTGACAAACAAAACACCGGCTCCGCCTGTGCGGAGCCGGATAAGAGATAAAAGGAGGCGACCACATGGCAACATGGGTAGTTGGCGGCGCGGTGGCGCTGGTTGTGGCCGGATGCATCCGGTCAATGATAAAAGACAAAAAGGCAGGCAGGACAAGCTGCGGCGGAGATTGCTCCAAGTGCCGTGGAGGCTGCCACTGAAAAAAAACGCCCCTCAGCGATTTTGGCTTCTCGCTGAGGGGCGTTTTGCATTAAAGCAATGTGTGGTCGTTCAATTCGGAAATCTGCTGGAATATGCTCATCATGCGGTCGTCGGTTGCTGCGATGATATCGGCACATATGCGCAGTTCCTCATTTATTATCTGCGGAACATCGGCAGGATTCTTGTAGCGGATGCCGTGCTCAAGAGCTGCCCAGAAGTCCATGGCTACAGTGCGTATCTGGATCTCAACTGGCACGAACACCTTGCCGTTGGAAAGGTATACGGGCAGGTCGACAACTATGTGCAGGCTGCGGTAGCCGTTGGCTTTGGGAGTCTGTATGTAGTTCTTTTCTTCGATCAGCGACACATCGTCCTGTGAAAGCAGCAATTCTGCGATGCGGTAGATGTCTTCAACATAACAGCATACAACTCGTACGCCGGCGATATCGCGCAGGCTCTTCTTCGCGGATGCAATGCTGAGCGGCTGGTTCATGACCTGCAGTTTCTTTACGATGCTGGCCAGCGTCTTTACACGGCTTTCGATATGATGAATGGGATTGTGCTTGCCGCTGTTCTGAAATTCGTTCTGCAGTACATCCAGGCGCGAAGTTATTTCACGAATGCCCGCCGCATATACATGACGTATTTTTCCGTAATCGGTGAGCAGTTCTTCCATGTTGATATCGTCAGGAGAGAGGCCCAGGGACCTTACATCCAGTATACTGCTGCCGTTTCTCTGGGTCATAATGTTATCCTCCGGTATATATTGTTGCTATGGCCTGTCTTTCATAACGTCCCATGGTGTCAGCATGCCCATGAGGGTACCTTTTTCGTCGCCGGTGGACGTAATGAAGATGGCTGCGAGCCGGTTGTTGCGCCCGCTCATGTTCTCGAATTTGCTGCGGGCTTCGATGTAAGTCGCATCAGGGGAGAGATATATGTAGCGGCTGTCACGCTGCCCGGTCTTTATTATACTGTCGCCCATTTCGCGGATGCGGGTGTCATCGTTCATCCTGCCGTTTTCTATGATATATCTGAAAACCGAACTCTTGCTGAATATGCCCTTAATAATATCGTCATCGATTACAGGTATGTGTGAATAACCGTGTTTGTACATGCGGCGCATAACATCAAGTACACGGTCATTGGGATGAGCCCGCATTATGTTTTCGGCTTTTGTGGCGTAATTCAGCGCACTGCTGGGTTTTTCGACATAACTGATTATTTCGTAGAGCGAATCAAGCAGCGCCTGTGAGGGTTCCACCAGCGGAGCGCCGTTTTCATCTGCATTATGAGTAAGCAGATTACGTACTTCGCGGCACAGATCCAGCTTTTTTCGCACCGGTTCGGATTCTGCGTCCTGAATGTACATCATAACAACGCTGCTGGTCTTCGCGTTTGCATCGGCGTATTTTTCGCCAAGAATGCCCTCCAGCACGCGATACATGCTGAGGAAGGTTTCGGCTCGCATGTGTAGACCTCCGTGTTTTTCTACATATATAATATCACATTCTCCAAAACTTTACAAGACTATCGGGAAAGCGTGTTCATCATGTTGATCATATAGAGCGTTGTCTCCAGGCTGCACTGTTTCATGAGCGAGGAAAGGACAAGTCCGCCGGGCGCATCTTTCGAGGACATAATCTGCAGTTTTTCTTCCAGTTCCATAAGACCGGTCTCAGTCATGCGGCAGAATATATCGGCGGTAGTTCCGAGTTCTGCCGATAGCGTTTCAAGGACTCTGCCGGCTTCGGTGTATCTGGTTGAGATAAGCGTGCGAGCGGTCTCGGACGGGCACTTTCCGGAATCTATCTGTGCGGCAAGCTGCGAAAGTTCTGCGGGTATGCTTTCCATAAGTTCGAGCGCATTGGCTATGGCGTCTGTCTGGGACTGAGCTGCGGTCAGAGATATTACCGTTTCGTCTGCGGTGAACAGTACTGTGCGGGCAGGTATATTCTCATTTTCGGAAAGCTGCCTGCAGATGCGTTCTGCATCGCTGTCCGAATCACAGCCAACGCCCAGTATTTCCCAGCCCGTTTCGGTCTCGACGACATGTCCGGCAGCGCCGCGCAGCGCGTAGGCTGCGGCATATGGGAGTGCTTCTGTTTCGGTATCAAAGCTGCCCAGCGATACCGCATACAGCCTTATTGCAGGAAGGGTGATTTTGGCCGGAATGCGTATCTGCGCCGCTGCCTGCACGGCGCTTGATGCGTTTTCGGTCTCAGGCAGCGTGTACATATAACAGCCGTACATGAAAAGGCAGCACAAAATACAAATAACCGTACGCCGCAATGGCAGCGCCTCCTTCGGCAGTTTACTTTATACGATTTTATGCGCCGTATTTCAGCGATATTCGATTGACGCGGATGTTTCGTTAGGTTATAATCTAACTATCAGAATAAATAAAATGGAGGCTCGACTGATATGTATAAAGTACTTACCGGCGCACAGCTGTATTCCATCCGTACTCTGACCCAGACTCCCGAGGCAATGGACGCAGCCCTGAAGGCAATTGCAGATATGGGCTACACCAGCGTTCAGCTTTCCGGCCAGGGCAGGGATATCGATCCTGCGATCATCAAGGAACTGCTGGATAAATACAACCTTATCGCCCCTGCAACTCATATCGGTTTCCAGGAGCTGGAGGAAGATTTTGACGCAGTGGTCGCCCGTCATAAGCTGTGGGGCGTAAAGTATCCCGGCATCGGCGGCATGCCCAACGAGTACCGTGAGTCTGCAGACGCGCTGAAGGAATTCGCCCGCCGTGCAAACATCATCGGCAAGAAGCTGAAGGATGAGGGCATGACCTTCATCTATCACAACCATGCATTCGAATTCGCACGTTACGGCGTAAAGAACGGCATGGACATCCTGTTTGACGAACTGACCGACGTACAGTTCGAACTGGATGTTTACTGGGTACAGTCCGGCGGCGCAGATCCTATCGAATGGATCAACAAGGTAAAGGGACGCATGGACGTTGTCCACTTCAAGGAGATGGTAGGCTGCATCCCCGATGAGAAGACCCACTCCATGACCAAGATGGCTCCCGTAGGCGAAGGCAACTTCAACTGGCAGAAGATCATGCAGGCATGCGATGATACCGGCGTAAAGTTCGCATTCATCGAGCAGGATAACGCAGTAGAGACCGATCCTCTGTGCTGCATGAAGACCTCCATTACCAACCTGACCAAGCTCGGAGGTCGTTTCAAGTAATATATGGCCGGTATATTCAAAAGAATACACCGGGGCTGGATAATGGTGGCGGTGGGGCTGATATGCAGCGCCGCCGCCATCGGTCTTGTTCAGAACACGTTTTCGCTGTTTCTGGCTCCGGTATGCGATGAACTTGGTTTTTCCCGCTCCCAGATGAGCATGAATCAGACCATCATGGGTATTGGCATGATGGTGGTGGGCTTCCTGTGGGGTCCGCTGTTTACCAAACTCAAGCTTAAGCCGCTTATGTCTGTCGCGGCGGCGGTAACCTGCGTCTGCTATTTCATGTATTCGCTGGCGCAGAATATTTTTGTGTTCTATCTGCTGAGCACGGTGCTTTCAGTTTCCACGGCGCTGCTGGCATGGACTCCGCTTACGGCCATAATCGGCAACTGGTTCAATGAAAAGCGCGGTCTTGCAATAGGCATTGCCTTTATGGGCAGCGGCGTAGGCGGTATGCTGTTCAATGCGCTGGGCGGTATTCTGATAGCCTCTGTCGGTTGGCAGCAGACTTTCATGATATATGCAGCGGTCATGGTATTTACCGTGCTGCCTGCAGTGCTGTTTGTGCTGAAGGTACGTCCCGAGGATGCGGGCCTTGAGCCTTACGGCGGATATGCCGTATCTGACGGAAAAGCGGGCGAAAAGCCCGGCATGTCCCTCGGACAGGCATATAAGGGAAGCATACTGTATATGCTTTGCGGCTGCGCATTGTTGCTGGGCTTCTGCATGAACGCCATGAATCTGACTACGGCGCCGAATATACAGGCACTTGGTTACTCGCCCGTATTTGCGGCAGGCGTTGCTTCTGCGTATATGGCAGCACTGGCAGTGGCCAAAATTGCGCTGGGCACAATGTGCGATAAGATGGGCACATGGAAGGGCTGCGCAATAGCCCTTACGGCACTGTGCATTTCGGCTGTGAGCGCAGCGTTGGCAGGATACCTGCCGTTTGTTTTCCTGCTCGTGGTCACAAACGGGCTCGGCACTGCGTTCGGCTCTGTGGCATATCCCCTTATGTCGAGGGATATCTACGGCGAAAAAGATCAGGCGGCAATAGCCGGCGTGATAAGCTCCATAGGTTCATTGGGCGGCTCATTCGCACCTACCGTATGCGGTATGGTATATGATAAGACCGGCGCTTACACTCCTTCCTATATAGTAATCGCAGCGATAACGATCGTTGCCGGCGGTTATGTGGTTTTCGCCATTGCGCGGAACATCGGAAAATGGAAACGTGTTCAGCAGTAAAAAGCCATACAGCAAAAGGCACCCTCCGTAAGGAAGGTGCCTTGTTTTTATTTGATATCTGAATTTACTTCTTAGCTGCCTGTTCCCTGACAAAGTCTTCGTCAGCCATCCTGCAATATTTTTGTATCAGTTCGATTTCATGCGGATCGTAGGGGTGCAGGCTGGGGCGATACAGGTCATGGAACCACAGCTTGAAATTGACGTCGCGTGCGCCTCCGTTTTCGTATGTCTGCCATATGGTGTTCCAGGGTTCGTAGGTCTGATACAGTCCGGCAACGAAACCCCAGTTCCAGCAGCCGATCTTTTCCAGATAAAACAGCGGGAACATCTGCTCGACCGTATTGCCGTGCGTACGGGCCAACCATTCGGTGTTCAGTATGGGGCGACCGAGTTCCTTGAGTCGCTTGATGATGCGAATGTTGGTATCGTAAGAACCATAGTTATGATAGCTGATCAGATCGGAGTTGTCCAGACAGAACTGCTCGACCTCGGAAATTTCGGGATCGGTCTCATCGCCTCCGCAGCGCCAGTAGCATGCAGTGATCGGCTGGGAGGGATCAACTTCGCGGGCGATCTCGAAAAACTTCTTTACGTGTTTGAGTGTTACGGGATCGCGGCGTGCGGCGCCGGCCTCGTTATACATATCCCACACGCAAATGCGGGGATCATCCTTGTATTTTTCCATTATCTCCCGAACCCATATGTAATGACGTTCGGCCAGTTCCGGTTCATCCAGCAGATGGTAGCCCATAAGATCCTCGCGGTGAGTCTGGTGCTGGCTGAATTTACGTCCGCCGTGATAGCCCCAATCATAATGCTGCGGACCCAATTTATCCGGTTTCCATTCGTCAGTCTTGGGACGCATGCAGTCGTTACCGAAGGTGACCATGCAGGAGATTCCGTATTTCCATGCAACGGCCAGATAGCGGTCGAAGCGTTCCATGAAACCATCGTGATCCTGATCCCACACGATGAACTCAAGAATGATGCGGATGCTGTTGTAACCGGTCTCGGAGGCCAGCTTGAGTTCGCGTTCTGCGGTAACGATTCGCTCTTCAAAGCCCAGTTCCTGCCACTGATCTATGCGGTTGGCGCAGTCACTGCCCATGAAGTTGCAGCCGCGCATCCATGTGCGGTTGTTATACCACTCCCAGGCTTTTTCCTTGGACCATACTCCACCCATTTGGCAAGCCTCCTTGATCACATATATGCTACGCTGACTGCGGCATAATCGCCGATGCTTTCACCCAGACCGGCGGGCAGTACGCGGCATACGCGGGAAGCGTGGGGCAGTGCTTCTTCTGCGATGACCTGCTCCATTGCGGGGCGGATAAGGTGTCCGCTGCGCATGAATACGCCGCCGAGCACGATGACTTCGGGGTTGATCATATCCATCATGAAGCTGAGCAGCATGCCCAGTCTGCGTCCGCAGGAGGCGTAGATCTCCTTGCAGAATTCGTCGCCGTCGTTTGCCATTTCTGCGATAAGGCGGGCAGTTATCTTATCAAGATCGCCGTTTACCGCATCGTACAGCGCAGGCTTTTCGCCGTTTGCGATGGCCTTCTGAACTGCCGCGATGCCGGTGCGGGCGATGCCGCCGCCGGAGCAGAAGCCTTCGGCAGAGCCGTGCTTGCCGTAGCCGATGGGGCCGTCGGCAGCCAGACGGATGTGGCCGACTTCGCCTGCCATGTCGCTGGTGCCGGAATAGAGCCTGCCGTCCAGAATAAGTCCTGCACCCAGACCGGTGCCGAAGGTGAGGAAAGCCATGTTGTTCACGCCCTTGCCGGCACCGAATTTCCATTCGGCAACGGCGCAGGCATTTGCGTCATTCTGGAGCCTTGTTTCAACGCCGGTGCGATTGAAAAGGAAATCGGTGGCGGGAATCTCATCCCAGCCGGGCAGGTTGGGGGGAGAGAGTATTACGCCGCGCACGGAATCCAGAGGACCGCCGCAGCTGATGCCGGCGCGGGTGATGTCGGAGAACTTCAGATTATTCTCGGTCAGGAGAATCTCCATTTCGTCTGCCATCTTGCCCAGCACTTCGAGGGGAGCGCCTTCGGTGGGAAACTGACGCTTGCCCATAATGGTGATATTGTCGTTTTCTACGCTGCCGAGACTTACGGCGCACTTGGTGCCGCCGATATCATAACCTATGTAGTACATATTTCCTCCTGTTATCAGGCATCTGCCAGCATCTTTTCGGCAAATGCGGGTATGCGTTCTGTGTGCAGTACAAGTTCAAGCCCCTGCTTCTTCTCGGCTTTTGCCATCATTTTCACTATCATGCGGTCGATGAAGCCGTGGGCACGTTCGGGTACTATCTCTCCTCCGAAACAGGCGCGGGCAGACGCGTGCCCGAGCAGAGCCTCGGATACGTTATTCGCGAAATATTTTTCGGATTTGGTATCGGTGCCGCAGCAGATGAACAGACCCAGTTTCTTGGTCAGCAGCACTTCTTCGCATTCCTCGAGATACATCTGGGTAAAGGGAGAAAGTCCGCCGCCGCGGATGGAGCCGCCAACGATGACTGCATCGTAGCTGTCGGGACGGGGATTGCCCTGCTTGGAAAGCTCGTGCAGCTCACTTTCGGGAATGAGCTCCGCAAGCTTTTCGGCGCACATCTTTACCGTACCTGTGGGTGATGAATATATAATGAGAGTTTTCATAAAACCTCCGTTATTTGTATGCTTCGATGACCGTGCCCTCTTCGAGGGAACGCTTTACGTCTATTGCACGCTGATTTTTTGAACCCATGAACCGCTTGTCCAGTGTGCGCTGGGCGAGGATGAAGGGGCCGTCGATGAGCACGTCTATCTCACGCAGCAGCGCGGCTTTTTCTTCGTCCGCCAGAATATCCTCGTAAGTCCAGCCGGTGAAGGCCCATACATTGAGTCCCTGTTTCTTTGCGGCTTTTGCCAGCTCTATGCAGGGCTCAGGCTGGCAGAATGGGTCGCCGCCGGTGAGGGTAAGTCCGTCGAGGAGTATGTTCTCCTCCATCATGTTTATTATCTCGCTTGTATCCTTGATGCTGCCGCCGCCAAAATCGTGGGTCTCGGGGTTGTGACAGCCTTCGCAGTTGTGGGGACAGCCCTGCGTGAACACAGCAAGCCTGAAACCGGGGCCGTCAACGATGGAATCGTCAACAACTCCCGCTATGCGGATATCCATTTCAAATCACCTCTATCGGTATGATTATACCACAGAAAAACGATCCGTCCAATATATCGGACGAATCGTTTTGTTCAATATTGATTTATTCTGCGGCACTCTTGCCTGCCAGTGCGCCGGTGGACCATGCTATCTGCAGGTTGAAGCCGCCGGTGGTGGCGTCGATATCCAGCACCTCGCCTGCGAAGTACAGGCCGGGCACCTTCTTGCATTCCAGGGTGGAGGGATTTATTTCCTTCACGCTTACGCCGCCGCGGGTGATGATGGCTTCCTCAAATCCGCGCAGGGAAGCGGGTGTGAGGGGAAGGTCCTTCAAAAGCAGGCGGATTGCGGTGCGCTGCTCGGCAGTTATAGCGTTTGCTGCGGTGCCTTCGGGAATATTTGCCAGAGAAAGTATGGTAAGACCCAGATTGTGGGGCACCAGCGAATCCATAATGGTGGCGATATTCCTGCGGGAGTTTTCCTTTATCTCGCGGATAAGGCGTGCATCGAGGGTCGCGTCATCCAGCGCGGGCTTCAGGTCGATAGACATGCGCACGTTGGAAAGATCCTTGGGCATGAGAGAGGAAAGGGTTAGCACCAGCGGACCGGAGATGCCGAAGTGGGTCATCAGCATTTCACCCTGCTCGGCGAAGATGCGCTTTTTGCCGTTGTAGGCGCGCAGCGCAACGTTCTTGAGAGACAGACCGGAAAGGGGAGAGGTCCACTTTTCTACGGTATTGATGGGCACGAGCGCGGGCATCAGGTCGGTGACAGCAAGACCGATATCCCTTGCAAATGCGTGACCGTCGCCGGTGGAGCCGGTAAGGGGATAGCTTACGCCGCCGGTGCATACGATGACGCGGTCGGCCTTGAATTCGCCCTTATCGGTCAGAACGCCGGTGCATGCGCCGCCGGAGATAATGAGGGAATGCACGCGGGTATTCAGGCGGATATTGACCTTAAGGCGGATAAGCTCCCTTTCGAGGGCGCGGTTTACGTCGTTGGCCTTGTCGGATTCGGGGAATACTCTGTCGCCGCGCTCGGTCTTTACCGGCACGCCCAGAGATTCGATGAGATCCATTATGCCGAAATTATCGATGGTGGCAAAGGAAGCGTACATAAAGCGGGGATTGCGCAGTATGTGGCGCATGAACTCTTCCTGTTCCGCCGCATTGGTGATATTGCAGCGGCCCTTGCCGGTAATATATACCTTTTTGCCCAGCTTTTCGTTGCGCTCGATAAGCGTAACGTTTGCGCCTGCGCGCGCGGCAAAAAGCGACGCGAGCATGCCCGCTGCGCCGCCGCCGATAACGATCACATTTCTTGCCATATTATCCTCATTCGCCGGTCTTGGCCAGATATACGCTATAATCGTTCCAGATGCTTTCGATATTGCTGAAGTATTCGGAGACTTCCTGCCTGCGGCGCTGAGACAGCGCAACGATCAGCGCGTTGATAAGGGAAAGGGGCGCTGCGAAAGAGTCTACGAAGGAAGCCATGTCGCTCTTGGCATTCAGGCAGATATCCGCCGTGGAATGCAGGGGAGACAGGGGACCGTCGGTGATGGCGATGAGACCTGCGCCGCGGGAACGGGCAAATTCCATGGCCTCGACGGTACGGCTGGTATAGCGGGGGAAGGAGATGCCGATGAGCAGGTCGCCTTCGCCGATGCGGGCCAGCTGTTCAAATACGTCGGAAACGCCGGAGGTGACGCAGTCAACTTCCGGGAAGATGAAGCGCAGATAGTGTACGAAGAACTGCGCGATGGGCGCGGAAGCTCTCAGACCAAGAACATACACATGCCTTGCCTGGATAATGCTGTCTACTGCCTTTTCGAATGCGCCTACGTCCAGCTCGTCCAGAGTGGAGCGGATATTCTGCATATCTGCCTTCAGTACCTTGTTCAGCACCTGAGCATGGTCCATATCGCTGGTCATCTCGAAGCGCTGGGAAGCGGTGAGGCGGTGGCGGATAAGTTCCTGCAGGGCTTTCTGCAGCTGGGGATATCCGGAATAGCCCAGCGCGGCGGCAAAGCGCACGACGGTGGATTCGGATACGCCGACGTATTCGCCCAGACGGGAGGCGGTCATGAATACTACCTTGTCGTAATGGGTAACTATGCACTCAGCGATGCGGCGGTGGCTCTTGGAAAGTTTCTTGCCGCTGTGGTTGAGTCGCTGTATAAGCTCCTGTGCATTTTCCATTGGATATAGTCCTCCAAAAGAACATCATTTGCAAAGAGTATACTCCATTTTGCAGGAGAATGCAAGCCTTTCGGGCAAATTTATTCATTATTATAAGAAATGACTATTAAAAATGAATCTGAGCGGGAGTGTTGTCAGCAGAATGAATTTATTGATGCGTTTTGTTAAAAATCAGTATTGTAAAGTTTGTGATTATATGGTATCATCCGATTGAGGTGATATGCATGGATAAGCATACTGATATCGGAAGAAACAACGTACGTCTGACAGGCGGTTTCTGGAAAAAATGGCGCGATAATGCCCGCGAAAAGGGCCTTATGTCCGTGTATGAACGCTTCAGTGAAACCGGCAGATTCGGTGCGCTGGATTTTGATGCGGAGAAGATACGGCCTCATATTTTCTGGGACAGCGATATAGCCAAGTGGTTTGAGGCGGCGGCTTATCTTCTGATGGACAAGCCGGATGCAGCGCTTGAGGCGATCATCGATGAATGCGTGGAGAAAATCGCCGCACATCAGCGTGAAGACGGCTATTTCAATATGTATTTTGATACAATTGAACCCGATGCAAGGTTTACCCGATATACCGACCATGAACTTTATGACCTGGGTCACCTCATAGAGGCTGCCGTGGCATATTATGAAGCCACCGGAAAAGACAGGTTCATGCAGCTGATGATAAAATACTGCGAACTTGTGGACAGAGTGTTTAGGGTGGAGCATTCCGCAGCATTTGATACCCCCGGTCATGAGGAGATAGAGCTTGCGCTTTTCAAGCTTTACCGCGCAACAAATGATGAGCGCTGGCTTACGCTTATGCGCTATTTCATCGACAAGCGCGGCAATTCCGATAAGGATAAGACCTATGATGCATACGGCACAAACAGATATTCTCAGGCGCATATACCCGTGCGTGAACAGACCACCGCGGAAGGTCACTCGGTGCGCGCATGCTATCTCTATGCCGGCATGGCAGACCTTGCATGGCAGGATGATGACGAAGCACTGAAGAAAGCCTGCGAAGCATTGTTTGAAAATATTGCCCGCAAGCGCATGTATATTACCGGCGGCATCGGCTCGAGCCATGTTGGAGAGGCGTTCACCTTTGATTACGACCTTATGAACCGCACCGCATATGCTGAGACCTGCGCTTCGCTGGCCCTTGCACTCTTTGCAAGGCGCATGAGCCGCATTCAGCCGAAGGGCGAATATGCGGATATAGCAGAAATCGCGCTGTACAACGGTATGCTGGCGGGCGTGTCGCTGGATACCACGGCGTTCTTCTATGAAAATCCGCTGGAGATACATCCGGATATTATCAAGTTCAACGATACCTATGTGGCGGCAAAGGAACACATGCCCATCTCACGCCGCAAGAAGGTATTCGATTGCTCCTGCTGCCCGCCAAATGTGCTGAGACTTATCGGCTCAGTTGAGGAATTCGCCTTTGCCCAATATGATGAGGGTATTTACATCCATCACTATATGGGCTGCGAGGCAGACACGGCTTTCGGCAGGATAGAAATGACCACCGGTTATCCCTTCGAGGGAAAGACGGAAATAAAGCTTCCCGCCGGCAGCTATACCGCTGCGCTCAGGATTCCCGGCTGGTGCCGCAAGTGGAATATCAATATAAACGGCGCTGCTGCCGAATACAGCATCTGCGATGGATATGCGCGTATTTGCCGCGAATGGGCCGATGGCGATGTGATTACCGTTGAACTGGATATGCCCGTGCGCTTCATGCAGGCTCATCCCGCACTGCATGACGACTGCGGCAGAGTCACGGTTATGCGCGGACCTATCGTATACTGCCTTGAGGAATGCGATAACG
Organism: Clostridia bacterium; assembly: GCA_045649485.1. Classification (GTDB taxonomy): domain Bacteria; phylum Bacillota; class Clostridia; order Christensenellales; family Aristaeellaceae; genus RUG11247. The sequence continues at coordinate 76,288 of JAZRPZ010000088.1, forward strand.
GAAAGTGGCTGAAGGATATCCGTATCTGCGCGGATGGCGAGCGCAGCATCGTATATAATGAAGAACTCGGCGTACCCGCGGTGGTCATTCCCGCAACGCGCAGGGAATGGGCCGATGCAGACGCGCTCTATGCGGAATACACGCCCGTACGCAAAGCAACGCAGGCATATTTCATTCCGTTCTATGCATGGGCAAATCGCGAAGAAGGCGAAATGCTGGTATGGACGGATATCGACAGATAAACACATATATTGAAGGGAGAAAATACCATGCTGGATAAGCTTACCAAGATCCGTAAATCCAAGACCCGTTCCATCAGCGCAGAGAATCCCACCGGCGCACCCGGTATGGGCGGACGCGCGACTCTTGCCGAGGGAATTGCCGCAAGCGCTGCTCGTGACCTGGGCACCGGCTGGAAGGTAAATCCCTACATCCGTATTCCCGCGAAGGAGACCTGGACTCTGGCTGATATCGAGGGTCCCGGCGTTATCAACCACATCTGGCTCACTCCTACCGGACGCTGGAGAGATCTTATCATCCGCTTCTACTGGGACGGCAGCGATACTCCTTCCGTAGAATGCCCCGTAGGCGATTTCTTCTGCATGGGCTGGAACGAATATTCTCAGATAAATTCCATACCTGTGTGTGTAAATCCCGGCAGCGCATTCAATTGTTACTGGGAGATGCCCTTCCGCAAGAACTGCAGGATCACCATGGAAAATATCTCCGATGAGCCGCTGGTAGTATACTATCAGATCGATTATGCACTCGAGGAAGTTGACGAGGATGCCGCATATTTCCATGCACAGTTCCGCCGCGTGAACCCGCTGCCCTACAAGGAAGTCTATACCATAGTTGACGGTATCGAGGGCGAAGGTCAGTATGTGGGCACCTACATGGCTTGGGGCGTAAACAACAACGGCTGGTGGGGCGAAGGCGAGATAAAGTTCTTCATCGATGATGATGACGAATATCCCACCATCTGCGGCACCGGCACCGAGGATTACTTCTGCGGTTCCTACAATTTCGAAAATCCCCACACCCATGATAAGTACGAAGGCTTCTCCAATCCCTATACCGGTCTGCAGGTGGTAAAAACCAATGTGCTGTACACCAGCCAGAAACGTTTCGGTCTGTACAGATTCCACATTACCGACCCCGTGCGCTTTGAAAAGAAGCTGAAGGTAACCATTCAGGCGCTGGGCTGGCGCAGCGGCGGACGTTATCTGCCCATGCAGGACGATATTGCATCCGTGGCTTTCTGGTATCAGAAGGAGCCCGCAAAGAATTTCCCCAAGCTGCCCGACAGGGATTATCTTGAGGTGATCTGAGACATACGCGCTGCGCGTTTCACAGATTGAAGTCCAAAAATAGGGAATAATTATCAGACAGAGTGTCGTGTTCGCAAAGAACACGACATTTTGTCATTAAAAATGAATAACTTTATGCAGTTCTTGATGTTAAGGAGAGTTTATGTTATAATGAGTTAACATTGATTTACTGCGCACGAAGGGATTTTAGTGATAATGAAGATCTTTTCTTTTGCAGGCGGAATACATCCAAAGGAGACGATGGGCGGCAAACACATAACCGGAGCCATTCCTGTTTTTGACGCAGCCCCGCCTTCTACAGTGGCGATATCTCTGAGTCAGCATGTGGGTTCACCATGCCGTCCTATAGTAAAGCCCGGTCAGCGTGTACTGATGGGTGAGAAGGTAGGCGAACCTACAGGTGCGATGGGTGCGCCCGTGCATTCCTCCGTATCGGGCAAGGTAAAAGGCATACAGCAGCGCACCATAGCAAGCGGAGCCCGAGTCGACTGCATTATTATTGAAAATGACGGTCTTGATGAGACCGTGAAAGATACCATAAAATTCGAAGACCCCATGAATGCGGACAGGGATGAGCTTCTTAAAGCTATCCGTGAGGCCGGTCTGGTCGGTCTGGGCGGCGCGGCATTTCCGCTGCAGATAAAACTTTCGCCGCCTGCCGACAAGAAAATAGAATATCTGCTCGTAAACGGAGCCGAATGCGAACCGTATCTGACCAGCGACCATCGCATGATGGTGGAAAATCCCGAAGGGGTCATAGACGGTGCGCTGATTGCTGCGCGTATTCTGGGAGCAAAGTATGTAAAGATAGGCGTGGAGCTTAATAAGCCCGACGCTATTTTGGCATTGAAGGAACATGCGGTAAACGGCATAGAAGTATGTCCGCTCAGGGTCAAATATCCGCAGGGCGGCGAAAAGCAGCTGATCCGTGCACTTGCAAACCGTATGGTACCTTCAGGCAAGCTGCCGATGGATGTAGGCTGTGTGGTAATGAATGTATCCACTGCAGCACAGCTTTCGAGATCCATGCGCACAGGCATGCCCTGCATTGACCGCGTGGTGACCGTTACCGGACTTGTGAATAAGCCCTGTAATATGCGCGTGCGCGTAGGTGCGGATATAGGCAGCCTGGTTGAGCAGGCGGGCGGCGGTCTGCCCGATGCCGACAGAGTGATTCTGGGCGGTCCCATGATGGGTATGGGCGCTTACAACATGAATACTCCCGTGCTGAAAGCAACAGGCGGTGTAATGCTGCTGAAGGGAAAGAAACGTCCGCCCGAAACAAGCTGCATACGCTGTGCAAGCTGTGTGTCGGCCTGTCCTATGGGTCTGATGCCGCTGACCATATATGCTATGGGAAAGAAAAAGCTTTTCCGTGAGGCAGTGGAAAAAGAACATGCGCTGGATTGCATGGAGTGCGGCAGCTGCGCCTATGAGTGCCCCGCAAAGCTTCCGCTTGTACATATGATACGCGTGGTAAAGCGCGCAGGAAGGGAGAAGTGAGATGGAACATAAGCTGAAAATATCATCGTCTCCCCATATCCATCGCAGCCGTACAACTACGACTATTATGCTGGATGTAATAATCGCGCTGCTGCCTGCGGGCATCATGGGCGTTGTATGGTTTGGCATGCGTGCAGCATTGGTGATACTGGTTGCTGTGCTGGCGGCAGTGATGAGTGAATTCTTTTATAATAAGTATGCCAAAAGACCGCAGACCGTCACCGACCTGAGCGCGGTTGTTACCGGCATGCTGCTGGCGTACAATCTGCCTGTGGACGTGCCTGTGTGGATGCCTGCGGTAGGATCAGCCATTGCAATACTGCTGGTAAAGATGATCTTTGGCGGTATCGGCTGTAATTTTGTGAATCCCGCCCTTGCTGCGAGGGCTATTCTCATGACGTCATGGGTCGAGCATATGTCCGGCGATGCATTCCTTGTGGATATCACCGGAATAGATGCGGTCGCGAGCGCAACCCCTATGGCAAGCGAATTTTCCGCAATGGAGCTGCTCATAGGTCAGGCGCCCGGCTGTATCGGCGAAGTCAGCCGCATTGCCTTGATCGCGGGTGGAATATATCTGCTGATAAGAAAGATAATCACCTGGCATATCCCGGTTACGATGCTCGGCACGGTGTTCCTTATGTCGCTTATTACCACCGGCAGGCTGTGGGGCGGCGTAGATGCCGCTGCATATCAGCTTATTTCCGGCGGACTTATGCTGGGCGCGTGGTTTATGGCGACCGACTACACCACTTCGCCTGCATCCGTTGCGGGAAAGCTAATTTTCGGCGTGGGCTGCGGAATCATCGCATACTGCATACGCAGATTTTCTGCTATGGCCGAGGGTGTCAGCTACTCCATACTGTTCATGAATCTGTTCGTGCCGCTTATCGACCGCTATGTGCGGCCCGGAAGGAGGGGCAGGAAGGATGCGTGATACCGTAAAGCTTGCCGTGAGGCTTATGGCCTTTGCAATGGTGGCGGCGCTGCTGCTTGCAGTGGTAAATGCTTTCACTGCAGGACGCATTGAGCGCAATACGCGTGAAAAGATAAATGCCGCCCGCCGTGAGGTAATCGGCGATTATGTATTTGAAGAGGCTGATGCAGATATTTCCGGCGCAAAGTACATAACAGGCGTATATCGTGCGAAGGACGGTGAGGAATGCGCGGGTTATGTGTATGAACTTGAATCCCGCGGCTATGGCGGCACCATATATCTGTGCCTCGGAATTGACAGCAGCGGTGCCGTAACAGGGGTAAAGGTTTCAAGCCATGTTGAGACGAAGGGCCTGGGCACCGAAGCGGAAGGAAAGTTCATGGCGGATTTTAACGGAATGAATGCTTCCGCAGGCGCTGCGCTGCAGGTGGACGGAATTTCCGGAGCGACCATTTCTTCGAATGCAGTTATAAATGCTGTTGATGAAGCGCTTGCGCATTATGATAAATACTTTGCACAGGAGGCGGTTGCGCAGTGAACAGGTTTGAACCGTACAAGCGGATTTTCCTGAACGGCATATTCGATGAAAACCCAACCTTCCGCCTGGTGCTTGGTATGTGTCCCACCCTTGCAATAACATACCGTGCTTCAAACGGTATCGGCATGGGACTTGCCACCACGTTTGTACTGGTGTTTTCCAATCTTGTAATATCGCTGATGCGGAATATGATTCCCGAAAAGATACGAATCCCTTCGTTTATTATAATCATCGCTACATTTGTTACCATTGTAGAGATGGTAATGCACGCTTTTTTGCCCGAGCTTTACGATACGCTGGGCGTGTTCATATCGCTCATAGTTGTAAACTGCATAATATTCGCACGTGCGGAAGCCTTTGCATTCAAGAATCCTCCGCTGAAAAGTGCGGTGGACGGACTGGGCATGGGTCTTGGATTCACGTTTGCCATTACCATAGTGGCGGCTATTCGTGAACTGCTGGGCAGCGGTACGGTATTCGGTACGCAGCTGATGCCTCCGGGATATGAACCCATGGCTTTTGCAACTTCTCCTGCCGGAGGATTTGTGATACTTGGTCTTACAATGGCAGTTGTCAATAAGATATTCGCCGGGAAGGAGGCCGCAAAATGAAACTGATTCTCATTCTTGTAGGCTCCATGCTGGTGAATAACTTCGTAATGAACCGCTTCTATGGCTGCTGTCCTTTCCTGGGAGTTTCCCGCAAGGTCGAAACGGCGATGGGTATGGGCATGGCGGTCACTTTCGTAATAACCGTAGCTTCTCTGGTGACCTACTTTGTGCGTCAGCTGCTGGTGGTCGCCGGCATAGAATATCTGCAGACCATAGCGTTTATACTGGTAATTGCAGTGCTGGTGCAGGTGGTTGAATCCGCACTGCGCAAGCTGAGTCCCTCGCTGTATCAGTCGCTGGGTGTGTATCTGCCGCTCATTACCACAAACTGCGCTGTGCTTGGCGCTACGATAATGAACGTGGACGAGGGCTATAATCTCATCGAATCCGTAGTCAACGGCTTCGGCGCTTCGCTGGGATTCATGCTGGCGATAGTGCTTTTTGCCGGTATCCGCGAACGCATGGAGCTTTCGGATATGCCCGAGTGGATGCAGGGATTTCCCGGCGCGCTCATATCTGCCGGTCTTATGGCCATAGCATTCTCCGGTTTTGCCGGAATGATATGAGGAGGGATGCGTAATGTTTGCTGATATTCTCATCCCTGCGGTGCTGATAGGTATTCTTGGAATGTTTTTCGGCGTGATCATCGCCGTTACAGGAAAGCTCTTTGCCGTGAAGGAAGACCCTGTAAAGGAAGCGGTACGCGCGCTGCTGCCCGGCGCCAACTGCGGCGGCTGCGGCTTTGCCGGCTGCGATAATTACGCGCAGGCTGTGGCTGAAGGAAAGGCTGAGCCGAATTGCTGTCCCGTTGCCGGTCAGAAGGCGGCGGAGGAGATAGGACGTCTGGTTGGCCGTGATGTGCAGCCGACCGATAAAAAGGTGGCGCTGGTGCGCTGTCAGGGCGATACCGATGCCTGCGGCATACGCTTTGATTACGACGGCCCCAATACCTGCCGCGCTGCTTCCCTTGCCGCAATGGGCGATAAGAGCTGTCAGTATTCCTGCCTCGGCTTCGGTGATTGTGCCGCTGCATGTGCCTTTGGCGCGATAGTGATAGAAGAGGGCAGGATAGCCCGCATAGATCAGGAAAAATGTACCGGATGCGGCGTGTGTGTGAAGAACTGTCCCCGCTCTGTAATAAGCCTTGTGCCGCAGAAACTGGCAGTGCATTGTGTATGCTCGGCCCGTGAAAAGGCACAGACGGTGCGCGAAAACTGCGTTTCCGGATGCATTACCTGCGGTAAATGCGTAAAGGTATGTCACTTCGGTGCGATAACGCTGAAGAACAATCTGCCCGAGATAAATTACGCACGCTGCATGGGCTGCATGCAATGTGCCGACAGTTGTCCCACCGGCGCGCTGAAGGCAAATGAACAGCTGCGCAGACACGCGATGATTCATTATCCCGAATGCACGGGCTGTGATATCTGTTCCGATGTGTGCCATTTCGGCGCGATAATAGGCAAGGAAGGCGAAAGCCATTCCGTAATCGAATGGAACTGCGTAGGATGCGGCTGGTGTTCAGAGGTGTGTCCTCACGGCTGCATAGAGATGCTGCCGGGCGGTCCATTCAAGAAAAACAAAGCTCAACAATAATCAGAAACACTCCGCGGAAAAATCTGCGGAGTGTTTCTTTACTTTACTACTTTACTTCTTTAGAATAATGGTGTATAATCGACTATAATTTTTAATGGACATTGGCGGTGAAATTTGTATGAGAATCGTTGTGAAGATCGGCACAAGTACACTTGCGCATCCTACGGGACATCTGAATATTCGGCGCGTGGAACAGCTTTGCAAAGTTCTGAGTGATGTGAAGAACGCCGGAAATGAGGTCATTCTGGTTTCCTCGGGCGCGATCGGCATGGGCGTGGGCAAACTTGGACTGCGTGCGCGGCCTACCGATATACCAACAAAACAGGCTGCCGCAGCAATAGGCCAATGTGAACTGATGTACACATACGATAAGCTGTTCGGCGAATATCATCATACGGTGGCGCAGCTGCTAATTACCGGCGACGACGTGGGCAATGAAAAGCGCTATGAAAATTTCAAAAATACAATGAACAGGCTGCTTGAACTCGGCGTACTGCCCATCATAAATGAAAACGACACCGTCGCCACCGATGAAATAGTTATAGGCGATAACGACACGCTGGGCGCAATTGTTGCCCGCAGCGTGAACGCAGATATGCTGATGCTGCTTTCGGATATAGACGGGTTGTACACCGCAGACCCCCATACCCATCCCGATGCGGAGCTGATCCATAAAGTAACGAAGCTGGATGAATCCATTTATGCACTTGCAGGGGTCAGCGCTTCGGGACAGGGCACGGGAGGCATGGTTACCAAGCTGCATGCGGCAAAGATATGCATGGAAAGCGGCTGCACAATGGTAATAGCAAACGGCGATACTCCCGAAAATATATATGATATCATGGATGGTAAGGAGATCGGCACCGCTTTTATTTCGGAGGGTAAATAAATGAAACAGATGCTTGAAAGGGCTAAAGCAGCCCGTGCGCAGGTAAGCTGTCTTTCCGCCGAACAGAAAAACACTGCCCTTTGCGCCATGGCGGATGCGCTCATCGAACATGAGGCTGATATCCTTGCAGCAAATGCAATGGACATGGAGAAGGCCGCAGGCACCGTTTCGGAAGTAATGCTGGACAGACTGAAGCTTACACCCGAAAGGATAGCGGGCATGGCAAAGGGTATACGCGATGTTGCGGCGCTGCCCGATCCGGTAGGGCATATACTTGAGGAACGTACCCGTGAAGACGGGCTGCATATTGCGAAGGTATCCGTGCCTGTGGGCGTTATCGCAATAATATATGAATCCAGACCCAATGTCACAAGCGATGCGGCAGCCCTTGCGGTAAAAAGCGGCAATGTGTGCGTGCTGCGCGGCGGAAAAGAGGCGTTCCTTTCCGCAAATGCTATAGTAAAGGCGCTGCGTTCGGGTCTTGTCAGGGCAGGAATCACGGAAGATGCGGTAAATATGGTGCAGGATATCACGCGGGCAAGCGCCGCCGCGCTGATGACCGCGAACGGCTATGTTGATCTTCTGATTCCCAGAGGCGGCGCGGGACTTATAAATGCCTGTGTGCAGAATGCCACAGTGCCCTGCATTGCTACGGGCACAGGCATCTGCCATGTATACGTAGAAAAGACAGCTGATCAGGATATGGCGCTTAAGATAATTGAAAATGCTAAGTGCAGCCGTCCCAGCGTATGCAATGCGGAAGAAGTATTGCTGGTGGACGAAGCCATAGCCGCCGAATTCCTGCCGAAGCTGAAGAAGCTGCTGGTGGACGACAGACCGGTAAACCCTGTCGAACTCAGGCTGGATGAAAGAACTGCCGCTGTAATTCAGGGCACAGCGGCGGGGGAGAACGATTTCGACACCGAGTTCCTTGATTATATTCTTGCGGTGAAGTGTGTTTCGGGAGCTGCGGATGCAGTAAAGCATATTTCAATCCATTCCACAGGCCATTCCGAGGCAATAATCAGCCGGGACCCAGCTGCGATTGCAGCGTTCACGGCAGGTGTGGATTCCGCTGCGGTATATGTAAACGCCTCTACCCGATTCACCGACGGCGGCGAATTCGGTCTTGGCTGCGAAATGGGAATATCCACCCAGAAGCTGCATGCAAGAGGTCCCATGGGGCTCAGGGAACTGACCACATATAAGTATGTAATAACAGGCAGAGGCCACATCAGGTGAAATGAATATTGAACATACAAAACCATCGCCGGAATATTTTCGGAGGTGGTTTTGTGTAATTTTAGGAATGCATGTTTGAAAAAGTGTTGAAGTGGTTTATAATATATGATATAATGCGGGCAAAAGATGTCATAGAAAATTAATAATTTAAGGCGGGGAGATGAGTGTATGAAGGATACTATCAGAAGGCTGACGGCTTTATTTATGGTGCTGACAATGCTGACTCCGGTATTTGGCGCTGCAGAAGCGCCGGTCGGAGAAGTCGAAATAATCGAACTGACTACCGAACCCGAAGACGTATCCTCCGTGCCTGCAGATAACGGAGAAGCCGCTCCCGAACAGACAACAGAGCCCTCCGAAGATTATTCTGAGGAACCTGCTGTAGAACCTGTTGCAGATTCTGCCGGGGAGCTTGCGGCTGCATCATCTGATGAACCCGGTGAAGAGCTTAATAATGAGCCTCCGTCAATATACACAGCAGAGCCTGCTGAGGGAGGTATTCCGGAATCCACACCGGATCCGGTTGAGAATACTGCTGAGGACTCCGACCAGGAGACTGCGGCAGAATTCACCGAGGAGCCTGATGAGGGCTACTCTCAGGAACCCACGGCAGCCCCCGATGAGGAATCTGTGTCAGAATCGACAGATGGGTCTGCAGCGGAAAACACAGATGAACCCGTTGAAGAACCATCGGTTGAAGCTACCGTGGAACCATCGGTTGAAGCAACTGCAGAACCTGTTGTCGGCGAGCTTGTGGAGGAACCGGCTGCAGAGCCTGCTCCTGAGCCGGTTATGATGTTTGCCGCGCCGCCCGCAGATGTTTCAGTACTGAGCTACAGATTCAGCACTGCCGAAGAATTGGCAGCTCAGCACGGTATGTCAGTCGAAGAGTTGGCTGCAAAAGCCGGAATCTCTGTAGAAGAATTGAATGCCATGACGCCCGAGCAGCTGGACGGGTTAGATGTTCAGCTTAATTCGAATGCGTTCGTTATAGAAAACGGCGTGCTGGTAGAATACGCAGGCACTGCTAAGGATGTTGTGATACCCGAGGGTGTAACTTCCATAGGGTCCTATGCGTTTACCGGCAAGACCGTACAGACGGTGCAGTTCCCCGGAACTCTCACGACTATATGCGACTTCGCATTTGATAACTGCATGCACCTGCAGAAGGTGTATATACCTGACAGCGTGACCTATGTAGGCGCATACGCATTTAACGGCTGTTCCCAGCTTACCGATGTTGTGCTTCCTTCCGGGCTTACATATATTGGGGATTACATGTTCTCCGGATGCAGCAAACTGACTTCGGTGAATATTCCTTCCGGAGTTGCCAAAATAGGCAGGGGCGCTTTTCAAGGCTGCGGCCAGCTTGGCTCTGTGACGCTGCCTGCCGGACTGAAAGTGATTGATGAGGATGCGTTCTCGGGAGCACGTAAGCTGGATTATGTGGTGCTGCCTGAAGGCCTTGAAAGCATCGGCAATTTCGCGTTCCGCGAATGCAGGCTTACCGAGATTATTGTGCCTGACAGCGTTACTTATATGGGCGTGCAGGTTTTTGAGTATTCGGGACTTGTGGCGGCTGCACTGCCTGCAAATATGGAACAGCTGCCGGAAAATACGTTTGCGCAGTGCTATAATCTGGAACTTGTGGTGCTGCCGGATAATCTGAAGATCATCTCCGGCGGAGCTTTCGCAAACTGTTCTTCCCTGCAGATGGCTATGCTTCCCGAAACGGTGATCAGCATCGGAACAAAGGCGTTCTGGTTTTGCGAAGGTCTTGAGATGATATATATCCCAAGATCTATGGAATACATCGGCGAAGAGGCGTTCATGTTCTGCAATAATGCAAACCTTGTTGCCTTTATTCCATCAGATCCATATCTGACTGAATATTTCTGGAACAATTATATTCCATTCTATTATTATGACGTGATCAGCTACCTGGAGTACCAGCCTGCTCAGACGACGCTGGCAGTAGGTCAGAAGTATGTACCGGAGCTGTATGCGGATTTCCCGGATCAGGATACGGTGACATATACCACCAGCAATAAAAAGGTTGCCACAGTAGATGCAGAAGGTACAGTTACCGCCAAGGGCACCGGTACTGCGAAGATAACTGCAAAATCGAAAAAGGGCGGCGCGACGGCTACTCTTACTGTGACTGTAAAGAAAGCGCCATCCAAGGTGCAGCTTAACAGCAAGGCGTTTGATGTCGCCGTGGGCACCACCGCAACGCTCAAGGCGACATATACATCCGGAACATATACGGTGCTTACATGGAGCAGCAGCGATGAATCTGTAGCGACTGTTGACGAAAACGGATGCATTACCGCAGTCTCTCCGGGAAAGGCGGTAATAACAGTTGCAACTCACAATGGCAAGAAGGCCGGCTGTACTGTGACTGTGAGAGTCCAGCCCACGGCGCTGTATATCGACGAAACACTGGATATGGGCGTGAAGCAGAGCGTTACGCTTAAGCCTGTGCTGGAACCTGAGTATGCATTTGAAGGAATGAGCATCGTAAGTTCTGATGCATCGGTTGTATCCGTAGCTTCCGGGGGAAAGCTTACCGCCAAGAAGGCCGGTACTGCGGTCATTACTGTCACAACTGACAACGGACTTACAAAGAGCATGACTGTGACAGTAAAGGCAGCTCCCACAAAGATAACTCTGAATGCAACAAAAGCGACAATGGGCGTTGGACAGACCGGAAAACTTACGGCAACTATGTCTCCGACCATCGCTTATGGCGCAGTGAGCTTTACAAGTTCCAATTCCAAGGTTGTCGCTGTGGATAGCGAGGGCAATGTGACCGCGCTGAAAGCAGGTTCTGCCACCATCACCGTCAAATGCTACAATGGAAAGAAAGCTACCTGCAAAATAACCGTAAAGAAGGCGCCGTCATCCATTACCATGTCTGCCGGCGAGCTTACGCTGGGAGTAGGCGAGGAAAAGAAGCTTTCGGCTACGATAACCAAAAATACTGCCGGCGGGATAACCTGGGCAAGCAGTGATACATCTGTAGCGGCAGTGGATGGCGGAGTAATACGCCCGATAGCTCCCGGTACCGCTGTTGTAACCGCTGCCACGCATAACGGGCTTACGGCAAGCTGCACAGTGAATGTAAAGCCCGCCCCCACGGGTATAATTCTCGACAGATATGAGGTAAAGCTGTCCGTCAAGCAGACTGCTGTGCTGGGCGTTGAACTTGTATCAGGCGAAAGCAGCGATTGCGCCGGAGGATACAGTTTTGCCAGCAGCAACAAGAAGATAGTTACGGTGAACTCTGCAGGCAAGCTTACGGCTGTCAAGGCGGGCACTGCGACTGTCACAGTTACAACTTATAATGGCGTGACTGCTGTATGCACAGTGACTGTTGTGGCTGCACCTTCCAAGGTCACGCTTAACAAGACCAAGGCAACGCTGGGCGCAGGAGAGGTGCTGCAGCTGCAGCCGGCAGTGTCTCCCGCAAACAGCCATACCAGCTATACATTCTCAAGCAGCAAGCGCAGCGTAGCGACTGTTGATGCAAACGGGCTTGTCACTGCGGTAAGCCCGGGAAGCGCAACTATAACAGTAAAGACTCACAATGGCAGAAAGGCTACCTGCAAGGTGACTGTAAAAGCTGCGCCTACCGGAATTGTTCTTTCAACCGAGGCCATGGTGCTTGGTGTGGGCCAGACAGGCGAATTGACTGCCAGCCTGCCCCAAAATTCCGCTTCTGCATTTAATGTAAGTATCGAGGGCGATGCTGTAAGCGTTTCCGGGTCGAAGGTAACCGCAGTAAAGACAGGAAATGCTGTGATAAGCGTAAGTACGTTCAACGGCCACAGCGCTACCTGTACGGTTACCGTGAAGCCTGCGCCTACAGAGATAGTGCTGAGCGATACATCGATGACCCTCAGCGTAAAGCAGTCTGCTGTACTGGGCGTAAAGCTGTTTGCAAACGGCAGCGAGGACTGCGCAGGCGCATATACCTTCAAAAGCAGCAATACAAAGATAGCTACCGTAAATTCTGCAGGCAAGATCACCGCGGTGAAGTCGGGTACAGTCAGGATAACCGTGCAGAGCCACAACAAGGACGTCTATGCGGTGTGCGAAGTGCGGGTCATTGCAGCGCCCAGCAAGGTCAAGCTTAACAAGACCGGTGTAACCCTGGGCGCAGGAGAGACGATGCAGCTCGTACCGTCGCTTACGCCGGCGTACAGCCAGACGTCTTATTCATATTCAAGCAGCAGGCAAAGCGTGGCGAAGGTGGACGGCAACGGAATCATAACAGCTGTCAGTCCGGGAAGCGCGACCATAACCGTGAAGACCCATAACGGTAGGTCTGCCAGCTGCAAGGTAACAGTAAAACCTGCGCCAACCGGACTTATATTGTCAGCGACGGAGATGAATCTTGCGGTAGGCGAGACCGGGAAGCTTTCCACTGCTTTTGTCAACAACGCCGCATCTGCGCTTACTGTCACAATCAGCGATGAGGGTGTGGTTACCCGTTCCGGCAGCAGCTTTACCGCAGTCGGCCCGGGTACTGCTACCATCACGGTTAGGACATATAACGGGCATGAAGCGGTATGCACCGTGACAGTCAAATAATCTTCCTTCAGGAGGCTGACGTTCTCGGCAGCCTCCGTTTATATACGCCACGACTAATGATTGTTGTTGATTTTTGCCGGGTTTCGTTATAAAATTATACTAACAGAATTTGGCTGTTTATACGGCTTTGAGGAGGATACCCACATGCGCAAATTCATGGACGAAGACTTCATGCTCTATACCCCCGCAGCAAAAAAGCTGTATCATGATTATGCTGAGGATATGCCCATTTTCGATTACCACTGCCATCTTTCTCCCAAGGAGATAGCAGAAAATATTTCTTTCCGCAATATCGGACATCTGTTCCTCGGCGGCGACCATTACAAGTGGCGCGCCATGGCAGCCTTCGGCGTGGATGACAAGAACATCCGCGGCGCCGGCAGCGATTATGATAAGTTCCTTGCCTATGCAAAGGCAATGCCTTACATGATCGGCAATCCTCTGTATCACTGGACCCATCTTGAACTGAAGCGCGTTTTCGGCGTTGAAACTCCCCTTACCGAGAAGAGCGCTCCCGAGATCTGGGAAAAGTGCAATGCAATGCTGGCTACCGAGGAATTCCGCGCAAAGCGCCTCATCGAAAAGTTCAACGTAAAGCTGGTATGCACCACCGATGATCCCATCGATACCCTTGAATGGCACGACATGATCGCTGCCGACAAGGATTTCAGCGTAAAGGTGCTGCCCACCTTCCGCCCCGACAAGGCTGTGAACATCCAGAAGGCCGGCGCCTGCGAATACATTGCGAAGCTTGCGGAAGTTACCGGCATTGAGATCAAGACCACTGCAGACGTAATCAAGGCTCTTGACGCCCGCGTTGAATATTTCCATGCTCACGGCGCCCGCATCTCCGACCACGGCATGGACACCATTTCCTACGTCGAAGTTGATATGGAAAAGGCCGACAAGGCGCTTGCACAGGTGCTTGCCGGCGAAAAGCTCTGCCCCGTATGCGCCGAGCATTACCGCACCGCCCTGTTCATCGCGCTGGGCGAGATGTACAATAAGCACGGCTGGACTCAGCAGTATCACCTGAACGCCATCCGCAACAACAACTCCAAGATGTTTGAAAAGTACGGTCCCGATACCGGCTTCGATTCCATCCATGACGAGCTCATCGCCGAGAAGCTTTCCGGCCTTATGAATGCTCAGGAGAAGAAGGGCATGCTGCCCAAGACCATCCTGTACTCTCTGAATCCCAACCACAACTACGTGCTGGCTTCCATGGCAGGCAATTTCCAGACCGAGGCAGGCGTAGCGGGCAAGATCCAGTTCGGCTCCGGCTGGTGGTTCTGCGATCAGCGCGACGGTATGGAGGATCAGATGAAGTCCCTGGCCAGCATCGGTCTGCTCAGCACCTTCGTGGGCATGCTCACCGACTCCCGTTCCTTCGTAAGCTATCCCCGTCATGAGTACTTCCGCCGCATTCTGTGCAACATCATCGGCACCTGGGTGGAAAACGGCGAATATCCCGACGATTGGGATACCCTGGGCGAGATCGTAAAGGGCATCTGCTACAACAACGCCGTGAAGTATTTCGGCATCGAACTGTGAGGCTGTAAAATGGGAAGCGTTACCGTGAATAATGAAGCCCTCGTTCAGCAGCTGGACGGCGGCGTTATCAGAAAGATACTCAGCCATACCGCAGGCATGATGGTTGTTGAGATAACCTTTCCCGCAGGCGGCGTGGGCGCAGTACATACCCATCCCCATCTGCAGTCTTCCTATGTGAAGAGCGGCGAATTTGAATACACCGTGGGCGATAAAAAGGTGATCGTGCATGAAGGCGATTCCCTGACCTTCGAGCCCGATGAGCCCCATGGCTGCGTCTGCCTGAAAGCAGGCGTACTGGTGGACGTGTTTTCGCCTGCCCGTGAGGATTTCCTGAAATAAGAATTGAGAAGCCGTATCTCTGCAGATGCGGCTTCTGCTGTATAAAAGGAGACGTTTATGGAACGCAAGGTAATAAGGCTCAGTAAGGGCTATAAATTCAAGCTTTTCGAATCCGGCGCGGCAGATGCTGCGGTATTTGCCACGGATTTTGACGACAGCAGCTGGGAATCCGTGCGCGTGCCCCATGACTGGGCCGCTGCCGGCGAATTCAGCGAGTTTAATGACCCTTCTTATAATACTGCAGTGGACTACGGTATAACTCATCAGATCAGGCACAGCGGACGCACCGGCGCGCTGCCTATCGTGGGCAGCGGCGTGTACCGCCTGTGGCTGGATATCCCGGAGACTTCCTGCGGCAAGCGTATATTTGTGGAATTTGATGGTGTGATGTGGGAATCCGATATCTATCTGAATGGTGAAAAGCTGCATCACAATCACTTCGGCTACCGTTCCTTCAGCGTGGAGCTCACTTCTCATGTGCGCTTTGGTGAAAAGAATCTGCTGGCTGTGGCGGCGCATGTGTTTGAAGATTGTTCCCGCTGGTATCCCGGCGCAGGTATCTTCCGCAATGTATATCTGGTGGAGAAGGCACAGGAACATATCCGCTACAACGGCGTATGGGTGCGCCAGCTGGAGGCAGTTGAAGGACAGCACGCAACCTTCCTGCTGACCGTGGATTACGAGGGTGAAGAGACCGTATCCATGGAAGCAGATATCATTTCTCCCAACGGCACGAAGGCTGTGGAAGTAAAGCACGGCACCTACGACGGCGAGCTTTCGGATATATTCATGATACCCGAGGTGCAGCTGTGGGATATCGGTTCGCCGAAGCTGTATACCGCAAATGTACGGCTTTTGAATGCGGCAGGGGAGACCGTGGACAATGTAAGCGTACGCTTCGGTGCAAGAAACATCGAGTTCACTGTGGAGAACGGCTTCTTTATCAACGGTCGTCATGTGAAGCTGAACGGCGTGTGCAACCATCACGACCTGGGCTCCATCGGTGCTGCGGTGAATGTTGCCGCACTGCGCCGTCAGCTGCGCATAATGCAGGAGATGGGCGTAAATTCCATCCGCACTTCTCACAATCCCCCCGCGCCCGAGCTGCTGGACCTGTGCGATGAGCTGGGTCTTGTGGTGATGGATGAATTCTTCGATGAGTGGAATGTGGCCAAGATCGCAAACGGTTACGCCAAGTATTTCAAGAAGCATGCCGTGGAGGATGCGGAAGCCATCATTACCCGTGACCGCAATCATCCTTCGGTCATTATGTGGTCTATCGGCAATGAGATCGGTGATCAGCGCACTCCCGAAGGCTGGCGTGCCGCAAAACTGCTTTCCGATGTGTGCCGCAGGATGGATCCTACCAGACCGATAACTGCTGCATTTGACAGCAGCTGGCCTGCATTTGAGAATCATCTTGCAGATTTTGTGGATATCGTAGGTATCAACTACAAGCCCCATCTCTACAGGGAATACAAGGCAAAGCACCCGGGCATGAAGTTTATCGGCACCGAGACTGCCTCCACGATTTCTACCCGCGGCGTGTACGACCTGCCCGCGCAGATAGAGATACCTCCGCGCATCCGTGAAGACCTGACGGTTTCCGCTTATGAGATGGAAGCGCCGCCGTGGGCATATTACATGGAGCGTGAATTCGTGGCGCAGGACGATCTGCCCTATGTGGCGGGCGAATATGTCTGGACGGGTATGGATTACCTGGGCGAGCCGACTCCCTATTACACCCAGTGGCCTGCACGCAGTTCCTATTTTGGCGCGGTGGATATTGCCGGACTGCCCAAAAACCGTTTCTATGGCTACAAAGCCCGCTGGACTGATGAAGACGTGCTGCACATATTCCCCCATTGGAATTGGGAAGGATATGAAGGCAAGAACGTGCCCGTACACGTATATGCGAGCTACAAATATGCGGAAGTCGAGCTGTTTGTGAACGGCGTATCTCAGGGCAGGCGCAGTTTCGACCCCACTGGAGAGATCGAGCGCTACCGCCTTATCTGGAATGACGTTGTCTACGCTCCCGGTGAGGTGAAAGCCGTTGCATACGATGCGGAAGGCAATGCCGTGAACACAGCATATGTACGCACTGCAGGAAAGGCATGCGGAATCAGGCTCAGCGCTGACCGCTGCGTTATCGGCGCAGACGGCGAGGACCTTGCGTATATCACCGCAGCCATCGTGGATGAAAACGGCACAGTCTGCCCGAAGGCTGACAACAGGCTGTTCTTCTCCGCCGAAGGCGCTGCCGAAGTCATCACCACCGATGCAGGCGACCCCCGCGAGACCGAAAGCTTTGCACGTGCCGATAAGAAGGCGCTTGCGGGCATGCTGGTGTGCTGCGTGCGCTCTGTTGAAGGCATGAGCGGCAGCATTAAGATAACCGCAAAGGCGGACGGTCTGGAAGATGCCGTGATCGAACTTAAGGCTGAATGATATAAATAAACATCCCCCCGCTTATCAAATGTGTCTGATAAGCGGGGGGATGTCTTATTGCGAATTATATTTTCAGACCGCTTTCGTCTGTGAGACCGCACAGCCAATCCATGGAGACGTGCAGTGCTTTTGCAAGCATTACAAGTTCAGCGTCGCATACGTGGCGCTTATTATTTTCTATCTTTGAAATCATTACGGTGGTGATTTCCATTCCAAGCAGATTAATCTCACGTGCTAAGTCTTCTTGCTTCATCATTGGTTTCTGAAGTGCACGCCCGAGTTTGACACGTTCGCCACAGATATTTCCGCGAACAAGAAACAAGTTTCGATTCATATATGATACCTCGTAGTTTTCACGGTGGATATTTTTTATCTTGTTTCTTGATTTTATTCATATAATAGATATAATTGTGATTACGGTGGAAATAAAATTACCATACTAGAAAGTAGGCGATGTTTTGTACAGGACGTGCTTTCTGATAGGCAATCACGATGCGGGAGCTGAGATATATCCTGTGCTGTATGCGGAAATAGAGCGGCACATTCTGGAATACGATGTGCGGGAATTTTTCGTCGGCTGCTATGGTAAGTTCGACAGCCTTGCCGCCCGTGCCGTAAACGAAGCGCGGATATGTTTTGATGAAATCAGACTTACGCTTGTCATGCATTACCTGAACAGGGAAAAATACGACAGCATAATGCATATGTTTACCGACAGTATTTTTCCGGATGGTCTTGAGAAAGTACACCCCAGATATGCCATTACCAAAGGCAATCGGATGATGGTGGATAAGGCAGATTATCTTATAGCTTATGCGAGGTATACTGCCGGGAACACGGGCAGACTGCTGGAATATGCAGGAAGGCGTGAAAAGCGGAACCTGATAAAGATCACAAAAATTGCGGATACAGAATAAGCTCTCCGGAACCGGTGTTCCGGAGAGCTTTGTTTATCTGATGTTTTTGCCGTCCAGCCATGCGCCGGCGAGATGTTCGCCTTCATACATGAGCTTCAGCGAGAAGAAGGGGGAGGGTTCGGCGATGAGATCGAGAAAGATCCTGTCACCTTCCCACATGGGCAGCTTCATGAGGTCTTCTTTGGAGATCCATTCAAGCACGCCCTCATCGCATTCCTTTATATCGCCGGTAAACCCTGAGGCGGTAAAAAGATGCATGAATTCGCCTTCCCATTTATCGGAAACGAAGGTCACGATGCCGCGGTAGGTATAATCTGTAAGAGTAAGGCCGGTCTCTTCGAGAACTTCGCGGGTGACGCAGTCCTCGGGGCTTTCGCCTTCTTCGAATCTGCCGCCTACGCCTATCCACTTATCCTTGTTGGCATCCTTTTCCTTCTTTACCCGATGGAGCATCAGGTATCTGCCATCCTTTTCTATATAGCAGAGAGAGGATGAGATCATATTACCACTCCGTGATCATGACTTCCTTAACGGGAGCAGCTGCATCATCGGGGATGAATACGGTCTTGATATCGATGGGAGAGAGCTCCACTTCGATAGTGCGGCCGAACATGGGCGCCTCGATAACTGCCTTGGTGGCGATGCCGGCGGTCTCGTTGAGGCGGATGATGTAGCCATTGTTGTCCTCGGCACGCTTCAGAGCGCCGACGGAAACGTTTTCAGCGCTGACCTTCAGACCCTCGTAAGAGGTGGGCAGCTTGCCCTCGTGGTAGGTCTCAATGACCCAGGGCAGTGCGCGGTTGAATACCTCGCCGCGGCGGGCAAAGTTTGCCTTCTTCCAGCAGCCGGCGTAGGGTACGATGGCGTACTTGAATTCCTGCACGCCCATGTCTGCGAAGGGGCACTGCTCATCACGGGTGTTCTGGCCGTAGTGGTCGGCAAATACGGAGGTATTTGCGACAGTGAGCCTGATCTCGCCGTTTTCGCAGGAGAAGGAGTACTTGCCGTTGTTCAGGAGGCCGATGCCGCCTTCTTCTCCGCCCAGAGCCATCCAGCGGTGGCCGGTCTCTTCTGCGCCGTCACATACGCGCTCGATGAAGCCGTAGGAGATCTCGGCACGGGATACGGGATCATTTGCCGCAACGGGGAAGCACAGCTTGACCATGCGGAACTTCTCCTGCATGTCGAGCTCAACATCAACCTCAAGCTGGTCTGCGCCGGCGTACAGGGTGTAGTACTGCTTCATGGTGGAGCCCAGTACCTTGGTGGTCACCTGCAGCTTTGCACGGACGGGGCCCTTCTCCAGCACGGTGAACCTGGCATCTGCGAAGGATTCCTTTTCCTTGTCGAACTTGAAGACCATGTGTGCCCAGGTGTCAACGTGCTCGATATCGATGAGCTTTACATCTGCGGGAGCCTTCAGGGTCTCGTATCCGGTCTCCTTGGAAACGATGCTTACGATAGCGCCGGTGTCCTTGTCGAACTTAACGGCGATCTTCTCGTTTTCGATGGAGGTCTCGGTGATGACGAGGCCGGTGGAAGCGGCCTTCTCGTCGGAGGTATCTTCGGGAGTGCGGATCTTGCGGGTATCGCGGTGGGATGCCTCGCCCTTTTCGGCCAGGTATGCCCAGTAGAGCTTATAGCCCAGAGCGGGTACCTTGGCGGTGAATACGCTGTCCCACTTGTCGTCGCCGTTGGTGCGGCTGGCGCGTACGGTCTGAACGGGAACATCGTTGTCCTTATCGTCGGTTACATAGGCTACTGCGCCGAACAGCTGCACGGGGCATTCTGCCTCGAAGGGATGGGGGTTGAAGATAACGATGGGGGTGCCCAGACCATCCAGCTCCCACAGAGCGAAGTGGCTTTCCTTGCTGCGCAGTCTGCCGGGGATGCTGCAAACGGTGTCGACTTCCCAGGAGATCTTCTGCAGGGCTGCGTTCTCCTCGCGTGCGGCGATGGAGAGAGCCTCGTTCATCTGCTGGTTGGCATCGTCGTATGCTTCCTTGATGGAGCAGCCGCAGAGGACATCGTGGAAGTGGTTGAACATCAGGTTCTGCCATGCCTGGTTCAGGGGCTTGCCAACGTGACCGGTGAGCACGCCGGACAGGGCATCGAAGAATTCGCAGCGGATGAGAGCGTTCTCAACGCGGCGGTTGAGCATCTTGATCATGGAAGTTGCGGAATAGCAGCCGCTGGCATGATGCTGCAGCTCGTTCTTCCATTCGGGCAGTTCAACGCCCATTTCCTTGATCTCGTTGAAATAGGTATCGGGATCGGAGAACTTGATCTTTACGCCTTCATCCATCAGCTTGTGGATGGAAGCGATGTTCTTGATGGTGGGTCCGCCGCCGTGGTTGCCTACGCCGTAGAAGCACATGATGGGGTAGCCCTTTTCGGCTTCCATATCCAGTGCGCGCTGTACGTCGTTCTCAATGGTGCCGAAGCTGGATTCATAGCTGTCGATGATGCGGAATGCATTCACAGCAGTGCCTTCGGGAGAGATCCACTTGAAGAGGGGATAGGGGATATCGCCGTTCTCATGCTTGCCGGGACGCAGGAAAACATAATTGTCGATACCGGCGCGCTTGAAGATGGCGGGCAGCATTGCGGAATGACCGAAGGAGTCAACGTTGTAGCCGGTCTTTACGGTCACGCCCAGCTTCTCCTTGAAATAGCGCTGGGAATACAGCATATGGCGGGCGAAGCTTTCGCCGGAGGGCATGTTGCAGTCGGGCTGGATCCACATGCCGCCTGCTACCTTCCAGCGGCCTTCAGCGACGCGCTGCTGGATCTTTTTGAACATGCCGGGTGCATTTTCTTCAACCCAGCGGTAGTAATCTGCACAGGCGCAGGTGAATACGAAATCGTCGGACTCATCCAGACGGTCCAGTGCGGACTGGAAGGTTGCCTTTACTTCCTGATAGCCTTCACGCCACTGCCACAGCCAGACAGGGTCGATATGGGCATTACCGATCATATGAATCATGATATTTCAGCTCCTTATTGTTTTTGTTGCGGAGTTTTCATACGTATCATCAGTATAACCGCGCAGCGGAAAAGTGTCAACATCGTTTGATGATTTATGGCACAAAAAAGCCTCCCTTCACGAAGAAGGAAGGCATTTGGTCACTTTGCCTCGGAAGAAGCGAGACCCTTCTTTATATATACAATAATGCCGATGATGGCGGAGATGATGGCAACGGACTCATAAACGGTGCCCCACCAGGAGCCCACCATGATATCGTAAACCAGCACCAGAGAAGAGGTGAGCAGGATGCTCTTGCGGATATTCTGTGCGCCGAAGAAGTACATGGCAAAGGAGCTTATCGCCATGGAGGAGATGTAGAAAAGGTCCTGATAGCCCTGCCAGGTGAGGAAGCCAACGGTGAGCATCGCGGCGGAGAAGACTACGGGGGTGACCCAGGTGGAGAGCCACTTCTTGTCCTTGTGATAGTATGCCAGGTTACGCACAGCGCCGATGGTGTTGAGGCTGAAGCCTGCCCATGCACCCATGAAGCCGTAGTGCGCGCAGAAGGCGAGGGTGGTGGCTATCTGCACGATGAGCAGGGACTTGCGCTTGTGCATCTGGAAGGATACGAAGCCCAGAATGATGGCTACGCCGCCCATGATGTTGCTGAGGATTACTGCGATATTGTCCATTGGAATCACTCTTTCAAATATATTCTCAGCCATTATACCATATAATCTTGCCGAATGACAGTATTCGGGCTTGAAAGATTTACGATGTGGGAATATAATCTGTATATAAATTAATGAAAGAGGTTTTGAATTATGGCTAATATCCAGCTGGACAAGGCTATTGAAATGATAATCGAATCCTACAAAAACGGCGGCAAGCTGCTGGTATGCGGCAACGGCGGCAGCGCATCCGACAGCGCGCACATCGTTGGCGAACTGGTAAAGGGCTTCCTGAAGAAGCGTCCCCTGCCCGCAGAATGGTCCGAGGCGCTGGACGGAGCAAACCTGCAGATGGGTCTGCCCGCAATTGACCTGACCGCACAGGGCGCAGTCATCGCCGCAGTTGTAAACGACCTGGGCGGCGAATACATGTATGCCCAGCAGGTAATGGCATACGGCAATCCCGGCGACGTCATCATCGGTATCTCCACCTCCGGCAACGCAAGGAACTGCGAACTGGCGCTGAAGGCAGCTGCCGTAAAGGGCGTAAAGACCATCGCGCTCACCGGCAAGGGCGGCGGCAAGATGGGCAAGATCGCTGACGTACTGGTAGAGTCCTCCGAAACCGAGACCTACAAGGTACAGGAAGAGCACATCAAGCTGTATCACGAACTGTGCGCACGCGTTGAGGCTGCTTTCTTCGAGGTATAAAATAAAAAACCGGGCTGCGTTTTGCGGCCCGGTTTTATTTTGGATGCTATAGGGGTTCAATAAATTGGAATTGGTCAATCTGTCCCGTTTGCGCTTTTTATGTATGCAATCCAGTTTTCCAAACTCTCCGTACTGAAATCTGCAAGAGCAGTTTGATAACAAGCAAAAGCGGTGGGATGGTTTTCCTCCATCCATTTCAAGGACTTTTTGGGACCACAGTAAGGCTGGTGCATTACATCACAGAAGATTTCCAAACTATCAATCAATACCCAATGCCATCGAAACATTCCCTCTGCATCGTATCGTTTTACCCGTGCAAGCATTTTAATACACCAATCGATACTGGCATCAATTTCTACCTTTGATTTTTGCAGACGGTTTTGCAGATAAGATAGCACATTCGCTTGAAGTGCTTTTCCTCGTCCATCCCTATCTACAATAATCTTTCCATCAAAAATTTGAATAAAATCGTTGCAATCATAGTTGCCGTCGAAATGAGAAGCAGGATATACGA
>JAZRPZ010000089.1:0-12505 GCA_045649485.1 Clostridia bacterium
GTCCGTCATCGCAGGAACGTGCGAGGAGACCATGAAGCAATCCGTTTTTCTCAAAGTAAGGCTTCCCCGCACATTGATGGCTTTTATTGCCGGCGCAGCGTTATCTCTCGCAGGATGGGTATATCAGAATATTTTCATGAACACGCTGGTATCTCCGGATGTGCTCGGTGTAAGCAGCGGATGCGCAATCGGAGCGATAATCGCCATCTTGGCCGGTCTTCCGGCTGCATTCATACAAGGCTTTTCCCTTGCCGCAGGTCTGTTTACTGTCTGCATCACATTACTGCTTTCCCGCGCCATAGGAAGATTCGGAAATGTTTCCATGCTTATGAGCGGAATCGTAATAAGTGCACTGGCAAATTCAGCAATAATGCTGTTGAAGTACACTGCGGATCCATACGGCGAACTTGCACGGATCGAATACTGGCTCATGGGAAGTTTTCATTCCGCAAACTGGGCGCAGCTTTTCTCTATGCTGCCCACGGTATTGACCGGCATAATACTTGCTCTGCTTTTCTCAAGACCTGTACGTATACTTTCATTGGGTGATGAAGAAGCTTCTGCCCTTGGCGTACCCGTCGCCCCGGTTAAGTATATATCTCTCATTTCAGCAACTGCCATGGTGGCAGGCGTCATTTCCGTTGCAGGCAGCGTAAGCTGGCTGGGACTTATTGTACCTCACATCTGCCGCATAGCCGGCGGCGAAAGAACATCCACACCCTTTGCCGTATTCCTTGCCGGCGGAGCGCTGCTGTGCGCGGCCGATACTTTTGCGCGTACGCTCACTTCCGGCGAAATACCAATCAGCATATTTACATCTTTTATGGGAGCGCTGTTCCTGCTGGTTCTGCTGGCGGGCCGTGCTTTCAGAAACAGGAGGTGTGAATAATGTCCACGCTTGAAGTACGGGAACTTACTGTATATCTCGGAAGACGCAAAATAATCGATTCACTGTCTTTTACAATAGGTGATGGCCTTACTATGCTTCTCGGCCGAAACGGCTGCGGCAAATCAACGCTGATGAGAGCAATACTTGGCCTTATACCCTCTTCCGGAAACATACTTATAGACGGACGCGACATAAAAAAACTATCTTCCCGCGAAAGAGCGAAATTTATTTCTTATCTTCCGCAGCGACAGACTATACCTTCCGGAATTACTGTGGAAGACTATGTTTCCATGGGCTCATTTGCAGAAGACAGATTACTTTTCTCCTCCCGCAAATCTACGGATCGGGCAATCATGAGTGAAATTGAGCGGGTCGGACTCGGCAGATATGCCGATAAACAGGTCGCTCATCTCAGCGGCGGCGAAGCAAAGCTGGCTGCGCTTGCACGGGCAAGAGTGCAGAAGAGCAGTTTCATGCTTATGGACGAACCACTGGCAGGACTCGATTTTGTAAAACAGCATGAGTTCATGCAGCACACGCGCAGCGATGGCAAACCTGTTTTCATGAGCCTGCATGACCCGCTGATAGCCAGACAATATGCCGACACGATACTTCTTATGGACGGCAGCAGTATCATATCGTGTTCCCGCAGCGACACCGCTCTTTTCGAAAACACACTGATAAAAATGTACGGATCAAACATCCGTTTTGAACAGGTTGGAGATACTCGACTTCCCATTTGGCAAAACGACTGAGAGGTACCATTATGAAATTCAGAGAATACGCAAGGCCGGCTACTCTTGAAGAAGCATGGCAGCTTAATCAGAAGAAAAGCAACCGTATATTGGGCGGCATGCTTTGGATGCGTCTGTCAAATTACAGTTTCAATACGGCTATTGATCTGTCAGGCCTCGGTCTTGATAAGATCGAAGATATTGGCGATGAGATACGCATCGGCTGCATGGCAACATTGCACGATGTTGAAACATCCCCTCTTCTTTCCGACATGTTTGGATCCGTGTTCCATGATGCGGTTTCATCCATAGTAGGCGTTCAGTTCCGCAACGGAGCAACCGTAGGCGGAAGTATATTCGGACGTTTCGGCTTTTCGGATGTACTCACTCTGTTCATGGCCCTTGATGCCGAGGTCGAACTCTACAAGGCAGGCCGCATAGGTATAAATGAATTTGCAGCCAGGAGCTGGGGCAACGATATCCTCACATATATTTACGTCCCCAGGAAGGCGCAGAAGGTCGTTTACCTTTCCCAGCGCAACAGCAAAACCGATTTCCCCGTTCTTACATGCGCTGTTTCGGAAATATCCGGGGATATTTTCGCCGTAATAGGTGCGCGTCCGATGCGCGCGGTACGCATAGACAAGCCCTGTGAAATGGACGATGCTGCTTTCGCAGAATACATAAAGACCGCAGCGGTTTTCGGATCAAACATGCGAGCTTCGGCAGATTATAGAAAGCATATTGCAGGAGTTCTGACAAAGCGCGGCCTTGCTGCAATAAGGAGGAACGCAGATGAAACTTGATTTTATGCTGAACGGCCAAAAGGTATCTGCAGATATTGCACCTGATACCGTTCTTCTTGACATGCTGCGTGGCATGGGCTGCTACAGTGTAAAGCGCGGCTGCGAAACCTCGAATTGCGGACTCTGCACCGTGCTTGTTGATTCCAAACCTGTGCTCTCCTGTTCCACCCTTGCCATGCGTGTACACGGAAAGAATGTCATTACATTGGAAGGCATGCAGAAGGAAGCAGAAGAATTTGCCGGCTTTATGGCAGATCAGGGCGCAGACCAGTGCGGATTCTGTAATCCCGGCTTTATGATGAACGTAATGGCCATGCTGAATGAGCTTACCGATTTCAGCGAAAGAAATATCCGCGAATATCTGGCCGGAAATCTCTGCCGCTGCTCGGGTTTTGCCAGCCAGCACAGAGCAATCGCCGAATATCTCAAATTCAAAAAGAACGGAAGTGATATCGGATGAAGCAGGTAAATAAAGCAGTCCGCAAAAAGGACGCTATGGCTCTGCTCCTCGGAAAACCTGTTTACACCGACGATATCGCACCTGCGGATGCACTCACGGTCAAGATACTTCGTTCCCCGCATGCAAATGCCGAGATAGTTTCCATAGACGCTTCCCGTGCGCTTGCAGTTAACGGCATTGAATGCATATTCACATATGAAGACGTTCCTGATAAGCGCTTCACCATCGCAGGTCAGGCTTATCCCGAGATCAGCCCCTATGACAGACTCATTCTCGATAAGCATGTGCGCTATGTGGGTGATGCCGTAGCTATCATCGCAGGTACAAACGAGCGTGCTGTAGACGAGGCAATAAAACGCATCAAAGTAAAATACAATGTGCTGCCCGCTGTTCTCGATATCCGCACTGCGCTTGACAATAAAACTGTCGTTCATCCCGAAGATGATTGGCGTGCACTTGTTGACTTCGGAAGCGATGTAAAACGCAACCTGTGCGCAACAGACAAAGCGACCGGCGGTGATGTTGACGCAATGCTCGCCAAGTGCGCTCATACATTTGAGGCCACTTATCGTACCCGTCAGGCCAATCAGACCATGATGGAAACCTTCCGTACGTATACCCACATGGACGCATACGGCAGGCTGAACGTAGTTACATCCACACAGATTCCTTTCCACGTACGCAGGATACTTTCCAATGCGCTCGGCATCTCCAAATCCCGCATACGAGTTGTAAAGCCTCGTATTGGCGGCGGTTTCGGTTCAAAGCAGACTGCCGTAACCGAAGTATATCCCGCATTCGTAACCCTGAAAACAGGCAAGCCTGCAAAGCTTGTATATTCCCGCGAAGAAACTTTTGCTTCCGGCTCTCCCCGCCACGAAATGGAGATTACTGTTCGCGTAGGTGCCGACAGCGAAGGCTACATCCGCGCTCTTGATGTATTTACCCTATCCAATACCGGTGCATACGGCGAACACAGCGCAGCTACTGTAGGTCTTTCCGGTCACAAGACGATACCTCTGTATCGTTACGCGCAGGATTTCAGCTTTGACAGCCGCGTCGTTTATACCAACACTGTTCCTGCCGGTGCATATCGCGGCTTCGGTGCAACACAGGGAATGTTTGCCGTGGAATCTGCAGTCAATGAGCTTGCTCACCAAATGGGTGTTGATCCTGCATGGATACGCGAACTGAATATGGTCCGTGAAGGCGATGTCATGCCGGCATACTATGGTGAGACATGTACAAGCTGTGCTCTTGACCGCTGTATGGCACGCGCGAAGGAAATGATAGGCTGGGATGAAAAAGGACTCCGACGCGTTATGCCTGACGGCAAGGTGCGTGGTCTCGGCGTTGCCATGGCAATGCAGGGCAGCGGCATTTCCAATGTGGACGTCGGTTCTGCTACTATCAGACTGACCGATGACGGCGTTTATTCCCTGCTCATCGGCGCAACGGATATGGGAACCGGCTGTGATACCATTCTTGCGCAGATAGCTGCCGAATGTCTCGACTGCAATTCTGATGATATTTCCGTATTCGGTGTTGATACCGATGCTTCTCCGTACGATACCGGTTCATATGCATCATCCACCACTTATGTAACCGGCGCCGCCGTTGTAAAGGCTTGTGATGAGCTTAAGGAAAAGCTGACTGCTTTTGCTGCCGAGATACTCGGACTGCCTGTCGAAGAAATGAATTTCATGAGCAACAGGATCGAAAGCTCTGTTTCACCCGATAAATTCATCTCGCTTAAGGATCTCGCTTATCAGGCAATGTGCGGTCATTCCGCTGCACTTGAAGCAACCCACTCCAATTCTCAGCCCACATCTCCCCCGCCCTTCATGGTTGGCATCGCCGAAGTTGAAGTCGATCCCGAGACAGGCGACATAGAGATCATTGATTACGCCGGAGTTGTAGACTGCGGCACCCCGATCAACCCTGCGCTGGCTAAAGTGCAGACCGAGGGAGGTCTTGTACAGGGCATCGGCATGACGCTTACGGAAGATATTCATTTCTCCGATGACGGAAAGATGCTCACCCGTTCCTTTATGCAGTATAAGATACCTACAAGGCTTGATTGCGGCAATATCAGAGTCGAATTTGAAAGCAGCTATGAAATGTCCGGTCCTTTCGGCGCGAAATCCATTGGTGAGATAGTCATCAATACTCCCGCGCCTGCAATTGCCGATGCTGTGTACAATGCAGTTGGCGTAAGAGTGCGTCAGCTGCCCATCACCCCTGAAAAGATCGTAATGGAGCTTATCAAATGATTCGTATTATTCTTCTTGCTGCAGGCAGCGCACGCCGCTTCGGTGAAGACAAGCTCATGTGGCCGATTGACGGCAAACCGATGATAATGCATACGCTTGAGAAGCTGATAAACATTCAGGAGAATACCGGTCATTGCGTAACCGTCGTTACCCGCGAAGGTGCTGTGTCAAAGCTCATTGCCGGTCTGCCTGTAGAAACGGTGATCAATCCCGAACCCGAGCGCGGAATAAGCTCTTCCATCTCGTGTGCTATAGAATCATTTGACAGTGATGTGGATGCTGCCGTATTCTGCGTAGCCGATCAACCCTGGCTCAGTCCTGAGGCGGTTTGCGGACTCATCGACAGATACATAGAATCCGGGAAGGCATGCGGCTGTCTCGCCTGCGAAGGTGAGACAGGAAATCCATGCATTTTCTCAAGGAAGCTTTTCAGTGAACTGAATCTCCTTGAAGGAGATAAAGGCGGCAAAAAAGTACTTTTGAAGCATATAGACGACTGCTGTTTATATGAAATCGAAGACCCGATACAACTCACCGATATTGACACAAAGCCACAATAAAAAACACCTTGCTTATCATCTATTGATAAGCAAGGTGTTTTCCTGTATTATCTGCTTTTGTACGGATATTTCTTCCAGATCTTGAAATAGAAGAATATCATTACGAACAGGGCGGAAAAAGCCCAGCCGAGAGGGAATCCGTAGCAGACGAATTTGATATCGTGATACAGATTCATGGTTATTGCAAGGAAGAGCTGGCGCATTCCGATCATTCCGATAAGGGAAAGAACCATTACAGCGCGGGATCTGCCAAAGCCGCGGGATGCATTTGAGAACATTGCATTTAGCGCCTGGAAGAAATACAGCGGCAGCATACACTGCATCATCGTTACACCGCTCAAAACTGCCTTTGCGTCGTTTTCTATGAATATGGACACAAATGTCTCGGCATTGAAATAAAGCGGAGTTGCAATAAGGGCAACCGTAACGAACGAAATGCCGAGGCAGCTGAGTATGCCTTTATATGCTCTATCCACCTTGCCCGCACCGTAATTCTGGCTTACGAATGTAGCGGTTGCAAGGCCGAGTGCATTACTGGGCATTCCTGCAAATTTATCAAGCTTCTTTGCAGCGCCTATACCGGCCATTGCGGATGAGCCGAATGCGTTTACATACCTCTGTACAAACAGGTTGGACAGAGATATCATGCAGGACTGTATCGCCGCCGGAAGACCCAGATCCATTACCTCAAGCAGTATCTTTCCGTTTATTCTGAGTTCCTTTATGCGAAGTCTGTAGACATCTGTTGTCTTTATCATGCGGCGCAATACGAGAGTAACGCTGACCAGCTGCGATGCAACGGTGGCTATAGCGACGCCGTCAACGCCCATTCCAAGCACAACCACCAGCACAAGATCAAGCACTATATTGGTTATACTCGAAGCCATCAGATAATAAAAAGGACTTCTTGAGTCTCCGACGGCACGCAGCACGCCGCTGCCGACATTATATATCGAGGTGAACAGTATGCCCACAAGATATATTCTGAGATAGAGCGCAGCTTCATCAAAAACATCTGCGGGACAGGCGACGACCTTCAGCAAGAACGGAGTAAAGATGATTCCGATCAGCGCCATAGCTGATCCGAGAAGTATCGAAAACGCGATGGATGTATGTATGGCATCATGAAGTGCATTGTGGTTTTTAGCACCGAAGTGCCTTGCAAACAAAACACCCGCACCTGTCGATAATCCGGTAAAGAAACCTACCAGCATCATGGAAATATCACTGCTGGCGGTTACGGCAGCAAGCGCAGTTGTACTGACGAACCTGCCAACGATTATTAAGTCAACCGTATTGTACAGATTCTGAAATATCTGGCCTACAAGTATAGGCAGTGCAAATGTGATAAGCAGTTTTACTATATTTCCCTGCGTAAGATCCGTACTGGTCTTTTTCATAGTATCACTCCCGTTTCAGATATTAATTATAACCGACAGGCTGTATATTTGCAAGCTGAGGGATCTTATCATTTCATGTCGCTAACGGTCTGCTAATTAATACTCCGCACTTGTGCTTTACTGTCTGATTCTGTTATACTAAAATCGAATGCAATTCCGGAGTTTGTTCGTATGAAGATAAATTACAAAAAGCATATCAAAAATCTCTGCATAACACTTGGTATACTCAGCGCCGCAACCCTTCTTTCGCTGATAATGCAGCAGGCTGACCTGAACAGCACCAATGCAACAGTCGTGCTGGTTCTTGCAGTGCTGCTTGTTTCGCGATTCACAGACGGCTACTTCTGGGGTGTATCCGCTTCTGTAGCAACCGTCATCATGGTAAATTACATGTTTACCTACCCTTATTATCATTTCAACCTTACCATATCAGGCTATCTGCTGACATTCGTGGTCAACCTGTGCATCTCCATAATCGTAAGCGTTATGAATACCCGAATAAAGCAGCAGGAACACATGAAGATCACAGCCGAACGCGAAAGACTGCGTGCAGACCTTTTCCGCGCAGTATCCCATGATCTTCGCACTCCCCTTACATCAATCATCGGTTCGACCAGCGTAATACTGGAAAACGACCTGCCCAGGGAAAAGCAGCACGAACTTATTACTGATGTAAATACCGATGCGCAATGGCTTCTGCGCATGGTCGAGAATTTGCTGGCGGTTACAAAGGTATCCGGCAATGCACAGCCAATGAAGATGCAGACAGAACTCGTTGAAGAAGTTGTTGCCGAAGCAGTAATAAAATTCTCCAAGCATTTTTCGGATATCGAAGTAATACTTGAACCGCCCGAAAATATATTCTTTGCAGATATGGAGCCGGTACTTATCGGCCAGGTAGTAACGAACCTGCTCGAGAATGCCGCCTACCACGGCGAACATACCGATTCTATAAGGATAAACATCGTCAGCAGCGAAGGATTCATAGAAGTAAGAGTAACCGATAACGGCAGCGGAATTCCTGCTGACAGGCTGAAACACATTTTCACCGAAAATGACGTAAGCGCCCATCGACGCAGCGCAGACTCCCGCAAAGGCATGGGCATTGGTCTCAGCGTATGCATGAGCATCGTAAAAGCCCATGGCGGAAATATGGAAGCAGCCAACTCGCCCGAAGGCGGAGCAGTTTTCTCATTCACTCTTCCTGAAAAGGAGACAAATTATGGCACTGAAGGAACGGATATTGATAATTGAGGATGAAGTAAGCATCGTCAAGCTGCTTCATACCGCACTTACCGCAAATGAATACGAAGTAATAGATGCATATACGGCATCAGAGGCAAAGTCCATGATCTCGTCTCATTGCCCTGATCTTATTCTGCTTGATCTTGGTCTGCCCGATATGGACGGAAACGATCTTTTGAAATCGCTCAGGGAATGGACCTCTACCCCTGTTATTGTCGTATCTGCGCGTACGGATGAAATCGACAAGGTAAAAGCCATTGACCTTGGAGCAGATGATTATATAACCAAGCCCTTCGGTACATCCGAACTGCTTGCAAGAGTACGTATGGCGATAAGACACAGCCGTGCTATGCGTCACAACGACATGATAGCCCGCACCGGCAAATTCGTAAGCGGCGGACTTATGATCGATTACAACAAATATCGTGTGTATGTGGACGGAGTGGACGCACAGCTTACACAGGGTGAATACCGTATTGTGGCGCTGCTTGGCCGTTATGCGGGCAGAGTACTCACATATGATTTCATTATGAAGGAACTGTGGGGTCCTGCTTCACTTGGCGACAATAAGATACTGCGCGTAAACATGGCAAACATCCGCCGCAAGATAGAAAAGACCACTACCGCTCCAAGATACATATTTACCGAAGTTGGAGTTGGCTACAGGATGGCGGACGGAGATACCGAAGAGAACGGCTGACCGTTCAGATTGAATCTCATCCAATAATTTTTGACACCCCACACTTCATTTAAGCTCATATTTTAGTCGTTATCCTTCAGGATAACGACTTTTTATTATCGTTTTGAATGTATTTATACGTATCTGCCACAAAATGCAATTTTCATTATGAATTTATTCAAATTAGTTCTTGCATTTTTAAGATTTAGTGCTATAATTAACTCATCAAAAATATTCGGAGGTTACCCTGATGAACAAGCGTATTATTTCCGTCATTATCGCTCTGGTAGCACTGATGGCATTTGCCACTTCCGCTTCCGCAGCCACCTTTATCTCCATCGCTACCGGCGGCACTTCCGGTACCTACTATCCCCTGGGCGGCGACATCGCCAACCTGTTCAACACCGTTATTCCCGACATGAGGGCTTCCGCACAGGCAACCGGCGGATCCGCCGACAACCTGCGCCTGATCGACAAAGGTGACGCCGAAATGGGTACCGTTCAGAACGACGTTGCTATCTTCGCTTTCAACGGCACCGATTCCTTCTCCGACGAGCAGATCGACAGCTTCAGCGTCGTAACTTCTCTGTATGCCGAATACGTTCAGATCGTTGTTCGCGCTGATTCCGACATCTACTGCATCGCTGACCTGAAGGGCAAGAGCGTTTCCATCGGCGCAGCAGGTTCCGGCGTTTATACCAACGCAATGCACGTTCTGGAAGTTGCCGGCATGACCGAAGCTGACATCGACGCACAGTACCTGAGCTTCTCCGAATCCGCAGACGGTCTGAAGAACAAGCAGATCGACGCCGCATTCGTTTGCGCAGGCATCCCCAACGCAGCAATTACCGAGCTGGCAAGCACCACCGGCGTTCGTCTGATCTCCCTCTCTCCCGAAGAGGTCGACACTCTGATCACTGCACATCCCACCTACACCAATCTCGTAATCCCCGCTGATGTTTACGGCACTGCCGAAGATACGAACTGCGTTGCAATTACCGCTCTGCTGGTTTGCTCCGAGGACATGGACGAGGATCTCGTATACGAAATGACCAAGGCTCTGTATGAGCAGGACGGCATCCTGACCCACGCTAAGGCAGCCGAGATCACTCTTGACTCCGCATTCGATGGCGTTGGCGACCTGCCCATCCATCCCGGCGCAGCCCGTTACTACCAGGAGATCGGCCTGATCGATGCTGAAGGAAACATCATCGAAAAGTAAACCGCGAAAGCTCCAATAATGTGCAGGGCGTACAAACGCCTTGCACATTTTAATGTGTCAACAAAACAAGGAGGTGTCTCCGTGGCAGATATTCGTCAGAACGTTTCCGCACCGTCTGAGGCTGAAGTACAGGCCATAATGGAGAAATACGACCGTGAATCTGTAACCAGAAATTTCACCAATTGGTTCAAGTGGGTCGTTTTCGCAGTATGCATCATCTTCTCCCTCGTGCAGCTTTACAGCGCATTCACCGGACGCATCGCAGCAACTCAGCTGCGTCCCCTGCATCTGGGTTTTGTAATGGCGCTGGTATTCCTTATTTACCCCTCCAACAAAAAAGAATCCCGCTCCACCATTCCCTTGCGTGACATCATACTCGCAGCTGCTGCATTGGGCGTATGTCTGTACATAGCGCTTCAGCATGTAGAACTCGCAAACCGCATCAACAAGAATACCATTCTCGACATCCACATCGGCGCTGCTGTGATCATACTTTTGTTTGAATGCTGCCGCCGTGTAGTAGGTCTTCCCATAATGGTGGTTGCAGTGGCATTCATGCTGTATGCATACTTTGGACAGTACATGCCCGGCGACCTGATGCACCGCGGATTCTCTGTACGCCGCATCATCATCCAGCTTGTTTACACCACCGAAGGCATCATGGGTACTCCTCTTGGTGCTTCCTCCACCTTCATCTTCCTGTTTGTTCTCTTCGGTGCTTTCCTTGAGCGCACCGAGGTCGGCAATTTCTTCATCGATTTCGCAAATGCCATCGCCGGACATAAGCGCGGCGGCCCCGCTAAGGTTGCCGTTCTCGCCAGCGCACTTGAAGGCACTGTTTCCGGCAGCTCCGTAGCCAACACCGTAGGTTCCGGTTCCTTCACCATTCCGATGATGAAGAACCTTGGTTACCGCAAGGAATTCGCCGCTGCAGTCGAAGCTACCGCATCCACCGGCGGTCAGATAATGCCTCCTGTAATGGGCGCAGCAGCTTTCCTTATGGCAGAATCCGTAGGCGTACCTTATATGGAAGTTGTCAAGGCCGCTCTCATTCCCGCCATCCTGTACTTCGTTGGTATTTACATCATCATCGAATTCGAAGCCCGCAAGTATGGTCTGGTCGGTATGGATAAAAATGATATGCCCCGATTCATCCCCCTTATCAAGAAGCGCGGCTATCTCATCCTGCCTCTGCTCGTCATCATCAGCTTCCTTGCTATCGGCTATACCCCCATCTTCTCCGCTCTGGTAGGTATTGCCGCTTGCGTACTTTGCGATATCATCCGTCACATACTCATCGGCATCTTCGGTGCTATCGAAGCCCGCAAGGAACGCAAAGTATCTGCTCTCAAGACGGCAGGAACCGTCGTAGCGCACACTGCAGGCGACGTCGTTCTTTCCCTCGACAAGGGTGCACGCAATGTTCTGAGCGTCGCTGTAGCCTGCGGTATGGCAGGTATTATCGTTGGTATGATCACTCTTACCGGTATCGGTCTTACCCTCGGCAACAGCCTCACAGAACTCGCCGGCGGCAATCAGTATCTGACTCTGGTATTCACCATGCTTGCTTCCATCATTCTGGGCATGGGCGTGCCTACTACCGCAAACTACCTCATCACTTCCACCATCATGGCCGGTACTGTAATGAAGGTAGTGGGCTGCGAGATGCTTGCTGCTCACATGTTCGTATTCTACTTCGGCATCATCGCAGACATTACTCCCCCTGTCGCGCTTGCGGCTATGGCAGGTTCCGCTATTGCAAAGAGCGACCCCTTCAAGACCGGACTCAATGCAGTCAAGCTGGCTATCGCTGCATTCATCGTGCCCTACATCTTCGTATTCAACAACAAGATGCTGTTCATCGATGCGCAGTGGTATGACATACTTCAGATCGGACTCACCTCCATCATTGGTATGGTCGGCATCGGTGCTGCACTCGAAGGTTACTTCCTGCGTCACGCACATCTGATTCAGCGCGTGCTGTTCCTTGCCGGTGGTCTGCTGCTGGTAGAACCCAGCCTCATCACCGACGTTATTGGCATTGTGCTTATCGTTCTCCCGATGCTGTGGCAGCTGCTTGAGAATAAGAAGCTCGGCGGCAAGCTTGAACCTTCCTTCGATATTTACAAGGGAATGGGCTTCTTCAAAAAGACCGGATATCAGCTGATCGAATCCTTTGTAATGCACGGCAAACTCTTCAAAAACGCTTAAACAAAAAATCGAACCCCGGATGCATG
>JAZRPZ010000090.1:0-14178 GCA_045649485.1 Clostridia bacterium
AAATCCTTTTCCATCTCGTAGGCGGGAGATACGGAATACAGACCGAATACGCGGCGTACGCGGTTTACCATATCATCCATGTCCTCGAAATCGGAAACGTAGATGCGGGAATCGGCCAGACGTACCTTTGCATCGGTGTCCTTGACGGCCTTCTTCACGTTGTCGACCAGAATCTTCAGGAAGCTGGAGCGGTTGAGGCCCTTCAGATAGACCTCGCCGAATCTTACGAGCAGTACTTTGCGCATTGTCATTTATCTCCTCTGAAAGCGTTTGAGCATGTTGTATATTTTGCCGATCTTGCCTGCGGCGTAATCGATCTCTTCTTTGGTGGTGAAGGGGGAAAGGCTGAATCTCAGCGCCCATTCGGCGGTCTTTACGGGTATGCCCATGGATGTGAGCACCTGAGAGACCTTCGTCTTTTTGGAAGAACAGGCGGAGCCGGTGGATGCATAGATGCCTTCGGATTCAAGTGCATGGAGCATTACCTCGCCGCGTACGCCCGGGAAGCCGAGGCTTACGATGTGGGGAGCCGCTTCGTCGGGAGCAGGTCCGTTTATTATGAGGCCTTCCACCTGCTTCGAGAATTCGGAAATGAGGTGATTCTTCATTTCACGCAGCACATCCATATCGCATTCGCGCATGAGACGCACGGATTCTGCAAGACCTGCGATGCCGGGAGTATTCTCAGTGCCGGAACGGTAGCCGTTTTCCTGACCGCCGCCGATGTGCTGGGGCTCGATGAGCAGACCTTCGCGTACTATGAGCACGCCGATGCCCTTGGGTCCGTGCAGCTTGTGGGCGGAGATGGTGTACATATCCGCATTCTTCATGGTGAAGGGGGTGCGCAGGAAGCCCTGTACACCGTCAACATGGAGAATTGCCTTGCCCTTTGTGATGCTGCGGATGCGGGGGATGTCGTGGATAGCACCGGTCTCGTTGTTGACCTGCATTATGCTTATGAGTCCTGCGCCGTCTTCGACTGCCTTCTCTATGGCGGCATAGTCAAGTTCGCCCTTCTCGTTTGAGCCGATGATGCGCACCTCGATGCCCTGCTTTTCGAGCCGTTCAAAGGCTGCGCTTACGGAAGGATGCTCGACCGAGGAAACGGCGGCAAGCTTCAGCCCGTGTATCCTCTCTGCTGCTCCGAGTATGGCGAGGTTGTTTGCCTCCGTACCGCCGGAAGTGAATATCACCCTGCAGCCGGTACCCTGCACCGCGGAAAGTATCTCCTCGCGGGCGGCGCGCAGATTGCGGAATTCATCCACAGCAGGCTTGTATACCGAGGAAGGATTGTACCAGCCTTCGCGCAGGCATTCGTTCATTTTATCTATTACCCGTTCGTGGGGACGGGTGGTAGCGCTGTTGTCCAGATATGCTATCATCTAAATCTGCATCTCCACATAAATCTTCTATTATATTATATCACGATGAGATGTACATGGCTACGAACAGCGGGTTAAATGTCTTTGCCACGATATTTTGGTATTTATGTAAACAGAACATAACCGACAGGAGTTATAATATACTTGGTAGAATATTTATTCGTACAGATATTTTGTTCAGGAGGAATTAGGCTGTGAAATGCCCGGATTGTTCCCACAGAATAGATGCAGGGAGAACTCATTGCCCCCATTGCGGCGCAAAGCTGCCCGATATTTCGCGCAGCAGGAAAAACATGGTCAGAGCACTTATCATGACTGTTTCATGGATAATTGCACTGGCAGTTTTCGGCGTCGGAGTGTATAAACTCTATTTCTGGATGGATACATACAATTTAGAAAAGCTGTATACACGCGGCGCTTATACACCAACAGTTTCCGAGATAACGCTCGATGACGGCCGCGCAGCCCATGCCGTGACTTATTACGGCAATGACGGCGACAGGATATTTATCGAGGAGATAAATAAGACCATCGAAATATCCGGCGGTACAGCGCGAATAGAGATACCCGACAGTTACTGGTTCGGATACGATATCGAAAATCAGGACTCTGCGCAGGTATATATCGCTGCAACGCTGATATACGAAAGCGGCGATAAGCGCAAGCTGCCTACGGTGGATTTTGAAGTGACGGCGCCCCAGTCTCCGATATATGTGATAAGCCCGGAGCAGGAGGATCTTGCGGTAAATACCTCGATCTATTCGCTTGAGGTACAGGTCGTACCCGGTTCGAAGGTCAGCGTAAACGGTAAGGATGTTACGGATATTGTTGACCGAGCCGGACTGCTTTCGGTAAACGTAAACGTGTTCCCTATAGGCGATAACACATATTCGATCGTTGTCAATACCGAAAACCACAAGGAAGGCCGAAAGGACGTTGTTATCTACCGTCAGCAGATGGAGATCGCTGTTGAGATAAACAGCACGATCCCCACCTTTACAAACAACAAGACGGTCACAGTGTCCGGCGTGGCTGATGCGGGCGCGATGATCTCCGTTGATTCTCCTTATGTTGCAGAAAGCCTTAAGATGGATTCTGTTACCGGAGAATATTCCTTCATGGCTCAGATGGAGACGATCGGCATAAACACTATAAAGTTCCGTGCAAGCATGGAAGGCAAGACGGACAGCGTACTCACGATCGAAGTTGACTATCTGCCCGGATTTGAAGACTATGCAAAACTTGCATGGGCGATGGAATATTCAAGCCTCTGCGCTCTGTTTGAAGAATGGGAAGGCAAGGTATTCAAGTGTCCCGGTGTAGTAAAAGATGTTTTCATGGTAGAGGATGTTCAGTATATCATAATGGATGTCGGTCCCGAGGGTACAGAGCAGCTGATAGTGCTTGAGAACTATTCCAAGGTCGTTGAGCCTCAGATAGGCAGCCGCTATACGGCGTTTGCCGATGTATTCGGCCGATATATGTATCAGGGTAACTACCATCCCCGCCTGAAGGCACGTTATATGTACGAATAATTTATTGGAGGATAGGTACTATGAAAGGCAAAATGAAACTGCTTGTTGAACTGTTCGTTACCTTTTTCAAGATCGGTCTGTTCACTTTCGGCGGCGGATATGCAATGATCCCCCTTATCGAACGTGAAGTTGTTGAGGGCAAGAAGTGGATAAGCTCCGAAGACGTGCTGGATATGCTGGCTATCGCAGAATCCACTCCCGGTCCGCTGGCAGTCAATTCCGCTACCTTCGTCGGCTACCGCATGGCAGGCGTGCTGGGTTCCGCATTCGCTACCATCGGTCTGGCGATCCCCTCTGTTGTTATAATCTGCATCATCTCCCTGTTCCTTACTCAGTTCCAGGAAAATCAGTGGTTCCAGCATATCTTCAGGGGCATCCGTTCCGGCGTGCTGGTACTGATGGTAAACGCTGTAATTAAGTTCGGCAAGAAGTGCCCCAAGTACTGGTATATGTACGCACTGATGGTTATCGCATTTGCCATTGCGGCATTTACCGAAGTTGATATCGCATTCATACTGCTGGGCGCCGGTATCTTCGGCATCATCGTCCGTGGTTTCATCATGAAGGAGGTGGCTAAGTAATGGATTTCGCACTGCTTTTTGAACTGTTTGCCACTTTCTTCAAGATCGGTCTGTTTACCTTCGGCGGCGGCTACGCAATGATCCCCATGATCACCGACGAAGTTGTTTCCAAGGGCTGGGCATCTGCCGAACTGCTTACCGATTTCATCGCTATCGCAGAATCCACTCCCGGTACCTTCGCCATCAATACCGCTACTTTCATCGGTATGGAACTTCACGGCATCATCGGTGCAATAATCGGTACTCTCGGCGTTATGATGCCTTCCTTCATCATAATACTTATCATCGCAAAGTTCTTCGGCAAGTTCTCCGATAATAAGTATGTGAAGGCATTCCTGTGGGGCGTACGTCCCGTGGTAGTAGGCCTTATCGCAAGCGCAGCCTATTCCATCGCCCGCACTCACATCATGCTGAATGAGGATTTTGCCTCCGTGAAGGAATTCTTCCTCGCCGTTGACTGGAAGGCCATCGGCATCTTCGCCGGAGTATTCGTCATCTCCCGCCTCAAGAAGATGCATCCCATCTGGCTCATTCTCATCGCAGGTGCTGCAGGCGCGCTGCTTTACGGCGTATTCTGATAATCAAAAGCCCGACAGTCTTTCCGGAGACTGTCGGGCTTTCTGTCATTTTTGCTGTCGCTCTTGTAAATTATCCGCGTATTTGCTATACTTGACACAAAGGCGAATCTGATTTACAGCGAGGTGCAGCCATGAAATTCAAGCAGGGTCACTGGGTCGTCAGGCCCGATATCGAACCACTTTATGCAGTAGAGACCGCACGTGCGGAGATCGTAAACGATTCCCTCAGACTGCTTGTGCCTACGCTGCACATAGCTGAGAGAGGAAACACGCTCAATCCTGTGCTGGGTGCGCGTGTGTTTTCGCCTGCCGAGGGCATAATCGGCGTGGATATCTGGCATCACCGCGGCAAGAAGGACAACGGCCCCAATTTTGAAATCGTGTCCGATGGCTCAAAGCCCGCAATTGATATAGGTGATGA
Source organism: Clostridia bacterium (assembly GCA_045649485.1). Classification (GTDB taxonomy): domain Bacteria; phylum Bacillota; class Clostridia; order Christensenellales; family Aristaeellaceae; genus RUG11247. The sequence goes on from JAZRPZ010000090.1 coordinate 4,498, forward strand.
ATACGCCACCGTGAAAAACGGCGGTATCACCGCAAAGGTTTCCCTGAAGCCCAACGGCTGGGGAATAGAATTCATCGGTGAAAACGGACTTCTGACCCGTGACGGATTCCGCATGATGGGTCATATGACCGATAAGACCACCGGCAGAAAATATATGATGCAGCAGCTTGAACTGGATGTGGGCGAGTGCGTCTACGGTCTGGGAGAACGCTTCACCGCATTTGTGAAAAACGGTCAGAGCACCGATATGTGGAATGGCGACGGCGGCAGCTGCACAGATATGGCATATAAAAATGTGCCTTTCTATATCACCAACCGCGGCTACGGCGTATTTGTGGCAAATCCCGGCGATGTGTCATTTGAAGTGGCTACCGAGCAGGTAGAGCGCGTACAGTTTTCCGTTGAAGACGAGCGCATGACATACTATATCATCGCAGGTCCCGAGCCTAAGGATGTGCTGCGCAGATATACCGCGCTGACCGGCAGACCGCCCGTGCCTCCCGCATGGAGCTTCGGTCTGTGGCTCAGTACTTCCTTTACTACCAATTATGATGAAAGCACCACCACCGAATTTATTCAGGGCATGGCAGACAGGGATATTCCGCTCGATGTATTCCATTATGACTGCTTCTGGATGAAGGGCTTCAACTGGTGCGATTTTGAGTGGGACAACGAAATGTTCCCCGACCCGGAGGGCATGCTGAAGAGATACCACGACCGTGGTCTCAAGATCTGCTGCTGGCTGAATCCCTACATAGCACAGGCATCGCCGCTGTTTGATGAGGGCATGGAAAACGGCTATCTCATCAAAAAGACAGACGGCTCCGTATGGCAGAGCGATTTGTGGCAGGGTGGTCTGGGTATAGTTGATTTCACCAATCCCGCTGCCAGGGAATGGTATCGCGAGAAGCTGCGCCGATTGATGCGTATGGGCGTAGATTGTTTCAAGACCGATTTCGGCGAGCGTATTCCCGTAAAGGATATTGTTTATTACGACGGCAGCGACCCGGTCAGGATGCATAACTACTTCACATATCTCTACAATGAGGCGGTGTATTCCCTCATTGCCGAGGAAAGAGGGGAAGACCAGGCTGTGGTATTTGCCCGCAGCGCGACCGCAGGTTCGCAGAAACTGCCCGTGCACTGGGGCGGCGATAATTTCGCTACCTATATCTCCATGGCGGAGACTCTGCGCGCAGGTCTGAGCCTTGCATCCAGCGGATTCGGATTATGGAGCCACGATATTTCCGGATTTGAAAGCACTGCTCCCGCGCATATCTACAAGCGCTGGTGTCAGTTTGGTCTTCTGTCCAGTCATTCCCGCCTGCATGGTTCGTCCAGCTATCGTGTGCCGTGGCTGTTTGACGAGGAAGCCTGCGATGTGCTCCGCAAATTCGTAAAACTGAAGTGCAGGCTGATGCCTTATATCTACCGGAAAGCGATCGAAGCCCATGAGACCGGCGCTCCCGTAATGCGCCCCATGTTCATGGAATTCCCGGATGACCCCGGCTGCGATACGCTCGACCGCCAGTATATGCTGGGTGACAATCTGCTGGTTGCGCCGGTATTCCGCGAAGACGGCATGGTGGATTACTATCTGCCCGCCGGAAAGTGGACCCATCTGCTGGACGGACGCACCGTGGAAGGCGGCAGATGGATGCGCGAAAAGTACGATTTCATGTCGCTGCCGCTGTGGGTGCGCGAAAACAGCGTTATCGCGACGGGTTATCGAGACGACACCGCCGATTATGATTTCGCAAAGGACTTCACTCTGAATTGCTATCATGTGAAGGATAAGGCTGTCGTGCGAATCCCCGGAATCGAAAAGGAGATAACCATCATAAGAAAAGACGGCGTTCTTGTCGCAGATATTGAATGCGATATCAAAGATATAAACTGAAAAAGAATACTAACATAATACCGGAGGTAAATGCCATATGAATCGACCCGATTGGATGAATCCCCAGGTAATGCACATCAACCGCGAAGATCCCCGCGCAACGCTGGTTCCCTTCGCCTGCGAAGCATCCGCAATGGCTGATGAGCGCGGACTTTCTCCTTATTATCGCCTGCTCAACGGCGAGTGGGAATTCCTCTACAGCGAAGACGGCACTCTGCCCGAGGATTTCGAGCAGCCCGATTTCGACGGCGAGGAGTGGGATGTTATCGACGTACCCTCCAACTGGCAGATGTACGGCTACGACATTCCTCACTATACCAACGTAAAGTATCCCATCCCTCTCGATCCGCCTTTCGTGCCGGATGAGAATCCCGTTGGCATCTATCGCCGCGTTTTCACTCTGCCCGAGGATTGGGAAAACAAGGAAGTATTCCTAAATTTTGACGGCGTGAACAGCTGCTTCTATGTATATGTAAACGGCGAACTGGCAGGCTTCTCCAAGGTGCCCCATATGCCCGCCGAATTCAACATCACCGAACTGGTCAATCCCGGCGAAAACCTGATCGTTGTTCAGGTGTTCAAGTGGTCTGACGGCACTTATCTGGAGGACCAGGATTTCTGGCGCCTTTCCGGTATCTTCCGCGATGTCTACATGCTGGGCGTACCCAAGACCACCATCCGCAACGTAACCACCCGTTCCGACCTTGTAAACGATTATAAGGACGGCGTGCTGGACGTTAATGTCGATCTGCGCAACTATGCCTGCGAGGATTCCGCAGCAGACCTCAAGGTTAAGCTCATCCGCAACGGCGAGACCGTCGAAGAGAAGCTTCTTGAGACCACTCTCGCCGGCTGTGGCCCCACCGAGGCGGCATTCAGATTCGAAGTTCCCGGCTGCGATAAGTGGACCGCCGAAACTCCCGAACTGTATACCCTGCTGGTGACCCTTACCTGCGATAATGAGACCGTTGTACAGAAGATCGACATCGGCTTCAAGAAGGTAGAAATAAAGGATCAGCAGCTGTTCGTAAACGGCGTTTCCATCAAGCTGCGCGGCGTAAACCGTCACGATACCCATTACGAACTGGGTCATGTAACCCCCATGGAAGCTCTCATCGAGGATGTTGAGCTGATGAAGCAGCACAATATCAACACTGTGCGTACTTCTCACTATCCCAACGATCCCCGCTGGCTGAAGCTGTGCGATGAGTACGGTCTGTACTGCATCGACGAAGCAGACCTTGAGTGCCACGGTATGGAAGTAGCCGATGCCGGCAAGGGCATTGATGCACGTGCTCCCGAGCATTCCTGGAATATTCTTTCCGACAGCCCCGAATGGACCGTGGCATATGTTGACCGCGCAGAGCGCATGGTCGGCCGTGATATGAACCACGCATCCATTATCATCTGGTCTCTGGGCAACGAAGCAGGCTACGGCCGCAACCATGCAGCTATGAAGGCTGCCATTCTGGATATGGATAATACCCGTCCTGTCCATTACGAAGGCGACCGCACCTATAATACCACCGATATCTGCTCCGTAATGTATCCCTCCATCGTGGATCTCACCAAGGAAGGCGAATCCGATTATCCGAAGCCCTACTTCATGTGCGAATATGCCCATGCAATGGGTCTTGGCCCCGGCTCCATCAAGGAATACTGGGATACCATCTACGCCCACAAGCGCCTTATCGGCGGCTGCGTATGGGAGTGGGTAGACCACGGCATGCTGTGCGTTGATGAGGACGGCAACGAGTACTATGCATACGGCGGCGATTTCGGCGATGAGCCCAACGACGGCAACTTCTGCGTAGACGCGCTGAACTATCCCGACCGCACTCCTCACACCGGTCTTATCGAGCTCAAGAAGGTCTATGAGCCTGTCAAGTTCTCTCTTGACGGCAACAAGCTGACCATCCGCAACATGTTCGCATTCCGCAATCTGGACGATTTCGATGCAGTTTGGGCACTGACCCGCGAAGGCGTGCAGCTTGAGCGTGGACGCATCGATCTTTCCGGCGTTGCTCCCTATGGCGAAAAGGTAGTTGAACTGCCCTTCACCATGCCCGCAGACGGCGATTGCTTCATCGAGATCACCGTTACCGAGGCTTTCGAGACCATGTGGGCACAGCGCGGTCACGAGATCACCACCGAGCAGATCAAGCTGGATACCGCTTCCTGCGTGAAGGTAATGCCCGCAGAAGCCATGCCCGATGTACTGCTGGATATGCCCGAAGGCGCCGCAGTCATCTATGGTGAGGATTTCGAGATCATCTTCGATGCCCGTTCCGGCGAAATGGCAAGCTGGGAGAAGGCAGGCGTAGAGTATATCTCCACTTCCCCCGCATTCAACGCATGGCGCGCACCCATCGATAACGATGTGCACATCAACAAGAAGTGGATCAACTTCGGCTTCGGCAAGCTGCAGGCACGCGTTGAAGATTTCACCGCCGAGCAGATTTCTTCCAAGGCAGTAAAGGTCACAGTAACTCAGGTGCATTCCGCATATGTGGTACAGCCCGTTATCCGTACCACCACCACCTATACCGTATTCGGCAGCGGCGATATCCGCGTGAACATGGTATTCAGCCCCATGCGCGAACTGCCCTTCCTGCCCAAGCTGGGTATGCAGCTGGCAATGCCCGAGAAGTTCGACCGCGTAATGTGGTTCGGCCGCGGTGCACACGAGAACTATCCCGACATGAAGGTCTCCGCTCCCGTTGCGCAGTATTCCTGCCTGGTAAGCGACCTGCATGAACCCTACGTACGTCCTCAGGAGAACGGCGCACGTCAGGACACCCGCATACTGTCCGTTATCGATATCCTCGGCAATGGCCTTATGTTCGTTGCAGAGAAGTCCTACGGCGATGGCTTCAGCTTCACTGCCCATGAGTACACCGATAAGGCTCTGGACGAAGCAAAGCACACCAACGAGATCGAGTGCGCTGACGAGACCGTCATCTCCATTGACTACCGTCAGTGCGGCGTAGGCTCCAATATCTGCGGTCCCGAGCCTGAGGAGCAGTACAAGCTGTATCTGAAGGAAGACGCAGAGTTCAGCTTCGTTATGAAGCCCTACAACCGTCAGTTGGGCTCCATGATGACCTTCGGCCGCATCGTTCCCGAAAATATCTGATATATCTGATATCGGAATATAAAAGCGACCTGTTCCCTTAGATTTGGGAGCAGGTCGCTTTGCTATTTGGTAAGATACAGTTCGCAACTATTATTTATATGTTTAAAAAAGCGCTTCTGTGAAAGACACAGAAGTGCTGAATTGATTAATATACTATCATGTACAGGTATGAATAAGCGGGGAAAATTTCATTTAAGCTGTCGCGGATAGAACTATTCGGATCGTTTATTTCAAATCCGCTTGAAGAGCAGGTAATAGTATTGTATCCGAGTGCAGTAACAGAACTCCGATATACTGAGTTGCTGCCGTTGAAGCTCAGTATATCCACAACTAGATAATTTTAGTTTTGAGTGATTTGTTTTATATATTACCAGTATTACCAGGTTCATGACTTAATTATGTAAGAATATGGATGTTGCTCATTTCGAAGCATAAAAAATCACAACCACCCGTTGAAAAGGGTGGTTGTAATTAATGAGTGGTTTTTTGAGATTTGGGCGATTGTGTATTATAACTTGTATTATATGTACGGTTATAATATTTTTTCTCTGCCATACCTTCGAACTTAACCATATTTATTATGCATCCAAGTATCTGACAATTTGTTTTTGCGATCTGCTTTATGATCTCATTAAGATCACGGCGACGCGTTGAATTATACTTGACTACAATAATCGTGCCATCGCATGCCTTAGCGATCTCTGCTGCATCGATGACAAGACCAACAGGAGGTGCGTCTATGAGAACGATATCGAAAACATCGGCAAGCTTATCGAGAAGGGCTCGGAATTCATCCGAATCAATAAGAGTGACGGGATTTTTCAATACTCGTCCTGAAGGAATGACATATATGTTACTTAGGTTGGTAGAATACAGTATGTCATCAAATGAACATTGATCGGAAAGATAGTGCGCAAGGCCCAACCATTCTCCAGAAGTTTCAAGTCCCATTTTATTTATCATGGTGGAACGACGTAAATCAGCATCCACAATAACTATTCGTTTACCGCGTTTGGCCATATTGCAGGCTATTTGGAATGTAAGCAGACTTTTACCTTCTCCGGATTCGTAGCTTGTCATTACGATTTTGCGTGTCCTTTTACCAGTAAAAGCAAGGTTACTGCATATTGAATTCAACGCTTCAGTACTTGAATAATCTAGCGTATCCAATGGTCTTGCAATAGCCTTCTTCATTATTGTGAAACATCCTTTCGTATTTTTCTGACGGATGATTGTCTGTTTACCTGCTGCATTGGCATCATGCCAAGTACAGGTATGTCGAGGTGATTTTCTATATCCTGTGCAGTGCGTATCTTGTCATCCAGTATATACTGGATTGTGAAAAATACGCAGGCAGCGAAAAATCCCAATGCAAAGAAAAGAATGGTAGTTCGGAAAATATGAGGAGCAGAAGGCGAAGTTGGAAGCAGTGCTTCTTCAAAGACACTCGGCTCTTTGGTATCCATAGTAACGGCAATGAATTCACGTGCTACTTCTGCGTAAGTATCGGCAATGAGTTTTGCTTCACCGGGACTGGATGCCTCTATAATGATGTAGAGAATTCGTGTATCGTTAGGGTTTTTAATGGTCAGCATTGAAGAAAGTTCATCATAATTATAAGGAAGCCCAAGCTGGGTGATAACCCTTTCGTGAACATGCCAGTTGAAAAATACTTCCTGATAATCAGATGCCAGATATGTGCCCATCTGCAAATCGGAAAGATTAATTGCGGAATCTTCTGAACTTTTTATATAAAGTTTAGCGGTTGCGGTATAAACGGGCGCAATGAACAAAATTGTTATTGCGCCCGCTGCTATTGCGCAGGCTGCGGCGATGGATACTATATACTTAGCTCTGTCAAGCAAACGATACAGAAGCTCGATTATATCAATGGAGAGTTCATCATCAGCCTGCCTTGAGAGGTCAGTTTCATTTACATCATATTGTACGGTTGTGCGGTTGCGCCTTTTTTGCATTTATATCTGCCTCTCAATGAAGTGTTAGTTGTATGGAGGGATTATTCGGCTGCCTCTTCGGTTTCAACAGAAGGAGTGTTGATGATGGCAAGAGAAGTGGATTCGGCAGTCTGCATCTTTATAAGTGCATCCTGAGTGAAGGTAATAACAACGGTACCGTCTTCGTTTGCGATTGCATCCAGTACGATCCATTCTACAACAGCTTCGCCGTTTTCGTCAACTTCGCCGTTGAAGATGCCGACAAGTGCGATAAGGGACTGCTCAGGAGTATAGAGAGTGGTGAGGGCAAAGGATACTTCGATGTCGTCGTATTCCTCAACGTATTCAATGGTCTCGATGGTGATGAATTCGTTGATTTCAACTTCTTCGGGCACAATATTCTCAGGCAGCTTGGATACGATCTGTTCCTTAACTTCAACGGGGAAGTATTCGATGACAGGGGCATTGTTCTCGGTTACGAAGGAGTAGATCTTCTGGATCTCGTTGACAACAGGCTCCTTATCCTCAGTAACAGTAAGAGAGAAGGTCTCGGCAATCTCAACACCGGTGGTAGAAACAACGGTATTGATTACGGTTGCGTTGGTGGTGCTCTTGCTGGGTACAGTTGCATAGGCTGCGGTCATGGTGCAAATGAGCAGTGCGGCGATCATGAGAGTGAACCATTTTTTCATTGATGGGATCCCCTTTCAAAATTGTTATTTACAGGGTTCGTAAAAAACCCGAATAACCCATTCTTTTGCGACATTCTCGGCAAGGTGAAACTCTATAAATCCATCTTTGCCGATAGTGTGCGTTCCGTTTAAAGTAACTATTGGTATAAATGTATAATTGTATGCATTGTTGGCTGTGTTCAGAAGACGGCCCCGACTGACATTAGCAATAATGTCGTCGCCAAGTATATCTAAAACATAACTGAAATAATCAGGATCGTCGCGTAGATGAAGTTTTATTGCATCCACAGCAGCACGCATATACGTTATTTGTCTCGTCATACGTGATCTGTTGGTGCCGTCGCCTATATCCATTCGTGAACGCACATATATTTCGGCCTGCTGGTTGTTGAGTTTGATGGTAGAGCCTTCTGACATTTCGGGATCAAGTGAAGTAAAATCATCTTCAAGCGTAACCGTAACCCCGCCTACAGCTTCGTTTAGAAGTCCTATGGAAGCCAGATCAAAACTGATACATATATCAACATTCAAACCCGGAAGTAATTTTTCTACGGCATGAACTGTACGTTCATTGCATTCTTCTCCTGTGGTACCAAAGGCGTGTGAAAGGCATATCTGAAGGGGTTGAAGTCCGATATAATTTCCAAAGATACCGTAAACTTCCACTTCGGTTATAGTATCCCTGTCTATCTGGAGCTGGTGTATAGACTGGTTTTCGGAATCAATTGCCAGTAAAAGCAGAAAATCTGCCTGTCCGCCCCTGCGAGCGCCATAATCTGCATTATTGTCGCTGCGATCAGTTCCGATAATCAAAACAGTGGTCATGCCTGTTTTTTCGGCATATGTAACTCCGTTATATTCAATGCAATTACGCATTCCGACTGCTTGGTGTTCTGTTCCGCGTTCTTGTGCAGGTTTATTGCAGGATTCATAAACAGCGGCCACGACCAATAACAGCAGACATACAAAAATGAGAAAGAGTTCCGTAAAATGCCTGGATCTGAGTTGCTCTCTTTTGTGTTTTTTTCTTCTCATCATAAGGATCATATTTGATAATAGGTAATATTTACATATTATAAGTATATATTTTATATATGATTTGTCAACTGCATGAATGAAAATTTTATGATTTCAGATATAAGGGTTTGGATAAAAATGCTGTGGGGCGATGCAATATGTCTGAATTTGACTTATTATTACATAACAGTGAATGTTTTAAGAATAAGTCAAAAACGTATTGAAGTTGACTTTAGAGACAAGTAAACTGTTGAGTTGATTGAATTGTTATAAAAATTCATTTCTTTGGAACTGATAATAAGGGTTGTAAGTGTATTAATTATGGAATACAAATAATATTGTGAAAATAGGCTGGTAATTTTGTTCGGATAATGCTTAATAATTAATGGGCATAAAATTGTGGACCGACTTAATAGAATAAAAATGATGCAGATTTATGTTAGAAGCGAGATGCACAAGAAGACGAAAACGAACAGTAATATGCTACCTTTTGCAATATATGGTTGATTTGAGGAACGAAAAGCGATGTTGAACTGAAACAAAAGAAGGGGAAAGAAATCCCCTGTGCCCATTCTGTACGGGCACAGGGGATGAACTTTTCAGCGCGACAGCAGTCCGATGTAGACCGGCGCCTGCTTACATCAGCTGGCGGAACAGATCCTTCAGCTCTTCAACGCTGGTATCCTTGGGGTTGCCGGGACGGCATGCGTCTGCGTATGCGGACTCTGCCAGGAACTGCAGATCCTCTTCCTTGAGGGCGGGCAGCTTGGCGGGGATGCCAACATCGGCGGACAGCTGACGTACGGCTGCGACTGCGGCTGCGCGGTATGCGGCCTGATCCATGCCGGTGGTGTCAACGCCCATAGCGTCTGCGATGGCCTTGTACTTTTCGCCGGTGCAGTCTGCGTTGTATTCCATAACGATGCCTCCATCTGCTTGGCCGCCATCACATATTGATTGCCCGGACCGAAAATCTTGTAC
>JAZRPZ010000091.1:0-6832 GCA_045649485.1 Clostridia bacterium
CTACGTCAGCGCCAACATTGAAGCCGCCACTATGGAAGTGCTCCCTGCCACTGTGTTCGGTCATGGCCTCGAGGTCATCTGCCGTCTGGTTGCTACCGGCAGCTTCATCCGTCGTTACGGCGAGTACATCGCTGACGGCACCGTTCTCGAGGGCGGCTACGTTGAGTGCACCTTCAAGAACGACGAGAAGGGCGATCCCCTCGTAACCGGCGAAGGTCTGGCAGCTCTGGGCGTAATGAGCCCCGAACTGTTCGAGTCCATGAAGGCTCAGACCCTGGCTATCACCAAGATCGTTGCTGACGACCTGAAGTCCATCGGCTGCGACCTGTGGGATATCAAGTTCGAGTTCGGCTACAACAACGGCGAAGTTATCCTCATCGATGAGATCGCTTCCGGCAACATGCGCGTCTACAAGGACGGCAAGATCGTTGACCCCGTTGAGCTGACCAAGCTGATCAACAACCGCTAAAAATAAACAAATAAAACCTGATGCAGTAAAATGCATCAGGTTTTTTGTTTTGCGTGCCTAAATGGCAATTGCACTTTTGTGCGGTTTGAAAATTGAAATACAAGTGCGGAAATATCTCCATGAAAGCATGTCAGTCCATGAGCTTGAGCCTGTAATCCTTCTTCATGCCGTGCGCACCGAAGATCTGCCAGTCACCTGCGCCGAGACGCTGCAGTATTGCATTGCGCTCGTCGCGGCAGAGATTGGGTTCGGTATCCACGGAAGTCATGAGGATGGGTGCGTATTTGTTGAAGGATGCCTGTTCGGGAGTCATTCCCTTGATATTCAGGTAGATATCACCGGTGAATACCAGCCTGTGCTCATAATCGATAAGCACTATCTCGCCGGGCAGATGTCCGCCCTGACCTTCGTATATTTCGAAATTCAGATCGCCGAATATATATCTGCCCACGGGCTCGAGTATGTTGAGGGGGCGTTTGTCATTTCCGCATATTACGTTGGCTTTCCGGGGATTCATGGGCTTATATCCGGTAAGCTGTTTGCAGATGCGGATGTAGGGCTTGTGCAGCGGATTCATTTCGCGGAAGCCGCCTTCGCCGTTGAATTCGTATTCTATGCATCTGCGGCTCTTGTGGCTCATGTCCACCTGATCAAACAGCGGCAGCAGACCGCAGTGGTCAAGGTCGGCATGGGTAATGAGTGCGCGCTTGTGGATATTGTCGAAATCCGGGATCAGCCTTCTGAATATCGCCAGCATTTCGTCTTTGTAGCAGGCATGGCCGGTATCAACGAAAAGATATTCTTCTCCGCTTTTGATGATGGCGATATTGCTGCCGCAGGGAGGCTCGATGAGCGTAATGACAGTGTTTTCGGTTATGCGGTGTTCGCTGATTCGGGGGGAGAATGCTTCGCCGCGATGGGCTGCCAGATGTTCGGCAAAGCGGCTGATATTGTCGAAGGTGCGGTAAGGGGAAAGTCCGCGCTCGTCCAGCATGTGCATTACCAGATTGATGTCTATGAGCAGGTCGTCTCTTCCTGCGTTATCCATATCCATGCATTTGGCAAGGCCGTTTGCGAAGGACTGATAGAAAATGGTATTGTCGAAATTCTTTTCGGTGTGGTTGTAATCTATCACGCGCACGGGGCATATATCTTCCGCCAGCACAAGGAATTCCTTGATGGCTTCCTTGCTTTCAACGAACAGACCCATTTTGAAGAGCTGATACTCGGTGCCGTTTTCCTGAGAACTCATGTAAGAAATATTGAAGTTGAATTCTCTTATGAGCTCGAGTATGGGCAGAGCGCTGCCGGGCTCGTCCTTCAGGCGGAATTCCAGCAGCACGATGCTGCTGTCGGAATCATCGCTCATGAGATAGCCTATTTCGGAAAGCAGCTTGTCTGCCTTTTCTATCTGCTCGGCAGTGCCGCTGACTTCAAGAAACAGCGTGCGCGAGTCAACCGCTTTGTTGTAGCTCAGGCGGGTAATGTTTATTCCAAGCGCGCTTATGCGGCGGCTGGCGTCAAGAAACGTGCCCACATGGTCGGGCAGCGATGCAACGTAAGTTTTTTTCATCTCAATCTCCCATTAAGGCGTGTGCCTTTTCCGCCAATGCGCGGAGACGTTTTTTATCTGCTTTGCATACCTGTCTGTCGTAGGTGTAAAGTCCGTTTATTTCATCCTCAACGTCCGAAAGCTGGGTATATATAACGCCGCAGAGACCGCCGGGGATGGCGGGCAGCACCATTTCTGCCCACATCGTCTCTATTTTCGCGGTAAGCGCGTCTTCGGTATCCGCACCGCCATAGCCGTATTTGGCGTCGGGCGCGAAGAGGTGTCCCTCAATGGAGCGCTTGTAGCCGCCGCATTCGCTGAGCAGCAGGGGCCGCTTTTTCGGCTTCAGTTTCTTGTTGCGGAAATATACGTGTTCGCTGTCAAAATCGCTGAGCTTTCCGGTAAACCAGCCGCTGGTGGAATCGTACAGGCGGGTCGGGTCGAATTCGCGCAGCTTTCGGTACATGCTGTCGGCGTTGAACTGTCCCCAGCCTTCATTGAATATGGTGTATGCAATAATGCAGGGATGGCTGTGCAGATGCGAAATCGTATCTGTTGAATGCTGAATGAAGAACTTCATGCGCTTTGTGAGCATGCGATTGGGCACAAAGTCAAATCTGCGCTTCATGCCGATGGTGGGCAGCGCTGTATCAAATATAAAATTGTAGCCGCCGTTATTTACCATGTCCTGCATTACCAGCATACCGAGCCTGTCGCAGGCATAATAGAATGTTTCGGGTTCTATCTTTATGTGCTTGCGCAGAAGATTTATGCCGAGTTCCTTCATGCGCAGAATATCGCGCTCGTATTCGGCGGGGTCTTCCGGCAGATAGATGCCGTCATCAAAATAACCCTGATCGAGCACGCCGTTCAGGAATATGGGCTTTCCGTTCAGAAGTACGCGGTTGCCTTTTGCCTCTATGGTGCGCAGCGCGAAATAACTTTCGACCCGGTCCTTTCCCGCAGTGATTTTGAGGGAATAGAGATACGGGTCTTCGGTTGTCCAGAGATGGGGCGAGGGAATATCGATGCGTACCTTTTTTCTTCCGGGGCATGCGGTTGCAGTCACGCCTGGAATCTCAATTATGCAATCGCAATCTGTATTGATGAAGATGTCGATGCCTTTGAGATCGGGGGTTATGGAAACCGATTCGATATAAACCTCGGGCACCACTTCCATCCATACGCTCTGCCATATGCCGGAAACGGGGGTATACCACATGCCGCCGCGCTTTTTCTTCTGCTTGCCGTAGGGATACAGATGGTCAAGCGTGTCGATTGCACGTACGGTAATGGTGTTTTCTGCAGTATTCAGAAAATCGGTTATATCGGCGCAGAAGGGGAGATAGCCGCCTTCATGAGAAACCGCAGGCTTTCCGTTTATGAAAACCTCGCAGGTCTGGTCGACTGCGCCAAAATGCAGCAGCACACGTTCTCCTTCAGCGATTTCGGGGGTAATGAAACTGCGGGTATATTCCAGTTTTTCGCAGGTATCACCTTTGTATCCCGAAATTCTGCTCTCGGGCGGGAAGGGTATTTCTATATCATGCCCGTTCAGCTGCCATGTGCCGTTGAGGGAAATGAAGCTTTCGCGGCGCAGCTGCGGGCGTGGATATTCATCTTTCCAGTACATATTTGCCTCGTAGCGTGGCTCAATATCTGCCAACGCGCTTTATTTCTTCCACGATAGCGCGGAAGTTTTCCAGAGAAACGGAATTGGGTATGGAATGGTCGGAAGAGAATATGTATCCGCCGTTTTCCTTCAGTATGGGTATGAGGCGGTCGATTTCCGCGATTATGGCGTCGCGGTCATCCCACAGCACGGCATTCACGCCGCCGTGCAGCGTAAGCTTGCTGCCGTATTCCTTCTTCAGCTTTACGGGCTCCATGCCGGCCTTTACTTCCAGGGGGTTCAGCGCGTCTATGCCTATATCAGCGAGGTCGTCGATACGGGTCATGATATTGCCGCAGGAATGGAGATGTGCATATATGCCCTTGCTGTGTGCCCAGTCAACGGCGCGCTTATGTACGGGTTTGAGCAGCTCTCTGTACATCTCGTTGGAGAAGAACGTAGTGCCCTTGTAGCCCATGTCGTCGGGCCAGGAGATGCAGTCGAAGCGATAGCCGGCATTCCAAATCTTTTCAAAGTGTGCGATGCACATATCAAGATATGTATTGAACATATCCTGCACCCATTCGGGGTCTTCGTACATTGCGATAAGTATGGTCTCGGTGCCGCTCATCCACGAATGGGTAACATCGAAACCAAACCAGAAATCTGCGGATATCCAGCGGCCTTCGGCGACCCATTTGTCGTAGTTATCCTTCAACATTTTCCACGGGATGCGGTCATCGTTTACGGTCATGCGCGCCTTTGCATCGGCCCATGCTTCGGGAGTGACTACTTTATAATCCAGAAACTGAGGCGTGGAATCCATGGTTTTGAAGCTTTTCTGGGTCACGCCCCATTTGGTGGTGTATATGGTATATTCGTCGGTCTCCTCGAGCATCTTTTCTTCATAACGGGGAGTTATGTCAATGCCGATAGAAGCGGTCTTGTCGGTATCAAAATACTCGGTCCAGTCCATCCCCTTGGGCATGCCTTCTCTTTGCCAGCGGCGGATAGTGCCGGCCCAGGGAGAATCTATAATCGGAATGCGGTCGGCTTCTTCGTGACGGTACATTCTGAGAAAACGTTCTTTGGTAGTCATGCATATACCTCCCGGATTACGTATGTCAAAAATATTTCGACGGCTAAGCGTTTATTCCTGCAAACTGCCGGCAAAAGCAAATACACTTCCTGCAGGCCATATGTACTCATTATCGCATACATACCCTCTCAGCCAAAGCTGCCCTTCTACGTTGCGCAGATATAGACCACGATGCTGTCCGCGGAAGCAGGCGGGAGTGGGGGAGGCTACGGTTATTGCGCCGTCGGGACATCTGCCTGCTGAAAGTATATTGTCAGCGCTCTGAGTCTGGTCTTTCATATACAGTCTCAGATAAGCTGCAGTATCCGGCGGGCAAAGGGAGAGCCCTTTGCGGCGCGCGGCATTGTATATTTCGCTGAGGCTGCCGCCGTCGGAAAGTCCCAGCTCAGCTGCGGTAACGAAGCATATGTCCGGCTCCTTATGTATAATGGTGACAAAGGGCCTGAGCGCCTGCATGTATTCTTCGGCGTATTTATTCATCAATACTCCTGCGGCATTGAGTCCGTCCGTCAATGATTCGGGTGAATGGCCTCCGATTGCAAGTTTCATGCATCATTCTCCGTTCTGTATCATTTGCTAAATACTTCGGGCTCTTTTTGTTTATTATATTATGAATCGGCGCAAAAATAAAGCCCGCAGCAACCGGCTGCGGGCTTTTATAATAAATAAAATTACAGAATATCGTCCTTTACGGCAAAGGCAAATACGTTTACGGGAGGCCAGATGTGACCGTCATCGCACTCATAACCCCTGAGCCAGTGCTGACCTGCAGCCTTGCGCAGGTAGAATCCCTTGTGGATTCCTGCTACGTTGGAAACGGGACGGGATGCGATGGTGATGGTGCCTTCGGGGCATTCGCCGATGGTCAGCACTTCGCCGGTGGTCTCTTCCTGATCGGTGTATGCCATGCGCAGGTACAGAGCGGTGTCTGCGGGGCAGAGTTCCAGACCGACCCTGGAAGCGGCAGCGAAGATATCTTTCAGAGTGCCGCCCTCGGTCAGGCCAAGTTCGCCGACGGAGATGAATTTGATTTCAAGGGAGGTGCTGACGACAGTGGCGCTGTACTTGAGATCGCTGATGTACTTAAGTGCAAAATCATTGAGCTCCACGCCGTTATTCTGCAGCATTTCCAGCAGTGCGCTTGCGGAATGTCCGCCGATCCTAAGCTTCATGGTGTTTTTCTCCTTTGATTGTGCTTTATAAAAACGCCCGGAACGAGTGTTCCGGGCTATATTAAAATTTTTGCTTACAGGCTTTCGATGCACTCGTTGAAGATGCGGTCGATAACGTTCATGGGCTGACCCAGCACTTCGGAAGCAACATCCTTGATGTCGCGCTTGTCATGCAGAGCAGTCTTAACGATGGTGGTGGCAACTTCGTAGCCAACCTTGGGAACCAGGCAGGTTGCCATTGCGGTAGAGTTCATCAGAGCCTTCAGGCACTCCTCGCGGTTGGCGGTGATGCCCTCAACGCAGTACATGCGGAATACTTCTGCAACGCGATCCAGCATGGTGATGGACTGGAACAGGCTGTACAGCAGGATGGGCTCGAAGGCGTTCAGCTCCAGCTGACCGGCTTCTGCTGCCATGGAGATGGTGGTGTCGTTGCCGGCGATGCGGAAGGCGACCTGAGTCACAACTTCGGGCATAACGGGGTTGATCTTGCCGGGCATGATGGAAGAACCATGCTGACGTGCGGGCAGGTTGATCTCTTCGAAGCCGCCGCGGGGACCGGAGGACAGCAGGCGCAGGTCGTTGGAGATCTTGGAGAGAACCAGAGCGAAGTTCTTGATGGCGCCGGAAACCTCAACGAATCCGTCGGGGTTCTGGGTGGCATCGATCAGGTCTTCTGCACGGGTGTAGGGCTCGTGGGTCTCCTTGGCGATAACCTTTACAACGTTCTGCAGATACTCACGGGTGGTGTTGATGGAGGTACCGATAGCGGTTGCGCCCATGTTCAGCACGTACATCTCATGGCGGGAGTTGACGATACGCACCAGACCGCGCTCCAGGGCACGGGCATAGTACAGCCATGATATATGCGGCGCTTAGACTGGCATCCTTGTTCGTGGGGTAGAGTACTTGGGTGTAGGAGTGCTGG
>JAZRPZ010000092.1:0-42501 GCA_045649485.1 Clostridia bacterium
GCTACGATCCGACGTGAGGGAAACGCCCGCGCCACCATGAAGATACAGGAAGGCTGCGTCCGCTACTGCTCCTACTGCATCATCCCCACCGTACGCGGTCCCGTGCGTTCCATGCACATCGACAGCGTGCGTGCCGAAGCAAACCGCCTTGCGGATGCGGGCTACAGAGAGATCGTGGTAACCGGCATCCATCTCGGCAGCTACGGCAGGGGCGAGGATTTCACCCTCATCGACGCCATTAAGGCTGTGCACGATACCGGCGCAAGGGTACGCATAGGCTCCCTTGAGCCCATCACCGTCACCGATGAGTTTGCCCGCGAGCTTTCCATGCTGCCCAATCTGATGCGTCAGTTCCATCTTTCCATGCAGAGCGGCAGCGATACCGTACTGAAGCGCATGCGCCGCAGATACGATTCCGCCGAATACATGCGCGCCGTAGAGACCATCCGCCGCTATATGCCCGATTCCGCGCTCACCACCGACGTCATCGCAGGTTTCCCCGGCGAGACCGACGCCGAGCACGCCGAGACCATGGCATTCGTGGAAAAGGTGGCCTTTGCCCGCATCCATGTATTCCCCTATTCCCGCCGCAGCGGTACCCTTGCCGACAAGATGGAAGGCCAGGTACCGGAGGAGACCAAAAAGATCCGCGCGCAGGAACTTATAAATCTTGGAAACAAATTGGAGCTCAAGTTCGTCAAAGATATAGAGAATACGGTTCAGACCGTGCTCTTCGAAACCGAAGACGGCGAGTTCTCTGAGGGCTATACCCAGCACTACGTCCGCGTACGTGCAAAGGCTGCCGCCGGAAGCATCAGCAATGTTTTCATCCGCTGTGCCGAAGGCAAGGTTGCCGTGGGCGAGCCCTATCCGATCAACGGGAGGTGAAAAACAAATGGACTGCCTGTTCTGTAAGATCATTGCCGGCGATATCCCCAGCACCAAGGTATACGAAAACGATTACGTATATGCTTTCCGCGATATCAATCCCCAGGCGCCGGTTCATGTACTGATCGTACCCAAGAAGCACATGGCCAACATCCTGGAATGCGATGCCGAGACCGCAGCGCATCTGACCGAGGCCATCGGCGTTATAGCCCGTCAGGAAGGCGTAGACAAGACCGGCTTCCGCGCACTCACCAACTGCGGTGATGACGGCTGCCAGAGCGTACACCACCTGCACGTGCATATCCTCGGCGGCAAGAAGCTTTCCGATACCATGGGCTGATAAAAGCCGGCGGGTCAAGTGCAAAGTTTTAGTGAAATTGTCTATTTGACCAAATTGTGACTTGACTCCGACACATCATTTGAGTTATAATACCCTTTGTGGCGAACCCCATGCTACATTGGCGTATGCCATTCATTCGCGAGGGGAGGGAAAACACATGTCTGAAGTCCGCATTCGTGAAAACGAGTCGCTGGAAAGCGCACTGCGTCGTTTCAAGCGCAAGACCGCTCGTGACGGCATTCTCGCAGAAGCACGTAAGAGGGAACATTATGAAAAGCCCAGCGTGAAGCGCAAGAAGAAGGCCGAAGCAGCCCGCAAGCGCAAGTACTAAGACCAACATAGCCTCCGGCATTATTTGTTCGGAGGCTGGTTTTATAAAACCAGCGGGACGTTCCTGGAAACCGAAAGTCGGTTTCATACCCGTGGGAGGCGGCGCATGCCGTCTCCCAATGAGTTTTTATAGGCACATTTTCATAGAGAATAATCTTCTGCGCAGCATTATAATGCCGCGTAAATTTTTTATACAGGTGATATTTTGAAGTACGGAATTCTGCTGTGGCCCCATGCCAATGCCCGCTATCAGACCGAAAGCGCACGCCTTGCCCGTGCCGAGCTGGTCATCATGCTCAAGCATATCTGTCCCGAAGCCACCATCGCCGATGAACTGCGCGATGATATCAATATATTCGAATTCGAAACCCCTGCCGCACTCACCGAAGATCAGGTGGCACGCATCGCCGGTCATTCCCTGATGTATGCCCTTTTCGAGATCCACGGCGAGATGCTCAGGCCCGTATGCGGCAGAAGTGAAGCCTATCTGGGCGCCGACCTGCCCGGCATACTGAAGTACAAGGGCAAGACCAACGAGCAGTTCACCGAAATGGTCATAAATACCGCCCTCTACTCCTCTGCTTTCGCAGGCAGGGCCGGCGAAAGGCTGCGTTTCATGGACCCCATGTGCTCCCGCGGCACTTCCCTTTTCCTTGCACTCAACCGCGGCTGGGATGCCGACGGCACCGATATCTCCGCACCCGATATCCGCGAAATGCACCAGTTCTTCAAGAGATATCTTGAATACCATAAGGTCAAGCACACCTACGACAAGAAATCCTACACCGTGAAGAACTCCAAGCCCGTAAGCGCAAACGAATTCGTATTCGCAAATTCCGCAGAGGCTTACAAGGCCGGCAATACCTCCCGCATCAGGTATGCCGAGTGCGACTGCGGCAAGATAACCGCCTGCTTCGGCAAGGGCAAGTATCACGTCATGGTAAGCGACCTGCCCTACGGCGTGCAGCACTCCGCCGGCAAGGAGACCTTCGAAGCCCTGCTCAGGCGCGTAATGCCCGTGTGGCGCGATGCACTGCTGCCCGGCGGCGCCATAGCCCTTTCCTTCAATTCCAACACCATCAAGCCCTCCTTGCTGCGCGATATCATGTCCGCAAGCGGCCTTGAGGTAATGCAGGGCGGCGAATACGACGGCTTCTCCCATTGGGTAGAACAGGCCGTAACCCGCGATATCGTAGTGGGCGTACGTGTAAAATAATCACATAATACCGGACGGTTCTGCGTAAATGCGCAGTACCGTTTTTGTGTCGCCAATAAACCGCTAAAGTTCGTCCACTTTACATTTATTTGATAATTCTCATATTTATTGCTGATATATTGATGATATACTCACACTTGGATTGAAAGGAGTGTTTTTAATTGGATCTGTTTGACGTACTTAAGATGATAGGCGGTCTGTGTCTGTTCCTGTTCGGTATGGACGTAATGGGACAGGCTCTCGAACGCCGCGCAGGCAACAGCCTGAAGACCCTGCTTGGCAGGCTCACCACCGGCAAATGGGCCGGTCTTCTCACCGGTCTGGGTGTTACCGCAATTATTCAGAGTTCCTCCGCCACCACCGTTATGGTCGTCGGTTTCGTAAACTCCGGCCTTATGACTCTGGGTCAGGCCATTAACGTGATCATGGGTGCAAACATCGGTACCACCGCCACCGCATGGATACTTTCTCTGGGCGGCATTGACAGCGGCAATCTTGTGATGCAGCTTATGAAGCCCACTTCCTTTACCCCCGTACTGGCGCTCATCGGCATCATCTACACCATGGCGTTCAAGAACAGCAAGAAAAAGGACACCGGTCTTATACTGCTGGGCTTCGCCGTGCTGATGTTCGGTATGGACACCATGTCCGGCGCTGTCAAGGGACTGGCCAATGTTCCCCAGTTCCAGCAGCTGTTCATCATGTTCAAGAATCCCATTCTGGGCGTTCTCGCCGGCGCTGTGCTGACTGCC
Organism: Clostridia bacterium; assembly: GCA_045649485.1. Taxonomy (GTDB): domain Bacteria; phylum Bacillota; class Clostridia; order Christensenellales; family Aristaeellaceae; genus RUG11247. The sequence continues at coordinate 3,527 of JAZRPZ010000092.1, forward strand.
ATAATCCAGTCTTCCTCCGCTTCCGTCGGTATTCTGCAGGCACTGTCCGTCACCGGTCAGGTCTCCTTCGCCGCAGCTATCCCGATCATAATGGGTCAGAATATCGGTACCTGTATCACCGCCATCCTCTCCTCTGTGGGCGCAAACAAGAACGCCCGCCGCGCGGCGCTGGTACATCTGTCCTTCAATATCATCGGCACCATCATCATGCTGATCGCATTCGTGATAATCAACGCGATCATCGATATCCCGATGATGGATCAGCCCGCTTCCTACATGGGCATCGCCGTTTCCCATTCCGTATTCAACGTAGGCTGCACCGCGATCCTGCTGCCCATGTCCGGACTGCTGGAGAAACTGGCTTACAAGCTCATCCCCGAAGGCAAGCAGGCCGACACCACTATCATGCTGGATGACCGTCTGCTCGTCACTCCCCCGCTGGCGCTTGAAAGGTGCCATACCCTCTCCGTAGATATGGCCCGCCATGCTGCGAAGTCCATCATCGGTTCCCTCTCCGCGCTGACCGGTTACACCGCCGAGCTTGACGCTCAGGTCCGCAAGGATGAGGATATGACCGACAAGTATGAAGACGCACTGGGCACCTATCTCGTAAAGCTCAGCTCTCATCAGATCAGCGTCAGCGACAGCGCCGAAGCCGCAAAGCTGCTGCGCATCATCGGTGACCTTGAGCGTATCGGCGACCACAGCGTGAACATTCTCGCTTCCGCCGAAGAGATGACCGAAAAGAAGCTTTCCTTCAGCGACGCAGCCGCACGCGAAGTAACCGTGCTGCAGAATGCTCTGAAGGAAGTGCTCTCCCTGAGCATCGACGCCTTCATCGGCAACGACCTGCTGCTGGCAAACCGCGTTGAGCCCCTCGAGCAGGTCATCGACGACCTGAGCGCCGAGATCCGCAAGCGCCACATCGCCCGCCTGCAGCGCGGCGAATGCTCCATCGAGCAGGGCTTCATTCTCAGCGACCTGCTGACCAACCTTGAGCGCGTAGGCGACCATTGCTCCAATATCGCCGCATGCGTGATAGATATGGCGGACAACAACATGAACCTGCACGAATCCGTTCGCAGCACCCGCGAAAACAGTGAGGATTACGCCGCAAGGTATCATGCCTACGCCGAAACTTATTCCATCAATTTCTGATAAATATGTACAGATCCGCAGGCCCGACACGGTCGGGCCTGTTTTGTTATACTCCCGGAGAATAATGCTTTACAACTTGCCCGAAAAGGTATAGAATATAGAAAAAACAAACACCATCGGAGGATGAAATATTATGGAACACGGCAAGAATACCTGGCTGGTCGCCGATTGCTACTGGCCCGAAATAACCACCCCCGGTCACTATGTAAGCCACGAAGCCATCTGCGTGCTCAACACCACCGGCGTTGACGCAGAGATCAAGATCACCCTGTATTTTGAGGACCGCGAGCCCATGTGCGGCTTCGTTGCCGCCTGTGCCGCCCGCCGCACCCATCACATCCGCATGGACAAGCTGACCGATGCAGAAGGCAACCACGTTCCCATGGGCGTTCCCTACGCCGCACTGGTCGAGTCCAATACTCCCATCGTCTGCCAGTACAGCCGCATCGACACCACTCAGGTAAACGAGACCTTCGGAACCACCATGATGTTCTGATAAATCATAAAAGAACCGGCGTATCTGACGCAAACAGGTACGCCGGTTCTTTTATATAGTTTCAACCAGCATTAGAAAAATTCTCTCCAAACGAGTTATTGTTTTTCCATTCAAATGTGCGATAATTATTTCAGGATAAGCGCTGGTCCAAATCATTTGAGGAGGAACGACCATGATCAGACTTGGAGAAAAAATAAAGTCTTTGAGAAAGCAGAAAAACATATCTCAGGAAGTTTTCGCGAACTACCTCGGCGTATCATTTCAAGCCGTTTCGAAATGGGAAAACGGGAATACAATGCCCGATGTAACCATGATTCCCGCCATTGCATCCTTCTTCGGTGTTTCAACCGACGAGCTTTTTGATTTCAATTTATTCGAGACAGAAAAGCAAGTTGATGCAATTTGCTGCGAAGCATACAAATATCGTTCTACAGACCCTACAAAGTCCGAACGTATTTTGCGCGAAGGTCTGCAGAGATTCCCCGGGAACGACATCATACTGAACAATCTGCTTTATACGTTGGACTATCGTACAAAAGCGGATGAGGTAATCTCTCTTTGCAAAACACTCATTGAGACAACCAAGGATGATTCCGTAAAATATGACGCTTGCAGAATCCTTGCATCGTGTTATAAAGAAAACGGGCAGAATGATTTGGTCAAGCATACGCTTGAACTCATCCCCGAAATTTATTTTACCAAGCTGGAACTGATGGCGTCACTTTTGGACGGAGATGACAGTTATGAAGCCGCTCAAAAACAGAAAAATATTTCGGCAGAAGATCTGATCAATATGCTGATCATTGTCGGAAAGCGTTTGAGAGAATCCGGTGAAATCGAAAAAGCAAATTCTCAATTCATGATCGCACTGAAAATAATGGATGCATTTGAAGATGATTTCATCGAAAACAAATGGTTCAAATCTACTGTTAATGAGTACACACTTGAACAGAGAAAAGAAATCGAATCATTACTCATGTAACTATGGCCAATAGTGTAAACGCCGATAATCTTATAAACAAAAAGCCCGCTTACCGCGGGTTTTTTATTTTACGGAAGATATTGACTCTTACGCTGCGTCATGCATTATAATATAAATATCTCAGGAGGTGGCAGGATGCTGACGGTAAACGAGGTAAGCAAACTGAGCGGAGTAAGCGTGCGCACGCTGCACCATTATCATAAAACAGGTCTGCTCATTCCCGCCGCAATAAGCGAAGCCGGTTACAGACTCTACGACGGGACATCCCTTGACCGGCTGAAACAGATACTCCTCTTCAGGGAATTGATGTTTCCGCTTAAAGAGATAAAATCGATACTGGACGACCCCGGGTACGACCGCGAACGCTCGCTGAAGGACCAGATAATTCTTCTGAAAATGCAGCGTTCACGCCTTGACGGGCTTATAGACCTCTGCGAAAATATGCTCAAAGGAGATACCGACATCATGGATTTCAATAATTTCGACAAAAGCGAGTTTGACAAATATGCCGCCGAGGCAAAACAGCGCTGGGGAAACACGGAAGCCTATGCCGAATACGAAAAGCGCGGCGCAGGCAAAGACGCTGCCGATGGACTTATGCAGAAGATCGCAGAGGCTGCCTCAATGCGTCCGCTGCCCCCGGAAGACGCTGCCGTTTCCGCAAAAGTGCGCGAAATACAAAAGTACATCACGGACAATTTCTACACCTGCACCGACGAGATATTCGCAGGGCTTGCTGCCATGTACACAGGCGATCCCCGCATGAAGGCAAATATCGACAAAACCGCGGGAGAAGGCGCTGCCGAATACGTCAGCCGTGCCATAACCGCCTGCCTCGCAAAATAAACAGAACCTCCCGCCGAAGCGGGAGGTTCTTTCTCAGTTATACATTTTTGCATACACGGAGGATACCCAGCCGGTATTCTTTCCGTCAGATACCTTATACCAAACAACACCGCGGCTGTCCTTACTGCTTTCGCCAAGGTAGGTCAGCTGCTTATCCTTTGCATAGGATGTCACCTTTGCATATCCCGTCCCGGGGCCCTTGCGCAGATTCACGGAAGCGGTGGTCTTTACATATGCCTCATAGTTCACGGTCTCGGATGTCTTCACGGCATATCTGGAAATCACCCATGCCTCGCCCCATGCGCAGGAAACCTTATACCAGGTATTGCCGTTTCCATCTTTGGCACTTTCGCCCAGATAGAAAAGCTTCGTACCCTTTGCCGCGGTCATCAGTTTGCCGTAACCGGTGCCGGGGCCCTTGCGCAGGTTTACATTGCCGGTAGTTCTTACGAAGGTCTCATCGCTGAGCTTCCAGCCGTCATTATACACATCACTGTAGCGGGAGGAGACCCATGCATAGCCCTTTTTATATTCAACCTGATGCCACACGACGCCGCGGCTGTCATAGCTGCTGATGCCGGTATATTCATACTTTATATTCTTGCTCACTGCAGTCACGGTGCCGTAACCGAGGCCGGGGCCTTTGCGCAGATTGACAGATGCTGTTGTCTTGAGCAGCATATCATCCGCCGCAAATGCGGATGTACCCATTATCATGATCATAATTACCGCAGCAAGCAGCGCGGCTGTCATCCTGATACTCTTCATACAAATTCCCTCCCGGTTTATCATATGTCATTTAGACTCCCATCCATGGAAAAAGTTGCCTGAAACCACCTGCATCCGAACAATTTTTTCAGATGAGCACTATTGCACTATTGAGTAAATCAGCCATCTGGGTTATAATTATATGAGATATCCGACAGGAGGTTTTCACAATGTTCAGACCCACTCCTTACGAGACCGATCCCCGCGTCCGTAAATACATAGTTCCCGTGCGCATCGTACGCACCACCGGCTCTGTTGAGAATCCCGAGGCCATGCTGGAAGCACGTCCTGCCCAGATCGGCCTTGAGCGTCCCCCCTTCTGGCCCGCCTGCAAGCTGACCAACGAGAAGGGCGAGCGCGCCAGCATCCTTGTTGACTTCGGCTGCGAGTTCCACGGCTCTCTGCGTCTGTATTCCTGGTATCTGAAGAGTGCCACCAGGCGCGTCAATCTGAAGATCCGTTTCGGCGAGTCCGTTTCCGAGGCAATGACTCCCTGGCCCGAGAAGGGCTCCACCAACGACCACGCTAACCGCGATGTCGTTATGAACGTGGGCTTCCTCTCCGCCAACGAGACCAACGAATCCGGCTTCCGTTTCGCATGCATCGAGCTGATGGATGACGATTGCTCCATCGACCTGTACATGATCCAGGGCGTCATGATCGACCGCAACCTGGAGCGCCTCGGCACCTTCAATTCCAGCTGCCAGCGCGTAAACGACATCTTCGAGACTTCCGTCTACACCGCTTACCTGAACATGCAGGAATATCTGTGGGACGGCATCAAGCGCGACCGTCTGGTATGGTGCGGCGACATCTATCCCTCCGAGCTGACCATCCTGGCCGCCTTCGGCGCACACGAAGTGCTGAAGAAGTCTCTGGATATCCACAGCCTGATCACCCCGCCCACCGGCTGGATGAACGGCTATCCTTCCTACTCCCTGTGGTGGGTACTGTCCCATGACCTGTTCTACATGGCCAGCGGCGACATCGAGTACCTGAAGCAGAACCACGATTACATCAAGGCTGTTGTACACCACATCACCGATCACGTTGATGAGGACGGCGTTGAGACCCTGCCCCAGAAGTTCCTCGACTGGCCCAGCAGCACCAATCCCGACGCTCTGCACTCCGGCATGCAGGCTCTGTTCGCCATCTTCTTCGAGCGCACCGCATATCTGATGCGCGAGATGGGCGACGAAGAGACCGCCAAGTTCTGCGATGATTACCACGCAAAGGTATCCAAGATCCATCTGCCCCACGGCAACAACAAGCAGGCTGCCGCAATGCTGGGTCTTTCCGGCATCGAGGACGTGAAGAAGATGAACGAAGAAGTCATCGTTCCCGGCGGCGGACACGGCTATTCCACCTTCATGGGCTACACCATCCTCTCCGCAAAGGCTCTGGCAAACGACATGACCCGTGCTCTCAACGATATGCGCGAGTACTGGGGCGGCATGCTGGACATGGGCGCCACCACCTTCTGGGAGGACTTCGACCTCGACTGGATGGAGAATGCTACTCCCATCACCGAAGTCGTGCCCGAGGGCAAGGTCGATATCCACGGCGATTACGGCGCATACTGCTACCTGAACCTGCGTCACAGCCTGTGCCACGCCTGGGCTTCCGGTCCCGCTCCCTTCCTCATGAAGTACGTGCTGGGCATCCAGATCCTCGAGCCCGGCTGCAAGAAGGTTGCCATCAAGCCTGATCTGGGTGATCTCGAATGGGCAGAGGGCACCTATCCCACTCCCTACGGCCTCATCAAGGTTCGCCATGAGAAGACCGCCGACGGCATCAAGTCCACCGTGGAAGCACCCGCAGAGGTTGAGATCGTAAAGTAAACGCATAAGAGGATGCGTAGGGGACTCCGTCCCCTGCAACCCCTGCTCAAGGGATGACATCCCTTGAGAATCCCTTGCTGAAAGGGAACTTATAATTGAACATTGTCCGTTTATCGCCCGGGGGCCCAACCCCGGGCGATAAAGATATGCGGGAGGGTTTTTGATGAAGAAGCTGACGGTTTCGGAAAGAGGGGTTTATCGGATTCTTTTGCTTTCGGATTTTCAGGAGACTTATGATGAGTTCGATCCGCGGACTCTTCGCGGTGTGAACGCTGTTCTGGATGCCGAAAAGCCCGACCTTGTTGTGCTGTGCGGCGATAACTGCAACGGGCCAATGATACATTCAGCCGACGATCTGAAGAAATATCTGGGCAGGATGTTGGCTCCCTTTGTTGAACGAAACATACCTTTCTGCCATGTCAACGGAAATCACGATTATGACGCGGATGTCCCTATGGACGAACAGATTTGCATTTACAGGGATGTACCAGGCTGCCTTACAGAAACTGCGGACGGCATTCCCGGAACCACCAATTTCTGCCTGCCGATATATTCCCATGACGGCAAGCGCGTTATCTCGGCCGTCTGGGGGCTTGACACAGGGCACAGCATAGATGAGATACGCGATGGCCTTACTAAAGCTGCTCTGATAGATGGTCTTACTCATCTGGCAGGGCCTTGGAACATAGTACGCTTCGAGCAGCAGATGTGGTATTGGAACCGTTCCGTTGAGCTTGAGCGTGAGGCAGGCGCCAAAGTGCCCGCCATAATGGCAATGCACGTTTCACCATGGGAATTCGAATACATGAGAAAACACCCTGCCGTGCTGGGTGTTGACGGAAACACGGACGAACCGTACAACCTCGGTGCTCTGAACAGCGGCATATTCGCCACCATTGTTCAGCGCGGAGACGTGAAATGTCTCTGCACAGGACACACCCATCGCAACACCTGCACCGCGGAATACTGCGGAATACAGCTGTGCTCGGTTGGCTCGGCAGGCTATTCCGCTTACGGCGAGGACAATCTCCGCGGCGGAAGGATAATAGAAATAAACGAGAACGAACCCGAAAAAATGGTTACCCGAATGGCTTACTTCAGGGATTACATATAAAGACTCACAATTTCGTTTGCCGTATGTGACCTCAACTCCGAACAGGCACAGACCACTTGCTTGCAATGTATCCGTTTAACAGCCAAAGCAACGATTGCGGGGGGAATTGCACAATGCTTAAGAAGACAAAGTTTCTGGTATACACTGATCTTCATGTAGATATCATGCATGATAGTGTAGCTCGCATGCAGATAATTCTCGAGGAGGCAAAAAGGCAGCAGGTCGATTTCCTGATACATCTGGGAGACATTATGTATCCTGACACGCAGTTTCTAAAGAAATATGATACTCAGGAAGAGCGTACCGGTTGGTTTGTAAACGAGCGTGACGACGAAAAATACGCAATTCAGCAGATGATAAAGGATTCCGGGCTGAAGGTATACGGAGTATTGGGCAACCATGACATGGACGCCTGCAATAAACAGCTGGCATGCATGTACAACGATATGCCCGCGCCTTACTATACATTTGACAGAGGCGGAATAAGGTTCATTGCGCTTGATACCAATAATTACTTTGAAAATGGCGAATATCTGCCGTACGATCATTGTAACTATGCTCAAAAAACCGGTGACTGGCTCGGAACGCAGCAACTGGAGTGGCTCAAGGCAGAGATAATGAGATCACCCCATCCTTGCATTCTGCTTAGTCATGCTCCGCTTGGTGATGAAAAACTCAACGCGCGCGACGGTGCGAAAGTCTGGGAAATCATAAAAGAATGCAACAGCGACAAAAGGCGAGTGATATTCGCGTTAAACGGTCACAATCACATTGATGGCGTTGCAGTAAGGTCCGGCGTTCCGTTCATGAGCGTCAACAGCGCAAGCAATATCTGGATCGGTCACCAGTACGACTGCATCAGATACAGCAAAAAGATATCCGAGGATTACCATCATATGACCGGCTGTGCACCATACTGGGATGCACTGTTCGCCGTGATCACCATTGATGAACAGGGAATTCATGTAAATGGCCGAAAGACAAGCTTTGTCGGTCCTGCTCCCTATGAACTGGGATTCCCTCCGGAGAATTTCTATCACAAAATCCGCCCTGAGATCAGGGACCGCGATCTTCCCCTGACAGCTATGGATGCGGAAGGACTGATTGATTACGATTAAACAGGGCTGCAATACACACTTTCATATAAAACGAGGGCGGAATTTTCCGCCCTCGTTTTATTTATAATATCTCTCTACATATTTTCTGAAGAACTCCATATCGAGCATGGCTTCGGGATGCCACTGCACGCCTATGATATTATCTTTCTCTATGCCCTCTATGGTACCGTCTTCTGCCCTTGCTGTCACGCGGAAGCCGGGTGCGGGAATGTCGGAACACTGAAGGTGATAGGAATTTGCGCTGATCGTATCTGCCTTATACACATCATACAGGAACGAATCTTTTTCGATGTGCAGCATATGTCCCTTTTCTATGCCGTTATGGTCCGGCACAAGCTGCTTCAGCGTGCCGCCGAAGTACACATTCAGCGTCTGTATTCCGCCACAGATGCCCAGCACAGGCTTGCCGGCTTTGACAAAAGCTTCCAGCAGCATCCTGTCGCGGGAATACTCATCCACCGTATATGTATTCTCCATTTCCGGCATGCGTTCCTGACCATAATACTCGGGGTAAATATTCTTATTGCTGCCCGAAAGTATCAGTCCGTCGCATACTGCTTCTATCTCCCGCACGTTCTCCTCGGAAAAAGCAGGAAACACAGGGAAAAGAGTTATGCCAAGCTCTTCAAAAACATCTTTGAAATGATCGCAAAGGTAATAATGATTTCCCCACAAACCATACTGGGGATGCTGGATCGTCCTGAGAGGCACTGCAATAATCATATATACCTCCTATTGATTATAAATACTTATATTTCCCGGGCGAGTACTATCTCCGCAATTCCTTTGGGAGTAGTGCGCTCGTAGAGCACCCACAGTTTGCCGTTCACCACGGCGCAATCGGAATAGCCGCCGATTTCGTCGATTACGGCGCATGTCTCCCACGCGCCCATCGCCAGCTTTTTAACGCCGAGTTTCACGCGGCCATCCTTCGAGTGGCAGTTGGTGAAGTAGACTTCGCCGTCCTTTACCGTCATTGAGCCGAAGCACATGGGGTCTTCAAGGCTGACATCGGGCTGCATCCAGAAACAGCTTTCGCCGCCGTCTGCGGAAATTCCCAGCACTCTGCAGCGGGGTTCGGGCGTCCTGTGGCGGATGTTGAAAAGCATGCTGCCATCGGAAAGCTGAACGCAGGTGGTCTCGTTGCAATCGTAAATACCGGCGAAATCTGTAAACATCGCGCCGGAGTTCCAGGTCTCGCCGCCGTCATCGGAGAACACAGCGCCCGCTATCGAAGGATAATGCCTTATGTGGTAATCCTCGCTGCTTGCGCTTACCACTTCACCGTTTGCAAGCCATACCGGAACCACCAGTCTGCCGTTATCGAGCACTATGCCGTGACCGGGACCCGTGGCGCTGACATTCCATTCATAGGGAAATTCGCGGTATGCATCCGTTATGTCACGCAGAGGCTCCCATGTATAGCCGCCGTCAAAGCTGCGGGTGTGCATAACATCCCTGTAATTCACATGGAAAATGAGGTGCAGCCTGTCTTTTTCGGAAATAAGCACGGGGTTATTGAGCGTGAGTCCATCTGTAAGGGCACAGGTCTCACCTTCGCCCGCATCGGTCCCCTTGGGCACGAACAGATGCCTTCTGCCGTTTTCGCCCAGTATCATTATGTCTATATGACCCCAGTCATTTCCGGTATTGGCGCGGGCTTCAACGCACATCACCGCTTCGCCATTGTGTTCGACGATGCCGGGTATGCGGTATTCGGTATAGCCCTCGCCCATACGCAGCAGCGTCCGGGAAGTAAACTTCATTACAGTTCCTCCCACTCGATCATTTCCTGATCGGTGAATATCTGGGTGTTCAGCAGGCGCAGGTCCTCATATTCGGCTTCGCCGTCCTGATTATCGTAGGGATCGTAGCGCATGTACTTCTTGGGCGGATCGAACTCGTGCTGGAATTCGCTGGCGGCGCACATGCGGAAAGGATCAAGGTTGCCGAAGTAGAATTCGCGGCGCATATCGTTTCCGTTGCGCACAGCGGAGCTGCCGAAGGAACAGTCGGTATACAGCCATCCGTAGGGAGCCACATAGAACTGTGCCCAGTCGTGCATGCCGATCGCCATGGGAGAGGTTTCAAGACCGGACTGCCAGCGGGCAGGAACGCCTGCGATGCGGCACATGGTGATAAAGGTCAGCGCGAACATGCCGCAGTCGCCCTTTCTGCGGGTGGTCATGAAGCCGGTCAGGTCATCCACCACGAAATACGGCGGCATGAAGGAATAGTTGATATTGCCGGTGATCCAATCGTAGATAAGGCGGGCCTTTACCAGAGGATTGGTCTCGTTTCCTATTATATTCTTTACCAGTTCCTTCAGATAGGGAGTGAACACGATGTGGGGTTCGACTTCCTCGGTATAGAACCTGGGCTGAGTGGGCTGCACTTTGGAAGGATCGGGCTTCACATAGCGCACATGGTTCACATATTCGTATTCAACGCTGAACACGGTCTCCTGAGGATAAACGCCCTCAAAACATACGGTGCGCTGAGGATAATCAGGTGCGGAGATATAAGCAGGCTCGGGAGAGCAGGAAATGATGCGTACATTCTCCATCTGCGAATACTCGATGGGGATGGGCAGGTGGATGCGCACCTTCTTGCCGGGGCGATAGAACTCGGGCTTCACCTGCGCGGTGGCGCGGATGCGGAAGCGGTATGCCGACTCGCCTTTTTCCATCATCTTCATGATGGTGCTGTCCAGCATTTCATCTTCTTTTGCCTTGCGCTCGAGACGCGCCTTGTCCCTGAGGCGGGCAGCTATCTCCTTACGGGTGTTTATAAGGTTGCTCATGAAGTTGCGGCGGAAGCGCACCTTGCCGTCTACATAGATCCAGTCCGCGGCGTCGATATCACGGTAGTATTCCAGTTCTTCGGGCTTGAAACCGGTAATGGTATCGTCCATTATCTTCGCAGCCTGATCGAACTCATAGGGATACACGCTGTCCAGCATCTCGTCCATTGCCAGTTCAAGTTCAAGGCGGCGGCGCATGGGCAGCGGAGTCTTTTCGTCATTCAGGCGCATATCGATAACGCGCTTCATGCGGGTAAAATCGCCGGCTTCCTTCAGTTTGCGGATATCGCCGGGCAGGTCAACAAGCAGATATTTCAGGTCGGAGTATTCCATGATTTTTCCCTCCGTAAATAATTTTATTACATTATACACCTTTGATCCGATTCTGACAAAGGCTTATATATACAAAATTCTGCAATTATGTTATAATTACGCACATAAAATAGCAGGAGGTCTACTCTCTTGAATAAAAAGATAAAGCGCGGACTGCTCGCCGCAGCCCTTGCAGGCACGCTGCTGCTGACAGGCTGCAGCGGCTCGGACACAAATTCCCGCAGCGGCATATCCGTTGTACGTGAAGATACCGGTGCACAGTATACTCTCACCACCGTCAGGCGCGGCGATGTGATCCTCACAGAGACCGTACGCGTGAAATACTTTGCCGCCAGTTCCAAAGACTATGGCTTCAATGCATCCGGACTTTATTACGATACCTTCTATATATCCGTAGGCGATGAAGTCAAAGCCGGCGATATACTGGCTACACTTGATTGCGAAGGCATTGACGCAGAGATCGCCAGCCGCGAGGCCAAGATCGAGGAGCTCTCCCGCGATCATGAGCGCAACACCCAGCTACTTACACTGTTTGATGAACGCCAGGGGGACCGCCCTCTGACTGCCGATGACAGCGCACGCCGCCGCGGCTACGAGACCGCCATCCGTGATGCCGAAAGCGAGATATCCATAATCTCCACCGAACTTGATCAGCTGTATATTCAGCGCGAGGATCGCATCATATACGCGGATATTGACGGCACCGTCACTTTTGTGCGCGAAGTTGAGCCCGGTGAGACCTCGGTAAACGGACGTACCGTAATAACCATAACCAACCTGGACTCCTGCGCATTCACCGCATCTGTGGAATATCCCGAATGCCTGGTTGAAGGCGAGGTATACACCGCAAGTATAAACGGCGCTCAGTATGACATGGTGCTTACTACCGAGGAAGCGCTCGGTATAGAGCCCGAAACCGTGAACGCCAAGAGTACCCTTACCCGCGTGTATTTCGCTCCCGTCATACCCAGCGTTGATCTTGCGGAAGATGCCAACGGTACTTTCTCCATTACCATTGCATCCAGTGAGGACACGCTGTACATCCCCGTAACCGCCCTTACGGAAGTAGAAGGCAAGACCAGCGTATACGTGCTCAGCGAACATGGACTCATGACCGTACGCAATGTTACCGTCGGACTTACGACCGGCCGCTATGCGGAGATAACCGAAGGTCTTGAAGCCGGCGAAGAAGTAGTCATGTACTGACGGAGGTGTGCACTATGAACAAAAGAATATTTGCAGCAGTGCTCATCGCCGTGATGCTGCTCATCACAGGCTGTACTACCCAGACCCAGGAAGTACCCGAGCTTCTCGTACCTGTTGGCGCAAGCCTCGACCGCACTGAGGTCACCGTAGGCGATATGGAAGACGCTACCATATATGCCGCTTCCGTAGCTCCCCGCTATACCGCGCTGTATTTCACCGAAGATACCGCCATCGGTCAGATAGTAAAGCCCCTCGGCAGTGAAGTAAAGGCCGGCGACGTTATCATCACCACCGATGTTTCCTCCGTACAGCGCAAGATAAATGCCCTTGATGCCGAAGCCGCACAGCTTAACGGCGAAATCGAATCCGCACAGCACATGCGTGATATCGACATCGAGCTTTATCAGCTGGACATGGGAAAGGCCTCTGACGAAGAAGAACGCTATTCCATAGAGACCGATATACTCCTGTATGATCTGGAATATGAAAATGCCCAGAAGTCCCGCCAGGAAAGGCTTGAGGCCATCGCCGCCGAACGCGCCGCACTTGAGCCGCAGCTTACCGGACGCAGCATAGCCGCTCCTTCCGACGGACGCATTGTCTATATCGGCTGCAATGCCGGACAGACTGTCGGCGCTTACGACGTTGTATGCGTGGTGACCGATATAAACAGTCCCACCATCCAGACCTCTTTCATCAATTCGGCAACTATCGACAACGCTGTTGAGATATACGCCATCGTCGGTGATAACCGCTATAATGTGAATGCAGAGGCTGTCGACGAGGACGATTACGCAGTATCCGTACTGCGCGGCGGTGAATATCTGAGCATCTTTACCACCGATACCACCGAAGGTCTTGAGATAGGCCGGAGCGCGGCTATCTGCGTAGTAACCATGCGACGCGATAACGTGCTTAAGATACCGCTCAACGCCCTGTATTCCGAGGATGATATGTACTATGTCTACATGATCGAAGACGGTGAGACCCGCGTCCGCCGCAATGTAGAGATAGGCGCAAAGTCCTCCACCGAAGCGGAAATAGTATCCGGACTTGAGGAAGGGGATGTGATCTATGTCGGCGATTAAGAGAATTACGGCTGCCGCAGCCGCGCTTGTCATGCTCTGCGCGCCTGCATCGCTTGCCGCTCCCCGTTACAATACCAAAGAAGCCGAACGTGCCGATTTCACCGTAAAGAGCACTTATAAAGGAACCGTAATATATCAGGTTTCCGCTTCCAGCGCACTTTACCATTCCGGCGCAATAATGAACGAGACCGTCATTACAGCGGGTCAGTCCGTGACCGCCGGTGATACCATCGCAACTTATACCGCACCCGTAAGCGATGTAGACATCACCAGAGCCGAAAACGCCCTTTCTCAGGCTCAGGACGATTATGAATACGAACTCGACCGCAGGCAGCTCGTCGTAGACGAATATCTCCTCGCTGCTGCCGAGGCTTCCGACCCCGCAGATGCGCGTATGTACGAACTCAAAGCCGAAAAGGCAGAGATCGAATTGGAGAATTACCGCATTGCAGGCGAATCTGAGATAGCTGCTCTCACCGCAAAGCGCGACGCCGCGGTGACATCCGGCGAACTCAAGAATGTTTCCGCACCTATTACCGGCATCGTGGCCTATGTGCGCAAGATAGATCCGGGTACCGATATGAACGGCAAGGAGATCGCCGGATTCTTCGATCCCACTACCCTGATCATCCGCGTGAACAACGAAGACGGCAAGCTCAAGTACGGCATGAGCGTTGATCTAACTCTCGAAGGCAACAAGACCCGCATTACCGTACCCGGCACTGTAGTATCCGCAGACAATGCGCTGCCCGGTTCCCTGCGCAACGGCTACGCTTACGTATTGCCGGATGAATACCCCGGCGACATACTGTTCACCGCCGCCGAGGTCTCTGCGGTTACGATGCTCATTCCCGATGTGGTCGTGGTAGACAACTCCACGCTGCAGTATTCCAACGGCCAGTGCTTCGTAAGAGTGCTCGATAGCGACGGCACCATCCGCACCCGCTTTGTGCGGCTGGGCATGACAGGTGCGAGCAAATCCTGGATACTCTACGGCGTTGAACCCGGCGACAAGCTGATTGCAAAGTGAGGAAAATAAAGTGCTGAAATTTGTATTCCGCAAGATGCTGAACAAAAAGTGGATGATACTCAGCCTGCTCATTGGCAATATATTCCTCATCAGTATCGCCATGAGCGGCCCGATGTACATCGACGCTGTTACTCAGAATCTTCTTACACGTACCCTTACCGATTCCTACATGGAAACCGGCGAATACCCTGCGCTTTTCACCATGGAGGCCAATCTCACCAAGGGAAAGCTGACTTCAAGCAACAACATCGAGTATTTCGAATCCGAAAAAGACATCAACTCCATCCCCGAAAGAATAAACACCCCCGCACTGTATGTGACCGAATTCTCATACACTTCGGATTACTCCGGCAAGTCTCAGCTGGACCGTGCGGACGGCGCTGTTACCACAAGCCTCAATCTTTCTGTGATGACCGGTCTTGAGGAACACGCGGTACTGCTGGACGGTGAATACCTTTCCGCAGAACCCGATGAGGACGGCGTTTACAACGGCATGATCTCCCGCACCGCATTCGTACGCAAGCGTATGCTGCTGGGCGAGGTCATTGAATACCCCTATGTCATCGCTCCCGACGGAAATCCTCTGAAGGTACGCGTAGCCGGTGTATTCGATTCCACCGATGATCCGTGGTGGATCCAGCATGAAAGCTATTACTCAACCGAGCTGTTCATAGCCGAAGAGCTGTTCGATACGCTCTTTATGTCCAATACCGAGCAGCAGACCACCGGCGTATATTCCTTCTGGTCAGTGCACATCGATTATCAGGCGCTTGCCTCCAAGGATATTGATGCTGCCATCGCAGTTATCGACGAAAACTGCGATAAGTACAATCTGGTATACATCAAGAACTTCAAGGCCAGCTGCGATACCATGCTGACCGACTACCGCACTCAGGCAAATCAGGCTTCCGCTACCCTGAAGGTACTGCAGGTGCCCATCTTTGCACTGCTGATCGCCTTCATATTCATGGTATCCCGCCAGATTCTCGAGATAGAACAGAGCGAGATAGCCGTGCTGAAGTCCCGCGGCGCCTCCGGTCTGCAGGTACTGAGCATTTATCTGACTCAGGGCATCATGCTGACCGCGATCGCATTTGCCATTTCCGTCCCGACCAGCGCGTTCCTGTGTACGGCTATAGGTTCCGCCAGCGCTTTCCTGGAGTTCTCCAATCCAGCTGAGCTGGTAATCAAGTACGACCTCGAATGCTTCATCTATGCCATATGCGCATCCGCGCTGAGCATGATAACCATGGTGGGTCCTGCCATCTCCTTCTCCCGTCTTACCATCGTTGCCGCCAAGCGCAATAAGCACGCCGGCGACGTAAAGCCCTTCTGGCAGAAATTCTTCATTGATTTCCTTGTGCTGGCTGTTTCCGTTTACGGACTGTACAGCTTCTCGGGACAGAAGGAACTGCTCGCCGAGCGCGTCATGAACGGTGCGGCACTTGACCCCCTGCTTTACATCTCCTCCTCCCTGTTCGTCGTAGGTGCGGCACTTGTGGCGGTAAGGTTTATCCCCATAATTGCATCCGGCATATTCAAGCTGTTTGCAAAGCTGTGGAATCCCGCCATGTATGCATCCTATCTGCAGATACTCCGTTCCCGCCATCATCAGACTTTCATGATGTGCTTCGTTATGCTGACCATTGCCATCGGTATGTACAATGCCGATACCGCATTCACAGTCAACACATCCGAAGAAGAACAGCTCCGCTACGATCTTGGCGCCGATATAGTGCTGCAGGAATCCTGGCAGAAGACCAACGGCGAGTATACCGAACCCGATATCGCCCGCTACGAACAGCTTGACGGCATCGAATCCGTTACCAAGGTATTCCTTGATACCGACGCCGGCGTCGATGCAGGTTCCCGCAATGTATCCCGCGTGCGCTTTATGGGTATCGATACCCGTTCCTTCGGTCAGACTGCATGGATGAAGGACGGACTTTCCGAGGAGCACTTCTTCACCCATCTGAACTCCATGTCCCAGACTCTGAACGGCTGTCTGGTATCCTCCAATTTCCGCGATATCCTGGGCTGCGAGATAGGCGATACCATCTCGGTCCGTCCCTCCGCCAATGATACCGTCACCCTGACCATCTGCGGATTCGTAGATTATTTCCCCTCCTATGCCCCCACCCTGCGCGAAATGCAGGATGACGGCACCGAACAGACCGTTGATCAGTATCTTGTAGTGGCCAACTTCGG
This sequence comes from Clostridia bacterium, assembly GCA_045649485.1. Lineage (GTDB taxonomy): Bacteria > Bacillota > Clostridia > Christensenellales > Aristaeellaceae > RUG11247. Next base: position 20,518 of record JAZRPZ010000092.1, read on the forward strand.
TTATCTCAAGTCTCTGTGGGGCACGAAACCTTACGAGATCTGGATCAATACCGAAGAAAACGCCGACAGCGTAAACGCATATGCTGCAAGTTCCGGCATGCGCTACTGGAAGTATTCTGATATCTACACCCGCATCGACGCAATGAAGAATTCGCCCTCCATTCAGGGAACCAACGGCATACTGACCCTGAGCTTCATAGTCGGTCTGATACTCTGCGCCGTGGGCTTCCTCATCTTCTGGATCCTTTCCATCCAGTCCCGAAGCCTGCAGTTCGGCATCTACCGCGCAATGGGCATGACCGTGGGCGAACTGATAATGATGCTGATAAACGAACACTTCTGGCAGTCCCTGACATCCGTTGCGGCAGGCGCAGGCATAGGTTATCTGGTAAGCAGGCTCTATATCCCGCTCATTCAGATCGCCTACAGCTCCGAGGATTCCTCGCTGCCCCTGCAGATTACCCGCAACCTGTCCGAGCATATAAGACTCATCGTAATAATCCTGGTGGTTCTGGTCTTCTGCATCAGCATACTCATTACTCTGGTACGCAGGCTGAAGATCGCACAGGCCATCAAGCTTGGGGAGGACTAATATGATAAAGACAGTTGACGTCTCACGCGCGTTCCCCATTTCCGGCGGCGAAGACTTCTACGCCCTGAAAAATGTGAACATACACATAGAAAAGGGCAAGCTTCATATGCTGGTTGGCAAGTCCGGCTCCGGCAAGACCACACTCATGAACATAATAGGCACACTTGACCCCGCCACTTCCGGCAAGGTGATATTCGACGGAAAGGATATCACCGGAATGTCCGAAAAGGAATTGTGCATACTGCGCCGCAAACAGATCGGCTACATCTTCCAGACCGTAGCGCTCATACCTCACATGACCGCAGAAGAAAACGTGGCCTACGCCATCCGTCTTTCCGGTCAGAAGGATGTTGATCTGCACGAACGTGCACTGGAATGCCTGCGCATGGTCGGTCTGGGACAGCGCGGTACCCATATGCCGCAGGAACTCTCCGGCGGCGAACAGCAGCGCGTAGCCATTGCCCGCGCAATAGCCCATCGCCCTGCAGTTCTCTTCGCAGACGAACCCACCGCAGAGCTGGATTCCAATACAGCCCTGCAGGTAGCCCGCATTTTCCGTGAACTGGTGGATAAGGAAGGCACTACCGTGGTAATGACCACCCATGACCGTGAGCTTTCCACCATCGGTGACAAAATCTACGCATTGGAGGACGGTGAGATAGTTGCTGGCAACTGATATGGCCAATCCCGATTACATCGTGGAATGTGACAACCTTGTCAAGATATATAAGACCCGTGATATCGAAGTACTGGCGCTGCAGGGCCTTGATCTCAGCGTCACCCGAGGCGAGCTGATGGCTATCATCGGCAATTCCGGCTGCGGTAAATCCACCTTCCTGAATATGCTGGGCGCACTGGACCACCCCAACGCCGGCAAGCTTTACGTAGACGGCAAGAACCTTTTCAAAATGACCGAAAAGGAATTGGTCGAATACAAACGCTCCACCGTAGGTTTCGTATGGCAGAATAACGCCCGCAACCTGCTGCCCTGGCTTCCCGCATGGCAGAATGTACAGACCCCCATGCTCTTCGGCACCATGAAGCAGCGCAAGGAACGCGCACTGGAGCTGCTGGACCTGGTAGGTCTTTCATCCAAGGCAAATGCAAAGGTCATGCAGCTTTCCGGCGGTGAACAGCAGCGTATCGCCATTGCCATCGCGCTGGCCAACAACCCCAAGATACTGCTGGCAGACGAACCCACCGGTTCTGTAGATTCCAAAACCGCCAGCTATATCTTCGATGTATTCCGCCGACTGAATCAGCAGGGTCTCACCATCATCATCGTAACTCATGACCGCGCCCTTTCCCAGCGCGTAAACCGCGTTGTCGCAATGCGCGACGGCAAGATGGCTTCCGAGATGGTAATGACCGAAAGCTATCGTCAGAAGCTGGAACAGACCGGCGGCTTCCAGGATTTCACTGCCGATACTTCCGATTCTCAGGAAGAATTCGCCGTGCTGGACCGCGTTGGACGCGTTCAGATATCCAACGGACTGCTGGAAAAGGCAGGCATACAGAGCCGCCGCGTGCGCATGTTTGCCGAAGATTCCCGCATCATAATCGAAAAGGAATAACATGCATCAAGACCCTGCGCCCGCAAGGCCGCAGGGTCTTTCATAAAGGAGCATCACGATGAAGATTTCCACCTCTCTCGAGCATGCAATGCGCATATCCGGCGTATCTCCCGTGGAATCCGCAGAAATGCTTAAGTCCGCGGGCTTCCAGGGCGTTGACATCTCCCTTACCCATGATATGATGACCCCCGATGTATTCCTTTCTCCCGAATGGCATGAAAAGGTCGTCAGCAGGGCCAATGGCGCCAAAGCCGCAAATATGGAAATAGCCCAGTGTCATCTGCCCTATTTTTCCAACAACATGCCCCTGCCCGAAACGGACAGATATGCCGCTTATGAGAAATTCATGCTGCCTCTCTACGAGCGCGCAATCGCTGTCTGCGGCGAAATAGAGTGTCCCATCGCCGTATCCCATCCATACTTTGACCCCAATGATGCCAATGGTACCCGCGAAGGCAACCTGCGGCTGATGGAAAAACTGATACCCATGCTTGAAAAAAGCAATACCCGTCTTGCCATCGAAAACGTATGGGGCCGTGATTATGTATGGACCAATATGTCCGATGCGGATGAAATACTCGCCGTGGTAAATGCCGTCGATTCTCCCATAGTAAACGCCTGCATTGATACCGGTCATGCCAACATATTCAGCCTTGATATATGCGAAATGGCCCGCAAATACGGCAAACGCCTTATAGCGCTGCATGTCCACGGCAACGCAGGCAAGGACGAGCATGTCATTCCCTATGCCATGGCCGATTGGTGTGAGAAGATGGACTTCCGCGGCTTCACTCAGGCGCTGAAGGACATCGGCTACGAGGGCTATTACAACCTCGAACTTTCCCCCGGTCCCCTTCCTCCCTCCGCCATGCAGCCCTATCTCAACTTCGCCGGCGCTGTGGCACGTGCGCTTGCAGATCTTTAATTATTATACAGTCCGTAATATTTGACAGCCCCCGGAACGAAAAAGCGTCGTTCCGGGGGCTGTTTTATTGCGTTTTATTACAAATATATTTCAATTATTTATTTGTTCATTGTTTGTTCATATATTCTCCCCTAATTCGCCACTTATTTATATCATTATATATAAGCATTCTATTATGGAAAATAAAGGCATATATACCCTCAGTGCAATACGGGAGGATAATTATGAAACATATATCCAGAATAATTCTGCTGGCGCTGCTTTTCACGATGTTCGTAATTCCCGCCGATGCCGAAAGCATCCGCGTTTACGTATCGGCGAATATTTTGAAGTGCTATGCTTCCAATTCCACATCTGCCGACCAGCTGGGCACTCTCGGTTACGGTGAATCCGCAACATGCCTTGCATACGACGGAACCTGGGCCATAATTGAAGCAAACGGCGTAAAGGCATGCTGCAAAGTCGATGGACTTACCACCAGGAATCCCAACACAGGCAGCCTTACGGCCTATGTAGCGCCCGGCGGCGCAAAGGCTTATACCCGTCCCGGCACTTCCTATAAGTCTGCAGAAATATCCGGCGGTACCAAGCTGACCGTCGTGGCCATGACTCCGGATAAAGAATGGTGCCGCGTAAAGAAATCCGGCACTTATGCATATATGAAGACGGATGACCTGACTACCGAAAAGCCTTCCGCAAAGACCGAGTCTAAACCCGTCACCGCATATATTGCCGATGAGACCGTTACCGTTTACAGCAGTGCATCCGCATCTTCCGGAAGACTGACTTACGCCGCTTACGGCGAAAAGGTGACCTGCACCGCAGTTGACGGCAGCTGGGCAAAGATAGAATACAACGGCGTTACCGGTTGGTGCTCCGTCAAAAAGCTCACTACCGACAACCCCAATACCTATTCCACCACTGTCTATGCCGCAAAGTCCGGTGTGATCGTATATTCTCATCCTTCCGCATCTTCCGATGCAATTTCCACGCTTTCTCAGGGAGACAGCCTTACTGCACTGTGCATTACCCCCGATGGAAGCTGGCTGCGAATCACCGCATCCGGAAAATACGGTTATGTACGCAAAAACTCAATGAGCATGACCAAGCCCAAGACTCAGATAGACGAACTGATCGATCTGGCAGTGGCACAGCTTGGCAAGCCTTATATCTACGCAACCCGCGGTACCCGTTCTTTTGACTGTTCCGGTTTCACTCTGTACTGCTTCCGTGAAATAGCCGGCATCAGCCTCGGCCGTTCCGCACAGTCTCAGGGTTACAACAACAAGTTCACAAAGATCGAAAACTATTCCGACATCAAGCGCGGAGATATCGTGTGCTTCAACACCGTGGAAGACGACAGCGACCTCACCGACCACGTAGGTATATACATGGGTGACGGACAGTTCATTCATGCATCTTCCGTTGCAGGCAAGGTCATCATCAGCGATATGTCCTCCGGATACTACCGTCGCGCTTTCACCTGGGCCCGCAGGCTCATATACTGATACAAAAAAGCAGCTCATCCGAGCTGCTTTTTTTGTATTCAGATATCCTTTTCGTACCGGCATTCGGCAAGGGTGACTCCGGCGATCTCTATCTCGCGTGAGCACGTCATCACCATGCCCTGTTTTTCGTAGAATCGCCTTGCACGGGCGTTTTCCTCAAGCGTCCATAGGAATACCTCCGGGTATCCCAAACGCTTCAGAGCGGCAAATACGCCCTGTATGACATCACTGCCGATCCCCTTATTCCAGTAAGCCGGCAGCACATATATGGAGCGTATCTCCGCCATGCCGCTGCCTGCTTCATCTCTGTCGGGACCGAAATACGCCACGGCGCATATATCGCCGGCAACATCCCATACGAGACAGTTATCCGGTGTTATTCCCCCGGGCGGCGGAGCGCAATTTTCGGAAGTCAGCGAATCAAGAAAAGCATCGGGCATCATTCCCCGGTAAGCTGCTTTCCAGGCTTCGCAGTATACCCTGCCTATGGCAAGTCTGTCTTCGGCATTTGCAATGCGCAGCAAAGTCAACTCCCCCTATTCATCAGATAACAAACGAGCAGGCATAGATCACGACGAGGAAAGCCACATTGATGCCGGTGAACCATGCGATATACCTGCCCGCCTTTGCGCCGGGAGCCTGCATGTACGCCTTGAAGGAGATAAGGCTTGCAAGGGACGCCACCAGCGTGCCAAGACCGCCGATATTTACGCCGCGCATAAGTTCGATGCCGTTATCGGTGAAGCCGGAGAGCATCAGCGCTGCTGGAACATTCGAGATGACCTGCGAAGCCAGCATGCCGGCTTCCAGTTCACGTCCGGCAACGATTCCGGAAATGAAACTGCTTACGCTCTCCAGCCTGCCAACATTGCCCACGAATATAAAGAAGCAGGCGAAGGTCAGCAGCAGCGCATAGTCAACCTCAAACAGACCCTTCTGATCGAGCACCAGCACCACCGCAGCCACCACGACACAGCACAGCCACTTGGGCAGTACATGGAACACGGAAAGTATGCACAGGACAAGCAGCACACCGTATACCGCCAGCTTGACCGCGGGCATCTTTTCGGGCATCTCCGCGGAAACGGTGATCTTTTCGCTGCTTATGGGCAGGCAGGCAAGCATAAGCAGCACAAGGCTGACTCCCGCAAGAGGCAGCACCGCTCCCATGAACTCTCCGCCGCTCATGGCATAGCTGGAATACAGATACAGATTCTGAGGATTGCCTATGGGCGTAGCCATACTGCCCAGATTGGCGGCAATGGTCTCAAGGGTAACGATGTAGATAAGCTTTCCGCCGCTTATGCCGCCCAGCATGCCCACAGTCAGGGGCACGAAGGTGATAAGCGCCACATCGTTTGTGACTACCATAGAAACGAAGAAGCACGCCAGCGTCAGCATCATTGTCAGCCTGCGCAGGTCTCCGCCCATCTTTACCAGCCATGCGGAAGCAACATCAAATACGCGGCACTTCTTCAGCCCCGCAACCACGGCCATCAGTGCGAACAGCAGCATCAGCACATCCCAATCGATGTACTCCGCATAGCCTGTATCGGGCGTTACCAGCAGCATGGAGACCAGCGCCAGCACCAGCGATACAGTCATTACTATCTCTTTTTTGAAAAATTCAATAACCTTATTCAAAACCGATCATCTCCGTAAAAAACAGCAAGCGCGGCGGTCGTAAGACACGCCGCGCCCGATATTATGTTGTTACTTGTTGTTCCACTTCTGCATCAGCAGGGGCATGAATACGCCGCCCTGTACGCTGCGGGCAATGAATGCCTGATAGGTAGCGTTCTCGGTATCATACCAGTCGCTGAAAGCAACGCGGGAAGCGGTCTCACGCATGCACTTTGCCAGAGGAGCTGCATATGCGGGGAAATCCTTCTCGGGAGCCATGGCGCCTACCCACATGAACCAGTCGGACTTGGTGTATGCGCTGCGGGAATCCAGAGGCAGACCGTATTCGTTCATGGTCTTGAGGTACCATGCGTTCTCCTTGAGGTAGAACTCCTCGGGCAGCATGTTCAGCTTGAACAGCTTATCCCAAACCATGTTGTACTTCATGCTCCAGCCCATGCCGTCGAAGGTGAGCCAGGTGTGATCGCCTGCATCGCAGCGCTCCAGCCAGCTCTTTGCCATCTCGTTGGCCTTTGCAATGTACTCCTCGCCCTTTTCGGCATCGCCCAGAGCCTTTACCAGCATACCGTAGGCAGCTACGCCGCACACAGCCTTTGCGGAAAGGTTGACATTGCGGGCCAGATGTCCGGCAAAGTCATCGGTGCAGAGCTGCTCGCCGGGATCCTCGCCGTACTCGATGAGGTAGCGCACCCACTTTTCGAGGGTAGGCATATACTTCTTTGCAAGGCAGGCGCAGCCGTCTGCGTACCATGCGGAAGCCAGCATGATGAGCATGTTGCCGCATTCTTCAACGGGCATCTGATAGCGGAAATCATATACATCCGCATTGGCGGGATAGAGGAAATACGGCGGATGGGTCAGGCCGTTGTAAACGCCCTTGCGCTTTGCGGCATAAACCTGACCGGTGGCGTTGGGATAGCGGCCAACATCATGGGGAGCGAAATCAAACTTCCATACGGGCATATTGGCAAACCTGAGGATAGGTCTGCACAGTGCGCGCACGAATTCGGGATTGTAGATGAGCATCAGCGGTATGGAGGGATAGCTTACGTCAACGGTGCCGATACAGCCGTTGGAGTCGTTTTCCTTGGAGAGGAATACCATCTCGCCGTTTTCGTCGGCAATCAGCTTATGGGCTGCGATGCACTGACGATATGCAGCTGCGGTAATGAGTGCATAATCCTCGCCGCCGATAGCGGTGCTCTTTTCGAGGATATCCTTATCCAGCCTTGCGCAGCGGTTCAGTATCTCGCCGCGGCGGGCATCCATTTCGGTGAGCATCTGCACCATATTCTTGCCGTTGCGCGCATACCATGCAGGAGTGAGTACGCCGAAGTAGTTGATGGCGGCGGTGTCATCATATGCCACCATGAATTCGACGCTGTTCTTCGCGGAGATGCGCAGACCGCCTTCGGAAGCGGCTACGTCTTCGTGAGATGCAAGATACAGATAGCCCCAGTCGATGGTGATATGGTCGCCGCTGTGAGAGACAGGCTTCTGAGTGGCCTGGCCCACAAAGGCAGCCTTGAGACCCTTTATATCGAACTTATCATAGATAACGGGCTTCATCTCGATGCCGGAATAGGTCAGCTGAGAAGAAGCGGAGAAAACGGCCTTGATGTCATGTGCCTGGCCGTCGATAATCTCGGTAGTGATGCTGCCGTAGGTAACGCCTGCGGAAAGTACGTCCGGATCATCCATCAGCAGAGGAGATACAAACTTCAGCTTCGCGCGCACGCCCATGTCTTCATATACGAATTCGGTGGCGGTGGCGGTGACGGTGGAAGCCACCAGCTTCATGGCAGCGGTGCCGCCGGTGCCCATGAGACGCAGAGTCTTTCCATCGATAACAACGGAAGCATGCACAGGCTTGTCTTCGCCTGCCCAATGGGTGGTGTTGCAATCGGTGGGCTTATCAGCCGCGGACCAAATGGAGAAATAAGGATCATTTACTATAACAGGAACTGCAGAAAGTCTTGTAATGCTCATAACTGTACCTCCATTGCGGTATTCGCAATAATTATATCAGTTTTTTCGTCTCCAATCATTACAAAACCAAGCATCATTTATTGCAATATAAATCATATATATTGACAAAATATTTCAAATATGATATATTTATTACGTTATATAATCCAAGGAGAATATCACCATGCACTTACATAAATCCCTTCGCCGCATCGTTATGCTCACAGCAATGCTTCTCGTTATCTGCTGCTGTGCGGCAGCTGCCGAAGTCGGCATGATAAGCGAAAAAAACGCCCGTATATATGCCGATGCCTCACTTTCCGGCAAGAATACCACTGTAAAGCAGTACACCCTCGTAAATGTACTTGAAAACAAAAACGGCGTTTCGAAAATATCTGCAAACGGATACACCGTATATATCGATTCCGATATGCTCACCGTTTTCGATGAAGACGATGCACAGAAGATGGAGTTTTCCAAAACTGCCAGCGTATTCCAGTATCCCAGCACAAGCAGCCGTTCCGCAAAGGTAAAAAAGGGTACTGTGGTAAATGTAGTAGCCATTATCAACAATACAGCCATAATCGAAAAAGACGGCGTGATGGCTTTCACCTACATGAGCAACCTCACCGCCGCTTCCGAGATAATATATGACCGCTACGATGTTGTCGTCACCGCCGACAAGCTGAAAGTCTATACTTCCGCTTCCACTTCCGCTGATGTAATGACTACCCTTACCAAGGGCGCTGTGGTCACCTTAGTAGCCCGCAACGATGAATGGGCTATAATCGAGAAAAACGGCGTACAGGGCTGCTGCAAGGTATCCGGCATCACTCGCTATACTCCCCCTGTGGAGACCAAGCCCGAAGATGCAGTTGTATATGCAGACTATGAAGTAATCGTCACCGCAGACAGTCTCACTGTTTACGGCGGTGCATCCACCTCGGCTAAAGTTATCACCACGCTGAAAAAGGGCGATATCGTAAATATCGTAGCTTACAACAGCGAATGGGCGATAATTGAGAAAAACGGAATCAAAGGCTGCTGCAAAGTATCCGGCATAAAAAAATATGTGGAACCCAAGGAAACTACCGCCGATATATTCGCCAATGACAAATATTCCAACGAGCAGAAGATATACTATTTCATTGTAAACGAGCTCGGCTATTCCCCTGCCGCCGCATGCGGTGTTCTTGCCAATATCAAGTGCGAATCTACTTTCCGTCCCACTGCCTATAATCCCAACGGCGGCAGTTACGGCATCTGCCAGTGGACCGGCGGACGCTATACCAATCTTCAGAACTGGTGTGCCGAAAACGGATATGATTACACATCTCTTGAAGGCCAATGCTGGTTCCTGAAATATGAACTTGAAAACCGCTACACCAAGGTGCACTCCTTTATGAAGGGCGTAGAAAATACCGACATCGGTGCATATGACGCCGGTTATTACTACTGCTACAACTTCGAGGTGCCTGCAAACCGCGGCAGCGTATCCATCAAGCGCGGCAACATGGCCAAAGACGATTACTGGCCCAAATATATTGAGAAATAATCTCCCCCCTATCGTAGAACCACTGCATCCCCCCTCCGCAGTGGTTCTTTTTTATGGCGAAAATCCTCACTTGTGGACAATTACAACCACTTGCTATATAATAAAGTTAGCTTCCGAAATTATTATCGAAAGGACGCTATCGCATGAACACTGCAAAATGGATATGGTATCCCGGAGATTTTGATATTTGGCACTCCCTTCTGCTGCACTCCCGCCGTTATGAACGCGGCGTTCACATTCCCTGCCAGTGGAATCTGCCCACTCCCTTCCCGAATGTAAGCTTCTCCAAGGAATTCGATATTCCCGCAGACACCGAATTCACCTGTTATTCCACTGCCCCCGGCGTAGTGACCGTTTCAACCGGCCAGTTCCCCCGCGGCAGCCGCAAGGCTTACGGCACCGGTGTGAAGATATCCCTCGCCCCCGGCAAGTACAGAATCAATGTCCAGATCCAGAAGATAGGCGGTCTGCCCTCCGCATTCATCGATTCCGAATATGTAAAGACCGATGACAGCTGGACCGTAACCCATGCAACCCGCAAATCGGACGGGTTTGCTCAGTGTGATCCGGAATTCACATCCTGTCTCGATAATCCCGAAGTATTCCCTTTCAGCTACGAAAGATGGGATATCACCGAAAAGCGTCCTGTGGACGGCGGCAACATGTTCGATTTCGGCAGGGAGACCTTTGCCAAGCTGCACATCGAAAACGCTGACCCTGAAAAGACCATCAACGTGCAGTTCGGCGAAAGCGAGACCGAAACTCTGGACCCCAACTGCGTTATTTTCGAAAGCGTATCCGGAAAAAGCGAATACGAATTCCCTGCTTACGCATTCCGCTACGTCACCCTCATCGGCGATGAAAACGCCACCGTATGGTGCGATTACGAATACCTGCCCCTCGAAGACCGCGCTGATTTCGTTTGCGACGTGCCTGAGGTAAAGAAGGTATTCGACGTATGCGTACACACCTTCCATCTGAACTGCCGCGAATTCTTCCTCGACGGCATCAAGCGCGACCGCTGGTGCTGGTCCGGCGACGCATATCAGTCCGCCATGGTAAACCAGTATCTGTTCTTTGATCCCGCGATCACCCGCCGCACCATCTCTTCCCTGCTGGGTCGTCCCCCCTATTATCAGCACATCAACTGCATCAATGATTATTCCGCATATCTGATCATCATGGTATGGGATTATTATCAGATGACCGGCGACATAAAGTTCGTAAACAGCGTATGGCCCCGTGTGCGCGCGCTGTATGATTTCATCATCTCCCGCCTCAGCGATGACGGTCTGGTGATCGGTCATCCCGACGACTGGGTATTCATCGACTGGGCACGCTTCGACCGCGAAGGTCCCCAGTGCGCCGAGCAGATCCTCCTTTGGAAAGTTTACGACATCATGGCCAATCTCACCGCTCTCACCGGCAGCGAGGGCGAGGATTTCGCCGGCAAGGCAGCTGCCATCCGCGAAAATATCGAAAAGCTTTACTGGGATGAAAACCAGGGCGCTTACATCGATTCCTTCGTCAGCGGCAAGAACCATGTCACCCGCCATGCCAACGTATTTGCCGTACTCTACGGTTTCGCACCCGAGAAATACGATACCATCGCAAAAAACGTGCTGCTGAACGACGCCATCGACCCCATCACCACCCCCTACTTCAAGTTCTTCGAACTTATGGCGCTTTGCCGTCTGGGTTATGTTGAAAAGGCTCAGGAAATGATAATGAGCTACTGGTATCCCATGCTGGAACTGGGCGCCACCGCTATCTGGGAGCAGTTTGACCCCCGCGAGCAGGGTGCACAGCATTACACCATGTACGGCGATCCTTACGGACGCAGCCTGTGCCATGCGTGGGGCGCAGGTCCTGTCTGCCTGCTTGAGAAATTCATCGCAGGCGTCGAGCTCACCGATGTTGCCTACAAGACTTTCGATGTAGCCCCCCGTCCCGGTGCATACAGGTTCTTCAATGCCGAATGCCCCATCTTCGGCGGTCAGGTAAAGGTAAATTACGATGCCGAAAAGCGCACCGTATCCGCCTGCGCTACCCGCGAAGGCGGCACTCTGAAGTTCGCCGGCAAGGAGATCGCAATGCCCGCAGGCGAGACTGTAACCATCACCTGGGAGGAATAAGCGATGAAATATATTCCCTTTGATTTTGACTGGAAATTCCAGGAAGGCTCCAGCCGCTTCTTCATGTTCGCCGGCGCTGACAACGGACCCACCGTTGATCTGCCCCACGACTATATAATCACGAAGCCCCGCGACCCGAATGCTGTTTCCAAGGCATCCTCCGGCTTCTTCCCCGGCGGCGATGCTACCTACACCAAGAATTTCGATATGCCCGCCGAATGGCAGGGCAAGACCGTGCTGCTTAATGTTGACGGCGCTTACATGAATTCCGAAGTCACCCTGAACGGCGACCTCATCAATCTGCATCCCTACGGCTATACCGCTTACACCGTTGACCTCACCAAAAAGCTGCGCGACCGGAACAGCCTCAAGATATCCACCCGTGATACCCAGCCCAACTCCCGCTGGTATTCCGGCGCCGGCCTTTACCGCTGCGTGGGCGTGCTCATCGGCGGCAAGGCATATGTCCATCCCTGGGATGTATTCGTGACCACCCCTGAGGTATCTGCCGAAAAGGCCACCGTGCGTGCAGAATTCACCGTAACCGGCGCAGAGGGCAAGTGTTCCATCGAGGTGACCATGCTCACCAAATGCGGTAAAACCGTCGCCACTGCTTCTTCCTGGTCCTGCGACAACCGCATTACCGTAGAAATAGAAGTGGAAAAGCCCGCCCTCTGGAGCGACGTCGACCCCAATCTGTACACCCTGAAATGGGCGCTTGATGTTGAAAACGAGCGCAATGACGAGGGCGAAGTCACCATCGGCATCCGCAAAATCGAGATCGACGCCAAGAACGGCTTCCGACTCAACGGCGTGCCCATGAAGCTGCGCGGCGGCTGTATACATCACGACAACACCCTGCTGGGCGCTGCGGCATTCCCCGCCGCCGAGAAGCGCAAGATACAGCTTCTGAAGGAAGCCGGCTATAACGCCATCCGCACCGCACACAATCCGCCCTCTGCCGCGCTGCTTGACGCCTGCGACGAGCTGGGCATGCTGGTGCTGGACGAGAGCTTTGACATGTGGCGCACCGGCAAAAACGCCATGGACTACCACCTTTGGTTTGAGGACTGGTGGCAGCGCGACACCGAATCCATGGTAAAGCGCGACCGCAACCATCCCTGCATCTACTGCTGGAGCGTAGGCAACGAGGTAAGCGAGCTGCTTGGCACTTCCGACGGTCCTTACTGGGCCAAGCTGCAGGCGGACTATGTACGTTCCATCGACCCCACCCGCCCTGTATCCGCATCCGCCAACGGCTTTGTGGCACCCAAGCCCGGAAAGCCCCGCAAGCCCCACAATCTGGAGGCTGAACTGGTCGGCAAGCCTGTAATGGGTCTGCCCAAGGACGGCGAGGACGAATGGGGCGACCAGACCGAGGCTGCCGCAAGCGCCATGGACATTTTCGGTTACAACTACATGTACGGTCGCTATGCCCACGACATTGAGAGGTTCCCGGACCGCGTCATCCACGCTACCGAGACCCATTCCTTCCACACCTACGATTACTGGAAGGCCTGCATCGAGAATCCCAACTGCATCGGCGATTACATCTGGGTGGCCTTTGACAACCTGGGCGAAGCCGGCGCCGGCCGTGTTATCTACTCCTTCGACGAAATGAAGGGCGGACTTACCGGTTCCTGGCCCTGGCTCAGCTGCTATCAGGGTGACCTGGACCTTATCGGCGATGCGAGGCCCCAGAACATGTACCGCCGCGTAATGTGGGGCCTGGACAAGGGTATCCACATGTACACCACTCATCCCACCCGCACCGGCAAGCCCTTCTACGGCATGGGCTGGCACTGGGAGGACATCGTGCCCACCTGGAATTTCGCCGATGAATACATCGGACAGCCCGTCAAAGTACAGGCCTACGCCGACTGCGACGAAGTGGAGTTCGTGCTCAACGGCAATGTTATGGGCCGCGAAGTGCCCGTTGAATACAAGGTATTCAAGGAGCTGCCCTACGAGCCCGGTTATATCGAAGTGCGCGCCATAAAGGGCGGCGAAGTCGTTGCCACTGACAGGATAGAGACCACCGGCGCACCCGCTGCCATCAGCCTGCGCGCAGAACGCAGCACCATCGCCGCAGACGGCATGGATCTTGCCTATGTACATGCCGACATCGTTGACGCACAGGGACGCCGCGTTACCGGCTGCGACATGAAACTCACTGCCGCCGTTTCCGGCGCAGGCACCTTCCTCGCCTTCGGTTCCGGCAATCCCTGCACCGAAGAAAACTACACCGATTCCCGCATCACCTTCCGCGGTACCGCAATGCTCTGCGCCCGCGCAGCCAAGGAAAGCGGCGAACTGGTGGTAAAAGTATCCGCAGAAGGACTGCCTGAAACAAGCATAACCCTTAAGGTGGAGTGACAGCAGGGGGCTCTGCCCCCTGCACCCCTGCCAAAGGGACAATTGTCCCTTTGGAAACCCTATGCATAAGGAATCTTTTCTTGATACATTGTCCGTCTGCCGCACGGGGGTCCAACCCCGTACGGCAGAGGCGGTGAAGGTGGGATAATCGTGAAGGCTATGTTTTGGATTCAGTTATGTTCAGTTGCCCTGCTCATTGTTTCAATGCTCGCACTTGGGTTCGAGATATTTGTGAATGATCTCGAAAACCTGACGGCAATGTACATCTGGGGAATAATTGCAATCGTGTGTCTGCACATCAATGCCGCCATTGCACTGTACCGATGCTGGAAGACCGGCAAAGATACCGATAAGAAGATAGTGATCTTCCTCACCTTTCTCATTATAATATTTTGGATATCAAAACTCATATAAAATAAGCACCGGTCACGGAATCCATATCCGTAACCGGTGCTTATTTTCATATATGTCCTTTGAGCTCCGGGGTTGGGCCCCCGGAGCTCAAACGGCATTCCTAAAATTACTCTTTCCCCCAGCCCGGGATTCTTAAGGGACATTCGTCCCTTAAGCGGGGTGCAGGGGCAGAGCCCCTGCTACCTCTGCGCCTCTTTTATTGCCTTCAGTCGCTTCATTACGTCATTGCCGCCTTTGCCGAAGAAATCGTGGAGCAGCTTGTATTCAGCGAAGAGCTTGGCGTAGACTTCTGCGTTTTCAGGGATAGGTGCGTATTTCTTTTCGTCAACGCCGCCCATTTCGCGGGCAGCATCGGCAATGCTGTCGTATCCTCCGCGTGCAGCTCCCGCGGCGACTGCGCCGAACATGGACGCGCCGAGCGCGGGCGCCTGAGTGGAGCGCACCACCTGAATCTCGGTGTTCAGTACATCGGCATATATCTGCATAAGGAAGGGATTCTTTTTGGCTATACCGCCGCAGGCCAGCAGCCTTTCGATCTTCACACCGCTGGCGATGAAGGTATCCATGATCACCTTGGTGCCGTATGCGGTACCCTCGATGAGCGCGCGATACATTTCCTCGGGCTTGGTGGTCAGGGTCATGCCCATCATCATGCCGGTAAGATCAACATCCACAAGCACAGAACGATTTCCGTTCCACCAGTCAAGGGCGATAAGTCCGCTCTCGCCGGGCTTCAGCTGTGCGGCTTTCTCGGTGAGCAGCTGATGCAGGTCCATGCCCTTTTCCTTTGCCTCTGCGGCATAATCCGCAGGCACACAGGTATCCACAAACCAATTGAAATGATCGCCTACGCAGCTCTGTCCGGCTTCGTAGCCCAAAAGTCCGGGCACAACGCCGTCCTCAACAACACCGCACATTCCGGGTACGATGTGCTCCTCGTCGGAAACCATTACATCGCAGGTGGAAGTACCCATGATCATCAGCATGTTGCCCGCATCAACTGTGCCGGTAGCGGGAATGGAAACGTGCGCGTCAATGGTAGCCACGGCTACTGCAGTGCCGGGCTTGAGTCCTGTAAACTTCGCCGCCGCTTCGGTTATCTCGCCCGCCTTCGCACCGATAGGCAGTATGTCGCGGGTGAGCTTTTCGTCAATAACATGCTCAAGACGGGGATCAAGCGCCTTGAAGAAATCATCGGAGGGGAATCCTTCTGCCTTGCTCCAGAACCACTTGTAGCCCGCCATGCAGGCATTTGCGGTAGCATTTCCGGTAAGCTGCATGATGACCCAGTCGCCCGCCTCCATGAATTTGTCGGCAGCTTCATATACTTCGGGCGCTTCGTTCAGCAGATTCCACAGCTTGGGCATCATCCATTCGGAAGAGACCTTGCCGCCGTAACGGGCAAGGAAGGTCTCGCCGCGCTCTTCGCAGATGGCAGTGATGCGGTTGGCTTCAGCCTGCGCGCCGTGATGCTTCCACAGCTTTACCCATGCGTGAGGATTGTGCTCCCATTCGCTCTTCAGACACAGAGGCACACCTGCCGCGTCCACGGGAATTACGGTGTTCGCGGTAAAATCGATGCCAACGCCGATAACGTCCGCGCTGTCAACGCCCGCAAGGCGCATTGCCTCGGGGATATTGTAGGCAATGCAGTCCAGATAATCCTGCGGATGCTGCAGCGCCCAGTCGGGTCTGAGACGTTCGCCGGTGGGCAGATATTCGTCCATAACACCGTGCTTGTAATTCATGGTCGCGCCCGCAAGCTCCCTGCCGGTGCCAATCTCAACGACAACCGCACGGGAAGACAGCGTACCGAAATCTACGCCGATAGCATATTTTGCCATACTGTATGCCTCCATTTGTATATCGTTTCAAAAAAACGGCCTGAGAAAATCAGGCCGGTATATTTATCTGATAAGTGCGCTCAACGCAATGAGCCAATGGCACAGGTAATATGTGGGATGCACCAGCTTTGCCGCCGGCTTCACACCCACGAATATATTCTCGGCGATCATCGTATCTGAAAACAGAATGGACGCGATACCCGCCGCGTACAGCACCTTTTCAAATGCAGACGCATTCATGGAAACCGCCAGATAAAGACTGGCGATGCTCACCAGCATATACGCCGTTATGGGCACCTTGAGTCCATCTGCAACACCCGGCATTACTCTTATTCCCAGATACAGACAGTATGCAGCCAGCAGCGCGCATATCACGATAAGCTGAGGCATGCCGAAACTGTATCTGAACGCCGCATAGCCTCCGAAAAGGCAATGAGCAACTAAAAAGCCTGCCACGCCGTAAAGGAAGAAATTGGGTCTGCCGCCCTGATGCGCCAGAAACCAATCCGCTACAACAGAAACGAAAAGTCCCGCTGCCAGCAGCATACGTGTCCTGCTTCCGCCGGCAAGCGCCACCGTGCAGCCGCACAAGAGCGATATGCACGCGCTGTACATGTATTTACCGGTTGCAAACCTGAGTACGCCGCAAAGTATGGCGGCAATAAAGGCTATATATGCGGAAATGCGCATCATTCAGCCCTCCGCAGCATCAGATTTTTTCGATATTGAACGCCGCAGCGCGACCAAGACGATTCATGACCGCAAGACCGATACCCTCGCCCGCAACAGCTTCCGAGAAGATATGCCTTGCGCCTATCTCATCCGCCTTGCGCAGCTCGTCAAACAGCCTGCGCGCCATTTCGCTTGCGTCCGCGCCAAGCGACATAATATTCCTTTCGCCGTAAAGATGCATATGCTCTTCAAGGGCGAGTATGAGTCCGCCTTCGCCTGCGCGGTCATATGCCTCGCAGATAGCTTCGGCAACCTCTTCAGCATCGCCTTCGAATATGGTGAGACTTCCTTCAGGCGCATAATGGCGATATTTCATTCCCGGAGAGCGGGGCTTCTCGCCTTCTCTCAGGGGACGCATTACGCTTTCATCCACCCTGCAGCCGCCGGCAACTTCGGCTATCTGTTCGGGGGTAACTCCGCCGGGACGCAGCACACGGGGTACATCGCCGGTAACATCAAGCACTGTGGATTCCAGACCCACGCTGCATTCGCCGCCGTCGAGTATCATGTGTATACGTCCTTCCATATCATCCAGCACATGCCTTGCGGTAGTGGGGCTGGGTCTGCCGGAGCGGTTTGCGCTGGGTGCCGCAATGGGACATCCGCAGGCCTCTATAAACCTGAGCGCATCCGTATTGGAAGGCATTCGGATGCCGACAGTGTTGAGGCCGGCACTTACGCAATCCGGAATGATAGCCGATTTGGGGAATATCATGGTCAGCGGACCGGGCCAGAAGACCTGCGCAAGTCTGCGCGCAGTTTCGCTCATCTCTCCGGAAATGAGCCCGTCCACCTGGGCTATATCGGTTATATGCACTATGAGGGGATTATCCGCAGGCCTGTCCTTGGCGGCAAAAATCTTCATGACCGCATTGGGATCGAGTGCGTTCGCCGCAAGACCGTAAACAGTCTCCGTGGGAAAGCCTACGACCTCGCCATCCTGTATAAGCGCCGCCGCAAGTCTGAGTGCGTCGTCACTGCAGGGTTCAACTCTGGTCAGCATCAGGCCTCATATCCTTTCACAGCATCTTCGGTAACTTTGATTACCTGCACAATGGCTTCTTCCATGCCCGCAAATACGGTAGCGCCTGCTGCCGCATCATGACCGCCGCCACCGAACTCACCGGCTATGGCCGCTACATTTATCTCGCATGCAGAGCGCCATGATACCTTGGTGTTTTCTCCGCGCTGCTCGAAATATACGCCTACCTTCACTCCGGTTATCTCATTGAGATAATTACAGATACGGCTGCAGTCCTCGAGCTTTGCGCCCGCCTTTTCAAGCATGGCGTTATCCACATAGGTATAAGCTATCTTGCCCTCACAGGCGGTCTTTATGCGCACCAGTGCCTCGCCCAGCAGCATAACCGCAGGCAGCGAACGCTCGCGGAAAGACTTGCGGGTGAGATATTCCACATCGGCGCCGTTTTCCACGCACTCGGAAGCTGCGGCATACGCACGGCTGTCGGTGCTTCTGTAATTGAAATTACCGCTGTCGGTGCAGAGTGCCACGAATACGCAATCGGCGATATTCTTGTCGGTTTCCACACCCATAAGCTTAATAAGCTCCAGTGCCAGTTCACCGGTGGATGCGCGGTCGCCCTGCACATGCCAGATGTCGCCAAAGCCCTGATTGGTGCCGTGGTGGTCCAGCACAGCCTTGAACTGCGCTTTTTCGAATACAGCCTGCGCGGTACCCATGCGCTTTGCATCGGAAACATCCACCGCAAATGCGCATACGGGTTCAAAGGGCATATTATCCACGCCGCAGATATCGCATGCACCGGGCATGAACATATATTTTTCCGGCACGGTATCCTGCAGCAGCACAAAACTGCGCTTGCCCAGTTTGTCGAAACCATGCTTAACAGCCAGCGCACTGCCGATGGCATCGCCGTCGGGAGATACGTGGCTGATTATCGCTATATCATTCTTGTCAGAAAGCCATGCGGCAAGCTGATCAATTTTCATTTGCGGGACCTTCCGTTTCCTTCAGAATGCGGTTGATCTTTGCCGCATATTCGATGTTATTGTCCAGATCAAAGCTGACCTCGGGCACATAACGGAGATCCATCCTGTGACCAAGAGTACGGCGCACAAAACCGGCCGCAGAGCGCAGTGCCTTGATCATGCCGGGACGGATATCGTCCTCAAGCACGGAGATGCGCACCTTGCAGTAGCGCAGGTCGCGGGTCACTTCGCAGCGGGTGATAGACCAGGTGCCGCCGATGCGGGGGTCATTCAGGTCTTCACGGATGATGGTGTCTATTTCCTTGCGCACTTCCTCAGAAATGCGATCGATCCTGTCAAAACTGGCCATTTTTTCCTCCTATAAAGTCAAAAGGGCTGCATTGACGGACGCAATCCCGCGTCTGCAACGCAGCCCCCTTTGCTGAATTTTACTGCTTGATCTCTTCCATGGTGAAGCACTCGATAACGTCGCCGACCTTTACGTCGTTGTACCTCTCGATGCCGATACCGCACTCGTAGCCGGTCGCCACTTCCTTGGCGTCGTCCTTGAAGCGCTTGAGGGAGTCGATCTTGCCTTCATGGATAACCACGTTGTCGCGCAGCAGACGGATGCTGGCGTTACGTGCGATCTTACCATCGATGACGTAGCCGCCGGCGATGGTGCCAACGCCGGTGATCTTATAGGTCTGACGAACTTCGGCATGACCCAGGATCTCTTCACGGAACTTGGGAGCCAGCATACCCTTCATGGCCTGCTGTACGTCCTCAATGGCGTTGTAAATTACGCGATAGAGACGGATGTCGATCTTTTCGCGCTCGGCGATGTCGCGTGCGTTGTTATCGGGACGCACGTTGAAGCCGATGATGATTGCATTGGATGCAGAAGCCAGCATAACGTCGGTCTCGTTGATAGCGCCAACGCCGCCGTGGATGGACTTCACGCGTACTTCCTCATTGGAAAGCTTCTCAAGGGACTGACGTACGGCTTCAACGGAACCCTGAACGTCGGCCTTGATGATGATGTTGAGATCCTTGATCTCGCCTGCGGAGATCTGATTGAACAGATCGTCCAGAGAGGTCTTCTGCTGGCTCTTGATGAGTGCGGCGCGCAGCTTATCCTTGCGCTCCTCAGCAACCTGACGGGACAGCTTATCGTCATCCACAGCGCTGATGATATCGCCGGCCTCGGGAACATCACCGAAACCGATGACCTCAACAGGATCGGAGGGACCTGCGGTCTTTACGCGCTCGCCCTTATCGTTGGTCATTGCGCGTACGCGGCCGTATGCGGTACCTGCAACGATGGTATCGCCAACGTTCAGGGTACCATTCTTTACCAGAACGGTAGCAACGGGGCCGCGGCCCTTATCCAGACGGGCCTCAATGATGATACCGCGGGCCTTGCGGTTGGGATTGGCGCGGAAGTTCTGAACTTCTGCAACCAGCAGGATCATCTCCAGCAGGTTATCAACGCCTTCGCCGGTGTGGGCGGAAACGGGAACGATAATGGTATCGCCGCCCCAGTTTTCGTCAACCAGTTCGTACTCGGTCAGCTGCTGACGGATACGGTCGGGGTTGGCGGTGGGCTTATCCATCTTGGTGATGGCGACCATCAGCTGAACGCCTGCGGCCTTCGCATGGCTGATAGCCTCAACGGTCTGGGGCATTACGCCGTCATCGGCAGCAACGACCAGGATAGCGATATCGGTAGCCTGAGCGCCGCGCATACGCATTGCGGTGAATGCTTCGTGACCGGGGGTATCAAGGAAGGTGATCTGCTGACCATCCAGATCGACGGTATAAGCGCCGATGTGCTGGGTGATGCCGCCGGCTTCGCCTGCGGTAACACGGGACTTACGGATATAGTCCAGCAGAGAGGTCTTACCATGGTCAACGTGACCCATGATGGTAACGACGGGAGGACGTACCTCGAGGTCTTCCTCGGCATCCTCAACATCCTCGCGCTCCAGTGCGTCTTCGGCGGTCTCAGCCAGCTTGAGTTCGAGTTCGATCTCGTACTCGGCGCAAACCAGAGAAGCGGTGTCGAAATCCAGTTCATGGTTGATGGAAGCGATAATGCCCAGCATCATCAGCTTCTTGAGGATCTCACCGACGGGCTTACCGATACGCTCGGAAAGATCCTTGACGGTGATGGTCTCAGCGGTCATGACTGCTTTTTCGATCTTTACGGTCTCGATAACAGTCTTTACGGCCTGCTGCTTCTTGGACTTCCTCTTGCCCCTTACTACATCGTCATCCAGACCTCCGTTATTGAACATCTGGCTGTCGCGCTTACGGGCATTGGGATTAACAGTACGCTCGGGATTCTTGGGACGATCGTACTGCTTCTTGTTAGGATCGTAATTGGATACGCGCTCCTTCTCCGCTACGGGAGTCAGATCGGGCATCTTGCTGCGTCCGCCGCCAAAGCCGCCGGGACGGGGACCGCCCTGGGGTCTGGGAGCGCCGCCTGCCATGGGAGGCCTGCCTGCGGGAGCTGCGCCCTGCTGGCCGGGCTGTACGGGACGGCCGAAGCGCTGCTGCTGACCTGCGGGTGCTACGCCCTGCTGTCCGGGCTGTACGGGGCGGCCGTAGCGCTGCTGCTGGCCTGCAGGTGCTGCGCCCTGCTGGCCGGGCTGTACGGGACGACCGTAGCGCTGCTGCTGGCCTGCAGGTGCTGCGCCCTGCTGGCCGGGCTGTACGGGACGGCCATAGCGCTGCTGCTGACCTGCAGGTGCTGCGCCCT
>JAZRPZ010000093.1:0-2783 GCA_045649485.1 Clostridia bacterium
TCCCTTAGCAAGGGGATTCTTAAGGGACATTCGTCCCTTTGGCGGCATCGGCCTCAGCTATCTTTCAGATATCTGAGGCTACGGGCGACGAATTTACAATTCACCTCGCCCTAGTCGGGGATATTGTCCCCTCCCTCTGAAGGTCCGGGAGCAGAGCCCCTGGCGTTCCCCTGCGTTGCCGCTTACAGCATTCCCAGCATGAAGGTCATTACCTTTTCGTCCCAGCCGGGATAGGCTTCGTGGCGGAAGTCGGGGTAGATGACGACCTGCTTTTTGGCAGTGATCTTGTTGTATGCAGCGAACTGGCTGGAGGGCGGGCAGATGTTGTCCAGAAGGCCGGTGCCCATCATGATCTCAGCCTTGATGCGGTGTGCGATGTGCTGGTTGTCGATGTAGCCCAGACGGGTGAATGTCTCGGTCTCGTGCTCGTGGGTGGGGTCGTAGTGGCGGAAATAATCGCGCAGCTCTGCGTATGCGTCCAGATCGAGATCCATTTCCCATACCCTGCGGTAATCGCAGAGGAAGGGCATCTGGGGCGCAGCACGGTTCAGATTGGGCGTGAGTGCGGCACAGGCAAGTGTCAGCGCGCCGCCCTGAGAACCGCCGGTAGCGCCAACGCGGGTCTCGTCCACAAAATCCATTGCCATAACGATGCGGGCAAGCTGTGCGCAATCGAGGAAGATGCTGCGGAACAGAAGCTTCTCGGGATTGGGGTCAATGAGACCGCGGATTATCTGACCGTGCATCGTGTTGCCGATAACACCGCCCACGTCCTCGGAATATCCGCCCTGACCGCGGCAGTCGATGGCAGCTACGGCAAAGCCGGCACAAACATAATTCAGCTTCTCGGCAAAGGTGCCGCAGGAGCCGGTGTAGCCGTGGAACTGCAGTACGGCGGGAATCTTGCCGGTGACGTTGGCAGGCTTCAGGAACTTGCCGTGGATGCGCGCGCCGCCAACACCGGTGTACCAGAGATCGTAGCACTCGGCGCCGGGTACCTGGAAATCACTCTTTACCAGCTCACAGCCGGTGCCGAGGGCTTCCATTTCGGCAATGGCTTTGTCCCAGTAAGCATCAATGTCTGCGGGGCGCTCGTTGCGTCCTTCAAAAGTATACAGTTTTTCAAGAGGCATATCCAATACGGGCATAAGTACACATCCTTCCGAAGTGTTGTTTGTTATAATTATTATACGTTGGAACGGGAATTCCTGCAATGGAAAGAGTGGCATCCCCAAATAATCTTTGCCTGTCAGGGTTGGGCCCCCGACAGGCAAACGGAAAACATATAAAAAATAATATCACCCTCAGCACGGGATTCTTAAGGGACATTCGTCCCTTAAGCGGGGTTTCAGGGGTAGAACCCCTGAAAAAAGTCCCATGCCTTGCGACATGGGACTTGGTGGGTTTACTTTGCGAATTCCACGCTGCGGGTCTCGCGGATAACGTTGACCTTGATCTGTCCGGGATATTCCATCTCGGGTTCGATCTTCTTGGCGATCTCGCGGGCCAGGATCAGAGTGCCTGCGTCGTTTACATCCTCGGGCTTTACGATGATGCGTACTTCGCGGCCGGACTGAATGGCGAAGCAAGTCTCGACGCCTTCGAAAGCGTAGGCAATGGATTCCAGCTTCTCCAGACGCTTGATGTAGTTCTCAAGCGACTCGCGGCGTGCGCCGGGACGTGCAGCGGAGATTGCGTCGGCTGCCTGAACCAGAACAGCTTCAACGCAGGTGGGCTCAACGTCGTTGTGATGGGCCATGATGCAGTTGATGACGGAATCGTTCTCGCGGAACTTCTTGACCAGTTCTGCACCGATGGAGACGTGAGTACCTTCGACTTCGTGGTCGATAGCCTTGCCGATATCGTGCAGCAGACCTGCGCGCTTGGCAAGGGTGATGTCTGCACCGATCTCGGCGGCCATGATGCCGGCGAGGTGGGAGACTTCGATGGAGTGGTTAAGCACATTCTGACCGTAACTGGTGCGGTAGCGCATACGGCCCAGCAGCTTTACCAGCTCGGGATGGATGGAATGCAGGTTGGTCTCGAAGATGGCCTGTTCGCCGGCCTCGCGGATCTGCTGATCCACTTCCTTCTTGGCCTTTTCCACCATTTCCTCGATGCGGGCGGGGTGGATGCGTCCGTCCATGATGAGCTTTTCCAGAGCGATGCGGGCGACTTCGCGGCGCACCGGATCGAATGCGGAGATGATGACCGCTTCGGGAGTATCGTCGATGATGAGATCAACGCCGGTAGCGATCTCAAGGGTGCGGATGTTGCGACCCTCGCGGCCGATGATACGGCCCTTCATGTCATCGTTGGGCAGAGCCACAACGGAGACGGTGGTCTCGGCTACGTGATCGGCAGCGCACTTCTGGATAGCCAGTGCTACGATGTTGCGTGCCTTCTTGTCAGCCTCTTCCTTGGCCTGTGCTTCGATGTCGCGTACCAGAATGGCGGCATCGTGGTAAGCGTCCTTCTGGATGCGGTCAACGAGGATTGCTTTGGCTTCCTCGGTGGTCATCGCAGCGATGCGCTCCAGTTCGAACTTCTGCTTGTCGTGCAGTTCCTGTGCCTGTGCCTCCAGCTTTTCGGCGGCGGCGAATTTTTCGTCCAGATTTGCTTCACGCGCTTCAAGGGCATCATATTTCTTGTCAAGCGCTTCTTCGCGCTGGTTGACCCTGCGCTCCTGCCGCGAAACTTCGTTGCGGCGGTCGCGAACTTCTTTATCAAGCTCCGACTTCAAGCGGATGATCTCTTCCTTGGCTTCCAGAACGGCTTCCTTG
>JAZRPZ010000094.1:0-43053 GCA_045649485.1 Clostridia bacterium
TGCTTGCCTATGCTGAATTTGTGCTGTTTGAAAATCGTGGTTACTTATCGATGCCGTACTTATCAAACATACGCCACATGGCGGGGATGCGCTTCATAATGGTGCCCTCGCCGCCGATCTTCTCGATCATAGGCGTATCCAGCCACACACCCTTGCCGCTGCCGGTGTCCACACCGTTGTCGCGGGCGGTGCACTCGCGGATGATGGAGGCGGCGGCCACGTCACGGGTCTCCAGCGGGTGCATAAACACCTCGCCGTTTTGGTTGACCAGCTTAGCGCCCAGAGAGCGCACCTTCTCGGTCACCAGAGCACCGAAGATCTGCTCGGGATAGGCCACGCCGGTGGGATGGTACTGCAGGGTCTCGGCGTACAGCAGCTTAGCGCCCGCACGGTAGCCCAGCACCAGACCGTCGGCGGTAGCGCCGTAGTGGTTGGAGGTGGGGAAACCCTGATAGTGCATACGGCCCGCGCCGCCGGTGGCGATGATGACCGTCTTGGCCTTGGCCACCAGCAGTTCCTTGGTCTCCATATTCATCAGGACGGCGCCGGCGGCATTGCCCTTGTCGTCCAGAATCAGCTCGATGGCGGCGGTGAAGTCCACCACGGGGATGCCGCGATTGATCACCTCGTCACGCAGGGTGCGCATAATCTCAGCGCCGGAATAGTCCTTAGCGGCGTGCATACGCTTACGGGAGGTGCCGCCGCCGTGGGTGGTCACCATGGTGCCGTCGGCGTCCTTATCGAACTCCACGCCCAGCTCGCTCAGCCACTGGATGGCCTCGGGGGCGTCGCACACCAGCTTGCGCAGCAGTTCGCGCTTGGCGGCGAAGTGACCGCCGCCGAAGGCGTCCACAAAGTGGATGGCGGGGGAATCGTTGGGCTTATCCGCTGCCTGAATGCCGCCTTCAGCCATCATGGTGTTGGCGTCGCCGATGCGCAGCTTGGTAACGATCATTACGTTTGCGCCTGCTTCATGAGCTTCGATGGCTGCAGAAGAACCTGCGCCGCCGCCGCCGATTACCAGTACGTCTACATCGTAATCGATCTTGGAAAGGTCGATGTCCATGTCAGCGATACGGCTGTGGGCCTCGATCATGGCGTTCAGCTCAACGGGAGCGCGCTCGCCTGCGTTGGGGCCTACCTGGATGGTAGTAAAGCCGTCGTTCTTATAATCGGGATGATACTCGTTGAGCAGAGCTTCCTTTTCCTCGGCAGTGAGGCGACGGGGCTCATAAGCGATGTTAGCTTCGCGAGCCGCCTCGACCTTCTTCATGGAAGCGAGCATGTCGGTAGAATACATTGTAAGCGGCCCCCTTACTTTTCGATGTCGCGGTTGTTGTAGAGTTCCTTGAGCTCTGCAACGGGCTTTGCCATGATGGCTTCGATAGCCTCAGTGCACAGACCGTCTTCGATCTCCTTGACGCGCTGGGTCAGGTGCTTTGCTTCGGGCATGAGCAGCTTGCCGTTGATGCGGCGGGCCAGCTCAGCAACCTGAGGATGGGAGATGCCGGCGGGGCAGCGGGAAGAGCAAACGCCGCACATTACGCAGTCGAAGCTCATCTCGGCAGCAGCGGCGAAATCGCCACGCTGGCATGCAGCGATGTACTGCATAACATCCAGGGACTGGGTGCAAGCCTTGGTGCAGGCGTTGCAGCCGATGCAGGAGTAGATTTCGGGATACAGCTGCATCATGACCTGTGCGTCAGCCTTGATCTCATTCATGTCGTAAACCTGCTTCTCCAGGGGGAAGAAGGGCAGGGTTGCTACGTACATGTCGTTCTCTACGGTAGTCTGGCAAGCCAGGCAAGCATGAAGCTCGCGCTCGCCCTTAATGCGATAAACAGTAGCGCATGCGCCGCAGAAGCCGTTACGGCAGCCGCAGCCGCGTACCAGCTGGTAGCCGGCGTATTCCATTGCGCCCATAATAGTAAGTCCCTCGGGCACTTCGTACTTCTTGCCCATCAGATAGACGTTGACCATTTTTTCTCTCCTCCGTTGATGCCAGAGTTGAACCTTTGGGGAGCTTTCTGCTCCCCGCAGGTGAAGTTACTTAATACTCAGCAGGCAGCTCGCCCAGCTTGTCGTAACGGAAAACAGGGCCGTCCTTGCAGACGTACTTGTCGCCGATGTTGCAGCGGCCGCACTTGCCGATGCCGCACTTCATGCGCAGCTCCATGGTGGTGAAGATCTGAGTCTTGTCATAGCCAAGGCCCATCAGCGCCTGAGTGGTGAACTTGATCATGATGGGAGGTCCGCAAACCAGAACCTTGCCCTGGGGATCGAAGCCCAGCTCGGTGACGTAATTGGGAACGAAGCCAACGTGACCGTCCCAGCCTTCCTGCTCACGGTCGATGGTGAGGAAGACTTCAATGCCGTCGTCCTTCATCCACTCGTTTACGATCTCGGGATAGTCTACCAGATCGTCCATGGAACGGGAACCGTATACGATGCGCACCTTGCCGTAGTTTTCACGCTTGGCGCGAACGTAGTTGATAACGCTGCGCAGGGGAGCCAGACCGATACCGCCGGCGATGAACAGCAGATCCTGACCCTTGAGGTCTTCCTCAACGGGGAAAGCATTGCCGTAGGGGCCGCGGATGGTGACCATCTGGCCGGGTTCCATCTGATGCAGCCAGGTGGTGAGGCAGCCGCACTTCTTGATGGAGAACTCCTGGAATTCCTTATTGGTGGGAGAAGAGGTAATGGAGAACATTGCCTCGCCTACACCGGGAATGGAGAGCATTGCGCACTGGCCGGGCATGTGCTCGAAGCACTTGCCGCCGCCGATAGCGTTTACACGGAAGGTCTTGACGTCGGGCGTATCAACGCGGACGTCGGTAACGATGCCAAGCATCGGGATAAGGCTGTCTCTGTTCATTACTTATCTTCCTCCCCCAACGCCTTGATGACCTTAACGATGTTCAGGTTCATGGGGCACTTGTCGATGCAGCGGCCGCAGCCTACGCAGGAGTACATGCCATTGTTCTTGGCAGGGAAGTACACCAGCTTATGCATGAACCTCTGGCGATAACGCTCCAGCTGGTTGGGACGGTTGGTACCGTGAGCCATAAGAGTGAAATCGGAGTACATGCAGCTGTCCCAGCAGCGATAGCGCTGCACGCCGTTGCCGTTGTCATAATCGCGGATGTCGTAGCACTGGCAGGTGGGGCAGGCGAAAGTGCAGCTGCCGCAGCCCAGGCATGCCATGGAGAGCTTCTTCCACTTGGGAGAGGAGAACTTCTCCATCAGATGATCGCCGTCGAAACCGGTGAGGTTCAGCTTGGCGAAGGGCAGTGCGTCATACTTCTTGGTGATCTCGCCCTTGATCCACTCAACGGGGCCGGCTTCGGCTTCCTGAGTGTCCCACTTGGCCATCAGATCGCGGCCCTTATCGGTGTAGGCTTCGCAGTAGTACTCGTCGCCTACCAGCCAGAGCACAACGTCTGCATCGGGCTGTGCGGGATCGATGCCGAAATTCTTGCAGAAGCAGGAATTCTTGGGCTCGCCGCAGGCCAGAGCAACGATGGTGCCGTGCTCACGGCGGGCTGCGTAGTAGGTATCAACGGGATCGGACAGGAATACCTGGTCCAGAACCTTGAAGGCCTGGATGTCGCAGGCACGGGCGCCGAAGAGGACATAGTCCTCTTCAGAGCGCTCCTGCTCGGTGATCTCGATGGTCTTGCCTTCCATGCGGAAGTGCATCAGATTTTCCCACTGGGGGAAGAGAATATCCTTGGGAGACTTATCGGTGCCGATCTTATCGAGGCGAAGCTCCATGCCTTCCTCGAAACGCTCGAAAGTCACCATGCCGCCGGTGGTCTCAACGGGGGCATAAACGGGAGCGTTGATGCTCTTTATGATATCAAGTACCTTATCGGCAGAAAACAGGCGCATTATGCGTTCCCCCTTTCGTGCACGATGCCGGGCTCGACGTCAGTCTTGGTGTAGGAGGTCAGAGGATGACGCTCTTCCTCACCTACGCCGGCCTGGAACTCGCCGTAAAGCTCGTTCATGTCCTTGATGAACTTGCGGTTCAGCAGGTGCAGCGGAATGTTCTGCGGGCAAACGCGGGAGCACTCGCCGCAGTCGGTGCAGCGGCCGGCTACGTGGAAAGCGCGGATAACATGGAACATGTTCTCCTCGAAATCGGTAACGGGGGCCTTGGACTGAACACCGGAATTGGGGTTGTCAAATACGCACTTTACGCAGGTGCATGCGGGGCATACATTGCGGCAGGCGTTGCAGCGGATGCAGCGGGAGAGCTCGCCGCGCCAGAAGTCATAACGCTCCTGAGCGGTCATCTTCTCCAGCTCTTCTACACCGATCATACGGTCTACGGTGCCGGTGGGCTGCTTGGACTCTTCGTCGTCGATGATCTCATCGGCTACTTCGAAATCCTTGCCCTTGCAGGCATTGCACTTCAGCAGTGCGCCGTTCTCGTCGCTCATGCCCTTGCAGCCGGCGCCGATGATGTAGAACTTTTCGCGATCCAGTCTGTGCTCGTGGATCAGCTGCTGGAAGGACAGGGTGTCACAGGGCTTCAGCACTACCAGGGTCTTGCCCTCAGCGGTGTTTACCTTGCGGCAGTACTTGGACAGGTTTGCGCCTGCGTACTTGCCGTAAACGAAGCCTTCCATCTCCTCGGCGGTCTCGAACAGAGCGGGAGACCAGTCGCACTCGGTCTCGCCCTTTTCCCAGCCGATTACGCGATTAACGGTGCCATCAGAAAGCAGCTCGATCGCGCGGGCCTTGATCTTATTCATTATTTCCTGCATCTGATATCACCCAGCTTTCTGTTCTCGCCGAGCTCGTAGATCTTCTCGACGAATTCGTTCATGGTCTTGGCGAACTTTGCGCCTTCAGCTGCGGATACCCACTCAACACGGGTACGGCCGCGCTCGATGCCCAGGAAGTCCAGCATGGAGAACAGCATGGTCATCCTGCGGCGGGCGAAGTAGTTGCCGCTGGTATAGTGGCAGTCTCCGGGATGGCAGCCGCACAGGATAACACCGTCAGCGCCACGCTCGAAGGCGCGCATGATGAACAGGGGATTTACACGGCAGGAGCAGGGCACGCGGATGATCTTTACATCTGCGGGATAAGCCATACGGCCGGAACCGGCCAGGTCAGCGCCTGCGTAGGAGCACCAGTTGCAGCAGAATGCTACGATCTTGGGCTTCCAGTTAGGATTGCTTACAGACATATTGCGTCAACCTCCGCCATGATCTGCTTATTGGAGAAGCCCTTCAGGTCCATTGCGCCGGAGGGGCAGGTTACGGTACATGCACCGCAGCCCTGACATACTGCCGGGTTGACCTGAGCCACTCTGCGTACTTCGCGTACGCCGGGGCCACGAACTTCCTTATCAACGTAAGTGATTGCACCGTAGGGGCAAACCTTCTCACACTGGGAGCAGCCGTTGCACATGAGCTCATCGGACTGAGCAACGCAGGGGTTGGTCACCAGGTGATCCTTTGCCAGCAGGCCGATAACCTTGGAAGCGGCGGCGCTGGCCTGAGCGACGGTCTCGGGAACGTCCTTGGGACCCTGAGCAACGCCGGAGAGGAAGATGCCTGCGGTGGGGGACTCAACGGGACGCAGCTTGGCGTGCGCCTCGGTGAAGAAGTCATTGGTATCCATGGATGCGGTCAGCATGGTACCGATGGAACGTGCGGTGGGATCGGGCTCGATAGCGGTTGCCAGAACAACCAGATCGGCTGCGATCTCAACCTGCTCGTTGTTGATCAGGTCGCTGCCGCGGACCATCAGCTTGTCGCCTTCCTTGGCGACCTTGCCGACCATGCCCTTGATGTAGTCAACACCGTACTGCTCAACTGCGCGGCGGTAGAACTCATCGAAGTTCTTGCCGGGGGTACGCACGTCGATGTAGAAGATGTGGACCTTGGTATCCGGATACTTATCACGGATCAGCATTGCATGCTTTGCGGTGTACATGCAGCAGATCTTGGAGCAGTAGGGCTTGCCGCGCTCGTTGTTTTCGTCGCAGCGGGAGCCTACGCACTGGATGAATACGATCTCGTGAGGATGCTTGCCGTCGGAGGGGCGCAGCAGGGTGCCCTTGGTGGGGCCTGCGGCGTTCATCAGACGCTCCAGCTCCAGAGAGGTAACTACGTCAGCGTTCTCAGCATAGCCGAGCTCGTTCAGGGGAGAGGGATCGATGGGCTTGAAGCCGGTTGCCACAACGATGGCGCCGTACTCGCGCTCAATGAACTCATCCTGCTGCTTGTAGTTGATAGCGCCCGCGTTGCAGACCTTCTCGCACAGACCGCACTTGCCGGTCTTGAGCTTGATGCACTGCTCGGGGTCGATAACTGCTACATTGGGAATGGCCTGTGCGAAGGGGATATAGATAGCGGAACGATTGTTCATTTCCATGTTGAACTCGTCCTTACCCTTCTTGGAGGGGCACTTGGTCATGCACAGAGAGCAGCCGGTGCACTTGGTCTCGTCGATATAACGGGCCTTCTTGCGGATGGTTGCCTTGAAGTTGCCGACGAAGCCGGAAACCTTCTCAACATTTGCATAGGAGATGATGTTGATCTTCTCGTTCTGGGAAGCTTCAACCATCTTGGGGGTCAGGATACAGGCTGCGCAGTCCAGGGTGGGGAAGGTCTTGTCCAGCTGAGCCATGCGGCCGCCGATGGTGGGGCGCTGCTCAACGATATCGACCTCGTAACCTGCATCTGCTACGTCCAGAGCGGTCTGGATACCTGCGATACCGCCGCCGATTACCAGTGCGCGCTTGGTTACTGCGCTGGTGCCGGCCTGCAGGGGAGTGTCGTTGCGCAGCTTGGCAACGGCAGTCTTTACAAGCACGATAGCCTTTGCGGTACCCTCTTCCTTATCCTTGTGGATCCAGGAGCACTGCTCGCGGATGTTGGCGATCTCAACCATGTAGGGGTTGAGGCCGGCAGCTTCTGCGGTCTTGCGGAAGGTGTTCTCATGCATACGGGGGGAGCAGGAAGCAACTACGATACCGTCCAGCTTGTACTCATGGATGGCGTCGGCAATGAGCTTCTGGCCCGCTGCGGAACACATGTACTGATAATTTGCGGAGTACACCACGCCGGGGACGGACTTCATCGCCTCGGCGACCGCCTCCACGTCTACGGTACCGGCAATGTTGGAGCCGCACCAGCAGACGAATACGCCGATCTTCTGCATTGTGGTATTCCTCCTTACTTTCTATACTTGCGCATCGCGGCCATCAGCAGCTGCTGGGGCACCTTCTCATCAACGAAGGCTGCGATGTCGTTGCCGTTCTTGTGGTTCTGATCCTGCTGACGGATCTTCATCAGGCGTACAGCCTCGACCAGCTTGCCGGGTTCAACGCCGCGGGGGCAGCGCTCAACGCATGCCATGCAGGAAAGGCACATGAAGATGGAGTCGCTGGCCATCAGCTTCTCGATCTGTCCCTTTTCAACCATGGATACGAACTGGTGGGGATGATACTCCATTGCATCGTAGTTGGGGCAGGTGCCGGAGCACTTACCGCACTTCATGCACTTCTTGGGGTTTACGCCGCTGATGCGAAGGGCGGTTTCGGTAAGCATCTGAACTTTGTTTTCCATTTGCTTAGCCCTCCTTTACGCCGAGAGCCTCAGCCAGCAGCTCGGTGAAGTACTTCACGGGCAGCTTGTGGGCGGTGGCGTTTTCTACCAGGTTGTACATGCACAGGGGGCATGCGGTGATGAGCTCCTCGCAGCCGGCTGCGATCGCGGAATTCAGTGCGCGGTCGACCTGCTTCTCGGCGGGAGCCTTATCTTCCATTGCAACGTAAGCGCCGCAGCACTCGTTGCGATAGGGATAAGTCACGGGAGTTGCGCCCAGGGCCTTGATGAAGTCCTCGATGATGGTGGGGTTCTCGGGATCGTCGAACGCCAGCACCTTACCGGGACGCAGCACCATGCAGCCGTAGAACGCGCCGACCTTACGGCCGGTCAGAGGATTGACGACCTTCTTCTTCAGCTCGTCAAAGCCGATCTCATCGCGGATGAGCTCGATGAAGTGGAGAACTTCGGTGCTTCCGTCGTAGGGAACTTCAGGCTTCATATAATTGGTAGCCTTGGTGCGGAAGTTCTCGTCCTGATTCCAGTCATAGTTTGCACGCTTGATGACGTGGTGGCATGCGGAGCACATGGTGACCAGCTTGCCTTCCTCGGTGTTCATCAGTGCCCTGACTGCGGACAGACGGGAAGCGATCTCGTCGCTCGCCTGGGGATACACCGCGCCGCAGCACTGCCACTCAGGCAGTTCCTTGAGCTCGATGCCCAGTGCCTGCGCAGAAGCGCGGGCGTAGATATCCAGCTGCTTGGCCCTGTCCTTAAGGGTGCAGCCAGGATAATAGCTGTAAATCATGTCTGTCTACTCCTTTTGGTTAGCACATCTCTTCGGGCTTGAAGACCTCATCGAACTTCTCGGGAGTGAGGAAGCCCAGTTCCACGCAGGCTTCCTTCAGGGAGATGTTCTCCTTGTAAGCCTTCTTGGCGGTCTTTGCTGCGTTGTCGTAGCCGATGTAGGGGTTCAGAGCGGTTACGAGCATCAGGGAATTGTACAGATTGTGGTGCATCTTCTCGCGGTTTGCGGTGATACCGGAAGCGCAGTTGTTGTCGAAGGAGCGCAGGGAATCAGCCAGCAGACGCACGGACTGCAGGAAGTTGTGGATGAGCACGGGCATGAATACGTTCAGCTCGAAGTTGCCCTGGGAAGCTGCCATGCCTACTGCAACGTCGTTGCCCATTACCTGTACGGCTACCATGGTGGCGCTTTCGCACTGGGTGGGATTTACCTTGCCGGGCATGATGGAGGAGCCGGGCTCATTCTCGGGAATGAAGATCTCGCCCAGACCGTCGCGGGGACCGGAAGCCAGCCAGCGGACGTCGTTTGCGATCTTCATCAGGTTGCAGGCCAGACCCTTCAGTGCGCCGTGAGCGAATACCAGCTCGTCCTTAGCGGTCAGAGCGTGGAACTTGTTCTCAGCGGTAACGAACTGCTTGCCGGTGATGTCGGAAACAACAGCAGCTACCTTCTCGGCGAAGCCCTTGGGGCAGTTCAGGCCGGTACCGACGGCGGTGCCGCCCAGTGCCAGTTCCTTCAGCTGGGTCAGAGCCAGGTTCAGCTGAGCCTTGGCCTTTTCCAGCATGTTGCGCCAGCCGGAGATCTCCTGAGAGAAGGCGATGGGGGTGGCGTCCTGCAGATGGGTACGGCCGGTCTTTACAACGCCCTCGTTCTCTGCCTCAAGGCGTACGAAGGTGGCGTGCAGCTGATCGATAGCGGGGAACAGATTGTCCTCGATAGCCTGTACTGCTGCGATGTGCATTGCAGTGGGGAAGGTATCGTTGGAGGACTGGGACATATTCACATGATCGTTGGGATGGCACAGCTTCTCGCCCAGGATCTCATTGGCACGATTTGCGATGACCTCGTTGGCGTTCATGTTGGACTGAGTGCCGGAACCGGTCTGCCATACTACGAGGGGGAAGTGATCGTTCAGCTTGCCGGCGATAACTTCGTCGCATGCTTCGCAGATCGCCTTCAGGCGCTTGTCGTCCATCTTCTCGGGCTTGATGGCGTTGTTTGCGATGGCAGCTGCCTTCTTCAGGATGCCGAAAGCGTGAGTGATCTCACGGGGCATGATCTCGCCGCCGATCACGAAATTCTGCTTGCTGCGCTGAGTCTGCGCACCCCAATAGCGGTCGGCAGGTACCTGCATTTCGCCCATGGAGTCGCGTTCGATGCGGTATTCCATTGCTTCATTTCCTCCAATCATGTGTTATCCCTCGGCATTTTCATGCCGCTGAACATGTGTTGTTTTGTGGTTTATTGATAAGCATCACAGATACGGGGGAGTGATTCTCCCCCGCTCAAGGCGTGATATACGTTTATTACAGTTCCAGTTCTGCAATGATGTCCTTCAGAGCCTTGCCGGAAATGTGGAGCTTCTCCATCTCTTCCTCGGTCAGGCGGGGCATGATGCGGCCCTGAACCTGGTTGTTGCCCAGCAGTACGGGCAGAGACAGGCAGACATCGTCCAGGCCGTACTCGCCGTGCAGCATGGTGGCAACGGTGGCAACAGCGTTAACGCCGCCCAGCAGGCACTCTACGATGCCGCATACGGAAACTGCGATAGCGTAGTTGGTGCAGCCCTTGCGCTCGATGACCTTGGCGCCGGAGAAGCGCATGTACTTGTAGATCTCATCGTACTCGAGATCAACGATGATGCCCTTCTTGAGCTTGATCAGGGTCTTGTAGTCCTCGATGTTGATGGTGGAAACCTCAGCGATGGACCACGGTACGAAGCTGGTCTCGCCGTGCTCGCCGAATACGTAAGCGTGCACGTTCTTCTGGGAAACGGACAGGTACTCTGCGATACGGGCGCGCAGACGTGCGGTATCCAGAACGGTACCGGAACCGATGACGCGCTCCTCGGGGATGCCGGACAGCTTGCAGAATACGTAGGTCAGGATATCAACGGGGTTTGCAACGATAACGTAGGTTGCATCGGGGCAAGCGCGGGTGATCTGGGGGATGATGCCCTTCAGAATGTTGACGTTGGTCTTTACCAGATCCATACGGGTCTGACCGGGCTTGCGGCCCACACCGGAGGTGATAACAACGATGTCGGAACCTGCGGCTGCATCATAGTTGCCGGCGTATACGTTGATGGGCTTGCTGAGCAGGGGAGTACCCTGATGGATATCCATTGCCTCACCAAGTGCCTTGCTTTCGTTGATGTCAACGACAACGATCTCGTTGGCAAGACCCTTCAGAGTAAGGGCAAAAGCGGTTGCGGAACCGACTGCGCCGGCGCCGATAACTGTGATCTTGGGCATAATACATACCTACTTTCTGAGATATTTATTAGAAAAGCCGCGCCGCCTGGCAGCGGCATACCTGGATGCGGTCGTAGAGACCCTACAATATTATAGCATAAAACCATAACGATCGGGTATTACCTTTTTGTGCATGCAGACTTATGCATTATGATAATACACTCTATCGCATATATATAATAAAACAATGCGCCGTCAATATCAGCCCTAATTTCGTAAAATGTGCGAACATTCCTCATGACATTATGTGGACATACCACCCTATTCCCCGGCCTTAATAAACGCTGCGGCAGCGAGTTGATTGACATTTGCCGCGAAAATGTGCTATAATTACGCCAACGATATTCCGAAAGGGACATTGATAGAAGCATGGAAACTCTGTCACAGTCGGAGATACCTCCGTCGCGACGCACTTATAAATCCACAAATATTGCACAGTACGCGTTCCGCTGATTGCGGAATGCGCGCTGTGCTTTTGATTTTTAGGAGGTTGAACACTTTATGGATCCCCACATAGGCTGGCAATTGGTTCTTCAGCTGGTACTCATCGCTCTGAACGCGATCTTCGCCTGCGCGGAGATAGCAGTCATCTCCATGGACGACGCCCGCATTGAGAAACTTGCGCAGTCCGGTCATCCCGGCGGCAAACGCATCAAGAATCTTACTTCTCAGCCCGCCCGCTTCCTGGCAACCATTCAGGTAGCTATCACCCTCTCCGGCTTCCTCGGTTCTGCATTTGCTTCCGAAAATTTTGCTGAAATGCTCACCGAATGGGCAGTGGCAAACTGGCCCAACGTAAATGCAACGCTGATAAACAACATATCCGTTGTATTCATAACCCTGCTGCTTTCTTATTTCACACTGGTGCTCGGTGAGCTTGTGCCCAAACGCATTGCACAGCGCAATCCCGAAGGCATTGCCCTGGCGATCTCCGGACTCATCATCACCATCTCCAATGTGTTCAAGCCTATCGTCTGGCTGCTTACCGTATCCACCAACGGCATACTGCGCCTTTTGCGCATCGACCCCAATGCCGAAGAAGAATCCGTCACCGAGGAAAACATCCGCATGATGGTAGATGTGGGCTCCGAAAAGGGCACCATCGACAACGACGAAAAGGAATTCATACAGAATGTATTCGAATTCGACGACCTCTCCGCAGGTGAGATCGCAACTCACCGCACCGATGTAGAGATGCTGGACCTTGCGGACGAGCCTTCCGATTGGGAAGACCTCATGACCCGCACCAGACACTTCTTCTACCCCGTCTGCCGCGAAGACCCCGATAACATCGTAGGCGTCATCGAATCCCGCGATTACCTGCTGCTGCGCGACCGCAGCCGCGAAAATGTCGAGAGCCTCGTGAAGCCCGCCTACTTCGTGCCCGATGGCGTAAAAGCCGACGTACTTTTTAAGAACATGCGCACTTCCTCCAACAAATTTGCGATCGTGCTTGATGAATTCGGCGGCTTTGAAGGCATTATCACCATCAACGACCTTATCGGTCAGCTGGTTGGCGATCTGAACGACGATGCCCCCGATATCGTAAAGCTGAACGATACTGTCTGGCGCGTCTCCGGCACCGCGCTCATCGACGACATCGCCGCCGAGCTCGGCATAACAATCGATGAAGAAGACAGCGATACCCTCAGCGGACTCATCTTCTCCCGACTGGGCACTGTACCCGAGGACGGTGCAAATTTTGAGATAGACATCGAACGAATGCACGTCAATGTCACCAACGTGGAAGACCACCGTGTCATATCCGCCGATATAACCCTCATACCCGCTCCCGACGGGGATGATGAAGAGGAATAATCAAAAGAAACCGCGCATCCGTCACACGACGGCAGCGTGGTTTCTTTATATCCGTTTTGATTGACACCCGTTATGCCCGATGCTATAATCACCACATTACACCAAAATTGCCCGGAGGGATACCCATGAAGACCAAAAGCGCCGGACGCGACCTCGTCCGCTTCAGTATACCGCTGATACTTTCGGGTCTGCTGCAGCAGCTTTACAGCTGGACAGACGCGTTTATTCTCGGAAATATCGAAGGTGAGGGTGCACTCGCCGCCGTCGGCGCCAGCAGCGCCGTGCTGAATCTTTTTGTGCTGGCAATAACCGGCTTTACCGCAGGTCTCGGCATACTGGCTGCCCGATATTTTGGCGCAGGTAAGTGGGATGAACTGAAAAAGCTGATGGGCGGTTACGGGCTGCTGCTCGTGGCGGCAACCCTGGCGCTCGTACTCTGCGGGCAGGCAGCCACCGATTCACTGCTGCACATGACCGACACCCCCGAAGACATTTTCACCCTCGCAGGGGATTATCTGAGCATTTCTCTCTGGGGCGCCCCCTTCGTCATCCTATATAATATTTACGCCGCCATGCTCCGCGGCGTGGGCAACAGCCGTACGCCCTTCGTATGCGTAGCGGTCTCCGGCGCGCTGAATGTGATCCTCGACTGGGTCACTGTCGGAATGCTCGGCATGGGCGTGGCGGGCGCGGCCATCGCAACCGTAGCCGCACAGGCTGCAAGCGCGGTCATCTCGGTTATATACACCATCTGCCGCTACAGGCAGCTGCGCTTTGTACCCACTCCGAAGATATTCGACCGCCGCGTAATGGCGGAAGG
Organism: Clostridia bacterium; assembly: GCA_045649485.1. Classification (GTDB taxonomy): domain Bacteria; phylum Bacillota; class Clostridia; order Christensenellales; family Aristaeellaceae; genus RUG11247. Next base: position 13,492 of record JAZRPZ010000094.1, read on the forward strand.
CATGAAGCTTGGCCTGCCCGTCACCGCACGCACCGTCATAAGCGCGCTGGGCAGCGTAATACTGCAGGATTTCATGAACGGTTTCGGCAGCATCACCGTTGCCGCCATATCCACCAGCTACCGCGTGGATTCCATGCTGCTTCTTTCGGTAAATAACCTGGGCGTCGGCATCTCCACCATGGTATCCCAGAGCATAGGCGCAAAGGACAAAGCCCGTGCGCATACATATCTCAGAAGCGGCATGTGGATGATGCTGGGCGTATCTTGCATACTTACCGCAGTCATATGTATCTTCGGAGGACAGCTCGTAGCCATGTTCGGCGTGGGTCCTGAAGCGGTGGATATCGGCAGACGTTTCTTCATCCGCCTCTCACTCTTCTATCCCATGTATGCCGCAGGCCGCGCGATAAACGGATATCTGGACGGCATAGGCGATGTTGCCTTCACCGGAATCATTACCGTTGCACACCTCGCCGTAAGGATCATCGCCTCCTACGCGCTGAAAAACCTGTTCGGCAACATGGTACTGGCATGGGCGGAGGTCATAAGCTGGATATTCGCCCTCGCCGCATTCGCACTGCGCTACTATTATAAGAAAAAACGCTTCTCATAAATTGAAGGCCGGCCCGCACAATGAAGTGCGGGGCGGCTTTTTACTGTCAGACGCGCTGCTGTTTTTCGGAGTCGTATTCGATTATTCCGCCTACGATCTTCATATCGCCGTAGGGAGTAGGAACAACCGCCTTTGCACATGCGCCGGGCAGCGGATTGAAAGTGAACTTCTTATAACCGGGCTCAACAGGCCTGATTCCCAGATATCCGGCATACCACAGCCATGCAGGCACTGCAGACCATCCGTGGCACAGGCTGCCTGCATCCGCAAACGCATCGGCGCCTTCGATGGTCTCCCAGTAGGAAGTCGCTCCCGCAAGGGTCATGCTGCCCCACAGTTCGCGGGCGTCTTCCACCGCAAACGCGCGGAATGCGTCGTCACCCAGCAGTGCCTCGTATACAAACAGGCGGTAGCTGAGGGTGGCAGGAATGAGCCTTGCGTCCTTTTCGGCAATAGCGGCGCGGATCCTGCGGGCACGGTCGCCCTGTGCCGCACCGGCAATAAGCGCCAGCGCCTGCACCAGTTCGCAATAATGGGGCTTGGTATTGATGTAGGAACGATAGAGACCCGCCTCTTCATCCCAGAAATATTTCTCGACTGCATCAAGCATGGCCGCCTTTTCGGCAAGCAGGCTTTCTGCCGATTCGGTCTTGCCGGCCCACTTTGCCACATCTGCGGCGCAGCCCAGCGCAACTGCGTAGAACAGGCACAGCGGCGCATCGCGGCGGGTACCGCCTACGTTCTCGTATTCCCTGCCGCACTCCCAGCCATCATCCAGACCGGGCGCCCATTCGTAGAAATTCCAGTACTGCTTATCCAGCGGCAGTTCGATAAGTCCCCTGTCATCCAGCCTTGTGCGGAAGAAGCCCAGCAGCTTCTGTGCATCGCCCAGCATCTCGCCCGCCTCTTCCACTCTGCCGGTGTACAGGGCGAAATCACGCAGGGAGATGATCCAGCCAAGGCTGAAGGAAGGAATGGTGATCCTGTCGTGCGCCGGCGCACAGATATCCAGCAGACCGTCGGGACGGATGCCCTCCGCCATCAGCTTCAGGCATGCCAGCGGGAAATCGCTCTCGCCGAATGCGGCATAGCCGCACAGCGCCTGATTGCGGGAATCCATAGCGTACAGCGCCTGCTCGCGCCAGGGGGTGTCCTCATAATGCTCATGCATGCACAGCCTGAGTGTGCGCACGGAAGTATCATATATTCTGTTCATCATCCTGTCGATACCGTCGAAACCGCCGCGCACATCCACGGGATAATCCACGGGCACGATGGTCAGCTTATTCAGTTCGGCATCAAAAGGCATGAATATCTGCAGATATCTTCCGGATATGCGGCGGAAGAGATGCACGAAGCGGTTTTCGCCTGCCTTTGCCCTGTAGGAGAATGCAAAATTCCTGCCGCCCACAAAGCTGCGCACGCGTCCGTCATCAAGCTGCTCGCCGTAGCCCACGATAAGGTCGCACACCTCGGGACAGGTGATATCCAGATACACCAGACCCGCGGTCTCTCTGCCAAGGTCGAAGATCATCGCCCTGCCTTCGGCGCCTTCGGTGAATTTACCGGGGGCTATGAACGCATACTGCATCTTCTGCGCGGGAGTATCTCCGCCGCGCACGGCATATACGCCGTCAAAAACTTCTTTGGTCTCGGCAGGCTTGCCGTTTACAAGACCCTTGATGGGGCGCGGATAGAGTTCGGTATCTGCCCTTTCCTCTACGATGCGCACCTTCTCCCACGCGGCTTCTTCCGCGGTGGCGTCACAATGGAAGGTATAGCCCAGCTGACCGGAAACCTTCTCGACAGCGCCGGATTCATACAGCGCATATGCTCTTGCCTCGCAGCCTTCGCCGCTGAGTATCCTGTTCTCGCCTGCGGTCAGAGCGAATATGACGCCTGCGGGGCCGGGCAGATACTGATAGGAATTCTCGCCCTGATGATATGCCCTTATAAGCAGCTCGTTTTCGCCTGCCTTCACGGCCGCGGACGCATCATGCACATTATAAGCCTTGTGCATGGGGAAATCGTCATACTGACCGCCGCCCACATACTTTCCGTTGATATATGCGAAATACTCGTTATCTGCGCTGACTGCTATCTTTGCGCCGTCGATATTGCCCTCAAGGGTAAAATTCATGCGCAGTTCGATGTACTGATTCTTGTCTTCCTTACCGGTCCAGACCCATTTTGCTCCTGTGAACATATTTATCTCCTCCCGGATTTTCATACCAAAATATTACTCCAAACGCACAGATTTTGCAATGCCTCTTTTATGGAAGGAAAAATTTTTGTGTCGTCCCTTCAGACACTTGACTAATCGGTTAGCCGATGCTAACATTAGTTCGTTAATATAAACTTACTGAAGCAGAGGTGTGGCAAATGACTCTCGGCGAACTGAAAGTAGGACAGAGCGCTGTTATCGCCAAGGTAGGCGGTCAGGGTGCGCTCAGGCTGAGATTTCTGGATATGGGACTTATCCCCGGCACCAAAGTTACTCTTATGAAGGTAGCCCCCATGGGTGACCCCATCGAAATAAGGCTCAGGGGGTATGAACTCACCCTGAGACTGGATGAAGCACAGTGGATCGAGGTGAAGGGCGCATGATTTTCGCACTTGCAGGCAATCAGAACTGCGGTAAGACCACCCTGTTCAACGCGCTCACCGGTTCAAATCAGCGTGTAGGCAATTTCCCCGGCGTCACCGTCGATCAGAAATTCGGCGATGTACGCGGCGCAAAGGACTGCCGCGTGGTCGATCTGCCCGGCATCTATTCCATCCGCCCCTACACCGCCGAAGAACTTGTAACCCGTGATTTCATAATAAACAACAAGCCCGACGGCATTATAAACATCGTTGATGCTACCAACATCGAACGCAACCTGTACCTTTCCCTGCAGCTGATGGAACTGCGCATCCCCATGGTCATCGCGCTGAACATGATGGATGAGCTTCATTCCAACGGCGGTTCCGTGGATATCAAGGCCATATCCGATTATCTCGGCGTGCCCGTTATCCCCATCGTTGCCTCCAAGGGCGAGGGCGTAAGCGAGCTTATCGACCGTGCTCAGGAAGTCGCCCGCAAAAAGCAGCTGCCTCAGGTGCTGGATTTCTGTCCCGACGGACCTGTGCATCGCTGCATCCATTCCGTTGCCCACATCATCGAAGATCATGCCGACGAAGCCGGTCTTTCCCGCCGCTTCTGCGCAACCAAGCTTATCGAGGACGATCCCGATATGCTGAAGCGCCTTGATCTTGATCAGAATGAGCTTGAGACCCTGGAGCACACAGTGGTGGAAATGGAGACCGTCACCGGGCTGGACCGCAATGCGGCACTTGCCGACATGCGCTACAGCTTTATCGAAGGCTGCGTTGAAAAGACCGTCTCCAAAGGCAGCGAGAGCCGCGAACACGCCCGCAGCGTGAAGCTGGATAAAATACTTACCGGCAAATACACTGCCATACCGGTATTTATTGCCACAATGCTGGCAATATTCTATCTCACCTTCAACGTCATCGGCGCATTCCTTTCCGACCTGCTGGCTTCCGGCGTTGATTCTTTGACCGCGCTTGTCGATACCGCGCTTACGAATTACGGACTTAACCCCGTTGTTCATTCCCTGCTCATCGACGGCGTGTTTGCCGGCGTAGGCAGCGTGCTTTCCTTCCTGCCCATAATCGTGACGCTGTTCTTCTTCCTCTCCATACTTGAAGACACCGGCTACATGGCCCGCGTTGCGTTCTTCATGGACAAGCCCCTGCGCAAGATAGGGCTTTCCGGACGCAGCTTCGTGCCCATGCTCATCGGCTTCGGCTGCACCGTACCCGCCATCATGGCTACCCGCACTCTGTCCTCCGAGCGCGACAGGAAGATGACCATCATGCTCACCCCCTACATGAGCTGTTCCGCAAAGATACCGATCTACGGAGTATTTGCAGCCGCTTTCTTCGCCGGAAATTCCGCGCTGGTAATGGGCGGTCTGTACATCGCAGGCATCATCCTCGGCATCATCGTTGCTTCCGTAATGGGCCGCACCGCTTTCCGCGGACAGCCCGTGCCCTTCGTAATGGAGCTGCCCAACTACCGCTTCCCCTCCGCACGCAACGTACTGCTGCTCCTGTGGGAAAAGGCAAAGGACTTCCTGACCCGCGCTTTCACCATCATATTCGTGGCGACAGTCATCATCTGGTTCCTGCAGACCTTTGACGCGCGCCTCAATGTGGTTGCTGACAGCGCAGACAGTCTGCTGGCCGCCATCGGTCAGGTCATCGCCCCCATCTTCAAGCCCCTGGGCTTCGGTGACTGGCGCGTAGCCACCTCCCTGATCACCGGCTTCACCGCAAAGGAAGCCGTGGTCAGCACCATGGCCGTACTTACCGGAACCAGCACCGCAGAGCTGCCGAAAATCCTTTCCGACCTGTTCACCCCCCTGTCCGGCGCAGCTTTCCTGCTGTTCACCCTGCTGTACACTCCCTGTGTAGCTGCGGTGGCTACCATAAAGCGCGAACTGGGCAGCGGTCTCAAGGCTCTCGGTGTAGTCATCATCCAGTGCGGTGTGGCGTGGCTGGTTGCCGCGATCGTCTATCAGCTGGGTATACTGTTCTGAGGATCATAAATGAAACCGCTTGATATCATCATCATCGCATCGCTTGCCGCTGCGTTCATTGCCGCTCTGATATACTCGGTACGCAATTCCGGGAAAGGCTGCAGCGGCGACTGCGGCAACTGCTCAAAAGGCAGTTGTTCAAAAAACAGATAAAACGACAGCCCCCCGTACTCTTCACTGAAGAATACGGGGGGCATATTTTATCGGTATCCGTTCACATCATGCCTTTGCGAACATACGGAAATCCAGTTCGTAGGGCGGGGATACCTTTTCCTTGTCAAAGCTGCGGCCTTCCTTTGCAGCGCGCTGCTCTTCAATATAGAACCACAGGTCGCTGAGAGAGGTCTCGCCTTCCTTGATATCGGGAACCTCGAGGTACTTTCCGCCATCCTCAAGGATAGCCATTGCCTCGTCAAGCTTGCCGGAATATCCCAGCGCGAATGCCAGATACATCTTCATTCTGGGTTCAGCCTGGACCTCTGCGCTGCGGGTAGCGGTAAACTCAGTCAGCTCCTGCCACATTGCGCATTCCTTCATCAGCTTCGCGGTAGCGCGTGCAAGGGATACATTTTCGGGAGCAAGGTCGGCGGCTTCTGCCATCATAGCGGCGGCCTTCTTTGCATCACCCTTTACGCGGATCAGTTCAGCCTGTGCGTACATACCCCAGGCGGTCTTCTTTGCATTGAGAGAGCGTCCGATATAGATCTCTGCCCTCAGCAGATCGGGCTGTGCAAGATAGGTGCAGCCCAGCTGCAGCAGGGTATACCAGTTATCCTTATCTGCGCCTTCAACGGCCTTTTCCATCATCTTGGTCCATTCGCGCTGACGCATCCAGGAAGCGGGAGCTTCTGCGGCGTCGTTTTCGCCCATGGTGCCCTTTTCAAGCAGCTCTGCCCATGCAGTCTGGTCGGCATTCAGTTTGCCGAAGTCCAGATGGGGGCACATCTTGCCAAGGCCGATGGATGCACGGCGGATATCCTCCAGTGCTGCCCAGCCTGCGCCGTAATTGATCATTTCCTCGGCGGGCTTCAGTGCGTCCTCACGGGTATCGATAAGCAGCTGTTCCAGTTCCTCGGGAGTATAGATCTCGCCGATCTTCGCCTCAACTTCTGCCCTTGCGCCGTCCCAGTCGCCGTGTATCTTTGCGCCGTCGGCATTCATTGCACCGTAGATCTCCACCCATTCCCATGCAGTCATGGGAGGCATGGGCAGATGCTCGGACTGGGTGTGTGCCAGACCGCACTGGATCTCGCAGTACTTACCGTCGTTGCCGTGACCGGAGAGGTACTCCTGCCACTTGCGTCCGCCGGGACCCAGACCCCATACGAAGATCTTCCTGCCCTGCAGTCTGGAAGTGGAACTCTCAAACAGACCGTAGCCGTTGGGATCCAGCTGGCAGGTATACATACGCCTCTTCTTATCGGTGCGGAAGAAGTAGTCAACGGAGATGGGGTTGTTATCGGGATAGGTGACGTCGATGCCGTCGCGTACGGGGGTGGGCACAACGCTCATCACGCCGTCAACGGGAGTATATGCGCTGTCTGCGGGCACTACCACGCGTGCGCCGTCAACATGGGGCACGGCGATGTTGCTCCACCAGTACATTGCGGTGGCACGGTAGGAGGGGTTCACCACGCGCATGCGGCAGATGAGCACCTTGGAACCGTCCGGCAGAGAGAAGTCCATCTGATAGACCACGCCGCGCACGCGCTCATATTCGTACATGCGCAGAATGGGAGTGCCGTCCTTGCCGGTGAGCTTTGCAGCAAACAGAGGAGAGCAGGTCATGGGAGAATGACCGAATATGCCGCAGTTCCATTCCACGCCGCCGGAGCACCATGCGTTGCGGGTGGCGAGGTAGGCGGGACGGCATACGGGATTTGCAAACAGCAGATCCTTGCCGGTGGTCTTGTCAATGAGGCTCCACAGCTTGCCGCCCATGGAGGGAGCAAAGGACGCCTTCAGATATTCGTTTTCCAGCACAACGCCCTCAAGCTTATCGGTCAGCTCGCGGGAATAATTTTCCTGAGCGCGATAGGGGAACGCGCTCTTCAGGAATTCATAGCGGATATACAGACCGTCGCCCTCGGGCAGCACGGAAGGCATTGTATCGTCGTTGTCATCCACCTCATACAGCAGGGGCAGAGAGCTTTCGGGACCCAGATCCGCGCGGTCTACATCCAGCTTGGTAACATACAGCTTACTCATTGAATTCGCCCTCCCAGAAGAATCCGTCATTGCGGATGTGGTATTCCTTGCCTTCAAATTCCATGATTCCTTCGAACATGCTGGGGGTCACATATGCCTTGATGCCCCAGTTTTCGCCCTCTTCGCCCAGCAGCAGCTTCACGTCATCGGTAAAGCAGCCGTGTTCGCAGCAGTAGGCATGCTCGCGGTAATACAGCTTATACAGCTTCAGCTTTGCCTCGTCATAACGGGGCAGCTCGTACTTATCCTCGCCGTTCTCGGTGAAGATGAGGTAGCCCCACATCTCGGGCATATGGATATCGATAACACCGGTGGGCGCCCATACCCAGTTATGTTCGGGCAGGGTCTTGCCGTTTTCATCGCAGCGCTTCACGTACTTGTTGTCTACGATATCCACTTCGTACTCTACGCGTGAGAAGTTCATGCGCCAGATATCGCCAACGGCAGGAGCCAGCTTGGGGGGATAGCACTCGTCCAGAGGGCACTCACGCAGAGAGAACCACGGGATCTTTATCTCAAGAGACCAGTACTTATTGTCCGCGGAAGGATTGTTCAGTTCGCCTTCCACCTTGACAGCGCTTTCAAGACCCTTGATATCCCAGCCGATGATGCGCCTTACGCAGTCGCGCATGGGGCGTTCCATCATAAGATCCCAAACGGAGTTCATGGCGTTCATTTCCAGCTCATAGTACCTGTGGGAGGTATCCTGAGGTGCGAGGAACACTTCGAAATCGTTGTCGTAATAGATGATCTCGTCGCGGTTCTCAACGGTGGCCCAGATGGTATCGTCGGTCAGCTTTGCAGCCACCCAGATAGCCTCTTCATCCCACAGCACCTTGATCATGGTGTGCTTCCAGGGACGGGGCAGGGAATCGCCCTCGATATCATGGAGTTCTTCGATCCATTCGCCCCTCTTCCAGAAATCCTTGGTAACATCGCCGTCAAGCTTGCCCGGCTTGCCTTCTGCGCGCCATGCGCGGTAAACGGGAGCCTGACACTCGATGATAGGTTCATGCACTCGATGGTTGCCCTTCATATATATCATCCCTTCGGTTGTATTCTTTTGTGTCATTATATCAGAAAACAGAAACCGTTACAATCCTTCAAGCATATCCGCTTCTTCGACTCTGCCGTCATCACGCACGCGCAGGGTCTTTATTTCATAGGGATTCACGTCTGCACGCAGGCTCCTGTCATACAAACCGATATCCGCACAGGCTGCCTGTCCGTTCTTTTCGGCTATCCTCAGCACAAATCCATCGCCGTCCTCGGCGGGCTTTACTGCCATGAGTTCCGCGCCTTCACAGGTCCATCCCTTGTATGCGGAAGGCAGGTCGCCCGGGTGATTTGCCTCGCATACCACAACAGGAGCGGAATTCCAGTGATCGGCTGCGTTTGCCGCTTCGGATACAGACATACTGAGGGGAATGACTCTTATCCTTGCCTCATGGATTCCCTGACCCATATACTGATAATCAAGGTCATAATTCAGTTCACCGATGCGCAGGTCGCCGAATATGGGACTGCGCAGCAGAGTGAGGCGGGGAATTCCGTTTTCGGTATCGTAAGCGAATATTCCCTCGGTGACAATGGTGGTATCCGCCCATTTGAGCCAGCTGCCCACAGGATATTCCCTGCCGTCTGCCTTGCGTTTGATCGCGCCGCCGGGAATCGCCGCGGTCAGTTCATCGGCAGCACCCAGATCGGGGATCAGCTTCAGCACCGCATGTTTCTCGTTCCAGCTTACGCGGCAATTCCAGTCTGTCGTGCCGTCGCTGTACTTTGTGATATACTCCTCCATCAGTGAATCCCGCAATTTCCATACCTGCTTCACTGTGGTGAATATGTGTCCCTTTTCCACTGTGCGGCGTTCTTTAAGCACAGGCGCTTCCAATGCTTCACCGTAGCCCGAGGTGGTATTGAAGCACCACACGTCGCCCTTGTCTTCGTATGCCCGGAATGCAAAAGGAGACTGTACATCCGTATCGCTCACGTCACGCTGTACGGGCTTTCCCGTCTTCCTTACGGCGTAGGTACGCCAGCCCATCGCGGGAATATCCGCAATAAACGCAAACCTGCTGCGGAAGCCGGGTATTGCCGAGCGCTCGTTTATTATCTGGGCATTCTGAGTATTTCCGGACTCATCGTATATCTCGATTCCGCCCTCATACCACGGGAATTCCCACACCCACTGCACTTCGGCCTCACAAACGCCGCGGTAATCTTCACCGCTCAGATTGAATACAATAAGATTCCACACGCTGTCTTCGTTGTTGCCTATGGTCTGAATCCTGCGGCAGACGGACTGCAGCGCGAAATGGGTCTCCTCGTTGGCGGTATGTATCGCCCTGCCCTGCTGGTCGCGGGCATCAACGAATACCTGAGGTATGCAGGTGCCGCCGAGAATATCGTGAAACTGATTGAACATTACGTCCTTCCAGCTGCGGCGCAGTTTATCCGCGGTATATTCCCTTCCGCACATTTTCGCAGCGATGAAGCCCGCTCTTTCCGCCCTTTCGAGGGCATACTCTGCGCGGCGGTTATTCTTCTTCACCTCTGCATGGTCGGAGAAAGGTCCGTAAAACTGCGGCTGCATCTCGCCGGCAACTTCCGAAGTCACCTTTCCCTTCTGTTCACGGAAGAAAGAAGGCACATCGGAAAATACCACTTCCACATCATTCATTTCGGCCATTGCGGCACGGATATCTGCAATGGCCTGTTTGGTAGGCGCGCCGCCGTGGTCGGAAACGCCGTAGACTATGAGCGCATCATGGCTGCTGTTTCTGAGTTCTTCACGCCTGTCGCGCAGGCACTTGAGCGTATCCAGAGGATAGCATCCGTCATTTGCGTTGCCGCAGCGGTAAGTCATCACGCTGCTGCCATCGGGAGAGACCCAGTTGAACAGTTCATCCTCAACAGGCTGAGCATCCGAATTCGGGCGGGTATATACATAATTGGATATACCGCTCTTTTTGAGTATCTGCGGCATCATGGCGCTGTGACCGAAGGAATCTATATTGAACATGGTATCGGCCTTCATGCCGAATTTTTCCATAAGATACCGCTGCGCATAAAGCCCCTGTCTTACGAGGCTTTCTCCGGAAGGACAGTTGCAGTCGGGCTGCAGCCACCATCCCTCGGCGGCTACATCCCATCTGCCTTCCAGCACGCGCTGCTTGATCCTTGCGAACAACTCAGGGTCGGTATTCTCTATCCATTCAAATACCGCAGGGGTGCAGAAGCTGTATCTGAAATTGGGATCCTCGTCCATTCTGTCCAGCGCGGCACGGAATGTAGCCCTTATGGAGGCCATCGCCTCGTCCCACGTCCACAGCCACGCGGGGTCAAAATGGGTATTGCCCGCCATATGGAATTTATTCATGGATTACTTCCTCTTTATCTTCAGGAAACCTGCCTCAGGCATATCCGCCTTTATAAGGCCTGCATTAAGTTCGATATCAGCCTGCTTATCGCCCATGCAGTTGAATACCTCGGCGGTATAATCCGCATCAAGCTGCATCACGAGGCACTTGCCGGAATTGGCGTTGATGACATAGCCTTCGGTCACATCGCCGTCTACCTTTACCACCTGTGCGGGGGCGTAACTTGCGATGACCGCGCGGCCGTCCTTTTTGGTATATACAACAGGGTACAGCATCTGGGGAGATTCGGCATAGATGGGTGCATTCTGCAGAATATCAAGTTCATCCTGCATGAACTGAGTCCAGAAGCGCACCGCCTTCACGTGGTCGGGATGCACCTTGTCCAGCCTTACGGAGACCTGCACGGTGCAGAACAGTACATTCTGTATCTGCATAACGGCGTTTTCAACCTTATCATCCGAATTCCACATCAGCATATCCGAATGCACCGCGGTGTTTCCGCTGGTAAGTCTCAGGTCTACCATACCTATGCGGTTGGTGCTGGTGGTGTTGGGGCAATCGCCTACGCGGAGCATATTGCCGAATTCACGCATGGCGGGGCCTATGTAGGTCTGGCGGAATTCGATGAGGATATCGGGCTTGATGGCGGTGAGCGCATCGCGTACTCCTATCATAAGCGCGCGCACGGCATCCTCCAGCACCGAATAGTCCATGCCTTCGCGGAATGCGGGAGTGTCCTTTTCCATATTGAAGGAATCGATAAAGTCCAGCTTGAAGCCGTCAAGATCCCATTCCTTAAGCGCCTTTACATAGATTCCGATGAGATATTCGCGCACCTCGGGATAACGGGGGTCTACGGTGTAGGCGCCCATGTGGTCAAGGTACGCGAGAGTCTTGCCCTCGAAAAGCTTTGCAGCCTCGGAATATCTGCCGATGAAGGGCACGGAATACCACAGCATGTACTTCATACCGATATCGTGCACCTTTGCAACATGGGCGCGCATATCGGGAATCTTTTCCTCGCATATCTGCCAGTCACCGCAGTAAGCATAGCCGCGGTTGTTATCGCCGGTCTGCCAGCCATCATCCACGATGACGACCTTCATGCCCATTCCTTCGGCGCGTTCACATTCTTCCTCTATTTCGCTTGCGATGGTCTGCTGATGGAAGGAATACCAGCAGGAATACAGAGGCTGCTGTGCCTCTGCCGGCACATTCATGGGCTGATACTTCTTCTCCCACCATGCGGTAACCTTGCGGATGGCGTCCTCGTAACGGCAGTCGGTCTCGTCTATCCACAGAGTCACTTCGTAGCTTTCGGTCTTGCCGGTGGAATCAAGGGGGATATCCACATGGCATTCAAGGGTGGCATTTTCCTCGCGCACGCCCAGCAGGCGGTCAATTGGGGTGGTGGCATCGTCAAGCGCCACGGTATATCTGTTCATGCCTGCGTCGTTATAGAAGCAGTGCAGCGGGCTGCCGGAAGAGATCTTGCTCTTTACGGGATTGTGCCAGTTGGTCAACAGGGCGCGGTTGGTGCCGCAGTTGGCATGCCACAGATACTGAATATCCACAACATCCCTGAACCAGAGAAGCTTCAGCATCATGCCGGGCTGCACGTCCGCCTTATCCCACTTAACGGAGAATGTATGCTTCTGCAAAGCACCTTCGGTGCTGACGCTGTAATCCACGCTGCCGTTTATATTGAGTTCCGCTTCGATATTTCCGAATACATATTTCATAGTTATTCCCTCCGAAGTCTATTGCTTGCCGACCGAAAAAACTTTGTATTATAGTGCAATTATACCCACAAAAATAAAATATAGCAACAACCGCAGGTTCATATATGATATAATATATAATATTCAAAACAAACCACCCGAAAAGAGGATAATAAAAATGAAAAAAATATCTCTTAACGGCAGCTGGCAGGGCGCCTGCCTTACTCCCCGCGGAGCGCGCTTCAGCATGCACGCCACCGTACCCGGTTCTTCCATAAATGACCTTATCCACGCAGGCATGCTGCCCGGTGATATTTTCTACAGGGACAATGCCGATAAACTGCAGGATTTTGAACGCTGCGATTATGAATACACTACCGCGTTCGATTTTACTCCCCACAAATGGGAAAAATACACCCTTTTCTTCGAGCGTCTGGATACCTATGCCGATGTATATCTGAACGATGAGCTTCTGGGTTCCTGCGCCGATGAACACATCCCCCACGCATGGGATATCACCGGCAAGCTGAACAAAGGCCGCAACGAAATAAAGGTATATTTCCATTCGCCCATTGCCATGGTGGATGACCTGCCCCGCAGAAACGGCGCATTCACCACCGAGCGCATGAACACCCGCCGCACTCAGTGCACCTACGGCTGGGACTGGGTCGCCCGCTTCATCAGCTGCGGCATAAACGGCGAAGCATCCATCATCTGCCATGATGACGAAGAACTCATCGTGGACAGCGCTTATGTATACACCAAAAATATAGATGAGGACTCTGCCGGCATCGGCATCGACCTTGAATTCACCACCCGCCTGCCCGAGCGTATCATCACTGTGCGGGTAAAATCTCCCGCAGGCGATATCGTCCGCAGCGTAAAGCGCTATGTGGCGGAAGATTTCGTGCGCATAAGTCTGGATATACCCAACCCCGAACTCTGGTATCCCATCGGCTACGGAAAGCAGCCCCTCTATACCCTTGAGGTACTGGACGGCGATACCGTTGCCGCAAGCGAAACTTTCGGCATACGCACCGTGAAGATACTTCAGCTGCCCGATATGCCCGGCACCCCCGAATACGAAAAGTGCCTCAGCATAAAGAACCCTCATTACGATTTCAACGAGGAATCCGCCTGCTTCATACTGAAGGTAAACGGCACGAAGATCCTCTGCAAGGGCGCAAACTGGGTTCCCTCCGAACCCTTCATGCACAGCAGCACCGATGAAAAGATAACCCGTACGCTGAAACTTGCCGCTGAAATGGGTCTCAACATGCTGCGCATATGGGGCGGCGGCACCTTCGAAAGCGCTCATTTCTACGATGAATGCTCCCGCCTCGGCATCATGGTCACTCAGGATTTCCTGATGGCCTGCGGTCAGTATCCCGAAGATGAGCCCTGGTTCATTGACGCGCTCAGCCGTGAAGCCGAGTTCGCCGCAAGGCACATCCGCAACAAGGCCTGCCTCATGTGGTGGAGCGGCGACAATGAAAACGCCGTAAACGGCTGCGATACCGACGAAAACTACATGGGCCGCAGAAGCGCGCTGCACGGCATCGCCCCCGTGCTCTACAGGCTGGACCCCTATCGCGAATTCCTTCCCTCCAGCCCCTACGGCGGCAACAAGTATGCTTCCAATACCATGGGCACCACCCACAACACCCAGTATCTGGGCGACGATATACTGCCCTACATGCTTTCCGGCAAATGCGATGATTACAAGGAAGCCTGGAAGAAGTTCCGCGCCCGCTTCATTGCCGAAGAGCCTCAGCTGGGCGCCATATCCGAAGGCAGCCTCCGCCGCTTCATGACCGAGGATGACATCTACGGCGAAAGCGACGCCATGTGGCTCTTCCACACCAAATCCAATCCCGCACTCAGGGACGAGCTCTTCGACATATCCGCAAAGTTCGCCGAGAGCGTGCTGGGAGAATTCGCCGACAAGCAGGACCGCTTCTTCAAGCTGCGCTATCTGCAGTATGAATGGGTGCGCATCACCATGGAACAGCTCAGGCGCGAGATGTGGTTCCAGTCCGGCGTGATCTACTGGATGATAAACGACTGCTGGCCCGCATCCTCCGGCTGGTCCATAATCGACTATTACAACAAGCCCAAGGACGCATACTATGCCTTCAAGCGCTGCGCAAAGCCCGTTGTGCTCTCCATCGATAAGGAAGACGGCGAATACAGGCTGCATGTATCCAACGAGGGCGCGGCGGTAAACGGCGCAAAAGTACGCCTGTCCGCAGTATCCGCAAATGGTGTAAATGAGATATTCTCCGCAGAATACGACATCCCCGCCGCAGGCACAAACGTCGTGTGGCATGACGCCGTTTCCCTCAAGGATGGCGAATTCCTCGTTGCAGAGATCGAATGCGCCGCAAACTGTGACCGCACCTTCTACCGCGACGGCGCGCTGGACATCGTGCCCGCAAATGTCGAAATGACTGTAAACAAGGCTGAGCATACCGTCACCGTGAAGGCAGAGACCTACATCCACGCCGTCGAGCTGGAAGGCGATGCAGTCTTTACCGACAACTGCTTCTCCCTGCTGCCCGGCGAGGAGCGCACCGTGAGCTACGAGCCCATCAGCGCTACCGACATCACCGTCACCGCATATACTTTCCCCGCATAAGTAATCCACACACAGCAGGAGGCAATGCAACATGACCGGCAGAGAACGCGTAAAGGCAGCAATGCATTTCAAAAGCGTAGACAAGGCTCCGCTGCAGTATTATTACTGCCCCGTGGGCTACTATGAGCACGGCGAAAAGCTGAACGACCTTTATGCCACTCTGCCCGGTGATTTTGAGCCTTTCCGCAGGATGCCCATCGTGGGACCCCGACCCGAGGACCACGACGCGGACGGCAAGTTCCATTCCTTTGAGACGGATGCATGGGGAGTTACCTGGGAAAAGCGCATTTTCGGCGTAACGGGAATCCCCTGCAAACGTCCCCTTGACGACCTTGATGACCTCGCTTCCTATGTGCCGCCGGAGCCCGTGCTGCCCGGCAGCCCGGAATGCGAAAATACCAAGGTTCACATCCGCAGTCTGCAGGACAGCGGGCTGTACGCTTTCCACGGCGGCGGGGGAATATATGAAAAGCTCATATCCCTCTGCGGCGATGAAAACGCCCTGTGCGGCATTGCCCTTGAAGAAGAAAACGTGGAAAAACTGGCGGACATAATCGCCGAACATTCCCGCGCCGCCGTTGAGTGCGCAGTATACTGCGGCGCAGACGGCGTTGCCATGGGTGATGACTACGGTGCGGAGAGAAGCCTGCTCATGAGCCCCGCTTCGTGGCGCAGATTCATAAAGCCAAGGCTTAAGTACATAATGGAACCCGCAGTCCGGGCAGGCATGGACATCCATTTCCATTCCTGCGGCATGATATGGGATATTCTGGAAGACCTGAAGGAACTGGGCGTTTCTTCCATATGGCCTCAGCTGCCCGCATACAATATGAAGGAACTGGCGGACAGATGCCGTGAGCTGCAGCTGGCGGTGGCTATCCATACCGACCGCGCCCGGACCATGACAAGCGGCACTCCGCAGCAGGTACGCGACCTGATAAACAGGGAATACGATACCTTCCGCATGGGTGACGGCGGTTCGTGGTTCTATGTAGAAGCGGACAACGGTTTCCCCTTCGAAAATATCGAAGCTCAGATAGAGACCATCGCCAAATGGCGTTGATTTTCTGTACGAATTGCATCCTGAGCGTTTATCTGTTATAATATACAAAATATACCGAGGAGGTGACGCGCCGACATGAACATATTGCACATGAAGTATGCCGTAGAGGTGGCAAAAGCCGGCTCGTTGAGCAGGGCATCCGATTCGCTGCTCATCGCTCAGCCCAACATCAGCCGTTCCATCAAGGAACTGGAAAACGATCTGGGCATCACCATTTTCGAGCGCACCGCAAAGGGAATGATTCTCACCCACGAGGGCGAGATATTCATAAATTACGCCAAGGGAATTCTGGGTCAGATAGAAGAAGTGGAAAAGCTCTACAAGGAAAATTCTCCCGGAAAGCAGCGCTTCTCCATATCCGTACCCCGCGCCTCCTATATATCCGAAGCCTTCACCCAGTTCAGCAAAAGCCTGACGGGAGACCCGGCGGAGATATTCTATAATGAGACCAATTCCCAGCGCGCCATAGAAAACATACTCAGCAACGATTATAAACTGGGTATAATCCGCTATGCCGCAAATCATGATGCTTCCTTCAAGGCGATGCTTGACGAAAAGGGCCTCAATTACGAACTGGTGACCCAGTTCACCTATGTCATCGCCATGAGCGCCGAAAGCCCCCTGGCCGAAAAGGAAGAGATATCCATAGAAGACCTTACGGGTTATATCGAAATATCCCATGCAGACCCCTATGTGCCCTCGCTGCCCCTGGCGAAGGTGCTGAAGGATGAACAGACCACGGACAGCGCGCGCAAGATATTCCTTTTCGAAAGAGCCACGCAGTTCGACCTGCTCAGCGAAAATCCCGATACCTTCATGTGGGTATCTCCCATGCCCACAAAGCTTCTGAAGCGATATGACCTGGTGCAGCGCCGCTGCACGGACAACCGCAGGGTATATAAGGACATGCTCATATACCGCAACGGCTACTCGCTTTCCCCGCTGGACAAGCTTTTCATCACCATTCTCACCGATATCCGCAGGCAGTATATCTGAAAAAGCCTGTAATACGACCCGCCGATAAACGGCGGGTCTTTTTGTTTTGTTATATGAATATGTATAAATGACCTTATCATTTTATATAACCCCGTTGAACAATTTTATAATTCACAACGCAATGCTTGCATGATAAAATGATAGGGTAGAATTAATCTAATTCTGTCCATATACAGAGCAAAGGAGATCTGCCGCATGAAGCTGGATAGGGTGATCGCAGTACGCAACCGCAAGACCGTTTTCCGTGACGGTGACAAGTGCGTGAAAGTATTCAACTGCAATTACACCAAAGCCGACGTGCTCAATGAGGCACTTAATCAGGCGCGCATCGAGGAAACGGGACTCAACATTCCCGAGATAATCGAGATTACCAAGGTCGACGGCAAATGGGCCATCGTTTCCCGTTTCATTGAGGGAAAGACTATGACCCAGCTCATGGAAGAGCAGCCCGAGAAGAAGAAGGAATACATGGAACTGTTCGTTGAGCTGCAGAACGAGATCCACTCCCGTACCTGCCCCCTGCTCAACAGGCAGAAGGATAAGATGAATATGAAGATCATCCAGTGTGACCTGGACGCCACCACCCGTTATGATCTGCATAACCGTCTGGATTCCATGCCCCGTCAGAACTGGATCTGTCACGGAGATTTCCGTCCTTCCAACATCATCATCACTGATGAAGGCGTACCCTACATTCTTGACTGGTCCCATGCCACTCAGGGCAACCCCGCAGCCGACGCTGCCCGCACTTATCTGCTGTTCTGGCTGAACGGCGATATCACCGGCGCAAAGCGTTATCTGGATATGTTCTGCGAAAAGTCCGGCATTGCTCCCGCTTTCGTAGAAAAATGGATGCCTATCGTTGCCGCAGCACAGTCCATTCTGGGCAACGAAAAGGAACGCGAATTCCTGCTCTCCTGGGTAAGGGAAGAACACTGATACACCTTTAATACACATTAATAATAAAGGAGATAACTACTATGAAGATCACCGTTTGCATCGGCAGCTCCTGCCATCTCAAGGGTTCCCGCAAGATCGTTGAGGTCCTTCAGGATCTCGTTCGCACCAACAATCTGGACGACAAGGTAGAGCTGGGCGGCACCTTCTGCATCGGCAAGTGCCAGCAGGGCGTTTGCGTTACCGTTGACGGCGAAGTATTCTCCGTATCCCCCGACACCGTAGAGCAGTTCTTCAACGAGAACGTACTGGCAAAGGTGTAATTGAATGACTGTACAGATCTGTGTAGGCAGCTCCTGCCATCTCAAGGGCTCCGCTGCCATAATCGAGCTTATGCAGGCCGCAGTTGAAGAAAACGGCATTGCCGACGAGGTCACCCTCGCCGGCAGCTTCTGCATGGGCGTGTGCAACCGCGTAGGCGTCACCATCGCCGTAGATGACGAAGTGCACACCGGTATCACCCGTGATAATTTCCGTGAGTTCTTCAACGAGCACATTCTCAAGAAGCTCAGGGGCTGAAAGGGAGTAACGGAAAATGGATTGTCTTACTCTTAAAAAGTCCAACTGCAAAAACTGCTATAAGTGCATCCGTGAGTGCCCTGTAAAGGCCATCCGTTTCTCCGGAAACCAGGCCCACATCATCAGCAACGAATGCATCCTGTGCGGACGCTGCTTCGTAGCATGCCCCCAGAACGCAAAGCAGATCGTAAACGAGATAGAGAAGGTCAAGGTCCTCATACAGTCCGGTGATCCCGTATATGTATCCCTTGCTCCCTCCTTTATCGCCAATTACGACGGCGTTGGCATCGAGGCCATGCGCGAGGCCCTTGTCAAGCTGGGCTTCAAGGACGTTGAGGAGACCGCCATCGGCGCCACTCACGTAAAGAACGAATATGAGCGCATGCTGAAGGAAGATGACCGCGATGTCATCATCTCCTCCTGCTGCCATTCCATCAATCTGCTCATTCAGAAGCAGTTCCCCTCTCTTCTGGTATATCTTGCCGACGTGCAGAGCCCCATGCAGGCTCACTGCTCCGACATCAAGCGCCGCGACCCCAACGCCAAGTGCGTATTCATCGGTCCCTGCGTTGCCAAGAAGGATGAGGCAGACCACTTCAAGGGCATCGTTGACGCGGTGCTTACCTTCGAAGAGCTGACCAACTGGCTGAAGGAAGAAAAGATCGAGCTGCGTCGCGAGATAATTCCCGAAGACTACAGCCGCGCACGTTTCTTCCCCACCACCGGCGGCGTGCTGAAGACCATGAAGCAGGTTCCCGGCTATACCTATCTCGCCCTTGACGGCGTAGAGAACTGTATCGCCGCTCTTAAGGATATCGAAAGCGGACACATCCATAAGTGCTTCATCGAAATGAGCGCCTGCGTGGGCAGCTGCGTAGGCGGCCCCGTTATGGAGAAGTACCACGACGATTCCATCGTCAAGGATTACCTGTCCGTTGCCGCTTATGCGGGCAGGGAGGACTTCAATGTTCCCCAGCCCCATTCGGATAAGCTCAGGAAGCGCTTCAGCTACATCGAAAAGCTGAATAAGCAGCCTTCCGATATGGAGATAATGACCGTCATGCGTCAGATGGGCAAGTTCAAGCCCTCCGACGAGCTGAACTGCGGTTCCTGCGGCTACAACACCTGCCGCGAGAAGGCCATCGCCATCATCCATGGCAAGGCTGAGATCTCCATGTGCCTGCCCTTCCTGAAGGACAAGGCAGAAAGCTTCTCCGATACCATCGTAAAGAATACTCCCAACGGCCTGATCGTTCTCAACGAGAAGCTGGAAGTCCAGCAGATCAACGAGGCAATGCTCAAGATCATGAACCTGCGCTCCGCAAACGACGTGCTGGGCGAACTGGTGGTTCGTATCCTCGACCCCAGCGTATTCATGACCGTACTGCATACCGGCCGCGAGGTCCACGGTCAGCGCACTTACCTTGCCGAATACAAGCGCTATGTTGAGCAGACCGTTATCCACGATCGCGAATCCCGCATGCTCATCGGTATCATCCGTGATATCACCGACGAGGAATCCGACCGTGAGAAGCGCGAGAATATCTCCCGCAAGACCGTCGAGGTTGCGGACAAGGTCGTAGAAAAGCAGATGCGTATCGTTCAGGAGATCGCTTCTCTGCTGGGTGAAACCGCAGCAGAGACCAAGATCGCCCTTACAAAGCTGAAGGAGTCCATTACCAATGAATGATCTCTGCGCCGAAATCGGCTATAAAAGCATCAATCATGTGGGCGAACAGCTCTGCGGCGACCATGTTGACATTATAGACAGGGACGATAATTCCACCATCGTGGTGCTGGCCGACGGTCTGGGCAGCGGCGTAAAGGCTTCCATCCTTTCCACCCTGACCTCCAAGATCATCTCCACCATGATGGCGGAAGGTCTGCCCATCGAAGAGTGCGTCGCCACCATAGCTGCCACCCTTCCTGTCTGTTCCGTTCGCGGCGTTGCGTATTCCACCTTTACCATCATTCAGCTGATAAACAACGAATACGCCGAAGTTTTCCAGTATGATAACCCCCATGTTATCCTGCTGCGCGACGGAAAGAACTATAATTATCCCATGACCGAGATGAATATCGACGGCAAGAAGATATTCCGCTCGTACATCCATCTGCAGGAAAACGATATTTTCGTCGCCATGTCCGACGGTTGCCCCCATGCCGGTCTCGGCCTTGTTTACAACTATGGCTGGAAGCGTGAGGATATCATCGACTACATGGAGACCATTTCCATCGCAGGCTATACCGCCAAGACCCTTTCCACCATGCTCATTGACCAGTGCAACGAGCTCTACGGCGGAAAGCCCGGCGATGACGCCACTGCAGCAATAATCAAGATCCGTAAGCGCGAGCCCATGAACATCATGTTCGGCCCGCCCTCCAGCCACGATGACAACGAGCGCATGGCGTCGCTGTTCTTCTCCAAGGAAGGCAAGCATATCGTCTGCGGCGGTTCCACTTCCACTCTCGTAGCCCGCTATCTGCGCAAGCCCCTCAGAGCTTCCCTCAAGTTTGAGGCATCTGACGTGCCGCCCATCGCGGAGATCGAGGGCGTCGATCTGGTAACCGAAGGCGTTATCACCATAAACCGTGTTCTGGAGTATGCAAAGGACTATCTTGGCGAAAACAAGCATTACGAGACCTGGGGCTTCAAGCGCGACGGCGCTTCCCTCATAAGCCGTCTGCTGTTTGAAGAGGCCACCGATATCAACTTCTACGTTGGCCGCGCCGTCAACCCCGCGCATCAGAATCCGGATCTGCCCATCAACTTCAACATCAAGATGAATCTGGTTGAGGAGCTTTCCAAGTGCCTCAAGCTGATGGGTAAGCGCATCAAGGTCAGTTATTTCTAAATATTCTAAGGAGAAAAGCCCATGAGAAAGTTCGATACCAAGGTCCAGCACCTGAAGTACAAGGTACTGCGTGAAGTGGCCCGTCTCGCATGGAAGGACGAGCTGCTGGAAAACGTACTGGACATTCCCAAGATCATCGTCCCCGGCAAGACTCCCACCATGCGCTGCTGCGTATACAAGGAGCGCGCCATTCTTGCTGAGCGCGTAAAGATCGCCATGGGCGGAGATGCCGAGAATCCCAACATCATCGAAGTTATCGATATCGCCTGCGATGAGTGCCCCGCAGCCGGTTACGAAGTAACCGATTCCTGCCGCGGCTGTCTGGCTCACCGCTGCGAGGACGTTTGCAAGCGCGGCGCTATCTCCTTTGACCACAACCACGTTGCACACATCGACAAGACCAAGTGTGTGGAATGCGGTCAGTGCGCAAAGGTATGCCCCTATTCTGCAATCGTAAACCGCAAGCGCCCCTGCCAGGTCGCATGCAAGATCAAGGCGATCTCCATCAACGAGGATAACGCTGCATCCATTGATAACGACAAGTGCATCCAGTGCGGCGCATGCGTATATCAGTGCCCCTTCGGCGCAATTTCCGATAAGTCCTACATCCTGAATGTAATCGACCTTATCAAGAAGAGCGGCAACAACGAGAAGTACAAGGTATACGCAGTTGTAGCACCTTCCATCTCCAGCCAGTTTACCTATGCCAAGCTGGGCCAGGTAATCACCGGCATGAAGGAGCTGGGCTTCCACACCGTTGTTGAAGCCGCCCTCGGCGCTGACATGGTAGCTCTGAGCGAAGCAAAGGAACTGGCCGAAAAGGGCTTCCTGACCTCCTCCTGCTGCCCCGCATTCGTACGCTACATCAAGACTGCCTTCCCCGGCCTGGTAGAGCATGTTTCTCACAATCCCTCTCCCATGGCAGCACTGGCAGCCTACATCAAGAAGACCGATCCCGGCTCCAAGGTCGTATTCATAGGTCCCTGCACCGCAAAGAAGGCCGAAGCTCAGCTTGAGAACGTAAAGCCCTATGTTGATGCAGTCATGACCTTCGAAGAGCTGCAGGCTCTGTTCGACAGCCGTGATCTGGACATCCAGAGCCTGGATATGGACGTTCTTGATAATGCTTCCTACTTCGGACGCATCTTCGCACGCTCCGGCGGTCTGTCTGACGCCGCTGCACAGGCAATGAAGGAGCAGAATATCGATTTCGATCTGAAGCCCATCGCCTGCGACGGCATCGAAGCCTGCAAGCTGGCTCTGCTCAAGAAGTCCAAGAACGCTCTCGACGCCAACTTCATCGAAGGTATGGCATGTCTCGGCGGCTGCATCGGCGGCGCCGGCTGCCTCACTCACGGTGAAAAGAACAAGGCAGGCGTTGACAAGTACGGTCGTGAGGCAATGGAAAAGAGCATTACCGACGCCGTTTCCGTCCTTAAGTAAGTTTTCCGGATCTTCCGGAAGCGCATAAAACATCAGCTCCCCGGTCGCAAGACCGGGGAGCATCCTTTTGCCCTTATTCGCTTCTTTTTGCAAGTTTCGGCGTTATCACTGCCGCAAACAGACCAGCTGCACAGAGGAACAGGCTACGCACCGCTGTCAGCAGCTGCGAACCGTACATCTGCATACCGAAAACATTGTGCATTCCCTGCTTTTCAAATATGGCAAGCAGCCAGGTACCCGATGCCGCACCGACGAATGCGGCAAGTCCGCCTGCCAGGTTCCACAGAGTTGAATACAGATCGCGATTGGCTTTTTCGGGAATGTTCAGGTAGAAAATACCGTTATATCCCATTGAAAATCCAACGCTTACAATGCCATCTATTGCCGAAAGCACTATGTAAAGCATCAGCCGTCCGGGAGCAATGAATATATACATAACCTCAAGCACGGCAAACATCATGGTAAATATCGACACCGCTTTGAAAGGCGACGTCCTATCCACAAACCTTCTGAATATGCCCGAAAGGAACAGGCTGCCTGCCATGGCGGATACAGCACTGATATACATGCACGCAATGGGCACTTTCACCGTCTCCAACAGATAATACGAATACGTGCTGGTGTTCATGTTCACTGCAAATCCCCAGAGCACCGCCAGCAGCACCGTAAGCATAAACGGTCTGTGCTTAACAGGCTCGGTCAGCACGTGCCTCGGCAGTATTCTCACCGGTTCGGGCGGCGCGGGCGTTTCCTTCGGGATAAGATAGATCATCATCGAACCCGCTATCAGCGCCATACAGGCCACGATACGCAGCCAAAACAGGAACATGAACCGATTGCCGCTTGCTGCAATATATGTCGCCGCAATGCTTGCCAATATACCCGTAATGTTCGAGCCCACAAGATTCACAGCATTGCTCCAGGAGACATATACATTTAGATCCTTGTCCTTTGGCACAAACTTTATCAGCCACGATGTATAGCCCGAGCCAACAAGTGCATTTGACAGATTTCCTATCAATATCAGCACCGCAAACCAAACCGTCTTCGCTCCGGGGTCTTCCACAAACAGCGGCATTATGGTGGTGCCGAATACTATCGTTCCGTAATAGATATAGTCATTCAGCAAAAGCAGCTTCTGACGCTTGCGGAATTTGGATAGTATGGTAGGGGAGAATATGGATATAAGCCACGATATATAAGGAATAAACGATATAATGCCCACCCGCACGATGTCTATGCCGTTTTCTGCGAGAAAAGCCGTATACAACGCACCGGTGACAACCGCGTTTGCAATATTGGCTATTCCGGTATTCAGGAATGTCAGCGTGCGTCCCTTATGTATCTCCGAACTGAAATTGAATACCCTATGGAAATCCGACTTGAGGAATCTCTCTTTCAAAGACATAAAAACCTCCGCCGTTATAAAAAAACTGTGGACGCAGCGCGCGTCCACAGTTTTTTCTGCGTTATCAGACGAGCTTATCGGGATCCACAACGTAGGTGTTGGTGAGGATCTTGATAAAGTCGATCAGAGCGAAGATGCCGCCGAGACCGCATGCGAAGTTCATGCAGATCCTGAAGATGCCCTTCTTGGTCTCGCCCATCATGAAGTTATGGATGCCCAGACCGCCGATGAAGAAGCAAATCAGAGCCATGGTGGTCTTGCTCTGGCCATTCAGATATTCGCCGTTGGCAGCGGGACGGCCGTTCTTGCCCATGGGCTTGATGGCTACGCCGCAGCTCAGGCAAACGGCTGCATTGGGATCAACGGGATTGCCGCAATTGGAACAGAAGCTGTTGCCAACGCCGGTCTGTACGCCGCAATTCAGGCAGATAGCCTGGTTATCATTCATGGGCTTACCGCAATTTCTGCAAAACATTTGTATGTCCCCCTAAAAATAATCTCTGTTAGCATGCAGAGTAATCTTGGTATTATGTTATCACACAAAGGTTTCAAAGTCAATAATACATGTCACTCTATATGAAGTGCATCAGCCAATTGACCGCGAAACCCGCGCCGGTCAGCCCGAGCACCGCTGCATCCGCCACCTTTTTTCCGATAAGCTTTCCGTCGCACAGGAAGTACAGATACATCAGCGGCAGCGACCAGAACATTGCGTGCATCCCGAAAGCAGCCGCAAAATCCAGCCGCAGCGCATAAATCAGCGCCCGGGTCATGCCGCAGCCGGGGCAGGGAAAGCCTGCATATCGCAAAACAGGGCAGGGGATACGGAGCACCCACCTGACCGCAACTACCGCCAGCAGCACCAGCGTAGTAAGCAGTTTACCCTTTATATGGATCACCCTTTGGTCGAAAAAACGTCTTATCATCTCTCATACCTGCCTGTCGGCAACTTCCAGCACTTCGTTTATCCAGCAGCCGAAATACTCTTCCAATCCGTCACGCAGCCCCTGCAGCTTATCTTCGGGCGCATCCAGGGCAGACTGCATATAATTGCCCATATACTCAAAAAACCACGAATTCGCGAAATAGCCGAAGGCATCCGGATCGAGCTTATATTCGAATCCGCCGTCCGCCAGTCCCTTTTCGATGAGCGCTATATTCTCCGCGCAGCGCATATGAGCCCATGCATCTCTTTCGGGCACCGAATATTCGGCTGTATCCCAGTCAACCAGCGATATTCCGTCATTCCCAAGTATGCAGTTGCCGCCCGCATCGCCGTGAGTGAGCACTACGGGAAACTCCTTGCCAATGCATCTTTCAGCGAATATCTCCAGCTTGCGCCTGCGGTCTTCGATCACGCCGTTCTTTTCGTCCGCAATATCCGCCATATCGCCGCAGAGCCCTCCCGCTGCCTTCAGCCGCCTTCTCAGGCTTTCCGCGCGTTCATACATATCCATGGAAAACAGCCTGTCCTGCGGGCGCTGAGCTCTGCTGCAGCGCGCATACACCCTGCCAAGCCTTTCAAAAAGCCTGTCCGCCGGAATATCCTCGGTATGCTCGCCTTCCGCAAATTCAAACAGCGCCAGCACTCCGCCTTCATAGTCAAAAGAGCGCTCGCCGTTTTTTCCCCGAATAAGCCTTGGTACGAATTCCAGACCTTTTTCCGTCAGCATCTCTGCGGCTTCAAGGCTTTTGCGGAATTCTTCCTTATGAACACGCCACTTGTCCAGCTTCGCAAAAAACTTGCCGTCCTGTGTTTCCACGCAAAAAGCTTCGCCGTAGAAACCGCCCTCCATGGAAGATACCGAAAGCACCGCCGTGCCGTAAGCCTCCGCAATAAAGTCTTTCAGCGAATCAATAATCACGTTCAATAATTCCTTTGAGCACATTGATATTCATGAAGGCATCCAGAACAGACTCGGCCTTTCCTTCCGCGCGGCACACGATTTCCGCGTATTCGCCGAATTTCTCCATAGCGCCCTGCTTGTTTCCGACGCACTTTTCCGCCAACGCGGCGCACAGCGCAATGACCATATCCCTGTGTATCGCCAGATATTCCCAGGATTTCTTCACGTTGCCGCAGGTGCTTTCAATATTTCGCGCTATGACGCTTCCGAAATCGCAGGCAAGCGCCGCCGCCTTTTCGAAGCTCTCCTTCAATTCGGGGCTCACAGAGGGCTTTTCCGCGCGCAGGTATTCGGGGCAGCACAGGTCGGATATAGTCTCGAGATACTGCCTTGCGGTTTTTCCTTCGTTTCCGAATGCCGCCGCGAAATATCCGTCCGCCACAGCATCGAAATCCGCATGTTTATTCCACAGCGCTTTCGCCATGCCGTATAAGGGCAGCGAATCGGGCAGCGCCGTTCTCTGCAGCTGACAGCTGAGCATACCGTTGAGACCCAGCTTGTCCAGATTCTTCATATCCTCGAAAAGTACCCTTGCGTTGTGGGAATAACCGGTGTCCTTTATATGGTCCCACATCAGGTGATAATCGAAATCAAAGCTGTCGCCCGTGAAATCCTGCTGCCACTGCTTCAGCGCGTCCATATTCTCTTCAACGGAGGCAGGCATCACAAGTTTATTGCGCACAAAGGGCGTGAGCTTTTTGCCCTCGCCGGTCATTCCCTCCGTGAAAGTATGGGTATATGTACGGGTTATGGGGGCAAACATCATGGTAAATCTGTCGGGATTCAGTATCTTTTCGGTCTCGGGCGCCCACAGAAGGTCTACGTATATGAGGAATACCACCTTCACCGGCAGATTTGCCTTTGTGAGCTTTTCGTCCAGCTCGTTCAGCATCATCACATAGAAATCCGAAGGACGCTTCTTCGAACATTCGGGGCATTCACAGGTGTTGTTCTTAGCGTCCGCCAGCCAGAAGTGCAGGTAGTCTATGGCGCTGTGCTCGCGGCAGTAATCCACTATAGCATCGGTTACCGTGTCGCGCACATCCTTGCGGGAATAGCACAGGTTTGTATTCAGCGCCACGCCGCCCCATATCTCACGCTTGCCGTTTACCAGCGCCAGTTTTTCGCGCACATCGTCGGGAATATCGTATTCCACGCTACGCCATTCATCGCCCGCTATGCCGAAAGGTTCACAGGTCCAGCCATGTCCCGTGGCGTGATACAGAAGACCCCTTTTCTTTATCTCCCGTTCAATGCTTCGGTGCATGCCGCGCACGTCCTCACGGGTAAGGGGCTCAATCTTCATCATGGGATTTTCGTAATGGCTGTACCAGCGGTCGAAGAAGGTAAACGGAGTACGGAACTGAATGAAATAACCGTTCATCGCAACCTTCGGCAGCCAGTCTATCATATTCAGCACGTGTTCGTAAGAAACGGCGCCTTCTATGCACATTGCCCTGTGGCGGTAGCTTGCCGCTTCGTCCACCTGTGCGGCAATATCCTTAAGCGTAAGCTTGCGGCAAGGGATTATCTCGCCGTCTGCGCCGGGGCGCACCCAATCGCAGCCCAGTTCATTCAGGAAGCGGTAAACCGCCGAAAGCACCATGCGGGGGCTTGTGCCGGTTATAACGCCGGCAGCATTCTCCACGGAAATATACATTCCGTCATCCAGCGGGTCATTCTTCGCATTTTCGGATATATTGCCGAAACATTCATCCATGCCCAGCCATATCACGTTTTCGATATCTTTCGAATAACCTGCGAAAGTAAGCACATCCGGACGCACCGAATTATCGATAAGCTTTATATACTTCACCAGTTCTTCTGCGGCATATGCCACAACAGAGTCATTTCCTATAACCGCTATTCTCAAACGCATTCCCGACACCTCCCATATCATTACTAAAAGGATAACCAACCTTGCTCCTCATGTCAACAGCGGCGCAAAAAAAGCGCGGGACTTTTTCAAGTCCCGCGCAGATATGCGAAGAATTATTCCTTGCCTTCCAGCTTGCAGGTCTCCTTCATAGCGACGGAGCAAGCGATGTCGCCCAGTACGTTGACGCAGGTAGCGCCCATGTCGCACAGGGTGTTGACGGAGATGTAAACAGCCATGATCTCTGCGGGCAGGCCGGCGATTGCGGACAGTGCAGCGAAGCAGGCGATAGCGCCGCCGGGAACGCCGGGGCAGCCGATGGACAGAACGGTGTTGGCCAGCAGAACGATTGCCAGGGTGCCGAAGCTTACGGGAGTGCCGGTAGCATTGGCGAAGAATACGATCATGAAGCTCATCAGGATGGAAACAGCGTCCATGTTGATGGTTGCGCCCAGAGGAATTGCCAGAGAGGAAACCTCGTTGGGAACGCCCAGATCGTCAGCTGCCTTCTTGGACAGCGGGATGGTGGCGGAAGAAGAGCAGGTGCCGAATGCATTCAGAGCAGCGGGCATGACCTTCTTGAAGAACACCTTCATGGGAACCTTGCCGACCAGCTTTACCAGACCGCCGTAGATGATAACAGCGTACAGGATGTAGGTGATGTACAGGGCCAGCAGCAGGATGCCCAGGCTCTTTACGGTCTCGATGCCGTTGGAAGAAACAACGATGGCAATGGAGCTGAATACGCCGATGGGGGTTGCGTACATTACCAGGGAGATGATCTTCATAGAGATCTCGTTTACGGAATCAACCAGGCTGATGAAGGGATTGGCCTTTTCCTTGATAGCCAGGCATACGATACCGATGATGATGGCGAAGACCAGGATCTGCAGCATATCGCCGTTTACGAAGGAAGCAACGGGATTGGTGGGGATCAGGTTCTTCACGGTGTCCAGCAGGCTGGTGAACTCGGTTGCGCCGTAAGGATTGGAAGCGTCGGCAACGAACTTGAAGCCTTCGCCCATCTTCAGCATCTTGGGCAGGAACAGACCGATCAGGGATGCGAACAGGGTGGTGCCGCAGTAGTAGAGCAGGGTCTGGCCGCCGATTTTACCGGTCTTGCCGACAGAGCCGATGCCCTGGATGCCCATAACGATGGAGCAGAATACCAGGGGGAAGATCATCATGCGCAGCGCATTGATGTAGACGGTGTAGATCAGGTCAAGTGCAGGCTTCACTGCATTGAAAGCGCCGGCGTTGAACATGCCAAAGAAACCAAAGGCAATACCCAGAGCCAGGCCGAGGAAGATCCACAGAGTGATCTTAGACGTGTACCAGTTCTTTTTCATTAGTTACCCCTCCATTGAT
>JAZRPZ010000095.1:0-7090 GCA_045649485.1 Clostridia bacterium
TGGAAAACACAGTCAAAGGTCCTAAGGATGCTTTTGTAGAAACCATGCGGGTCAATACGGCTCTGATCCGCCGCCATTTGCGGACTCCAGACCTGCGACTCCAGCAGAGCGTGGTAGGACGGCGGAGCCTGACCAATGTGACAGTTGCCTGGATCGAAGGAATCACAAATCCGGATTTGGTGAAACGGATGCAGCGGCGGATTTCTGGTCTCCCTATGAACTTGATATATCCGGAATGCTGAAGAAGGGAACCAACAAGCTGCAGATCACCCTCACCAACAGCTGCCGCAACATGTTCGGTCCCCATCATAATCTGGAATGCGAGCCTTATGGCGTAGGTCCTCACAGCTATCCTCCGCAGACCGAAGATATCTACCTCGTACGATTCGGCATAGAAGGCGGAATAACCATAGAATTCTACAAATGACGGAGTGATCATTATGAAAATAGGAATCGGTTCCGGCGCTTATTGGTCCGGAGAAAACCTCCCCCATTCTCTTGCGCTGATGAAGGAACATGGTTTTGGCTACACCGACTATCAGCCCTTCACCGATACAGAGAATAACCCTCTTTTCGAATGCAGTGACGATGAGTTTGAATTGCTCGTGAAGAAGGATTCCGATGCTCTCGCCGCCGCAGGAATCACCGTTTCACAGACTCACGGTCCGTGGCGCTATCCTCCGAGAGATGCGACAGCGGAAGACAGGCAAGAACGATTTGAGAAGATGTCCCGCGCCCTGCACGGTACAAAACTGCTCGGCTGCAAGTATATGGTAATCCATCCCCTTATGCCCTTCGGTACCGCAGACGACGGAGACATTGACGAATATTTCCGCATCAATCGCGAATTCTTCAGAAGTCTTATAGAAGTTGCCGAAAAAGAAGATGTTGTTATCTGCTTCGAGAATATGCCCATGCCTAAACTGCCGCTGGCAACTACGGCACAGATTCTTGACTTTGTGAAAGAAATGAACAGTCCCTATTTCAAGGTATGTCTTGATACGGGTCATGCAGCTGTTTGCGGAGAATCTGTCGGTGATGCGGTACGCATGCTTGGTGATTATCTCAAAGTAATGCATGTACATGACAACAACGGACATGCCGACCAGCATCTTTTGCCCTACAGCGGCGTTATCGACTGGGCAGATTTCGGAAAAGCTCTCAAGGAGATCAATTTCGACGGAGTGCTTTCTCTCGAATGCTCTGTTGGCAAAAATCTTCCCGACAGCATAAAGGATTATCACAGAAAAGGCCTTTATATGATCGCCGAAGAGATACTGAAATAACAAGGAGCATTGATTATGTACAAACAGAAGCTTTGCCTCGGACTTATGAGTGAATTGGGTGACAGGATCGAACAGGTAAAGAAGATTGCCGACACAGGCTTTGAGGGCTTCTTTGCAAGCATCGGTCACGAAATCGAACAGCTCCGCGCAGCAGCAAACGAGACCGGCATGACTTTCCAGTCCATACACGCACCTTTCGGCAAAATGGACGCAATGTGGTATGAATCCGAGATGAGCCCGTCCGCGCTGAGCGAACTGAAAGAAAGTGTACATACCTGTGCGGACAACGATGTGCCGATTCTGGTAATACACGCTTTCATAGGCTTTGAGAAGCATTCTCCCACGCAGATGGGCATCAACACATTTGGCGAGGTCGTAAAGGAAGCCGAAAAGCTCGGCATAAAGATAGCCTTCGAAAACACCGAAGGCGAAGAATATCTCGCCGCGCTGATGGATGCTTTCAAAGGCCAAAATCACGTTGGTTTCTGCTGGGACAGCGGACACGAAATGTGCTACAATTACTCCAAGGATATGCTGGCGCTTTACGGCGACAGACTTTTCTGCACGCATCTGAACGATAATCTCGGAATAAAGGATTACAACGGAGTCATCACCTGGATAGACGATCTGCATCTGCTGCCCTTCGACGGAATCGGCAACTGGCAGGATGCAGCTGCGCGCCTCGACAGATGCGGTTTCGATGATTTCCTGACATTCGAGCTTACCACCGGCAGCAAACCCGGCAGATACGAAAACGACATATACAAAAAGCTTTCTCCGGAAGAATACCTCGCCGAAGCTTACAAACGCGCCTGCAAAATTGCCTCCCTCAGAAAGCATCATTGACATACCCGCGAATACATATTACAATATAGTTAATTAGCAGACGATTTGATCTGCACAGCGTAAACGTACAAATGAAAGGGGTAATTGAAATGATCCTCATCAAAGGCGGACTTGTAAAGCCCATCACCTCTCCCGATATCGAAAACGGCGAAGTTCTCATCGACAACGGCAAGATCGTTGCCATCGGCGCTAAGGTCGATGCACCCGCTGATGCAAAGGTAATCGACGCTACCGGCATGATCGTATCTCCCGGTCTTATCGACGGACATTGCCACATCGGTATGAGTGAAGAATCCTCCCGCTGGGAAGGAAACGACTGCAACGAGTATTCTGACCCCATCACTCCCCACATCCGCGCCATTGACGGCATGAATCCTATGGACGAGGCATTCATCTGCGCAATTCAGGGCGGCGTTACCACCGCCATCACCGGCCCCGGTTCCGCAAACGTGATCGGCGGCTCCTTCTGCGCCACCAAGCTGCACGGCAAGCGTGTTGACGACATGGTCATCAACGACAACGTTGCCATGAAGATCGCTTTCGGCGAGAACCCCAAGGGCGCATACGGTCAGAACGGCCGCAAGCCTCCCGTCACCCGTATGATGACCGCTGCACTGCTGCGCGACACTCTGGCAAAGGCAAAGCGTTATCTCGAAGAAGTAGAAGCAGCCGAGAAGGATTCCGAGAAGAAGCGTCCCTACGACATGAAGCTGGAAGCTCTGCTGCCCGTAATGCGCGGCGAGATCCCCCTCAAGAGCCACGCACACCGTGCCGACGATATCTTCACCTCCATCCGCATCGCGAAGGAATTCGGTGTGAAGATCACCCTTGATCACTGCACCGAAGGTCACCTCATCGTAGATGAGCTGGTCGAATTCGGCGCTCCCGTGCTCATCGGCCCCTCCCTCGGCTCCAAGAGCAAGCAGGAACTGCGCAACAAGACCTTCGCAACTCCCGGCATTCTGGAGAAGGCAGGCCTTGAAGTAAGCATCATTACTGATGCACCCGTCGTTCCCCTGTACTACCTGCCCCTGTGCGCCGGCCTTGCCATCAAGGAAGGCATGAGCGTTGAAGGCGCCTGGAAGGCCATCACCATCAATCCCGCCAAGATCGCAGGCATCGACAACCGCGTCGGCTCTCTGGAAGTCGGCAAGGATGCTGATATCGCAGTATTCGAAGGCGATCCTCTGCGTGACATCGCTGCCAAGGCAAGATACGTTCTGGTTGACGGCGAGATCGTTCACAAGTGCTGATAAGTACATAATTAAAGCCGGTGGCTAATTGCCACCGGCTTTTTCATAGTTCAGAAATGTTTTCGTCGATGAATCTGAGATACTCGATCATATGGGTCACGGTCTCTATATCAAGTTTTTCGAAAGTAAACGCGAAGCCCGGGAAATTCGGACAGAGGTTATGCGTTTCTCCATCGTGCTCTACGGGAATATAGATGAGCGGACGAGCACCTGTCTTATCGGTCTGCACGCAGTATCGGCAGCCTGAGCACTTGGTGTTTCTTCTTACTACGAAACCGCGCAGCGACAGCGGCATTCTATCTGCCATAGTCAAAAGCACCTTGTTTGCAGGTATTCTGAGAGCACATATAAATGCTGGTTCCACATCCCGGTGGTACGCAAACGACACGCCGCCGTGATTACGCTCACCCCAGGCTGACTTGAGCGGTGTGGCCTTTTTTCCGTAGTCCTTGGCATAGTCCAAGTTCAGCTGGTCTTCACGCATCGTCTGGCAATAATACCCATTTTCGGCAAGATATTCTATGAGCATATCGAATGCCTCAGGATCGCCCAAGTTGCGACGGTATATGGCAGCAATCGACTTTTCTTGATTTGAGAATATACCATATGAAAGCTGCATCAGGTCTACATCGATGCATTTAAGCATTTCAAAGGCAAGCGTATGCTTACCCGGATCAATCTCAAATCCGGTCTTTGTCTTTACTATAGTGATTCCAACTACATTAAAAACTGCGATATGCGATTGTTTGATCTTTACAGTCTTTGGAACGGTAAATATGCCCTCTGCCCGCTCAGATGCTTTTGATATCTCTGCGATATTTGCAACCACGCCATCAATAGCCGCAGCCGCCCGCTTTATCAGACCATAAAGTTCCGGCTTGTTCTCGGAGGATTTGTTATAGCGGTTATGGTAGATATCCGGATCATGAAGTGAGGCAAACAACAACTTCGGATCTTCTGCGATGGCGGAATAAACAGTACTGAGCAGGCTGCGGACAGCATTCTGGGCCAAGACAGATATCTGCCCATCGACATCTGCATAATCCGAGAGCGCATCAAGGTACCTTGTCGCGATAAGCTGTTCAAGACTAGTATATTCCATGCCTGTGCTCCTTATTTGAAATACTGCATGACAGCTGCCATAGCTATCTTCTGACCGATCTTGAGGGATTCAAGGTCGACCCACTCGCCGCGTGTGTGCGCGCCTACGCTGCTGCAGGCACCGATCGTTACGGAAGGGACTCCCACCGCAAGAGCGCTGTTTGCATCAGTAGAACCTGCACCTGCGCCTACAGGCTTTCCCGTAAAGGAAGACATCATCTTCTGCATGCGCAGCGTGAGCGCATCCTGCTTTGCCTCATCCACATCGCCCTTGCAGGGTCTGAGACCAAGCACTTCAACTTCGATATTGAAGCCCTTTTCGCGGTATTCCGCGATAACTTCATTGAAGAATGCATCCATTTCGGCAAGGCATTCCCTATCCTCGGAGCGATATTCATAAAGCACGCTGCAATCCGCACAGATGGTATTTACCGTGGTGCCGCCTTCGATGACGCCTACATTATAGGTCGTCTTTGCCTTCTGCGGAGGCTCCTTTTCGTAAAGGCGTGTTATGAGCTGACTCATCTGTACTATCGCGTTTGTATTTCCGAAAGCGCCGTAGGAATGTCCGCCCTGAGCATGAATGGTTATCTTCATTCTGCAGGAGCCAACAGCGTTGTTTACCACGCCTTCCATACCGCCGTCGATGGAAATAAGCTCATAAACGCGGCCTTCGAAATCCTTCATTATCTGCTTGCTGCCCTTGAGATTACCCAGACCTTCCTCGCAGGAATTGGCAACGATGACCACTCCCATATCGCTCTCAGGCTTTGTTTCGGCTATGTATTTTGCCACCATAAGCAGCATTACGAGATTTGCAGTATCATCGCCGATACCGGGCGCATAGAATCTGCCGTTTTCTTCGCGTACTTCAAGCGGGTCGGTATCAGGGAAAACGATATCGGTATGCGCCATCAGCACCGCTGTTTTATTTGCATCTTTTACGTTTACAGGATAAATGACATTCAGTGCTTCATCGATATATACGCCTTCGCAGCCCTGTTCTTCGAGCCAGTTTTTCACAAATTCGGCGCGTTTTTCTTCATGGTGGGAAGGCGCAGGAATACTTCCGAGAACTCTCAGAAGTTCTATCGCCTCATCATAATGTGCTTCGCACCATGCGTTCATCTTTTCGGTAATATACATATCGTTCATCTCCAATTATTGATAGGTAAATCATAAACCCGCGCATGAAAGTTGTCAACCTACAATTGCGCGATACATTCGCTTCTCTTCTATTGTTTCCGACTGTCTATTGAATGTCATCCGGTAAATTCGGCATGTGCGCAACTATATTCCTTTACATTCCACGCACATTCGTGTTATAATTGCACAGGTTATTATAACTTCCCGGAGGTAAAAACATGAAAAAGCTTACTGTTATCGCTCTTATTTTCGCTCTTATTATGTCT
Organism: Clostridia bacterium; assembly: GCA_045649485.1. GTDB lineage: Bacteria > Bacillota > Clostridia > Christensenellales > Aristaeellaceae > RUG11247. The sequence continues at coordinate 5,899 of JAZRPZ010000095.1, forward strand.
GTATTTACCTGCTCTGCCTTTGCAGAGGGCTTCACCGTAGTCGATCAGGCCGGTCGTGAAGTTACTTTCGATGCACCCGCAGAAAAGGTCGTTTCCTGCTACTATATCTCTACCGCGGCTGTTATCGCCCTCGGCGAAGAAGATTCTCTCGTCGGTATCGAAAAGAAGGCTGAAGAGCGTGTGCTTTATCAGCTTGCTGCTCCCGAAATCATTTCCCTGCCCGCAGTAGGCTCCGGCAAGGGCGTAAATATCGAAGAGATCGCCGCACTTTCTCCCGATGTTGTTATTCTGCCCATAAAGCTGAAGGATGACGCTGCCGCACTGGAAGAACTCGGCATCAATGTAATCCTCGTAAATCCCGAAAGCGAAGCTCAGTATGAAGAATGCGTCCGACTGATCGGCAAGGTTCTCGGTGCTGATGAAGCAGCTGAAAATCTCCTTGCCCGTACTTCCGACATGACCGCAACCGTAACCGCAGCAACCGAAGGTCTGGAGACTCCCTCCGTTTATATGGCTGCCGGTTCCGATTTCTTCACCACCTATCCCGCAGGCATCTATCAGCATGACCTTATCACCATTGCAGGCGGCTACAACGTAGCTTCCGAAATGGAAGGCAACGGCAAGGTGACCGTAGACGCCGAACAGCTCATCATCTGGAATCCCGACTATATCTTCATCGTTGCCGACGCCGAATACACCGTTGAAGACATAATGGCAAACGAGCAGCTTGCCGACATTACCGCTGTCAAGAACGGCAATGTATTCGTGTTCCCCTCCGATATCGAAGCCTGGGACTACCCCACTCCCTCCGCACACCTCGGTCAGGCTTATCTGGCAAGCGTACTGCATCCCGAAGCAATCAGCTATGATGATTTCTCCGCTATGGCAGTAGGCTTCTATGCCGAAGTATTCGGAATCGACGTAACCATCGAAGACATCATCAAGTAAAAATGAAACGTTATATTCTGCCCGCGCTCAGTGTTATTGCACTGGGCGCAGTCATTGTATCTCTTTCTGCGGGAAGGTTTGACCTGACGATAAGCGATATACTGTCCGTCATCGCAGGAACGTGCGAGGAGACCATGAAGCAATCCGTTTTTCTCAAAGTAAGGCTTCCCCGCACATTGATGGCTTTTATTGCCGGCGCAGCGTTATCTCTCGCAGGATGGGTATATCAGAATATTTTCATGAA
>JAZRPZ010000096.1:0-6356 GCA_045649485.1 Clostridia bacterium
ACTACTGCCCCGGCTGCACCCACGGCATCATCCATCGCCTGGTTGCCGAAGTAATCGACGAGCTGGGCATCGAAGGCCGCACCATCGGCGTAGCTCCCGTAGGCTGCTCCGTTATGGCTTATAACTATTTCAACTGCGATATGGTCGAGGCCGCTCACGGCCGTGCACCCGCTGTAGCCACCGGCCTCAAGCGCGCAGACCCCGAAAATCACGTTGTATTCTCCTATCAGGGCGATGGCGACCTTGCATCCATCGGTACTGCCGAGACCGTGCATGCCGCAGCCCGCAACGAGAATATCACCATCATCTTCGTAAATAACGCAATCTACGGCATGACCGGCGGTCAGATGGCTCCCACCTCTCTGCCCGGACAGGTCACCCAGACCTCTCCCTACGGCCGTGACCCCAAGGCCTGCGGCTTCCCCGTAAAGGTCTGCGAGATGCTCTCTCAGCTGGACGGCCCCGAGTATCTGGAGCGCGTTACCGTAAACAACGTAAAGAATATCCGCAATGCCAAGAAGGCCATCAAGAAGGCTTTCCAGAATCAGCTGGACGGCAAGGGCTTCTCTCTGGTAGAGGTCGTTTCCACCTGCCCCACCAACTGGGGTCTCACTCCCGAAAAGGCTCTGGAGTGGCTGGAAGAGAAGATGCTGCCCTACTATCCTCTGGGCGTATACAAGGACCGCAGCGCAGCTGAAAAGGAGGAGGCCTGAAAATGACTAACCGTTTTCTCATCGCCGGTTTCGGCGGACAGGGTCTGCTCTTTGCAGGTAAGTTCATGGCTTACAAGGGCATGATGGAAGACAAGCAGGTAACCTGGCTGCCTTCCTACGGTCCCGAAATGCGCGGCGGCACCGCAAGCTGCTCCGTTGTAATTTCCGACGAGCCCGTTTCTTCTCCCATCGTAGAAAATCCCGACGTGCTGATGGTAATGAACCTGCCCTCTCTGGACAAGTACGAATCCACCGTAGCACCCGGCGGCACTATCTTTGTCGATTCCACCCTCATCGAGCGCAAGGTAGAGCGTACCGATGTAAAGGTAGTTTACATCCCCGCCACCCGCCTCGCCAGCGAGAACAACATGGCTTCTCTGGCAAACATGATCCTGGTAGGCGCTATCCTGAAGGAACTGAATCAGTTCGATGACGAGGGCATCACCGCCGCACTGAAGAAGGTCGTTTCCGCCCGTCATCAGGAGATGTTCAACTACAACCTGAAGGCCCTCGAGATCGGCCGCGATTACGAATAAACGGAGGCAACCAAAATGCTGAATATCCGTATTGAAAAGACCACCGCCCCCAAGGCGAAGCCCACCGACGAGTCCGCTCTGGGCTTTGGCAAGATCTTCACCGATCACATGGCCATCGTTGACTGGAACATCGATAAGGGCTGGTTCGATGCACGCATCGTTCCCTTCGAGCGTTTCTCCATCCATCCCGCATCCACCTGCCTGCACTACGGCTCCGAGATTTTCGAAGGCCTGAAGGCATACCGCCGCGAGGACGGCCACATCCAGCTGTTCCGCGCCGAAGAGAATGCACAGCGCATGCTCAATTCCGCCGAGCGTCTCTGCCTGCCCGCCCTTGAGGTCGAAGACTTCATGCAGATCGTATCCGAGCTGGTAAAGGTAGAGGAGGAGTGGGTACCCCATTCCGCAGGCACCAGCCTGTACATCCGACCCTTCATCATCGGCAACGATGAGACTCTGGGCGTTCACGCAGTGCACAATGCCTCCTTCATCATCATCTGCAGCCCCGTAGGCAGCTACTACAAGGAAGGCATCAATCCTGTCGGCATCATGATCGAGGATACCGACGTCCGCGCAGTCCGCGGCGGCACCGGCTATGCAAAGTGCGGCGGCAACTACGCAGCTTCCAACCGCGCAGGTCAGAAGGCAGAGCAGAAGGGCTATTCCCAGGTTCTGTGGCTGGACGGCGTTGAGCGCAAGTACATCGAAGAAGGCGGCGCAATGAACGTTATGTTCAAGATCGCAGGCGAAGTCGTTACTCCCGCCCTCACCGGTTCCATCCTGCCCGGCGTTACCCGCAAGAGCTGCATCGAAGTACTGAAGTCCAAGGGCTACAAGGTCTCCGAGCGTCTCATCTCCATCGATGAGCTGGACGAGGCCATGAAGAACGGCACTCTGGAAGAAGCATGGGGCTGCGGCACCGCTGCCGTTATTTCTCCCATCGGCAAGCTGGAGTACAAGGGCGAAGTATTCACCGTAAACAACGGTGCTATCGGCGAAGTTACCCAGATGCTGTATGATACCCTCACCGGAATCCAGTGGGGCCGCATCGAGGATACCTACGGTTGGATAACCCCCGTTTGCTGATAAATCAATTACCATTCCAATAGCGAGGAAACGACCAATGCAGAAATTCAGCGTATGTGATATCACCATGAAGGTTGCGGATAATTCCGCCGACTTCTCACTCAGCTTCAAAGAAAAGATCGAGATGGCAAAGCTGCTGGACAGATTGCAGATATCTGTAATCGAACTGAGCCCCATCGAAAATAAAAAGATCGACAGCCTGCTTGTAAAGTCCATTGCCATGGCAGTCAAGCATGCGGTAGTTGCGGTGCCCGTAACGCTGGAGGCAGACAGTCTGGACGTTACCATGGCGGCCTTGAAGGACGCAAAGAAAGCGCGTATCCAGTTCAAGGCCCCCATGAGCCCCGCTCAGATGGAATATTTCTGGCATAAGAAGCCTGATAAGACCATCGAGACCATCAAAAATACCATCGCAGCCTGCCGCGAGAAGTGCGCCGACGTTGAGTTCATCGCCGACGACGCCTGCCGCGCAGAGCGCGAATTCCTCTATGCCGCCGTACGCACCGCCATCGAAGCCGGCGCTACCGTCGTCACCCTGTGTGACGCCGCGGGTCTCATGTTCCCCGAGGAATTCACTCAGTTCATCGAGGATATCAAGACCAATGTGCCCGAGATAGCAAACGTGCGCATGGGCGTAATGTGCTCTGACGAACTGGCTATGGCCGCCGCCTGTGCAATGGCAGCGGTTCGCGCCGGTGCGGTAGAGGTAAAGACCGTTGCCTGCGAAGGCGGCGTGACCCGCCTTGACAAGTTCGCATCCATCATCCGCAACCGCCTCGATGTATTCGGCGGCGCCTGCGATATCAGCTTTACCGAGCTGAACCGCATCGTAAGCCAGATCGAATGGATGTGCAGCGCAGCAGGCAGCAAGAACACCCCCTACAGCGGTTCCCTGCGCGGCAACGCCGATATGTCCGACATGACCCTGAACGCGAACGACGATCTCGCCGCAGTCATCAAGGCTGTTGAAAAGATCGGCTATGACCTCTCCGAAGAGGACAATGCAAAGGTATTCGAGGCATTCCAGCGCATCGCCGAAAAGAAGGATACCGTTACCGCCCGTGAGCTGGATTCCATCGTAGCCACCGCCGCGATGCAGGTCCCGCCCACCTACAGGCTGAATAATTACGTCATCAACTGCGGCAACAACATCGCAGCCACCGCTCATATCATCATCGATAAGGGCGAAGACAGGCTCGAAGGCGTATGCCTGGGCGATGGTCCCATCGATGCCGCATTCCTTGCCGTTGAGCAGGTAGTAGGCTATCACTACGAACTGGAGGATTTCCAGATTCAGGCAGTTACCGAGGGTCGCGAGTCTCTGGGCGAGACCGTTGTACGTCTGCGCTCCAATGACAAGCTGTATTCCGGACGAGGCATCTCCACCGATATCGTGGGCGCTTCCATCCGCGCATACATCAACGCCCTCAACAAGATCGTCTACGAGGAGGCTGAAGCATGAAGCTGTCATTCTCTACCCGCGGCTGGGAAAACGGCGCATGGGAAGAATGGTTTGCAGCCGCAGCCGATATGCACTTCACCGGCGTAGAAGTTTATAATGCCCATAAGAACGAGGCGCTCTTTGACAGAGGCGGCCCCTTCCACAAATATTCCGTGGCATCCACCGTCCGTTCCATGAACGAGGCCCGCATGTCCATACCCTGTCTGGACAGCTCCGTGGACCTCTCCGGAGATGTGGAAGCCACTGTTGAGGCAGTTACTGCCCTCATGAATACCGCAAGCGATATGCGCGTACCCTATGTGGGCGCATATGCCGCCGGCGATAACGAGGAAAATGTGCGCAGTGCTCTTTCTGTGCTGCTGCCCATCGCTGCCGAAAAGCGAATTGCCGTACTTGTAAAGACTACCGGTATCTATTCCGATACCGCCCGTCTGCGCGACCTGATGAACCACTTCGCCTGCGATGAGCTGGGCGTTATCTGGGATTTCCATCACACCGCGCGAGACAACAAGGAGACCGCTGCCGAGACCATCAAGAATCTTGGCGCATATGTGCGTCATGTGCATCTGCGCGACTCCGATGCAGACGGTGAATACTGCCCCATCGGCGAAGGCGTACTGCATGTAGACGAACTGATGGATGCGCTCTCTTCCATCAATTACGACGGATTCATTTCCCTCATATGGAAGCTGGAGTGGTCCGAAGAACTGGCTGACCGCGAGATCATATTCCCGCATTTCGTTACCTTCATGAACAGGTACGACAGCCCCCGCCGCAAGGTAAGCTCCTCTCTGTATTACTCCCTGCGCCGCAACGGCCGCTATGTATGGCAGAAGGACAAGCTTATTGACCACACCTTCTCTCAAGTGCTGGACCGCATGGTCGAGGAATTCCCCGATCAGCTGGCAATCAAGTACACCACTCTCAATTACACCCGTACCTATTCCGAATTCCGCGATGACGTAGACGAATTTGCACGTTCCCTCATCGCCATGGGCGTCAAGGCCGGCACCCACGTAACCATGTGGGCTACCAACCTGCCCCAGTGGTACATCGCCTTCTGGGCAACCACCAAGATCGGCGCGGTACTGGTTACCATGAATACCGCATACAAGATTCACGAGGCCGAGTATCTGCTGAAGCAGTCCGATACTCACACCCTCATTCTGGAGGAAAGCTACCGCGACTCCAATTACAAGGATATCATTCACGAGCTCTGCCCCGAGCTGGACGATACCAAGCCCGGACAGCCCCTGCACAGCCATCGTCTGCCCTTCCTGCGCAACGTAATTACCGTTGGATACCGTCAGAAGGGCGCCACCACATGGGAAGAGGCGCTGCAGCGCGGCAAGTCCGTGCCCGTAGAGGAAGTATGGCGCATGGCCGCCGCCGTGTCTCCCCACGACGTATGCAACATGCAGTACACCTCCGGCACCACCGGCTTCCCCAAGGGCGTTATGCTCACTCACTATAATGTTGTCAACAACGGCAAGTGCATCGGCGACCGCATGGATCTCTCCACCGAGGACCGCATGATGATCCAGGTGCCCATGTTCCATTGCTTCGGCATGGTTCTGGCAATGACCGCGTCCATGACCCACGGCGCCACCATTCTGCCCATTCCTTATTTCTCGCCCAAGCCCTCGCTGGCGTGCATCCATCAGGAGCACATCACTGCGTTCCACGGCGTGCCCACCATGTTCGTGGCGCTGCTTGAGCATCCCGATTTTGAAAAGACCGATTTCTCCTACATGCGTACCGGCATCATGGCAGGCTCTCCCTGCCCGATATCCAAGATGCAGGACGTCGTAAACAAGATGAACATGAAGGAGATCGTCATCGTTTACGGTCAGACCGAGGCTTCTCCCGGCTGCACCATGTCCTCCACGGACGATTCTCTGGAAGTACGCGTTGCCACCGTCGGCCGTGCGCTGCCTGAGATCGAGTGCCGCATCGTTAATCCCGAGACCGGCGAAGAATGCGCCGTCGGCGAGATCGGCGAATTCGTGGCCCGCGGCTACAACATCATGAAGGGCTACTACAAGATGCCCGATGCAACCCGCAGCGCTATCGACGAGGACGGCTGGCTCCACACCGGAGACCTTGCCTGCAAGACCGAGGAAGGCAACTACCGCATTACCGGTCGTCTCAAGGACATGATCATCCGCGGCGGCGAGAACATCTACCCCAAGGAGATCGAGGAATTCATCTACACCCATCCCAAGGTTTCCGACGTACAGGTCATCGGCGTGCCTGACGAGCAGTACGGCGAGGAGATCATGGCCTGCGTCATCCTGAAGGAAGGCGAGGAGATGACCGTGGAAGAGATGAAGCAGTATGTCCGCGATCACATGGCCCGCCACAAGGTGCCGCGCTACATCGCCTTTGTTGACGGATTCCCCATGAATGCCGCCGGCAAGATCCTCAAGTACAAGATGCGCGAACAGGCCATAGAACAGCTCAAGCTGCAGAAGGCCGCTTCTATCGAAACCGCCTGACCAAAGGGCTCTGCCCTTTGGAAACCCGCCAAGGGGGCATTGTCCCCTTGGAACCCCATGC
>JAZRPZ010000097.1:0-14744 GCA_045649485.1 Clostridia bacterium
GATTGCATCCGCGTGCTTCAGTGCGGTCTCGGCGGGGCAGGGGATAGTGCCGCCGTCGCGCATGGCGTCCAGCACGGTCCAGGGCTTGTTCTGATTGCCGTTGTAGCTCAGACCGTAGTCCTTCACGGTGCCGTCGTTGAAGGTGAAGGTAAGCGGGCTGCCTGCGCCGACCCACTTATAGCGGGCAACGCCCTTCTCGAAGCGGTATTCGAAAACAGGATCCATGCGATGATCCGGGTCAGTTGCATGGGTGACCATGTAGGCGAAATCGGCACCGCAGTCCAGCTTGCCGGTGAGGGTCACGGTATCATAAGTCTCGATGTCGTTTGCGCGCCAGGTCTCTACCTGCATTTCGGTTATGGCAGCGCCGTTGTAGCCTTCGCCGCACAGCCAGAGTATATTTTCGAGATAATGGGCGGTGGCGTTGGATGCTACGGAGTCAAAGATGGGCTCGCCGTCCTTGCTGTACTTCTTGCCTGCCCAGCCGATGCCGCGGTTGTAATAGGCGAAATCGCGGGGCCATATTACCAGAGAGCGCATATCAAGGGGCTTGCCGAAGAGACCGGCGTCAACATCGCGCTTGAAATCCAGCATGGCGTAGTCGTAGCACCACTGGAAGCCTATGGCAAGGAGCAGTCCCTTTTCTTCGGCTTTGGCCTTGATGCGGCGTCCGGCTTCAGGAGTGGGGCCGATGGGCTTTTCAAGCAGCAGGTTGCAGCCGTTTTCCAGCACGGCCATTGCGTGCTTTTCGCGCAGCACGGTGGGGGTCGCTACTATTGCAAGGTCAGCGCTGTTTTCGGCGAAGAACTCCTCGGGAGTATCGTAGAATTTCACGCCTGCCGCGCAGAGCTTTTCATAGCCTGCGGCGCTTTTCACGAAGGGGTCAACAACTGCGACGAAGGTGTAATTATCACGGGCTTTGGTCTCCAGCAGGGCGTTTACGTAGGTATCGCCGTAGCCGCCTGCGCCTATGAGTACGATGCGGGTATCGGTCATTTTATATCCTCTCCTTTTCGTTGCGGTGCAGGTCTGCTTCGGCTTCAAGTACGCCTTCCCAGTCTGTCAGCACCTGTTTATATCCAAGTTCTTCCATGAATTCGAACATTCTGTCCAAAAGTTTCAGCTGCGTGGGAATATCGCCTTCGGCAGCTATTTTCTCCATGCATTCCCGGGTCTCTTCCGCTGAGAAGGGCAGCTTTTCCAGGGTGTGCAGAAGATAGGGCGCACGGTTTACAAAGGGCATTACCAAACCGTTTACAGCCCATATGGTCTCGATAAAAAATTCCATGGAGCGCGCAGCCATCTGGTGTGCGCCGAAGGTGAAGCCCTTGCGGAAACACTTCAGCGAGCGGAAAACGCCGTCGTAATAGCTGTCCAGTCTTGCGGATATCAGCGGCGGAAGTTCTTCTTCGGGATAGTGTACGAGTTCATCTACCGCAGCTTTTACGATGCCGTCCGGGTCTATGGGGTACATTGCGTGCAGAAGCTCGCGCACATCGTATCCGTGGCGGTCATAGGCGCGCAATTCCGAAAGAGTACTTGTCCAGCAATCGACTTTTCTGTCCATACGGATGTCTGTATCGGCATATTCGGGGTGCTTTGCCATTGCTTCGTCGCTTACGATTATCTGAATATCGTAATCCGAGGTCTCGTCGTCCATTCCTGCGGAAATGGAGCCCAGCAGTATTACCCCCAGCAGCCCATCTACGCCGGCAAGCTGTTTTGTGCATTCTGATCTGACATAATCAAATTTATCCATTTTATATCACCGAATTTAGTGTACTTTACCAATGTTAAGAACGCTTGAAATGATTTACACAAAATGATATTATTATTACAACAGAAAATTTGGAGGTATTCTTATGAGCAATTTTGATATAAGCAAGTTTGTGAATCCCCCCAAGACTGCGCGTCCCATGGCACGCTGGTGGTGGCCCGGTCTGGATGTAGACAAGGAAGAACTGCTGCGCGAAGTGGCTGAAATGGATGAAATGAATTTTGCCGGCGGTGAAGTTCAGGCATTCCTTGACGGCATCCCCATGGAAATGAAGAACGATCCCGAGATGCAGAAGAAGCTGCACCGCTATCGCACGGACTATTATTTTGATATAATCACCTCCATTCTGGAAGAGATGAAGAAGCGCGGACTGATCCTCGACCTGACCGCATGCTCCGGATGGCCCTCCAACGGCACCGATGTGCCCCTTTCCCAGAATCAGAAGCATATGTACATGATGGCTGTGGAAGTGGAAGGCGGCGGTCAGCGCACCGTAAAACTGCCTGCCGTTGAGGAACTCATCGAATACCGCAAGGAAGACAAGAAAAAGGACACCGCGGTGGCATTCAGCCCCTTCGGCGTGCACAAGGATGACGAAGAACTTCTGAAGGCAAACGTGAAGATCGTCGGCGTCTCTGCGGCAAAGGTGGTGGGCGAGAAGGTAGACCCCATCCTTACCCGCATCGCTGACAAGACCGGCATGCTTGAAGCACCCGTTGATCTTTGGGAAAACGTACAGGGTGACAGCGTGACCTGGGATTTCCCCGAGGGCAAGTGGCAGGTATTTACCTATTACGCAGGCCCCAACGGTTCCACTTCTCATATGGCGTCCGTGGAAGAGATCGGAAAGCCCAATTATATCGTGGACCACTTCTCCAAGGGCATTATTTATGATTATCTGGACCGCCACATCGGCAAGGGCGGCTGGAAGGACGAATACGCAGGTGAGACTCTGCGCGCCTTCTTTACCGATTCCTTTGAACTTTCCAGCCCGTGGACCTGGTCTGATGAATTCTTCGAGGAATTCAAGAACCGCCGCGGCTATGACCTGCGTCCCTATCTGATGCTTACCTGCGTACCCGGCAATGAAAGCATGTTCGTAAAGATGCGCGGCGCCATAACTCCGCCCGCATATGATATGGAAAACGTGGGCGAAAGAGTACGCCACGATTACCAGCTGACCATTGCCGATATCTTTGATGATTACTTCATCGACGCGATGCGCAAGTGGGGCGATGACAACGGGATGCTCAACCGTGTGCAGACCTACGGCCATTCCATGGACAACATAAAGGCCTTCGGACGCACCCACATTCCCGAGACCGAGCAGCTTGCGGGCAACGGCGTTATAGATTTCATGAAGATGGCGGGCTCTGCGGCAATGCTGTACAAAAAGCCCGTGGTAACCGCCGAAAGCTGCGTGTGGATCGGTCATGACTATATGACCACCCCCAATAAGATGAAGATAGCTGCCGACCGCCTGTTTGTTTCCGGCGTAAATCAGCTGATCTATCACGGTATGCCCTATCGCCACAGCGGCATGCCCTTCCCGCATTTCTATCCCTTCCACGGCGCTTTCGCAAGCTTCATGTGCCGCGATAATACTCTGTGGAAGTATATCGGCAAGGTAAACGAGCGCATTACCCGCGGTCAGTATCTGATGCAGTCCGGTCCCGCCATTGCGGATGTTGCCGTATATGTTCAGAAGCTGGATTACGTTGCCGGCACCGAGGCTATGGAAGAACTGACCGGCGGCGTACTGCCCGGCTATGACAGGAATGCCGTGATGAATGACGGCCATGCCGCGCCTTCCGGCCCCGTATGTGAAGAGAAGATTCGCGGCAACCGCGATTTCCGCATGAGCCATGTGCTGATGGAAGCCGGCTATGATTATTTCCACATCAACGAGGAATGCCTGCTGGCAGCCGAGCTTGTAAGGGATGAACTCATCTGCGGCGATGCGAAATACAAGGCGATCATCATAAACGGCGAAGATAAGATATCCATCGAAGCTGCTTACAAGCTGAACGATCTTATGATCTCCGGATTCCCGGTTATCTTTGTTGATTGCGTGCCGGATAAGGTTCCCGGTCTGCTCGACTATGAGGAGCAGGAAAAGCAGCTGGCGAAGCTGTTCGAGTATGTGGAAGCAGTTCCGATGAACGATGTGCCCGCAGCGCTTACCGGCTGCGAGGTACCTGCCCGTATCGCAAGCGAGCTGACCTGTCTGCAGCATATCCGCCGCGTTATCGGCGAGAACACTCTGTGGTTCGTGCGCAGCTGCGATACCGCAAAGCATGTGGTCAAGGTGACCCTGCGCGGCGCAGAGGGCGATGTGCGCATACTGGATACCGAAACCGGCGCGGTGACAGCTCCCGGATTCAAGGTTGTTGAGGACGGCATCGAGATCGAACTGCCCTTCACCGCGTACGGCAGCTGGTTTATACTCACCGGCAGCGACCTGCCCGCAGCAACCTGTGATAAATCCCTCAGGCTGGCATATGCGGCTTGCGCTCAGGGCGAAAAGCTGCCCGTTGATACCTGGCATATCGCAGGCAAGAATGCATTCACCGGCGAAGATGTATCCGCGGATATCGCCGCAGGCGATTGGGTGGATAACGACATCATGAAGGGCTTCTCCGGCGAGGCAGTATACACCGCAAAGTTCGATTGGAACGGCGAAGGTGCGTATGCTGTTGACCTTGGTCTCGTAGGCGATGCAGCTGAAATGACCGTAAACGGCAAGTGCCTCGGCACCGCGCTTACCGCACCCTATGCTTTCGATGTGACCGATGCGCTCGTAAAGGGCGAAAACACCATCGAGATAAAGGTGACGAACACCCTGCGCAACGCGCTTGTGGCGGCAGATGCATTCAAGGGCGGCAGGATGCTCGGCAGACCCGGTCCCCGCGAGCTGGCGATGTCCGGCATCTGCGGACCCGTGGAGATCAAAAAAATCTGACGGACCATATAAAAACGGGGACGCTCCAAAAAACGGAGCGTCCCCATATATTTTTTGGCAATATACCGTTGTTGACTTTCGGGGTACTCGGTGATATATTTACCATTATGCAGACATAATGCTTTTTGAAAAGGAGCTGTGTTTATGGATAATAAAGAAATGCTGGGCACCGCGCCCATAGGCAAACTGCTGTTTAAACTGGCGCTGCCTACCGTAGTTGCGCAGCTTGTGAATATGCTTTACAACGTGGTGGACAGAATATTCATCGGTCATATGCCCGACGGCGGCGACCTTGCGCTTACCGGCGTGGGAGTATGCATGCCTATAATAATGCTGGTCTCCGCGTTTTCCTGCCTTGTGGGCTCGGGCGGAGCGCCACGCGCATCCATATTCATGGGCAAAAAGGATCCGGACAGCGCCGAAAAGACTATGGGCGGCTGCTTTGCGGCAACGGTGGTGGTATCCGTTATACTGACGGCGGTCATGCTGATATGGAACCGTCCGCTGCTTATGGCTTTCGGCGCAAGCGGAAATACCATCGAATACGCCTGCGATTATCTGACGGTTTATGCCATGGGCACGCTGTTTGTGCAGCTTACCCTCGGCATGAACGCTTTTATCACCGCACAGGGCTTCACGAAGATATCCATGCTTTCCGTGATCATCGGAGCGGCGGCGAATATTGCCCTTGACCCGTTGTTTATATATGCTTTTGACATGGGTGTAAAGGGTGCGGCGCTGGCGACCATAATTTCGCAGGCGCTTTCCTGCGCATGGGTGCTTATGTTCCTCTGCGGCAAAAAGACGCTGCTCAGGCTGAAGCGGGAATACATCAGGCTGGACATGAAGGTAATAATCCCCAGTATGGCACTGGGCTCGGCGGCTTTCATAATGCAGGGCAGCGAAAGCGTGATCTTCGTATGCTTCAATGCATCTCTGCTGAAATACGGCGGCGATATTGCAGTCGGCGCGATGACCATACTTTCCAGCACCATACAGCTGGTGTGGCTTCCCATCAACGGCATTGCACAGGGCGCGCAGCCCATATCCAGCTACAATTACGGCGCGGGCAATGCCGAAAGGGTAAGAAAGACATTCCGCCTGCTGCTGGTCAGCTGCACGGCTGTCTCCTTTGCGGTATGGCTTGCGGTAATGCTGATGCCCCGCGGACTTGCCTCGCTTTTCACTCCCGACGATACGCTGCTGGATTTCACTCAGCGTGTGCTGCCCATATACATGGGTTCCACGTTTATGTTCGGCATACAGACCGCCTGTCAGATGACATTCGTTGCAATAGGATATGCGCTGACTTCGGTTATAGTGGCGTCCATGCGTAAATTCGGATTGCTGCTGCCGCTGATATACATCGTGCCCCGCCTTGTAAGCGACCCCACCACCGGCGTCTACCTCGCCGAGCCCATTGCGGATTTCATGGCGGTCACTTTTACTATCATACTTTTCTCCATACAGTTCAGAAAGGCTATGCGGAAGATAGAAAATATCAACTGAACGTAGAATCCCGTCCATTATGCGGTTATTGAAAATATCCGTACGTGAGTTATAATCCGGATATGACAGGTCGGAATACGCAGCTTTTGCCGGCATTGCGATGAGAATAAGCGACGCATAGCTGAAATCAAGCGTCTGATGGCAGAAGTCAAATAAAAAGATCCCCCGTTATCCGCAGAAATACGGAGAACGGGGGATCGATTTTTTATTTTTCGGTGGAAAGCTCCACAAGACGCATCGCGCCTTCTTCGGTTTCGCCTTCGCGGAGTCTGCGTAAGGCTACTACAAAGCGTCCGTCATCGGTGCCGTAACTGCATGTGACCAGCATAAGCAGATCATCGCCGTATACTGCATCTACGGGTATATCCAGTACAGAGCGTTTTTTTAGTTCATCCACGAATTCGGCATAGCCTGCAGCGTCGAGATCAAAATGGCGTATTTCAAAATATTTGTTGTCTGCCTGGTCCGCGGTTATCTCAAAGCAGGCAAACGGCACATAGACGCCGCATTCGTATATGCTGTCAAAGCGCAGAGGGGAGCGGCTTATAAGGCCCTCGACTGTGGCCATTTCGTCTATTTCGCCAAACATGGTGCCGTTTTTCATGTTGTGGCCGTATATGTAGATGCACTCGTCACGGGGATAGAGCAGGTTCATGCCGTCGACGAACAGACATCCGGCATTGTTTTTGTTTCCCTCGAAGTCGTGTTCCAGATAGTACTCGTTGTCGCCCTCGCGCTGTACTACCGGCAGTGCAAGGCCGTCAGCCATTCGGAGGAAGCCTGCAGTCTCAGGGTTTGCGCGGATAAGTTCGGCAAAGCTTTCCTGAACAGGCGGCTTTGTGGCTGAGAGATACATTATGGTATCGGGGCCGGGAGTACCGAGCTTTATGTCGTTCGGTGTTTCGGCAGTGGCGGCAGCAGCAGGCGTTTCTGCGGGCTGCACTGTGGATTCCGGCTTTCCGGTATCATTTTTTACCTCGGCGGTAAAAGATGGCTCTGCGGTTGCTTCATAAGAAGGAGTTTCCGGCGAATACATTGCAGCATAACGGGCATTTGCCTTTTCGGTTTTTATCGGGAGATACAGATAACTGTATGCCAGATAAACTGCGAGAAACGCTGCGGCGGTTATGAGCGAAGCGATGAGAAGCCCTGTGCCGTCTTTTTGTTTTTTCTCACGCATGGCAGACACTCCTTCCGTATTATTCGGTATCTGAAATTATACCCTGCATCGGCGGTCATTGCAAGGGGATTCGGAACATATGCTGATTCAGCAAGACAAGACTGGAGGCGTGTTCCATGGATCAATGGTCACTTTACCGAGATATCGCCGGACGCTGCGAGGGCGACATATATGTTGGAGTGGTCGGCCCTGTGCGCACCGGAAAATCTACATTCATCAAGCGGTTCATGGAACTGCTGGTGCTGCCCAATATTGACGGCGAGCATCGCAGGGCAAGGACCCGTGATGAGCTGCCGCAAAGCGGGGCGGGACGTACGATCATGACTACTCAGCCCAAATTCGTTCCGGATGAAGCAGCAGAGATACGGCTCAGGGACGAAGCGGCATTCCGAGTGCGGCTTGTAGACTGCGTAGGTTATCTGATAAACGGCGTACTGGGGCTGATGGATGATGATTCTTCGCGCATGGTGCGTACGCCGTGGTTTGATCACGATATTCCGTTCGAGCAGGCGGCTGAGCTTGGCACACGCAAGGTCATACGTGAACATTCGACAATAGGAATAGTGATAACGACCGACGGAAGTATTACGGATATTCCGCGCAGCGCATATCAGGAAGCGGAAGAACGGGTGATAGGGGAACTGAAGGCGTTGGGCAAACCTTTTGCTGTGGTGCTCAATACGGCGGATCCCGAATCTCCGGAGGCACAGATGCTGCGCAACGCCCTTTCTCAGAGATATGAAGTGCCTGTAGCTGCACTGAATGCCGAGAATATGACAATCGAGCAGCTGAACTCTCTTATGGAGAGCGTGCTGTTTGAATTTCCGCTTACAGAGGTCAGGGTCAATGCTCCGGCATGGGTGACTTCGCTGGATGAAGAACACTGGCTGGGCGGCGCCGTAATGGAGGCTGTGTCGGAAGCCGCCGGAATGATGAGCAGGGTGCGCGATCACGAGAAGCTGAAAGAAGCGCTGAATGCCGTAGAATATATAGAAAATGCCGTGCCTGCAGATATAAGATTGAACGAGGGCAGGATAGAATACCGTATCGAAATGAAGGACGGACTTTTCTATAAGATACTTGGTGAGACATGCGGCGCAGAGATAGAAAATGAAGAGCATCTTTTCCGTCTTATGGGTGAATTGGTTGCCGCAAAACAGGAATATGATCGTGTGGCGGAGGCGCTTGAAAGCGTGCGAACAACGGGATATGGTCTTGTTGCACCGGCAATGAATGAGCTGACGCTTGAACAGCCGGAACTTGTGAAGCAGGGTTCCCGCTTCGGTGTGAAACTGAAGGCAAGCGCACCTTCGCTGCACATGATAAGGGTAGATATACAGACAGAGGTAAGCCCTATTGTAGGAACGGAAAAACAGTCCGAAGAACTTGTGAAATATCTGCTGAGCGGTTTTGAAAGCGATTCCTCCGGCATATGGGAAACGGAGATTTTCGGAAAATCACTGAATGATCTTGTGCGCGAAGGACTTTCCACCAAACTCATGCGTATGCCCGATGATGTGCGGCAGAATATACAGACCGCGCTTTCGAAAATAATAAATGAGGGCTCCGGCGGAATGATATGCATACTGCTGTAAAAACAGCTGTTGTAAAGAAAATATTAACTTTACCCCTTGCGGAAGCGCACAAAATCGTGTATAATAAATACACATATTAGAAAAAAGGAGGCACACATATGAAGCTTATTATTGCAATTGTTCAGGATGAGGATGCCTCTCGCCTCATTGGCAACCTGATGAATGAAGGCTTCGGCGTTACCAAGCTTGCTACCACCGGCGGTTTCCTCCGTTCCGGCAATACCACCCTGCTGCTGGGCGTTGACGATCAGAAGTTCGACGCAGCTATGGGCGTTATCGAAAAGGTCTGCAAGAGCCGTAAGCAGGTCGCTACCTCTCCTTCTCCCATGGGCGGAACCACCGGTGTCTATGCACCTTACCCCATTGAAGTAATGGTAGGCGGCGCAACGATATTTGTGCTCAATGTTGAGCAGTTTGTCAAGATCTAAGCTTGACCTGACGGATTGAAACTTACAGATATCACAATTGGCGGAATAAATTCGGATGGGTTGATGCGTTCGGTGAAAGCCGGGCGCATTGCCCATGCCTTTTTGTTATCCGGCCCTCACGGCGTGGGCAAAAAAAGCTGCGCCGCGCTTATGGCACAGGCCATACTCTGCACATCGGAAGAGCCCGCCTGCGGCGTCTGTCCCGAGTGCAAGAAATTTCTGGCCGGGCTGCATCCGGATGTGCATATAATCGAGCCGGACGGACGCTCGGTAAAAATAGATCAGATACGTGATCTCAGAAAACAGATAGCTTTGAAGCCGTTCAGCGGTTCGAGGCATATAGTAATTATTCATCAGGCAGACAGGATGACTACTGAGGCGCAGAATGCGCTGCTGAAGAGTCTCGAAGAGCCTGAAGGCGGCACGGTGTTTTTTCTCGTGACCGAACAGCAGGGAACCATGCTGCAGACCATCGTATCGCGATGCCGTCCGCTGCGTATATTCCCGCTGGATATAAAAAAGTGCGCTGCCGCGCTTGCCGAAAAGGGAATATTGCCCGAAAAGGCGGAAAAACTGGCCGGATGGGCGCAGGGTTCGGTAGGTCGTGCGCTTGAAATAGATGCCGATTCTGCCTATCCCGCATTGAGGGACAAGGTGCTTTCGTCTCTTTCGGAACTTTCCGGAGGAAAGGCGAGCGTTGCAAAGGCAATATCCGTGCTTGGCGATGTATCCAAAGTTTCCGCAAATGTGCTGGAGATAATGGAAGTTGCCGCCCGCGACTGCATGGCACGTGAAAATGGCGGAGAGATGCTTACCGACGGGGGAAAGCTGAAGCTCGACGGACGCGCTCTGCTTATAAAAGTAATGGAAATGCGTCAGATGCTTGCCGGAAACGTTTCTTTTTCCGGTGCTCTGGAAAAGATGTATCTGGAGCATGCAGGAGCATCTGCTGAACATATGGAGGATAAAAAATAAATGGCAACCGTTATAGGAGTCCGCTTCAAAAAGGCGGGCAAAGTATATTATTTTGATCCGGTGGACGTCTGGCCCCGTCCTGGCAGCAACGTGGTTGTGGAAACTGCCCGCGGCATTGAATTCGGCGAGGTAGTAACCGGCGCCCGCGAAGTGGCAGACGAACAGATAGTTGCTCCCCTCAAGAAGGTGCTGCGCATTGCCACCGAAGAGGATGAGCGCCGCGCGGAATACAACGCGCAGCGTGAAAAGGAAGC
Source organism: Clostridia bacterium (assembly GCA_045649485.1). GTDB lineage: Bacteria > Bacillota > Clostridia > Christensenellales > Aristaeellaceae > RUG11247. Next base: position 10,681 of record JAZRPZ010000097.1, read on the forward strand.
CTTCACCGTATGCCAGGATAAGATCATCCGCCACAAGCTGGATATGAAGCTGGTAAGCGTCGAATACACTTTCGACAACAGCAAGATCATATTCTACTTTACTGCAAACGGACGCGTTGACTTCCGTGAACTGGTAAAGGACCTGGCCGGCGTATTCAAGATGCGCATCGAACTCAGGCAGATCGGTGTGCGTGACGAAGCCAAGATGCTTGGCGGTCTGGGCGCATGCGGCAGGCAGATCTGCTGCGGCGCGTTCCTGGGCGATTTCCAGCCCGTTTCCATCAAGATGGCGAAGGAACAGAATCTGTCCCTCAATCCCACCAAGATCTCCGGTCAGTGCGGCAGGCTCATGTGCTGCCTGAAGTACGAACAGGATTATTATGAGCAGACCCTGAAGCGTTTGCCCAAGGTAGGCAAGGATATCATGACTCCCGACGGCGCAGGCGTTGTTACGGAGATCAATCCCATCCGCGAGCGCGTAAAGGTTCGCATCCACACCGCTGACGATACCTTTGATCTCAGGGAATATCATGTGGACGATGTGCGCCGCATGGGTCCCGATGATATGGCCGCTATCCGCGAGAGCGCAGCCAAATTCGAAAAGAAGCCCCGCAAGCCCGAGCAGCCTGAGCCTGAGCAGGAACAGTCTGCAGAGGAAAACAAGAAGCGCCGTTATCCCCATCAGAAAGCTGTCAAGAATATGAGCACCGACCAGTTCCTTGAGAAGCTGAATGCGGATACCGAGACAGAGCCTGAACACGTTGAAGACGAGGCTCCCCGCGCCGAGAAGAGCGAAAAGCCCGAACATTCCGAGCATCGCCGCAGTCATCGCCGTTCCCGCGGCGACAGACCGCAGGGTAAGCGTGAGGGCAAGCCTCAGAAGCCTGCCAGGAATGACGCGGAATAACAGAGTTTGAAATCTGTCCCCGTGAGCATTGACTCATGGGGACAATTCTTTTCCTATTTTGCGCAATTTTGTCCAAGAAATTAATCCTGCGTACTACTGTACATTTGGGGGATGTTGTGTTATAATACCTGCAGCCCAGATAGAAATGATCTCGAAACCGTATTCCTCCGTTGGTATCCCTACCGATGCCGGTAGATTTTCCCGCAGGACTCGGCCATCAAGACAGGCATCGATGGGCACATACATTTAGGAGGTTATTCCCATGTTCGAAGACAAGACTTTGGTTTGCCGTGAGTGCGGCGCAGAATTCGTTTTCACCGCTTCCGAGCAGCAGTTCTATGCTGACAAGGGCTTCCAGAACGAGCCCGGCCGTTGCCCCTCCTGCCGCGCAGCACGTCGCGCCCAGAATGGCAACAACAACCGTGGTGGCGAGCGTCAGATGTACGATGTAATCTGCGATGGCTGCGGCCAGCCCACTCAGGTTCCCTTCCAGCCCCGTGGAGATCGTCCCGTTTACTGCCGTGCATGCTTCGAGTCTCAGAAGCAGAGCCGCTATTAATTAATAGCCGGTAAATTATATTCCCCGTCCGAAAGGGCGGGGTTTTTGTGTATCTGCATATTATATGAGTTTGCCCGGAAGATACCGGTCGTTGATTTTTTGTCAGATGTGATCGTTTGACTGCACAGGGAGGTGCGCAGGATGAGTATATTTGAAACCATTGTTTCCCGTGAGCTTATTGACAAGGGCTGGTCGGGGGATAAGAAGTACCGCGCGGTATGCGGAAACGGAGATGTGTATCTGCTGCGCATATCTCCTTTTGAAAAGCGCGAAATGCGTGCCCGTTTATGGGAAGTGCTCAGGGATGTGCAGGCGTTGGATATTTCCATGAGCCGATCTCTGGAAATGGGTGAGTGTGCGGAGGGCATTTACTTCGTGCAGGAATGGGTCGAAGGCACCGATGCCGAGGAGGAAGTACCTAAGCTTGAGCGTGATATACAGTACGCGCTGGGCTATGATGCCGGTGAAACGCTGAAAAAGCTGCATTCGCTGCCTGCGCCGGAAGGCCGGCAGCCGTGGGGAGAAAGATTCTCCGCAAAGGCTTTGCGCAAGGTAAGAATGTACCGCGATTGTCCTATAAAGTTTAAGGGCGCTGAGGCGATAATTGAGTACGTTGAGAATAACCTCGGTTTGCCTGAGGACAGGCCGCAGACATTTCAGCACGGAGATTATCACATTGGCAACATGATGCTGCGAGACGGCAGGATAGTGGTGATAGATTTTGACCGTTTTGATTACGGCGATCCGTGGGAGGAATTTAACCGCATCGTGTGGTGCGCGCAGAAGGCGCCTGTATTTGCAACCGGTATGGTGGACGGTTATTTCTCGGGCAAAGTCCCCGTGGAATTCTGGAAACTGCTCATGCTGTATATCGGCAGCAATATGCTCTCCTCTGTACCTTGGGCAATACCTTTCGGCGAGAAAGAGATAAACGTAATGCTGGATCAGGCCGGGGATGTGCTCGATTGGTATGAGGGAATGACTTGCTGCGTGCCGAAATGGTATTCAAGGTAAATTGTATTTGAGTAACAAAGCCTTCTATTGACATTGTGAGAGTATATATCATATAATAATATCAGTTACTGGCAGAGATAGAGAGAAGCCATAACGAATATGCCCATGTGTTGGGTTTATTCGTTATGGCTTTTTCTATGCAAAAAATGAGGGGTGTTTTTATGCGAGAATTTGATGTGGCGATCATCGGCGCAGGTATCACCGGTTCCGCCATTGCCCGCAGGCTGTCCCGCTGGCAGCTGAAGGTAGCTCTTATCGACGCTGCTGCAGACGTGGCAATGGGCGCTTCCCGTGCCAATTCCGCCATTGTGCACGCGGGTTACGACTGCCCGCCCGGTTCCCTTGAGGCAAAGCTGAACGTAGAAGGCAATGCTCTGTACACCGAATGGTGTGCCGAACTGGATGTTCCGCTCAAGCGCTGCGGTTCTTTCGTTGCCGCATTCAGCGAGGAAGAGGCAGAGCATGTAAAGGAGCTTTACGAGCGCGGCCTGAAGAACAACGTACCCGGCATGCGCATCATTTCCGGCGAGGAAGCCCGCAGGATGGAGCCCATGCTTTCCGAGGATTGCGTATGCGCACTGCTGGCTGAGACCGGCAGCATCACCTGTCCCTATGAAATGACCATCGCCTGCGCAGAGAACGCCCGCAAGAACGGCGTTGAGTGGCTGATGGATCATCCCGTAAGCAGCATCACCTCCGACGAGAACGGCTTCACTGTTATCGCAGGCGGCGAGGAGATCAAGGCAAAGCGCGTTATCAACGCCGCAGGTCTGTTCTCTGACGAAGTTGCCCGCATGATCGGCGACGATTCCTTCTCCGTACGCGCCCGCAAGGGTGAATACATGCTGCTGGACCGCAGCGCCCAGACCCCTCAGGTAGTCATTTTCCAGACTCCCTCCAAGATGGGCAAGGGCATCCTTGTTTCTCCCACCGTGGACGGCAACAGCTTTGCCGGCCCCACCGCAGTTGAGCAGGAGAGCAAGACCGATACCTCCGTTTCCGCCGAGGGCATCAAGGAGCTCATGACTCAGGCCCGCAAGTCTACTCCCAATATCGATTTCCGCAACGTGATCACCTCCTTCGCAGGTCTGCGCGCGCAGCCCTCCACCGGTGATTTCATCATCCGCCCCTCTGATGTGGATGCACGCTTCATCCACGCCGCAGGCATCTGCTCTCCCGGTCTGACCTCCGCACCCGCCATCGCAAACATGGTGGAGCAGCTGGTTAAGGAATCCGGCATCGAGCTGATCGAGGATCCCAACTACGATCCTACCCGCAGCCACATAAAGGCTTTCCGTCACATGACCAACGAGCAGAAGGAAGCCGCCATTGCAGAGAATCCTCTGTACGGCCGCATCATCTGCCGCTGCGAGATCATCACCGAAGCCGAGATCGTTGAGGCCGTTAAGCGCGGCGCACGCACTCTGGACGGCGTAAAGCGCCGTACCCGTGCAGGCATGGGCCGCTGCCAGGGCGGTTTCTGTGCCCCCCGCGTCATGGAGATTTTGGCCCGGGAACTGCAGCTGCAACCCACAGCGCTGACCAAGAGCGGCGGCAAAAGCAGCCTCATCACAGGAAATACCA
>JAZRPZ010000098.1:0-19026 GCA_045649485.1 Clostridia bacterium
GTAGCCGTCGGAGGCCAGGACCACGCAGCAGGCGTGCTTGTCGGCAAACTTCACCTCGGTCTCGGCCAGCTTGCCCTGGGCAGTTGCCTCCATGACGGTGAGCAGATCGCTCTCCAGCAGGGGCAGGACCACCTGGGTCTCAGGATCGCCGAAACGGCAGTTGTACTCGATGACCTTGGGGCCCTTCTCGGTGAGCATCAGGCCGAAGTACAGGCAGCCCTTGAAGGTGCGGCCTTCGGCGTTCATGGCCTTGATGGTGGGCAGGAAGATCTCTTCCATGCAGCGCTCTGCCACGTCAGCGGTGTAATAGGGGTTGGGGGCGATGGTGCCCATACCGCCGGTGTTCAGACCTTCGTCGTTATCGTTGGCGCGCTTGTGATCCATGGAGGAAACCATGGGAGAAACGGTCTCGCCATCGGTGAAGGCCAGCACGGAAACTTCGGGACCTTCCAGGAACTCTTCGACAACTACGGTGGAGCCGCTCTTGCCGAAGGCGCTTTCCAGCATCATGGAACGCACGGCCTGTTCGGCTTCTGCGTTATTCATGCAGATGAGAACGCCCTTGCCCAGTGCCAGACCGTCGGCCTTTACGACCAGGGGGCACTTTGCGGTCTTTACATATTCCAGAGCCTTATCAGCATCGGAGAATACTTCGAAAGCTGCGGTGGGAATGCCGTACTTCTTCATGAGACCCTTGGAGAAAGCCTTGCTGCTTTCGATCTGTGCGGCAGCCGCAACAGGACCGAAGCAGGGCACTCCGATGGCATGCAGAGCGTCAACTGCGCCCAGTGCCAGAGGGTCATCAGGGGCGACAACGGCAAAATCGATGCCGTTGTCGCCCGCGAAGCGTGCAATGCCCTCTATGTCAGTGGCCTTGATAGCCACGCACTCCGCGTCGGCGCCGATGCCGGCGTTACCGGGAAGTGCATATATCTTTTCGGCCAGCGGATTTTCTGCGATCTTCTTGATGATCGCGTGTTCGCGTCCGCCGCCGCCCACTACCATGATCTTCATTGCGCGTGTACCTCGCTTAATTAATGATGGAACAGACGGATGCCGGTGAACGCCATGGCGATACCCAGCTTGTCGCACATTTCGATGACGTTGTCATCACGGATGGAGCCGCCGGGCTCGGCGATGACGGACACGCCGCTGCGATGTGCGCGGATGATATTGTCGCCGAAGGGGAAGAATGCGTCGGAGCCCAGAGCAACGCCGGTGATGGTAGCCAGGTAGGCCTTCTTCTCTTCACGGGTGAAGGGAGCGGGCTGCTCGGTGAAGGTGGCTGCCCATACGTCGTCGCCGATAACATCCTCGTAATCGTCGGAGATGTAAACGTCGATGGCGTTGTCACGGTCTGCACGGCCGATCTCCTCGCGGAAGGGCAGGTTCAGAACCTTCTCGTGCTGACGCAGGTGCCAGTTGTCGGCCTTGGAGCCGGCAAGACGGGTGCAGTGGATACGGGACTGCTGACCTGCGCCGATGCCGATGGCCTGGCCGTCCTTTACGTAGCACACAGAGTTGGACTGGGTGTACTTCAGGATGATCAGGGAGATCATCAGGTCGCGCTTTTCTTCAGCGGTCATTTCCTTCTTGGCGGTAACGACGTTCTGCAGCATCTCTTCGTTGATCTCAAGAGCGTTGCGGCCCTGCTCGAAGGTGATGCCGAAGCACATCTTGCGCTCCAGTTCTGCAGGAACGTAGTTGGGATCGATCTGAATTACATTGTAGGTGCCCTTGCGCTTCTTGAGCAGGATCTCAAGAGCTTCCTCGGTGTAGCCGGGAGCGATAACGCCGTCGGATACCTCGCGGTTGATCAGGCGGGCGGTAGCCTTATCGCAAACGTCGCTCAGAGCGATGAAATCGCCGAAGGAGCTCATGCGGTCAGCGCCGCGGGCGCGGGCATATGCGCAGGCGATAGGGCTCAGCTTTGCCTTCTCGGGCACGAAGTAGATCTTGCGCAGGGTATCGGTCAGCTCGGTGCCGACTGCAGCGCCTGCGGGAGATACATGCTTGAAGGAGGTAGCTGCGGGCAGGCCGGTGGCCTTCTTCAGCTCGCTTACCAGCTGCCAGCCGTTCAGTGCATCAAGGAAATTGATGTAGCCGGGGCGGCCGGAGAGCACGGTCAGGGGCAGTTCACCTTCCTGCATGAAGATGCGGGCAGGCTTCTGATTGGGGTTACAGCCGTACTTGAGGGCGATCTCGTTTGCCATTTTACGCTTCCTCCTGATTATTCGTTGCAGTTTACGATGCGGGAATCGGTCTTGCCGGTCTTGAGATCAACGATCTCGGTCCACAGGGAGACCTTATTTTCGCAGTTCAGATTATTCCAGATGGTCTCGGTCATCTCATCGATGCAATTACCGATCTCAACGATCTCGGGCTCGCCTTCGAAGGAAGGAATGGGGTTGCCATCGCACTTATAGGTGTGGATGAAGCGGCCCTCACCTGCGGGCATGCCTTCGTACTCGTAGAAGCAGCGCAGGCTGCGCTCGCCGGTTGCATCGGCGGCCTTCAGCACGGACATATCGAAGGTGAAGCTGCCGTCTGCGAAGGTAGCCATCATGGAGATGCGGGGAGTGAAGTTGGGTGCATCGGGCTCGAAGCAGCGGGTGCGGCAGGCCTCAACGAAGGACTTGCCTTCTGCTACGAAATCATAGATGGTATCGGTCTGGTCGCCGTTGGTAACGATGGTGTGATTGCCGATCTTACGAACGGGAGCATAGATTACCAGAGAAGGATCGGCCAGCTTTGCGGGATCGAATGCGCGGGTGCGGATGCCTTCGCCGTCACGTACGAATACGCGGTTGCGGGAGTTGACGCTGCGGCCCATGATGAAGTAGGCGAAGAATGCCTTTTCGCCGTCTGCGGTGCGGCCTGCGATGATGCCGCGGCCGGGATAAGTGGTAGCAGAAACTGCGTTCTGAAGAGTTACCTTATTCATTGTCAATTCCTCCCGGAAACGATCTGGTCACAAATCATGCTGACAGCCTTGGGAAGCAGCTCCCATTCGGCCTGTTCCATAATGCGCTGCTGCAGCGCCTCGGGGGTATCCCCTTCCTTGACCTCAACTGCCTTCTGGAGCAGTATGGGGCCGCCGTCAACTTCGCCGTTGACGAGATGTGCGGTGGCGCCGGAAACCTTCACGCCGCGTGCGAGAGCTGCCTCATGCACCTTCAGGCCATAATAGCCCATGCCGCAGAAGGAAGGAATCAGCGCGGGGTGGATATTTACGATGCGACCGTCGTATGCCGCCAGCACGCGGCTTCCGATGATACCAAGGAAGCCGGCCAGCGCGATCATATCGATGTTATTCTCCTTGAGGATCTCAAGAAGCTGTTCGTCATACTTTTCGGGGTCGGGCTGCATGTACTTGGAAAGTACGCATCCCTTGATGCCGGCGTTTGCGGCGCGCTCGAGAGCGTAGGCTGCCTTACGGTTGGAGATAACAAGTGCGATCTCACCGTTGGGAATCATGCCTGCTGCCTGAGAATCGATAAGCGCCTGCAGATTGGTTCCGCCGCCGGATACCAGAACAGCGATCCGGATGCTCATTCCAGAATCACCTTTTCTTCGTTTTCGATGATGGAGCCGATGACATAGGCGTCTTCTCCGTAAGCCTTCAGAATATTGATGGCATCCTCAACCTGATCGGCGGGAACAACGATGCTCATGCCGACGCCCATGTTATAGGTATTGTACATGTCGCGCTCGGGAATGTTGCCCCACTTGGCGATGACGTCGAAGATCGGCAGCACCTTAACTGCGCTCTTGTCGATCTTCGCGCAGAGACCATCGGGGATGGAGCGCGGAATATTCTCGTAGAAACCGCCGCCGGTGATATGGCTGATGCCCTTCACATTGATCTTTTCCAGCAGGGCAAGAACGGGCTTGACATAGATGCGGGTGGGAACCAGCAGGCTTTCGGCGATGGTCTTGCCGCCGAGTTCTTCACGGGCGACATACAGTTCGGGATTGTTGTTATCAATGTCAAAGACCTTACGGCACAGGGAGAAGCCGTTGGAATGGATGCCGGTGGAGGGCAACGCAATGACGACGTCGCCTGCGGCCATCTTCGTGTTATCGATGATCTTCTTCTTATCCACGATACCCACGGCAAAACCGGCGAGGTCATAGTCCTCGACGGGCATCATGCCGGGATGCTCCGCAGTTTCTCCGCCGATCAGAGCAGCGCCGGACTGAACACAGCCCTCAGCAACGCCGCCGACGATTGCTGCAATTTTTTCAGGAATATTCTTGCCGCAGGCGATATAATCGAGGAAGAACAGGGGCTTTGCGCCTACGCAAATAATATCGTTGACGCACATGGCGACGGCGTCGATACCGATGGTATCATGCTTGTCCATCAGGATAGCGAGCTTAACTTTGGTGCCGCAGCCATCAGTGCCGGAAACCAGCACAGGCTCTTCCATGCCGGCAATGGGAAGGCCGAAGCAACCGCCGAAACCGCCAACGTCATCAAGACAGCCCTCGTTGCGTGTACGGGCGATATGCTTCTTCATAAGCTCTACTGCCTTGTAGCCTGCGGTGATGTCAACGCCAGCTGCCTTATAGCTTTCGCTGAAACTCTTTTCCATGGTAACTTCCTCCAATTTCTAAGTAAGTTATGTTATGCGAACTGTTCGCGGATCTTCTTATCCTTTTCCAGCACCTTTTCGGTGTTGGCGGCGCGCATGTCTGCGATGCGCTTTGCGAGGCCGGCATCGGTCAGGGAAATGATCTGACCTGCCAGAATAGCTGCGTTCTCAGCGCCGTCGATCGCCACGGTGGCTACGGGCATGCCGGAGGGCATCTGTACGGTGGAGAGCAGTGCGTCCAGACCGTCCAGAGTGGAGGACTTGACGGGAACGCCGATAACGGGAAGAGTGGTGTTTGCGGCAATAGCACCTGCCAGATGAGCAGCCTTGCCTGCTGCGGCGATGATTACGCCGAAGCCGTTTTCTTCAGCCGTGCGCGAAAAAAATGCACAGGCCTCGGGGGTTCTGTGTGCGGAGAGTACTCTTACTTCAAATTCAATTTCCAGTTTTTTGAGCATGTCAACAGCCTTCTGCATGATGGGCAGATCACTGTCGGAACCCATAACGATTGCTACCTTCCTCATACGGTTACCTCCCGGTTTCTTGGATATCATTAATTACCTTCTATATTATCTCATTAATTGAGATAACTTTTCAACTCTATACCAGTAAATGTGCGGTTAAATAGCTTAACACTCCCGATATTTACGAACAAAAGTATGCGTGCAAGCACCCAATGTTCGTGTTTTATTCTCGGAATCGCATTATTTCCGGCCGCATACGCGCATTATCCGAGTATTTTTCCGCACGCCGCACTCGTATTGCTCCTGATTATATAATATCACAAAAAAGCCTTTTCCGCTACCGTAAACAGTGCTTTCGTGCCCATTCAGTAAACGATTTCTTCGCTTGCAATATACAGGATTTTATTGTATAACATTAGTATACTTATACAAGGAGCTGTACATATGGACAAGCAGCTTTATAACGCATATCTCGAAATACTCAGGGAAGAACTTGTGCCCGCCACCGGCTGCACCGAGCCTATCGCCGTTGCATACGCCGCCGCAAAAGCCCGCAGCGTGCTTGGCGCCATACCCGAACGTACCGAACTTATTGTAAGCGCCAACATAATAAAGAACGTAAAGAGCGTTGTCGTGCCCGGCACCGACGGTCTGCGCGGTCTTGAAGCAGCAGCTGCCGCAGGAATCATTGCCGGCGCGGAAGACAAGGAACTTGAGGTCATTGCATCCATTGACGACGCACAGCGCGCCGATATCCGCAGTTATCTCAAGGAATCCACCATAGAAGTTTCCGGTTCCGATTCCGGATATGTTTTCGAAATAAAGGCCGTAGTCTATGCTGACGGACACAGCGCAATGTGCCGTATAGCAGGCTTCCACACCAATATCATCCGCATTGAGAAAGATGGCGGCGTGCTGCTCGACGTACCATACAACGAGTCCGGCGAAAATCACAGCGTTGACAGAAGCCTCATGTCCATTGAAGGCATTGTGGAATTTGCCGATTGTGTGGATATCGAAGACATCCGCCCCACTCTCGAAAGGCAGATAAAGTACAACATGGCCATAGCCGAGGAAGGTCTCACCGGAAAATACGGCGCTCAGGTCGGCAAAGTGCTGCTGAATGCTTTCGGCGACAATGTGCACAATCGCGCAAAGGCATGGGCTGCAGCAGGCTCCGATGCCCGAATGAATGGCTGCAGCATGCCCGTTATTATCAATTCCGGCAGCGGCAACCAGGGTATGACCGCTTCCATTCCCGTAATCATCTACGCGCGTGATATGGGCGTTACCGAAGAAAAGCTCTATCGTGCGCTGGCGGTGTCCAATCTGACCACTATACATCTCAAGACCGGCATCGGCCGCCTTTCCGCATACTGCGGCGCAATAAGCGCAGGCTGCGGCGCCGGTGCGGGCATAGCCTATCTTCACGGCGGCGGCGTAAAGCAGATAGCACATACTGTTGTAAACGCAGTCGCAATCAACTCCGGCGTTATCTGCGACGGAGCCAAATCCAGCTGTGCGGCAAAAATCGCTTCGGCTGTCGATGCCGCGCTCATCGGTATGGAGATGTACATGCAGGGCACCCAGTTCTACGGCGGCGATGGTATAATCACCAAGGGTGTTGAAAATACCATCGTAAATGTAGGCCGTCTCGCCCGCAAGGGTATGGCCGGCACCGATAAGGAAATAATAGACATAATGATATCCTGCTGACAGACACGAAAGGCACTCTGTATGTTCAAAAACACCTCACCACTGCGCAAACTGTACTGGCTCAGGCTTATCGGACGCTGCGCCGTACTTATCGCAACCGCGATCCTGATCTTTACAAGCCCCGAAATATTCGAACCTCTAAAAAAGGGACAGTTCTTCAAGAGCTTCGGACTGATACACATTCTGTGGATAATCTGGATGATCGATATGCTCGCACAGCTATTCCCCATCAGTTCAAAGATCTCCCTTGGTTCGATAAAGCATTTTCCCAGGTATTTCAAGCCCATACGAGAAAAGATCAATTATAACGCGCTGAAAGCTCATGCCGTAAAAACCGCCAAGTCCGCTTATCTCGTAATGCTCATCTGGTGCGCGCTCATTGTCGCCATAGGAATACTCTATTTCAATGGAATCATCGGTGATATTGCACTTTTCACCATTTCCGTAGTGTTCTATGTAAGCGACCTAATCTGCGTGCTGATATGGTGCCCCTTCAGGCTGATAATGCGCACCCGCTGCTGCACCACCTGCCGCATATTCAACTGGGACCATCTGATGATGTTCTCCCCCATGCTTTTCATAAACAGCTTCTACGCACGCAGCCTTTTCATAATGGCGCTTATGGCATGGATAGTTTGGGAAATAACCTGTGCCATATATCCCGAACGATTTTGGGAAGAGACAAACGAAGCGCTGCGCTGTGCAAACTGCACCGACAAGCTTTGTACGCAGTATTGCCGCAAATTGCGCAGATAAACACCTCACTATCACGACCGGCATAGCAGATACAACGCTTTGCCGGTCGATTATAATTTTCGGAGGAACATGCAGTGAGATTATTTCACGTAAGCGAAGAAGAGAATATTTCTGTGTTCTATCCCCGTATTCCCGAACGCGAGGATATGGACAAAAGCATCGGGCTTGTATGGGCTACAGACGAAGCACATCTGCCGAATTTCCTCACGCCAAGAGAATGTCCCAGAGTCATGTATCACATAAGCAACGATACAACAGAATCCGACAGAGAGAAATTCTTTTCCTCAAATACAGTTTCATACGGTATGGTCATCGAAAACGGATGGTTTGACAGGATGCGCAGCACTACGCTGTACCTGTACGAATTTGATACGGCAGATTTTCGCCTGACAGACAAAACAGCAGGTTACTATGTGTCCGAAAAGACTCAGATACCCGTAAATAAATACCGCATCGATGATATTTTCAGCGAACTGATAAACAGAAATGTGGAGATACGCATCACAGACAACCTGTGGCACATTGCTGAGTCAGTAAAGGCTTCCTCGTTAAACTGGTCTTTGTGCCGAATGAGAAACGCAAAAAGGCTTCCTTGAAACAAGGAAGCCTTTTTATGTATCATAAACAAATCAGTTTCTGTGTATCTTCTTGAAATTGCCGAGGGTCTGATTTACATCGCTTATGCAGGCAAATGTATCGGGAAATTTGCGTATAATCTCGGTCATGCTGGCAATCTGATGTTTGTTTATAACGCAGATGAGCATTGTCTTGCCGTCTCCGGTATAACCGCCTCGGGCTTCAACAAGAGTGACCGAGTGGCGCAGACCTTTGATAAGCGCCTGAGATATCTCCTCGGGATGGGAAGTTATCAGTTCAACCTTGATGGCGCGTTCGCCGCCCTTTATCATATTGTCGCTTACATTGGATGTAATGAAGCAGTATGCTATGCACAGGATAACGGGCTCGACATTGAAATCATATACGAAATAGGACAATATCGCCACCGATACATTGAATGCAAAAAGCACCTTGATGAGGGAATATTCGGGACGCTTCTTGTGCACATAAGCCGCAATGAAATCCGTTCCGCCGGTGCTTCCGCCGAGACGTATCGCACAGCCGTAAATATATCCGTTGACGACGCCGGAAGCAACGGGCGCAAGCAGCGTGGAACGACCATCGCCGGTATTGTATATGAATCTGGAAAGATCAACATATTTCTGCAGCACCAGCATCGCACCGGAGAAAACCAATACAAACACCAGGTTTTTCAGCGCAAACTGCCTGTCCACCTTGAAAAATGCAAATATGGCAAGAGGTACATTGATTATGAGCGACATGTATCCGATGCTGAAATCGAACACATACTGTATCATAGTTGCAAGACCGTTGATTCCCGCAGGCGCAAAGGCATTGTGCAGAATAAATATCTGATAATTCAGCGCCATCAGTATGGCCAGCCCGGAAAGAGCAATATAACTCAAAAACGCAGGTTTTTTGCCGGTATTCATTGCAATTCCTCCGTAAAATAAAGGTCGGTGTATGCATTTGACATGACACCAACCATTTTACATCAACTTTTGCAGCTTTTCAATTTATTTCTCTGTTTCTTTTATTAAGCTTTCCAGTTTTTCGTATGAAACAGAGCCCACGGCATTATAGGTGATGATTCCTTCTCTGTCGATGACCACGGTCTGCGGCAGCATAGTTGACCCGCCGAAGGAGCTTATTACTCCCCCATCTTCATCAAGAGCAAAGGGCATCACATAATCATACAGCGAGAGATATCCGTCCACATCATCCGTAATAAGGTCTGAGTGAATAGCAACCACCGCAACATCATCGCCATAGGTTCTGTATATCTCGTCAAAGTACGGCAATTCTTCGCAGCAGGGAGTACACCATGTTGCCCAGAAATTGACAATGACCACCTTGCCGCGATGTTCGCTCAGCGTAAAACTACCGCCGTCCTCACCGTAAAGGGGCACGGTGAAATCCGGTGCAAGCATTCCCGCTTCACTGCCGACAGGCATGCCGGGCTGCGTTTCATCCACGGCAGTTATCTCCGCCATATTTTTGACCGGCAGGTTGAAGCCAACAAGCGCGCATACAAGTATAACGGCAGCCGATATCCACGCAGCGCGTTTGATACGCGTACTGATTTTCTTGCCGTCAGATACGTTAACTCTGCCCTCGCGCAATGTTATCCTACCCGCCTTCATGGATATCGCGCCTGTCGGACATTCGCTTATACACCTGCTGCAGCTGATGCATTCACGGTCGCCGACACGTCTGATATCCATAGGACAGCATCCTACGCACCTTCCGCAATCGATACACCTCGCAGGCTCTGCCTTTACTCCGATCAAGGCTACCCTGGCAAAGAGCCCATATATAGCGCCGAGGGGACAAATGAAACGACAGAAAGCGCGATAAACAAATATGCATACCGCAATCAGTACCATAAGAATGACAAATTTTCTCGTGAAGAGTATGCCAAGCATCGAGAATTTATCTGCATTTGCCGGATGCGCCAGCAGACCGACCGCGCCTTCAAACGTGCCCGCGGGACAGATATATTTACAAAAAGCCGGTACGGGATAGCTTTGCAGCGAATACCACATCGGAACGGCTATAACAAACACTGCAAGTATTGCGTATTTCAACAGGCTCAGCACTGCCGTAACTCTGTTTTTCTGCAGTTTCGGAGAAGGTATCTTGTGCAGAAGTTCCTGCAGAAGTCCTACAGGACAAAGCCAGCCGCAAACAGTCCTGCCAAGCGTAAGTCCGTAAAGCAGCAGTATTCCCAGCAAATAATACGGCATCCTGCTGCCGGACGATGCGACTGCATTCTGCAGTGCACCCAAAGGACACGCGCCTACCGCAGCGGGACACGAATAGCAGTTCAGTCCCGGCACACAAAGCACCTTTGCCCCGCCGGTATATATATTTCCCTTGATGAAACCCTTGATATATGCATTGTACAGCAGAGCAGAATAAAGCTGAATAATTCTGCGCTTTGTCGGCATATGCAGTTTCAGCCATGTAATTACTTTAGCCAAGACCTATACACTCCGTACATATATTGATTGCCTTTACCCAAACATCCCTGATGCCGCCGTTGAAAATACCCAGCACGATAAGCAGCACGGCAGCGATATACAGTGCTATGCGTATATAGCCCGTGTTTTTTCTGCCTTCCTCACTGACTTTTTCAGGAGCGGATTTTTCACACTTTCCGAGAATTTCTATTTCTCTTTCCATGCTGCGGTCGCGCAGGAAAAGATATACATAAATCACGCAAAGCCCTGCTGCGATCCATAAAAACACATGCAGCATCACAGCTGACATTACATTCTCAAGATCCCATGAAACAAAATTACTTCCGTTGAGCAGATATCCAAGTGCCAGACATCCAAATGCACCTGCGATTATGCCGGCTATCCATACTGCTTTCCTGCGAAAACGTTCCTCTTTAAGCGCATCTTCCGGCAGCCGTCTAACACGGGCTTTCATGAGTCTGAGCCGGTTCTCCGCAGTCATACCCGATATTCTTTCACTCACCTTGCCACTCTGCATCAGGCAGGTCACGGCGATCAACAAAACATCTGCACCGCCAAGGATGAAAACAGGCTTCAGTACTTGCGCGGCAGCTTCGCGTGAAAATACATTTTCAATATAAATACCGTTTTCATTTATATTTTCAGGTGAATTGCCTTCGTTATATATTTTTATACAGCCCGCTGTCAGCAAAAAGAGCACGGTCAGCGTTGTTATGGCTGCAAGCCACCGGAAAACTTTCACATATCGGGGCATCGTTTACCTCCGTCAAAGTTCGTTTATAATAATTATACCATAGGAAATTGTGCGCAAACAAGCTGTTGACAGTCGGCTCACAGCATCTATATAATAAAATCAGGATCTACAGGGAGGACTGAAAAAATGAAAAAACTTAAATGGATAGTCTCTGCAGCGCTGATTCTTGTATTCAGTCTCTGCTTTATGTTTATCTCCGGCGGCGCATCTGCCGAATATGCGCTTGGCGACACTCTGCCCGATTTCACCTTTACAACATATGACGGCAGGACGCTGAATCTCTACGATACGCTCGAAGAAAAGGACATGGTCGTCATCAATATCTGGGCCACATGGTGCGGCCCATGTAAGATGGAATTCCCCTATATGGAGGAAGCATACCAGCTTTACAAGGACGATATTGAAATATTCGCCCTTTCCTGCGAGTCTACCGATACAGACGCCATACTCGCAGAATTTGCCGCATCAGTCGGCATCACTTTCCCCATGGGCAACGATAATGCCACCGGACTGGCAAACAGCTTCGGTGTGGTGAGCATTCCCACCACAATCGTAGTAGACCGCAACGGTACCATATGCTTCATGCATTCCGGCGCGATAACCGAAACGGCTATGTTCACCAGGCTGTTCGACGCGTTCATTGGCGATGATTACAGTAAATCCGTTATTCTGACCGCTATCCCCGAAGCAAAGCCCGATATTCCCCAATCCGAAAGCAGCGAAATCGCCGCCGCACTTAACGACAACGGAAGCGATATAGAATTCTCAAATCCCGACAGCGAATATATCTGGCCCATGATCGTATCCGAAAAAGATGGGCGCACTGTGGTGGTATCCACCAACACCGGCATCAAAAACTCTTCCTCTGCCGTAAGCGCTGCCTTTGAGGCAAATGCCGGAGATGTTATCGTTGTGACTTTCAAAACATCCACAGAGGCTGCATTCAACACGTTGGCATTCACGCTCGACGGTGAGACCAAAAAGGTATTCGGTGGTGAACAGGGCTGGTCGACCTATGCTTTGCCAATTGAGCATGACGGCGAACACAAACTCGAGCTGTCGTATATACGTACCGTAGATTCAGCCGCAAACGAAGATACAGTCTGGATAGACAGCATTGTAATTCTCTCCGGTGAAGAGGCAGCTTCTGCGCTTGCATCGAATCCCGTTTATCCTGTTTCAAATACGACCCGCATAGAAGCCGTGAATACCGGTGCGCGCCGTGTATACATCGATGATCCCGATGATATTCTTTACTCACACTTCGGAGACTGCGAATACTATGTGCTGAACTCCACAGAAGGCGAATTTTCCATCCGGCTCTCCGCTGAGCTCGATCCCGAAACCATAGTTGCCTTTTCCAATTACGACGGTAGCATATGGGCAATCGCAGATCATCAGAATGGAGACAGCTACATCATAACCGCCGCATCAGACAGCATCAATACTACCGGCTACACCTACACTACGCTTTATCTCTTCTCCCTCCCCGCGGATTCACCCCTTTCCGTAAGTGCTACATTCTTTGCGGATGAAGAAAACCTGAGCAATTTCGCTGCCGGTGTTTCCGGCAACGCAAACGGATGGCATTATGCCGAAGAATCCGAACCGGCAGAACCTGCCGCAAAAGACTTCGGTTCTGCCGAAGACGGAATGTCTGCATATGTGCTTACTTTTACAGACCAGAACGGCAACCCCGTAAATGGCGTTATTGCACAGGTATGCAACGACACTACCTGCATGGTATACACATCAGATGAAAACGGAACATGCAGTTTTGAGCTTCCTCCTTACGAATATGAAGTTCATATTCTGAAACTTCCCGATGGATATTCCGGAGATACCGAAACTATCTTCACCGCGCCTTACAACGGCGGAGACATGGCATTTACGCTTACAAAAAATTGAACAGACAAAACAGAGGCCGTCATTTATGACGGCCTCTTATATATCATCTCATACTGAGTTCAGTTGGTATCTCGTCGTTCAGTAGCTGTTATTGTAACTGTACGTTTTGTTATTGAGATCTTGTCGTTGATTCAGTTTCTTACAGAGACGATGCTATTCAGTTGTCTTTGCGATTTGCTTCGCCCGGATTGTTCATATCGTTTCCCTTACTCCGGGTAATTCAGTTCGTATGCACCGCCTCCGCACCTTTCGCCTCCGTTTCTGCGGAATATGCGGTGCGTTTGTCGTGCCTATCAAACCTGTTTGCTCATTCTCTCTTATATGTTATCGAGGGCGAAGCAAACCGCTGCGAATTCACTTATTGTCTTGTCCAACGGTAACGCCCCCTTTCGATTTCTTTGCTTGAATTTCCCCGCAAACCGTTTTGCCTTCGGTTCTGCCCTGTCCTGACGATTTTTTAGGATATGTCATTCTGTGATCGCCATCCATAACAGGTTTGACGTCTGCATGTTTCCTGTAATATCGTCGGTTCAGCTTCTTTGCTTTATTACCCTGGCAATTGGTCTGCTTGTTTGTAACCTTCCTTGGTACGCTTTTATAATATCACTATTTTCCTTATTTGTCAACAGGTTTTTAACATATATTTGCATATATTTTTACTTAGAAACGAAACAGGCGGCGTCATACGTCAACGCTGCCTGTTTTTATAACTTTTAAGGTATTTATGCCGAAACTTTGGCTTTGCTCCCGATCAGGCGCTTTATCTTGATATTATACACTATCATAAGGAACACGCCTGCACTGCACCATGCAAGTACATCGCCTATATACACGCCCAGTTCACCAAGCAGTTTCGCCAGGAAGAAAGTAACGACAGTACGCATGAACACCTGGATCACACTGGAAGTCAGCGGGAATACCGCGTCGCCCATACCCTGCAGGGTGAAGCGGAAGATGAACATGGAATAAAGCGCAAAATACATTATGCCGATTATTCTTATGAACCGGTATGCCTCGTCAACGACCAGCGATGCATTTTCAGTGCTCATGTCAACGAACATGGTCAGCATGCTTCTGCCGAATACAACAGCGATGATTCCGCAGCAGACTGCAACGGAGACCGCGACCATGATCGCCTTTTTGACTCCATCGCGTATGCGCTCATATTCACCTGCACCAAGATTCTGGCCTGCAAAGGTATGCATTGCGGAAGCAATGGACGAACCTGCCATTTCAAACAGACCGCTGAGCTTGGAAGCAGCAGATACGGCAGCCATGATAACAACGCCGAAGCCATTTATGATGCCCTGCATTACAACACCGCCGACGGAAACGATGGTATTCTGGCTCGCAACGGGGAAGCCCAGCACGGAGAGCGTCTTGATGGTGGGCATATCGAGTTTCCAGTCATCACGGGAGAGCCTGTATTCCTGCATCCTCAAAACCACTGCAAAACAGTATACTGCAGAACAGAACTGGCTGACGACAGTTGCAAGCGCCGCGCCGCGTACGCTCATGTTGAAAGAAGCCACAAAAACTATATCCAGCACGATATTCATCAAGGAAGCAATTATCATGGCAATAAGCGGAGTGCGGCTGTCGCCAAGGGCACGCAGCATACCTGCGAAGAGATTGTAACACATGGTGACAGGGATTCCCATAAACACTATCTGCACATACTGGCAGGCCAGCCCATAAGAAGCTGCGGGAGTATTCATCCAACGGAGTACATGGGGGCACAATGCCAGACTAACAGAAGTTACAACGAGAATCACCGCAGCTGTGAGATAACCGGACATGGCTACCGCGCGGCGCATACCTTTGATATCACCCGCGCCGAAACGCTGGGAAATAAGTATCGCAAAACCCTGAGTCAGGCCTATAACGAAGCCCAGCACCAGCCAGTCCAGCCATCCGGCAGAACCTACCGCCGCCAGTGCCTCTACGCCGACCACCTTGCCCACAACAGCTGTATCAACAAGAGAATACAACTGCTGGAACATATTGCCCAGCATCATGGGAATCGCAAAGGCAATGATGTGTTTTACAGGACTGCCCTTCGTCATATCGCGTACTTTTGCCATAATACGCCTCCGCAAACAAAAATACCGGGTCTTTACGACCCGGTATCCAGTCTATCACTACCGCACTGAAATGTAAATACACAATATGTACATCACAGCCAAATATACGCATTATTCACAAATCGCCCATACTCTTGCCGGCAATCCGGTTGCACCCTTGAAATCGGGCCATGCAACGAACACTACAGCACCTGCAGCAGGCACCTTATCCAGATTGCACATTACCTCTACCTGCAGTTTGCCAAGACCAAGCACGTATCTTTCGCACGCAAGATCACCCGCTTTGGCGGCTTCCTTGGAAGCATCGGTATCCAGTGCCTCATGTCCGTTTGCTGCAGCGCAGCGCACTTCATAGATATATTTGAGCGCTTCCATTGACCATCCGGGGAAATTCTCGCTGCCGTCTTCGGCAATGCCCGAAATAGCATCCATATCAGGCCAATGCCTGGACCAGCCGGTATACAATGCAACGAAAGCGCCTTCAGGAATATCGCCGTATCGTGCTTCGTATTCCTTTATATCATCCACAGTTACCGCATAACACGGGTCCTTGGCAACCTTTGCAGTAATATCAATTACACAAAGCGGGAACACACCGTCCTTAACGGTATAATCTTCGGAAAGCTTGCCGTCCTTGATGAAATGGCCCGGGAAATCTATATGAGTACCGAACTGTCCGGGGAATCTGAAAGACTGAATAAGGCAGTCCAGCATAGGCTGACCCCAATCATATACCACGTTTCCGAGTTCTACCGCACCTTCGGGAATTCCCGCCCAGTAAGGACTGTCATTATCAAGAGTGTGCGAAAGTTCTACCCATTTCATATTCTTTACTGCAGAAAGCATATCCCACAGCTTGTACATAAAAACACCTCCGAAAATTATTGATGCTTATATTATAACAGACTTACGGCGTAACGAAACGCTGCATTGCGGGATGATATAAAATCAGGCAGCTGTTTGCGCCAACCGTGTCGCATCTCATTCACAATTGACATTTACAACTGCCCTGAAGTCAAAGTAAAACCGTCAGTTCATCTTCTCCTGCTTGACCTTCTTATCGATAACATGACGGGACGCCAGTTCCTTATGGATATCCTCAAGTGTGATGCCCTGCTGGATCATCAGCACCATTACGTGATAGGCAAGGTCGGCGATCTCATAGACAGTATTGGGTTTGTCGTTATCCTTTGCAGAGATGATGACCTCGGTGCACTCCTCGCCCACCTTCTTCAGAATCTTATCCAGACCCTTTTCGAAGAGATAGGTGGTGTAGGAGCCTTCCTTCTTCTCGATCTTTCTGCCGATGAGCAGATCCATAAGTCCCTCATAGGAGAATTCATGACGTTCATCGGATTCGAAGAGAGTGTTGGTGAAGCAGGAAGTGGTGCCGGTATGGCATGCGGGACCATCCGCATCAACAACGACTACCAGCGCATCCTTGTCGCAGTCCGCAGTTATGGATACGATATGCTGATAATTTCCGCTGGTCTCGCCCTTGAGCCACAGTTCGTTGCGGGAACGGCTCCAGAAGCAGGTCAGTTCCTTTTCCATGGAAATCTGCAGGCTTTCCCTGTTCATGTAGGCAAGGGTCAGCACCTTCTTGGTTATGGAATCCACGATAATTGCGGGGATAAGTCCTTTTTCATCGAATTTCAGTTCGTCTATATTGAAATTGATCATTTTTATCTCTCCTTACTGTCTTGTGGGGATTCCGGCTTTCGCCATTTCTGCCTTGAGATCGGGAATTGCCACTTCGCCAAAATGGAATATGGAAGCCGCAAGTCCTGCGTCCACTTTGGGAAGTTTGTTGAACAACGTGATGAAATCCTGAATGCCGCCTGCGCCGCCGGATGCGATCACAGGCACGGAAACCGCATCGCACACAGCTTCAAGCATCTCGATATCAAAGCCCTTTTTCACGCCATCGGTATCAATCGAATTTACCACTATCTCGCCGGCGCCGTTTGCTACGCAGCGCTTTATCCAGCCGATAGCCTCCATGCCGGTATCTTCGCGGCCGCCCTTTGCAAATATGCGGAACTGACCGTCAACGCGCTTTATGTCCGCAGAAAGCACCACGCACTGGTCTCCGTAAAGCTTCGCCGCCTCAAACACCAGCGAAGGATTTCTGATGGCGCCCGAATTTACGCTGACCTTGTCCGCGCCGCACTTGAGCACGCGGTCGAAATCTTCAACGGTATTTATGCCGCCGCCAACGGTAAGCGGAATGAACACGCTGCGCGCCGTTTCGCAGAGGATATCCGTGAACAGCTTGCGCCCGTCGGAAGAAGCGGTAATATCGTAAAACACCAGTTCATCCGCGCCGTTGTCACTGTAGAATTTAGCCAGCGAAACAGGCGAGGAAACATCGCTGAGTCCCTTGAAATTGACTCCCTTTACCACGCGCCCGTCCTTTACATCGAGGCACGGAATAATTCTTTTGGTAATCATTTTGCCACCCCGATCGCTTCTTTCAGGTCTATGGCGCCGGTATAGTATGCCTTGCCGATAATTGCGCCGTGGATATCAAGGGCCGCAAGCTTCTTTACGTCATCCATAGAGGAAACGCCGCCGGAAGCGATTATCTGCATATTGAATTTCTCGGAAAGCACCTTATACAGTTCGTGATTTGCGCCCTGCATCGCGCCGTCGCGGGAGATATCCGTACAGATAAGAGTCTTCACGCCCGCAGCCTGCATCTTTGCAGTGAATTCCATGGCGTCGTGCTCGGATTTCTCCGTCCAGCCCTTTATCGCCACGTATCCGTCTTTGATATCAATGCCCACGGCTATCTTATCGCCGTATTTTGCCACTGCCTCTTCCACGAAGCCGGGAGAAGTGACCGCTGCGGTGCCGAGGATAACTCTGTCAACGCCTGCGGAAAGATATCTGTCGATGACTTCCATGGTGCGGATACCGCCGCCCAATTCACAGAAAAGACCCGACGCCTCCTTAATGGCAAGCACGGTATCGAGATTGGGAGTTTCGCCGGTCTTTGCGCCCTCGAGGTCCACAAGATGGATGCACTCGGCACCCGCGGCCTTGAAAGCCATTGCCACTTCGGGAGGACATTCGCTGTAAACGGTCATCTGAGCATAATCGCCCTTGTAAAGTCGAACGGCTTTGCCGCCGTAAAGATCGATGGCAGGATATATCAGCATATTTCGTTTTCCTCCATCTCTACAAACGCCTTCAGTATATTGAGCCCCACATTGCCGCTCTTTTCGGGATGGAACTGGCAGCCGAACACGTTTTTGCGTGCTACCGCTGCGGTAAGTTCAGCGCCGTATTCGGCAGTTGCCGCAACATACTCATCGCAATCCGCCGCATAGAAGGAATGCACGAAATACACGCAGTCGCCCTCGGCGATATACTTGAATATGGGACAGCTGCTCTTCATGCGCAGCGCATTCCAGCCGATATGAGGAACTTTATAATCTTCCGGAATAACATCGGCTATGGGTCTTACCGCTCCGGGAATAAGCCCCAGACCTTCATGTTCGCCGTATTCATAGTTCTTTTCCAGAAGCATCTGCATCCCCAGACAGATACCCAGCAGAGGTTTGCCGCTTGCCGCTTCTTCCAGAACTACTTTTTCCATGCCGCTTTCACGCAGTTTTCTTACCGCATCTTCAAAAGCACCTACGCCAGGCAGGATAATACGGTCTGCCGCTTTGATTT
>JAZRPZ010000099.1:0-5401 GCA_045649485.1 Clostridia bacterium
TCGTGGTCTTATGCGGTATTAGCACCTGTTTCCAAGTGTTATCCCCCTGTCTGGGACAGATTGTTCACGCGTTACTCACCCGTCCGCCGCTAGAATGTCAACCGAAGTCAACATCCCCGCTCGACTTGCATGTGTTAAGCACGCCGCCAGCGTTCGTCCTGAGCCAGGATCAAACTCTGATGTTCAATCCTTATCCTCAACTCTTGCTTCATCCGAGCGACTCGCCAAAGCCACTCGCCTTCCGCTTCGTCAAGGCGTTTTACTCATTCGAAATCTGACTGTTTATTTCTTGTCTTCTATCTTCGTCTCTGTATCGTTTTCAAGTTTCACTCGTCGCTTGCGTCGTTCGCTCGCGACAACATTGGCTATTATATCAGGTTCCACATACTTTGTCAACACCTTTTTTCACTTTTTTTGAGAAAATCGGCACTTTTTTATAGGGGCCGCTTTTCGCGGCCCCTATTCCCTATTTTATACTGTTTTTATACCTATTTCTGCAGTCATATCCCTAAACTTAGCCTTGAAAACAGCATTTCCGCCCTCGGTGTATGTGCGCAGAATTGCCTGTGCACGGCCCTCAAAGGTCTTTCCAATGTTAAGAGAATAATTTTCTTCAGTGATCGGGGCCGCACCACCGAATGCCGCTATAGTCATGGGACCACTAATTTCCGCAGATATAACATCAATTATACCGGGCACTCTGCGTCCCTCGGCGTCCTGAACCTCTATATTCACAAACACAAGGCTCTGACCGTCTGCTGCGGCTTCGGTTTTCTCGGGTATGATCGCAAGTTTAACGGGCGCACCTGCGGTAGTCAGCTTATTGCAGCTTACCTTTTCACCGTTTTTATAGCTTACAGCCTCGATGGTTCCGGGCGTATATTCTATATTAAATATTGCGCGGAAGCGTACGGGCTTCGTCTTTCCCGCGGATTTGCCGTTTACGATAAGTTCGACCTCATCCGCACCGGAATAAACGGTGACTTTTATGTTCTTTCCTTCATAGCCGGGCCAGGTCCAGCTGTCGGTCACATCTTCGAATCCCCACCTCGACACAGCCTCTGTCATGCCATAGTATGCGGGATTCTGTACGCCGATATATGTGTCGCATTCTCCCCATACGACCTTTCTGAACCAAAGCTGTGCCTTCTCATTGCCGCAGATATCGAAATCCGAATCATTTCCCAGTCTCCAGGGATAGGCGGAAATATGGGAAGGCGCCTCGGGAATTTCGCCGTTCGGATCGTGGAAAACGCTCTTTCCGATACCGGCTTCGCCGATATAATCGTAACTCGTCCAAGTGAAATCGCCGATAACATAAGGATGCGCCATGGTATGCGCCCACACATTATCGAAATCGTTTCCGAAAGACTCCGTGCCGCAGATGACCCTGCCGGGATAGCGTTTGCCATCCATCGCATAGCGCTTATCAAGATAATTATAGCCCACGATATCCAGCGGCGCGCAAAAATACTCGGTGTATTCAGCCCAGATATTATCGATAAAGGGAGTATTGCTGTTTTCTATATATCCGCCGCCCGCCTTCTGAAGTTCTTCAAACATCTTCTGCATGACGTCGTCTTCGAGACCGCTCCACAGAGAGCAAAGTGCATTCAGCACCGGGCGGGTCGGGTCAAGTGCCCTCACCTTTTCCGCAAGCTTTGCCGCAATCTCATAACCCTTCGACATACCGCCGCGTTCAACTATCTCGTTGCCGGTGGACCAGATTATAATAGAAGGATGATTTCTGTCGCGGGTGATGAAGGCTTCCATATCCTTTTCCCAATCCGCCTCGAAATATCTGCCGTAGTCGTTTACGTTCTTGTGATTATACCAGCAGTCGAATGCTTCATCCATTATGAGCATGCCGATTTTGTCAGCCGCAGCCAGCATATCGCGGGAAGGCGGATTATGCGCAGTACGCATGGCGTTGAAACCTGCATCTTTCTGCAGCTTCAGCTTGCGGAATTCGCTGTCATAATAGGATTCCGAACCCAGAAGTCCGTTGTCGTGATGGATGCAGCCGCCCTTCAGCTTTACCGGTCTTCCGTTGAGCATGAATCCGTTCACGGTATCCACGGAAATGGTGCGCACGCCGAACATGGTATCACATTCGTCGGACATATCTCCGCAGCATATCTTCGAAGCCACTTTATACAGATTGGGGGAATCGATATCCCACAGTTTGGCTTCGGGAATCGCAACCACAGCACGGGCAATAGCTTTCTTGCACGCAGGTACATACACCAGCGCAGGTGCGCTTCCCACCACATTACCCGTTTCTTCATCTATTGCGGAAGATACTACCTGCACCTTTACGGGCTTTGCGGTCTCGTTTGCAACAGTGGTCTCAACTGTAATGAAGGCGGTGCCGTTTATGATATGGTCGGTATGGGCATAAATTCCCCAGGGCTCAATATGTACATCGTCCGCAACAAGCATATCTACATGCCTGTAAATTCCCGCGCCGGAATACCAGCGGCTGTTGGGCTGCGTGGTATTATCTACAAATACGGAAAGACGGTTGTTCTTGCCGGGGCGGATATATTCGGAAATATCCGCATGGAAGGGAGTATATCCATAATTATGCCTGGCAACTACCTGACCGTTGAGACTTACAGCGGCATTCATGTACACGCCGTCGAATTCAATGACTACTCTTTTGCCGGTGTATTCGGCGGGAATATCCAGCATCTTTGTATAAGTAGCGGCATTGCCGGGATAATATCCCATCGATGCACCGCCGGGCGCGTCTGCAACGGGAGTTTCCTCAATAAGAAAATCATGAGGAAGATCTACGGTCTTCTTTCCTTCGTCCGACATTTTATAGAAAGGCAATCCCCGCTCAAATTCCCAGCCAAGGTCAATGTTCTTTCTGATCATGTGCATGTTCCTTTCCGCATAAAATTCAGTTTAAGATTTGAATTAAGTATACATTTAACATAGCAACATGTCAATATAGCTGCACAGGAATCTCACCTTCTATGAACAGACCATCCTCTTCGACCCGGCATTCCAGCGCAATTATATTTACTCCGCTTTCCGCAGCCTCTTTCAGCGTCCGTGCAAATTCCGGATCGGTATCTGCATTAGGCGTGAAATATTTCATGCCCGACATCTGTACAACGAAAACCGCATAAGCCCCGTAGCCTTCATTTACGCAATTCATCAGCCCGCGCAGGTGTTTCGCGCCTCTTTCCGTAGGCGCATCAGGAAATTTAACCACCCCATCGGTTTCCAGAGTAACCCCTTTTACCTCAATAAACCCGGATGCGTTTCTACTATTATAATAGAAGTCAAACCTCGAATCTCCGTGAGTGGTCTCCGCCCGCAATTCGCAATCTCCGAATGGAAATCCCGTTTCCCTTGCCCATTCGCCAAAGGCAATATTGGGCGCCTGCGAATCCATATTGATAAGCAGCTCGCCCTTCCACACGGCTATGAGGTCATATTTCGTCTTGCGCGCGGGATTCTGCGCCTTCTCAAGCACCACCCTTGCACCGGGAATCAAAAGCTCACGGCATCTGCCCGTATTTTTTACGTGACAGACTACTATCTCCCCATCCAGTTCCACGTGCGCAATAAATCTGTTTGGTCGGGAGATAAATTTCCCTATATGTACGTCCTTGTATCTCATTTCACACCTATATCAAAGCTGCCCCTGTGGTCATCGCCATCTATCCTTATCTTAAGTTTACCTTCGGCTTCAACAGTATATATTCCCGCTTCCTTCGTTTCGAATATCATGTCACCGTTTTGCTCATGTACACTGATTGATATCTCGCCGGATTCTGTTTTCACATCAATATACAGCGGTCCTTCGTCAATATTCATATTATGACGCATGCATCCATCAAATTTTTTATATCTTCCACTCCAGCTTTCCCTGCCCGTGCTTCCGACATAACCAATTCGTATTCCGCTGCTGAACACGCATCCTGTCAGCATGACAAGCGCCAATAGCATAAAAAGCATTGTCTTCTGTTTCATAAACATACCTCCGTTTATTTTATTATACCATAAACGTTCTGTGCGTGGTATAATATCCATGGAGGGATGAAATATGCGCATACGTGATTTTGGAATCAATATCGGCGAGCTGCCCACCGGCAGACTCAACAAAATATCGGATGTCCCCGGAGTAAAAGTGGGTCATACTACTATCGCTACCGAAACCCATAATACCGGCATCACCGTCGTGATGCCCTGTGAAGACGACCCCTTCACGAATAAACTTCCCTGTGCCGCTTTCGTGCTCAACGGTTTCGGCAAGACTGCCGGACTTATTCAGGTAGAAGAGCTCGGCACCCTCGAAACTCCCATCGCACTCACCAACACTTTGAATGTCGGTCTTGTACACGATGCAATGGTGGAATATATGGTGCGCTCCGCAAAAACAAAGGTGCGCTCTATAAATCCCATTGTTTGCGAATGCAACGACGCATCCCTTTCTACCATTCAGAAGCGCGTTGTCACCGAAGAACATGTTTTTGCCGCCATCGAAAGTGCCTCCGCCGATTTTGAAGAAGGCGCTGTCGGCTGCGGACGCGGTACCACCTGCCACGGTCTGAAGGGCGGCGTGGGCTCCGCCTCACGCATCATAAATCTGGATAATAAAGAATATACCGTGGGCGTACTCATCCAGACCAATCATGGCAGACTTTCCGACCTTATGATAGACGGAAAAAATATAGGAAAGGATATCCAGCGCCGCATCGAAGAAAACACCCCCGATAAAGGCAGCTGCATAATTATCCTTGCAACCGATATCCCTCTTTCCGACCGTCAGCTGCGCAGAGTCATCAAGCGCTGCAGTGTAGGTCTCGCCCGTCTCGGATCCTTTATCGGACACGGGAGCGGCGAAGTCTTTATCGGCTTTTCCACCGCAAACCGTATCTCCGCAAAGGAAAAACATGACCTCATCCCCGTGCAGCAGTTGAACGAAGATAAGATCGACGATGTTTTCCGCGCTGCCGCCGAATGCACCGAAGAAGCAGTCCTAAATTCCATGGCCGCCGCCGAAACCGTGACCGGCCCCGGAAACAAAACCCGCTTTGCTCTTAAGGAATTCATATAAGAAAAGAGATCAGCAGCTGAGGTTGCTGATCTCTTTTACTATTCTACATAACAAAAAAGCACTTGCTTCTGCAAGTGCTTTCTCTTGGCTCCCCAGGTAGGGCTCGAACCTACAACAACTCGGTTAACAGCCGAGTGCTCTGCCATTGAGCTACTGAGGAATATCGGTTACGGGAAAGAACTTTCGTCCTTCCCCGCTTCCTTTTCTTGAATCCGGCGACGTCCTACTCTCCCGGGCCGTTTCCAGCCAAGTACCATCAGCGTGCTGAGGCTTAACTTCTGTGTTCGGTATGGGAACAGGTGGATCCCTCAGGCTATTATCACC
>JAZRPZ010000100.1:0-4354 GCA_045649485.1 Clostridia bacterium
ATGCTGCGCACATTGTGGTGGCTTTGCTTTCGCAAAGCTTTGAATCATTGGAGTTAGCACCTACACGTTTACTATTCCTAATATAAATCTCGCCCGTCAGGGGATTGGGCCCCCTGACGGGCGACAGCATATCATATAATATTTATCCTACCCTAAGCACGGGATTCTCAAGGGATATATCCCTTGAGCAGGGGTTCCAAGGGGACAGCGTCCCCTTGGCGCCTCTCCCCACACCTTAGAGCTTGTTGCGCTGGATCTTGCCGGATATTGTCTTGGGCAGTTCGTCGCGGAAGACAACTATGCGAGGATACTTGTAAGGCGCAGTGTGGCTCTTGACGTAGTTCTGGATCTCCTTTTTGAGTTCCTCGGTGGGCTCGGTACCCTTGGTGAGTACGATGGATGCCTTGACGACCTGACCGCGTACCTCGTCGGGTGCTGCGGAAACGCCGCACTCCAGAACATAGGGCAGTTCCATGATGACGGACTCGATCTCGAAAGGTCCGATGCGGTAGCCGGAGGACTTGATGACATCGTCCACGCGGCCTACATACCAGTAGAAACCGTCCTCGTCCTTCCACGCGGTGTCGCCGGTGTGGTACCAGCCGTCGTGCAGCACTTCGGCAGTCTTCTCTTCGTTGCGGTAATAACCCTTGAACAGACCGCATACGCTCCTGCCTTCGGGCACACGGATGCAGATCTCGCCGGTGACACCGGCGCCCAGTACGTTTCCGTCGGGATCAAGCAGCTGCACATCGTAAATGGGCGTGGGACGTCCCATTGCGCCGACCTTGTGGGAACGACCGACAAGATTTGCGATGGACAGAGTGGTCTCGGTCTGGCCGAAACCTTCGATGATCTGCAGACCGGTCTGCTTCTCGAACTGATGGTATACTTCGGGGTTCAGTGCCTCGCCGGCAGTGGTGGCATACTTCACGGAGGAGAAATCGTACTTGCTCAGATCCTCCTTGATGAACATGCGGTACATGGTGGGCGGCGCACAGAAGGTGGTGATGCCGTACTTTGCAAACATGGGCATGATGTCCGCCGCATCGAAACGATCGAAATCGTAGGTGAATACCGCGGCTTCAGCCATCCATTGTCCGTACAGCTTGCCCCACAGCGCCTTGCCCCAGCCGGTATCCGAAATGGTGAAATGCAGTCCGTCGCGGCGGGCGGTGTGCCAGTATTTGGCGGTGATGTAGTGACCCAGAGCATACTTGTAGGAATGCTCGGCGATCTTGGGATATCCGGTGGTGCCGGAAGTGAAGAACATCAGCATGCTGTCGTCGCCGCAGGGCGCGTTTTCGGGACGGTCGTACTTGCGGGTGTACAGCTTGCTCTCGGAATCGTAATCGTGCCAGCCTTCACGCTGTCCGCCTACGATGATCTTTACCTTCAATTCGGGACAGGTGGCTGCTGCGGCATCTACCTGCGCGGCAGTTTCGCCGTCCGCGGTGCAGAGTATCGCGGAAACACCGGCCGCTTGGAATCTGTACTCAAAATCGTGAGTGACCAGCTGATTGGTGGCAGGGATAGCCACAGCGCCCAGCTTGTGCAGACCTATGATGGCGGGCCAGAACTGCCAGTGACGCTTCAGTACCAGCATTACGCGGTCGCCGCGCTTGACACCGAGAGAGGTGAAGTAGTTTGCCGCCTGTGCGGACAGGCGCTTCATATCGCGGAAAGTGAAGCGGCGCTCCTCGTGATCGCGGGTAAGATGCAGCATGGCCAGCTTTTCGGGATAACGGTCCGCGATGGCATCGACCACATCGAAGGCGAAGTTGAACCGATCCTCGTTTTCGAAATCGAGCTTCTCAAGCGCACCGTTGGCGTCTTCGGCACACTTGATGAACTTCTCGATGACCATATCGTCGGTCTTGCCGGTGGCGATGAGAGTTTCGGAGACCTGCTTCTGCTCCACATTTTCGCCGTGCAGAACCACTGCAACAAAGGTGCAGTCCTTGCCGTCAACAGCGATCATGCCGTGAGGAGTGGAGGAATTATAATAGATGGAATCGCCTTCGTTCAGCAGCTCGATATGCTCGCCGATCTGAACCTTCAGCGTACCGGAAATTACAAGGTCGAATTCCTGACCGGAGTGAGTGGTCAGGTGGATGGGCTTATCCTGCTGTTCGGGCAGGTAATCATAATGTACCCAGTAGGGCTCCGCCATCTTCTGACTGAACATGGGCGCGAGATGCTGTATCTCGATGCCGGTCTCGCGGGCGGTGGTGATGCCCTTGCCCTTGCGGGTAACGGTATAATTGGAAAGATGAGCGCCGTAGCCCTGCAGCAGTTCGGTCATTTCGATGCCGAAAGCCAGCGCGCACTTGTGTATAAAGGTAAAGGGAAGATCAACGGTGCCCGTCTCGTAAGAGGCATATACCTCTTCGGCGACCTGAGTCTTCTCAGCCATTTCAGCAATGGAATGACCCAGAATGTTGCGCATCTCCCTTATACGAAGAGCGATCTCCTGAAGCTGGGTCTGGGAATTGTTCATGGCTTTTTCCTCCTTCTGCAAATATCAAATAAAAAACGCCCCAAAGCAAACCTTTTGCTTTGAGACGGGTGTAAATACATCCGCGGTACCACTCAAATTGCGATCATGACAATCGCCGCTCAGCGGGCTCCAACAAGCCCTGTGCATTCACGCAGCATTCACGTAAGCCCTTACTGGGAAAAATCCTTTCAGGCCTTCAACTCGGAAGTGATAGGTCTCAGGCGCACGATCTGCCGGCTCGCACCAACCGCCGACTCTCTGAAACACGAAACGCCAACCGTCTTCGTCATCGTCTTTGTAAAATTATTCAATTGATGGCGTTATGATACCACCGGATATTTGTATTGTCAACACAATTCAGACACTTACACAAATTCTTTACATTTCATCCGTCAGGTGATATTCTTTAATCAAAACACACCTGAAATGAGCTGCTTCCATGAACGGTTTGGAAATAGCCGGGCATAAAACAAAAGCTCCCCCGCAAGCGGGGAGCTTTTGTTTATGCCGTTTTCCGCCTTCTGTCGGCGATTATCAGCATCATTATCGCACCGACCTGCATCACGGCGATCAGGATCAGCGGCAGCTGCATGCCAAGCCTTGCGGAAGTCAGGCTCACAAAGCCGGAACTTATCGCACCGCCCATGGAAAGATAAATGGCATCCGCTGCGCCCTGCGCGGTGGAACGGTATTCGGGCGCGGCAAGCTCGCTCACCAGTTCTCTGTACGCAGGCAGCATGATTCCCCATGCTCCGCCGGAGATACCCGCGCCGATGATGATGGGCCACGGAGACTTACCGAAGGCAAACAGCAGCACCATGGTAAGATATATCACGCCGGCCATTGCCACGCGTATACGTGCGGGGATTTTCTTGAGTTTTCCGGAAATGAGCATGAACGGTATCTGGAATATTCCGGAAGAAGACATTGCCATGCCCAGCAGCACGTTAGAACCGTTTACATTTTCCATGAGCACGGGCAGCAGGTTGTAAGTATTTCCGCATACGCCGATAAGCATCAGGGTGCCAAGGAAAACAAGCAGCGCGCCGGAAAAAGCCTTGCCGGCGGATGCATTCTCCGTTCTTCTGTGAGCAACGACTATGCTCGCATCGGGAATCGTTGCCGCCAGCAGCGCAGCCAGCGCAACAAGGGCGGTGAGACACCAGGGCATTATGCCGTAACCGACAACATCCAGCAGCTTTCCGTAAGTTACCGAAAGCACCGCATATGCTACCGCACCGGAAGCCAGCACCTTGCCGTATGTGCCGGTATCGCCGGGATAGGTATCAAGGAACCATGTATCGATAACCACCGAAAGCGGTATCTGTACAAAGCCGAACATAAAATAGAACAGGCATATCAGCGCCATGCCGGTTACGTTATAAAGTATAATCGCCATCGGCACAAGCGCAGCACATACAAAGAAGAAAACCTTCTTGTGAGTGCGGAAATAATCACAGGCTCTGCCTATCACGAACTGACCCGTAAAAGCGCCGATGGTATTGAGCATCAGCAAAAGACTTGCCTGACTGTCGCTGAGCATTCGCGCTGCCTTCAGATAGGCAAGCACAAAAGACGAAAAAGATGTAGTTATGCTGTACTGCAGCATCTTCAGCAGCATAAAGCGAACGGAAACGGGTATGAGTTTCATCATGTACCTTCCTTCAGTATATTTTCCCTGTAACATGATATAACGCTTTTATTCCAATATCAAATACATATTGCGCATCGCTTTCCATACTTTGAAAGCATAGAATATTCTATCTGAACTGCGGCCTGTTTGTTCGCCGGCTGCGCACACGCAGCCGGCGCATTCGGCTCTTCCCGCAGGAAGAGCCTTCCTTTTCGGTGGGG
>JAZRPZ010000101.1:0-7191 GCA_045649485.1 Clostridia bacterium
CCAACTTTACGGTCTTCCGCAACGGAGCCGGGAATACAGAATGCCTGCAGTCCGATGCCGATAGCTTCAGCAGCTTCAGCAGCGGTCTTAACGCCCTTCTTCAGAGCGATAGCGGCGCCAACTTCATAAGCCCACTTTGCGTTTTCAAAGGCGATGGGCTGGATGCCCTCAACGATCTTGTATGCGTCTACGCCCTTGGAATTGTTATAAGCCTTCAGCTCTTCGAAATCCTTGAAGCCGTACTTCTCGAGGATGGGCTGGAGCTGAGCTATTCTTCTTTCATATCCTTCAAACAGAGCCATTTGTCGCACCTCCTGTTACTGCTTGCGCGGGTCGATGTACTTGACTGCGCCATCATAGCGGCCATAGGTGCCGATGTTCTTCTCGTAGGCTTCCTTGGGATCAACGCCCTTCTTGATGGCGTCCATCATCTTGCCCAGAGAAACGAACTTGTAGCCGCAGATCTGATCGTCCTTATCCAGGGCGATGTTGATGACGTAACCTTCGGCCATTTCCAGGTAACGGGCGCCCTTCAGCTTGGTGCCGTACATGGTACCGACCTGAGAACGCAGGCCCTTGCCCAGATCTTCGAGACCGGCGCCGATTGCGAGGCCGTCATCGGAGAAAGCGGACTGGGTGCGGCCATAAACGACCTGCAGGAACAGCTCGCGCATGGCAGTGTTGATGGCGTCGCATACCAGGTCGGTATTCAGCGCCTCAAGAATGGTCTTGCCGGGCAGGATCTCGCTGGCCATGGCGGCGGAGTGAGTCATACCGGAGCAACCGAGGGTCTCAACAAGAGCCTCTTCGATGATGCCGTTCTTGATATTGAGGGACAGCTTGCAAGCGCCCTGCTGGGGAGCGCACCAGCCTACGCCGTGAGTGAAGCCGGAGATATCCTTGATCTCCTTGGCCTGAACCCATTTGCCTTCCTCAGGAATGGGAGCGGGACCGTGGTTGGGACCCTTTGCCACGCATACCATTTCCTCTACTTCGGGAGTGTAGTGCATGTTCATCCTCCTTCTTTCATACCGCTTTTGCGGTGTAACATCCCATATGCCATAATTATATCATAAAACGCAGCAGGTTGTGAAGTCTGCTGCGTTAAAAATTGATACATTGATATAATATACCTGTAATTTTTGACTTATGAGCGCGTCAGATCGCACGCCAGAGCGTCGGTAAAGTCGATAAGGTCTTCCGGAGCGAGTATCAGCTGCAATCCGCGCTGACCTGCACTCACGTAAATGCTGTCGCAGAGAAGGGCAGTTTCGTCGATGAAGGTAGGGTATTTCTTCTTCATGCCGATGGGGGAGCAGCCGCCGCGTATGTACCCGGTGAGGTTGAGCAGGTCCTTTACATGCACCATCTCCAGCTTTTTATCGCCGCATTCGCTTGCTGCCTTTTTGAGGTCCAGCTCCTCTGCCACGGGTATTACGAATACGTTCACGCCGGTCTTTTCGCCCTTTGCCACCAGCGTCTTGAAAACGCGTTCGGGTTCGACGCCCAGTTCGGCTGCGGCATGTACGCCGCTGAGGTCGCTTTCATCTACATTATAGGAAGCAGTACCGAATTCAACGCCTGCCTGCTTCAGTATGCGCATGGCATTTGTGGTGTTATCCTTCACGGGGAATATACAGTCCCTTCATAAGTTCTGTGCCGTTGCACCATTCCATTATCCAGTGGAGCTCAGTTTCGGAAACTCCAAGCAACAGCTTTATCTCGCTGTCCTTTTTGACCATATCAACTATTACGATGATACCGCTGAGCTTCTTTTCCGGAAGAGAACCCAGGTACAGGTCTATACCGTCGCCGTCCATTGAACTGGTGCCGGAAAGATAACCATAATCTACTTCGTACACGCATTCCGGATAACGGGGATGACGGCTTCCTTTGGGTCTGTCGATTACTGTCTCACAGGAGGAGATCAGTTCGTCCAGCTTTTTCCAGAAGTCGGGATTTGTCATAGAATACCTCCATGAGCGTAAGTCCGTGAGCAGGGGCGGTTACGCCGAGGTCAAGCCTGCTCTTGCCTTCGATGGCGCGCTTGAAGGCGCCGGGCTCAAGCTTTCCTGTGCCTATGGAAATAAGTGTGCCTGCGATGATGCGGACCATATTATAGAGGAAACCGTTGCCGGATACAAAAAGCGTTACATCGCTGCCGCGCCTGTAAAGATCGGCGGTATATATTGTACGTACGGTATCCTTGACTATTGAACCGCTTGCGGCAAATGCGGCGAAGTCATGTTCGCCGATAAGCGAAGACAGTTCTGCACGCATCAGTTCATCGTCAAGAGGATATATCACGTGGGCGTGTGTATTCCTGGTAAGCGCACCGGCATGATGGGCAGAGCGTATCTGATATCTGTACAACTTTCCGGCCGTTGAAAAACGCGCATGGAAATCATCGGGTGCAGCTTCGGAAGCGCTTATGCGTATGTCGGCAGGCAGCATGGTATTGAGTGCGAAGCAGTATTTGTCCGGAGGAATACGGCTTTCGGTATCAAAATGTGCTATCTGCCCCAGCGCATGCACGCCGGAGTCGGTACGGCTGGCGCCCTGTATTACCACTTTGGTTTTTGTAAGCTTTGTAAGCGCATCTTCGACTACCTGCTGCACGGCGAGAGCGTTTTCCTGCCGCTGCCAGCCGGCGTAGTTTGTGCCGTCATATTCAATGGTAAGTTTGATTCTCATTCAGCACCGCCAAAATCAAAATATACCCATGATATTCAGTACTATGAGCGCAGCCGTAAGCAGTGCAACGGAAACTGCTGCGTAAAGGTCAATGGCGCTCATGTGATGTACGTTCATGCGGGTGCGTCCTTTACCGCCGCGATAGCAGCGTGCTTCCATTGCCATTGCAAGTTCATCGGCTCGCCTGAAGGAACTGACAAACAGCGGCACGAGCAGGGGAACCATTGCCTTTGCGCGCTTGATAAGGTTTCCGCTTTCAAAATCAGCACCGCGAGCCTTCTGAGCATTCATTATCTTATCGGTTTCTTCCATAAGAGTAGGTATGAAGCGCAGAGCGATGGACATCATCATTGCTATCTCGTGTGCGGGAAACTTTATCTTGGCAAGAGGCTTCATCAACGTCTCGAGACCGTCTGTAAGAGACAGGGAAGATGTAGTGAGTGTAAGCAGCTGAGATGAAATGACGAGCAAGATGAGCCTGAACGCCATATAAACAGCCATCTTCAAACCGTCGGTGGTTATGTGGATAAATTTCCACTGCACGATGGTGCTGCCGCCGGTCTGCATGAAGAGATTGAGAATAAAGGTAAATGCCGCAATGAATGCGATGGGCTTAAGGCCGCGAATAATAAAGCTGAGCGAGATACGGGTCAGCTTTGCGGCAAAAAGAACGAATGCCAGTATAAGGCCAAAACCGACGAAACCGTCAGAAATGAAGATATCTACAAGCAGTGCAACAGTCAGCAGTATCTTGGTGCGTGCGTCCAGCCTGTGGATAAGTGAATTGCCGGGGAAATACTGACCGATGGTGACATTCTTAAGCATTTGCGCCACCTGCCTTTCCGAGGGAGGCAAGTATTGCCTGCGCAAGGGGCTCCACGCTGGTTATATCTTCGGGGATATCGAAGCCTTTTTCGCGCAGAGCGATGGCGAGACGTACGCTCTGGGGTACGTCAAGCCCCATGGCCTGCAATTCATCGGGATGGGAGAATACCTTCCAGGGCACGTCGTTATATGCTATCTTTCCATGATTCATAACGATGAGCCTGTCGCACATGCGTCCGACATCTTCCATGGAATGGGATACCATTATAACGGTACGTCCGCTGTTATGCAGATTTTTAACCAGTGCCAGCATCTCGTTGCGGCCTGCGGGGTCGAGACCTGCTGCAGGCTCGTCAAGCACGATAATGTCGGGACGCATGGCTATAACGCCCGCAATGGCAACGCGGCGTTTCTGACCGCCGGAAAGTTCAAAGGGAGAGGACTCGGAAAGTTTTTCATCGAGACCTACCAGCGACATGGCTTCTTTGACACGCTCGCTTATTTCATTCTCGTCAAGTCCAAGATTTTTGGGTCCGAACGCAATATCCTTTGCAATGGTCTCTTCAAACAGCTGGTATTCGGGATACTGAAAAACAAGTCCCACGTTTTTTCTTACCGCGGCAAGATCAGCCTTTTCATCGGCGGTATTGATTCCATTTATAATAACGGCACCGGTCTCGGGGCGGATGAGCGCATTAAGATGGGTGATAAGGGTGGACTTGCCGCTGCCGGTATGACCGATAACGCCTATGAACTCACCGTCTGCTATGGAGAAGCTTATATCGTCCAGAGCGCGTGATTCAAAGGGCGTACCTGCCATATATGTATGGGAAAGATTCTTTACTTCAACCGGCACAGTTCCACCACCATTTCGTCTACAGTCATGATATCTTTAGAAATTGCTATTCCGCCATCCGACAGAAGTGACGCAAGATAAGACATTTCGGGCACATCGAGTCCAAGCTCGCGTATTTCAGCCTCGCGGGAGAATACTTCGCGGGGAGTGCCTTCCAGCTTCAATTTACCGTCAGCCATAACGGCAACCCTGTCTGCCTTTACGGCTTCGTCCATGAAGTGAGTTATCCACACGATGGTTATGCCGTCTTCCTTGTTGAGCCTGCGGGCCAGGGCGAATATCTCTCTTCTTCCGACAGGGTCGAGCATAGCGGTGGATTCATCGAAAACGATGATCTCGGGTTTCATGGCCACTACGCCGGCTATTGCCACGCGCTGCTTCTGACCGCCGGAAAGCATGTGAGGGGAGGTGAGGGCGAATTCTTCCATGCCTACTGTACGGAGCGCTTCGTCTACGCGCCTTCGAATTTCGGAAGATTCGACGCCCATGTTTTCAAGACCGAAAGCACAGTCCTCCTCAACGATGGTTGAGACGATCTGGTTGTCGGGATTCTGGAAGACCATGCCGCAATGCGAGCGGATCTCGTAACTGGAATCGTCACCGGAAGATGTAATGCCCGCAACGGTTATTTTTCCGTCTGTGGGCAGCACAAGAGCATTGAGCATCTTGGCAAGAGTGGATTTTCCGCTGCCGTTTCTGCCGAGTATGGCGAGGAATTCTCCTTTTTTGACGCGGAGGCTCACGCCGCGTACGGCTTCTTTTTCGGCGCCTTCATAGCGGAAAGACGCGTTTTCTATGTTAATTATCGTATCGGACATAATTTCCTCCATATCAGTTTCCTGAATTATATCATTATTGCGTTAAATACGAACGGAATTGAAAAGTTTTTCTTTTATTTATTGACAATATGTGGTAGAATATCATCAGATCCATAATTAAGGAGTGAGTACAATGGCCCTGAATAAGAAGACCATCGAAGACATCCAGGTATCCGGCAAAAAAGTGCTCGTGCGCTGCGACTTCAACGTGCCGCTCGACGCTGATAAGAACATTACCGACGAGACCCGTATAAATGCAGCTCTGCCCACTATCAAATATCTGCTGGACAATGGCGCTGCTGTTATCCTGTGCTCTCACCTTGGCCGTCCCAAGGGTGAGTTCAACATGAAGTACTCTCTGGCTCCCGTTGCAAAGCGTCTCTCCGAGAAGCTGGGCTTCGAGGTAAAGCTGGCTGAGGATGTCATCGGTCCCTCCGCAAAGGCTCTGGCTGCTGCTGTTGAGCCCGGCAAGGCCGTTCTGCTTGAGAACGTTCGCTTCCACGCTGAGGAAGAGAAGAATGATCCCGCTTTCGCTAAGGAACTGGCTTCCATGGCTGAGATCTACGTTTCCGATGCATTCGGTACCGTACATCGCGCTCATGCTTCCACCGCCGGTGTTGCAGATTATCTGCCCGCAGTTGCAGGCTATCTGATCGGCAAGGAGCTGGACTTCCTGGGCAATGCTGTTGAGAATCCCGTTCGTCCCTTCGTTGCCATCCTGGGCGGCGCAAAGGTTAAGGACAAGATCGGCGTTATCCGCAACCTGCTGAACAAGGTTGACGTTCTGCTGATCGGCGGCGGTATGGCTTACACCTTCCAGAAGGCTCTGGGTGGCAAGGTCGGCAATTCCCTGCTGGACGAAGAGCGCATCGAGCTGGCCAAGGAACTGATGGCTGAGGCCGAGGCAAAGGGCGTCAAGCTGGTTCTGCCCGTTGATAACGTTTGCGGCGACAACTTCGCCAATGACTGCGAGCGCATCACTGCTCATTCCCGCAACATTCCCGACGGCTTCGAGGGCCTGGACATTGGTCCCGAGACCATCGAGCTGTTTGCTGCTGAAGTTAAGAAGGCAAAGACCGTTGTCTGGAACGGACCCATGGGCTGCTTCGAGATGCCCAACTTCGCCAAGGGCACCCTGGCAATCGCCTCTGCTCTGGCTGAGTCCGAAGCTATCTCCATCATCGGCGGCGGCGACTCCGCAGCTGCTGTAACCCAGATGGGTCTGGCAGACAAGATGAGCCACATCTCCACCGGCGGCGGCGCTTCTCTCGAGTTCCTCGAGGGCAAGGTTCTGCCCGGCGTTGCAGCCCTGAACGACAAGTAATTTAAAACCCAATCAATAATACGGTCAGCAGCATGGCGAAAACCTGCTGCTGACTGTGTTGCGTAACTGAACACTGTAAAGATTTGATAACACACGATTTGGAGGAGATTAAAATGCGCAAGCCCATTATCGCCGGTAACTGGAAGATGAACAAGACCCCCGCTGAAGCAGCTGAGCTGGTAACCAATCTGATCCCCCTCGTTAAGGACGCTCAGTGCGACGTAGTTGTCTGCACTCCCGCTGTTTGCTTCGCTGCTGTTGCTCCCATCATCGAGGGCACCAACGTAAAGCTGGGCGCTCAGAACGTTCACTTCGAAGCCAAGGGCGCTTTCACCGGCGAACTGTCCGCCGACATGCTGAAGGCTTCCGGCTGCGAGTACGTCATCATCGGCCATTCCGAGCGCCGTCAGTACTTCGGCGAGACCGACAAGACCGTCAACCTGCGCACCGCTGCTGCAGTTAAGGCCGGTCTGACCGCTATCGTTTGCGTTGGCGAGCTCAAGGACGAGCGCGTTGACGGCTACACCGACATCATCGTTACCTACCAGACCCAGATGGCTCTGAAGGGCCTGACCGCTGAGGAACTGGACAAGGTTGTTATCGCTTACGAGCCCGTTTGGGCAATCGGCACCGGTCTGACCGCTACCGATGAGCAGGCAAACGAGACCATCGGC
>JAZRPZ010000102.1:0-2978 GCA_045649485.1 Clostridia bacterium
GAAGATTGACTACGACTTCGTGGAAACTCTGGAAAGCGGCATGCCCAGCGCCGGTGGTATCGGTATCGGTATCGTCCGCCTCTGCATGCTCATGACGGGTGGCAGCTCCATCCGCGATATTATTCTTTTCCCGCAGCTCAAGAACCGCGGTTAATTCCCCGCGTTTGAGTTGAAGTATACAATAATGCCCCTGCTTCCATGTGAAGCGGGGGCATTATTTATATGGCGCAATGGTGATTCCCGGGACACCTTGGTTCAGTGCCTGCAATCCCGCGGATGGTGGCGGCGTTGCTCCTGCCGGGCTCGTCTGCGTTCATCGCGCTGCCTGTCGCGTCGCTCTTCTGCCCGCTCTCGGCGGCGTTCGTCCTGTTTGTAATCGCCATAGCTTTTGGCCGCATCGAGAATTTGTCCTACGGCGGTGTTGCTGCTGCTTTCTTGCGCGAGGATGGGCGCCTGAAGGGCGGCGAGGGATAACATGAATACAAGTGTGAATCTGTGATACATACGAGGATGTGATGCTCACATGCAGGAAGCATGATTAATAAAACATAGAAAACTACGCGTTGGCATAATTAAGCAGTAGCGACAAAACCGAGTTTGTTGTTTTCGAGGCACGGGACTCTATTGAAATTTTGTGGTATCTTATCCCTGTTCGATGTACAATCGAGCTTACGGAGAAGGAACAATGGGGTAGCTACCCATTATTCCTGAAGAAGGGAATGCCCGTGCACGGGAGGGGGCTGGATATATCAATGCCCGAACTGAAGTAAGGGCCCCCTTCTTCCCGTATAGTACGGCTCCGTGTTACTGTCTCGAATAGTTGAAAGGACTACCTCAATAAAGAGAATGTCCGGAATAGAGAAGGAGACGCAGCAATGATAAAGAAAAACACAGCCAAACTCAAGCAGGAAATAGGCGAAATTACGGTTACAGACAAAAAGAATAAGGCAGATTACATCATAGTTGGGGTAGATCTATCTAAAACTAAACTGGATGTGAAACACATAAAGTACAATATATACTCCAATGATGAAAAAGGCCACGCTCGTTTTATCAAAGCTATCAAAGAGCTGGGAGATAACGTTATCGTAGCATATGAAGCTACGGGATATATAAGTCTCAATTTTGCAGAAATGTTGGATACAAATGGTATTATGCGATGCCAGGTATCGCCCAGGCGAGTTCGACATCATGCAAAAGCAGGAGTAGCTGAAGCAAAGACAGATAAACTCGATTGTGAGGTGATTCAAAGCTATACCATGAAATATTGGGAGCATCTGAGAATTAATGAACCGATGAACAGGAATTACTCAGAGCTGCAGGAATTACAGAGAGTTAGAAATCTATACACGCAATTTATCAAGCAAGCAAAACAGATTTTATCCACGTGCCATAGAGAATCTGCTCGTAAGCCGATAGAAGAAAATCTAGTAAAGCTGAAGGAAGAGAAGAAAAAGATAGAGCAAAAGATAAAGAATCTGGTAGACGAGGACGAAAACTCGAAAAACCTAAAGGAATTGCTGATGAGTCAGCCCGGAGTAGGTGAAGAGACCGCGACATCGTTGGTGTTAAATCTTCCGGAATTAGGTAGAGTGACGCGCAAAGAAATAGCATCCTTAACCGGGACCGCCCCTTTTAACTACGATAGTGGGAATCATAACGGAAAAAGATTTACACGCTTTGGTCGTAAGGAAATACGAAATCTACTATTTATGGCGACTCGGGCTGCCCTCAATTCAAAAAAAGAAAATGATTATCATAAACGCTTTAATCATTTAAGTAGGATAACTAATCTTAAAGAGGGAAGAACGTATATGCAAGTAATAGTGGCCTGTATGCGAATGATGATAGTCAGGCTCAATGGTATAACGCGAGACTGGATAGCTAAAGGTAAACCTGATTTAAGAACTTATACAAAGATGAAAGAGGAAGAACAAAAGGAAAAAGAACAAGCTGAACAAGAAAAGAATAACCAGGAACAATAAAGCTCAACTACCCTAGACACTGGGGGATAGGGTTTGGGAAAGGGGGGGCTGGCATGCGCCGCCCCCTTTCCCAAGTCTTGTGCCCAAATTTAGGGCACAAGACAGCGCTTGTAAAATAATTACCTATATTTCAAATTCATAGTTGACTTCAGTCCCGTAAGTTTCGTGTGTTGCAATGTAATATATAGGCTGTTACGAAATCTTAACGTTTGACATCGACAGCCATTCGGTATATCATGCGCGCATGTCGTTGCGCCGCCTTTTTATAGCAGGCATTTCACTGCTTCTCGTTGCATGCTCATCGCCTTTGCTGCCGCATCCTGATTTGCCGGTTCCTACGCGTCAGGCGCAGGCAGATGTGGACGTGATTACCCGCATGCGCGTCGCCTGGCACCTGCTGCAGAAACCGGATATCTCCGATGTTGAGCGTGCACAGGCGCTGCATGAATACAACTCGGCGCTGCTGGTGCTGGTGCAGCGTCTGCGCCACGATGCGCACGCAACCGGCAAGCTCCCGCACTACGATTCCTTCGAGATGCGCTACGAGCACAACGACGAAATCCGCCAGTTCCTCGGACTGCACGAGGACATTGTTCCTGCCTCTGAGATTGAGCTGGATGCCCTGCAGGACCGCTACACGCTGCCCGGCATTGGTGTGCCCATGGTGGGCATCATCCCCGCTGCAAAGGCTGCCAAAGCAGCCAAGGTGCAGAAGGATATGCACAATATTTCTTCCCGAGGTACGGTCACGGCGCTCACGGCCGTCATGACCTTCCCCGAGGGGAAGAAACCGCAGTTCATGCTTCTACCTCGCCTGGAGAAATACCAACTCCACGTCGGTAAGCTCATCTACCCCCTGGCTGCAGATTGGAGTGCTACCCTCGAAGTGTACTGGAATCTGACCCGCGTGAAGGAGGACCGCATGCTTGGTCTGCTCCATCCGCAGGAGCTCCGCGATACAACCGGTCTCTCCTCCATTCAGGCCTACGACCC
>JAZRPZ010000103.1:0-7136 GCA_045649485.1 Clostridia bacterium
ATGAAGATGGCATACAGGATGTAGGTGATGTACAGGGCCAGCAGCACGCCGCCGAGGGAGATGACGGTATCGATGCCGTTGGACTGGATAACCAGGGCGATGGAAGAGAATACGCCGATGGGGGTGAAGTACATGACGAAGGAGATGATCTTCATGGAGATTTCGTTGATGGCATCAACAACCTTCACGAAGGGTTCTGCCTTTTCCTTCAGGGACAGGCAAACAACGCCGATGATGATGGCAAATACCAGCACCTGCAGCATATCGCCGTTTACGAAGGAAGCGATGGGGTTGTTGGGAATCAGGTTCTGCACGGTATCCAGCAGGCTGGTGAATTCCACCGCGCCGTAGGGGTTGGTGGCGTCCAGGGTGAAGGAAACGCCCTTGCCGAAGCCGATGAGCTTGGGCAGGAACAGACCCAGAAGGGAAGCGAACAGGGTAGTGCCGCAGTAGTACAGCAGGGTCTGGCCGGCGACCTTACCGGTCTTGCTGACAGAGCCAATGCCCTGGATGCCCATTACGATGGAGCAGAATACCAGGGGGAAGATCATCATGCGCAGAGCGCTGATGTACAGGTTGTAGAACAGATCGAGCGCGGGCTGAATGGTTGCGAAAGCATCGGGCTTGGACATGCCGATAAAGCCTACGCCGATACCCAGCAGCAGACCCAGCAGGATCCACAGGGTGATCTTGGATGTGTACCAATTCTTCTTCATAAGTAACCCCTCCGGAAAATAATAAAAAAACGCTCGCTTCATAAACATGAAGACGAGCGGTTTATACCCGTGGTACCACTTCAATTCGCTGTATAATATACAGCCTCATTACGGCGTCTCCGGTAAAAAAACGCCTCTCGCTGTAACGGGCGATACCCGTCGCAAC
Source organism: Clostridia bacterium (assembly GCA_045649485.1). Classification (GTDB taxonomy): domain Bacteria; phylum Bacillota; class Clostridia; order Christensenellales; family Aristaeellaceae; genus RUG11247. The sequence goes on from JAZRPZ010000103.1 coordinate 883, forward strand.
CTCAGCCTGTCAGCCTCGATGCGCCGCTCCGGAGCCATGTTCGCCCATCTCCCGCCTGCGCCCTTTCAGCATACAGGCGCTCTCTGTAAGGTTTCTTATGGGTTACTCTTTCCTTCATCGCTTTTTGGATGTAAATGCATTATACTACCAAAACCCGATATCGTCAAGCCGAAAAACCGAATTTTATGCAGGATTATGCATTCTGAAATTCAACATCCCTGTGGAATTCGGTGCGAAGCTCATGCACGTGCAGTCTGATAGTTCGTGTATTTCTGAGATATGCTATCACGTCCGCCATGTCATTTGCCTCATCGGGCAGATGTACGCCGCACACGGGGCGATAGGGCACATCCGCATGATAATCGCCGCCGCAGGTAACGAGCTTGCCTTCCTCGCCCGCTATGCGCAGCATCGCATCGCAATGGGTGGCGTCATACAGCGGATGGCAGTTTATCTCTATTCCGTCAAGGAAGCGCAGGTCCTGAATCTTTCCGCCGCCGCGGTAGGGATGCGCCTGCACCATAAGACCGCCTGCGGGATTCACAAGAGAATACATCTTCTCGAGGGAATAATCATATATCTCCGGGTGCTCAAGCAGGAATTCGGTGGGCATGCCGTACACAAGTATATGGGAATTTTCGTGCTTGTGGGCGGTTACCTCTATTCCGAAAAACAGCCTTATGCCAACCTCGTCGGCGCACTTTTTCGCGTAGTGATATTCTTCCACATATGCCTTCGCGAAATCCGCGGGAGTGGTCTGCACATATTCCTTCGGATAATGATTGCACAGCACAAGACCATCAATACCCGCAGCCTTCGCGGTCAGCATTATATCCTTTGCGTCCGCCTTGCAGCAGCGGCTTATGCCGCCGGAATGGGCATGCATATCTATAAGCATATTCTTCCTCCGGTCGAATCAGAAATCATTTTCACGGGCATATCACCCGTGTGCGTATCATTATAGCACACATATCAAAGATAAGCCAATTATATATTGACTGTCCGCATATTGGGTACTATAATTTTGAAAAAACACACCCCCGGGAGGCGATAAGATGACAAGGCTGGAATTTGACAGCACCGGCTTCAAAGTGAATGGGGAAGACAGCTTCCTTATATCCGGCGAATTTCATTATTTCCGTGTGCCTGCGGAGGACTGGAAGCGCCGCATGGAGCTTTTCAAGGCCGCAGGCGGCAACTGTCTTGCCACCTATGTGCCGTGGCTCATACATGAGCCCGAAGAGGGAAACATAGTCTTCGGCGACGTACCCGGCCGCGACCTCGCAAAATTCCTCGAGACCGCCCGGGAAGTGGGGCTTTGCGTGGTGCTGCGCCCCGGTCCCTATCAGTATTCCGAGCTTATCAACGCCGGTCTGCCCACGTGGCTGATGGAAAATTATCCCGAACTATGGTCCTATGACCTTGAGGGAAATGCCATCCACGAGCAGAGCATCTCCTATCTGCACCCGCTGTTTCTGGAAAAGGCACGCCGCTACTACCGCGCCTTTGCCGATGTGGTGCGCCCCTACATGGGCGACCCCGTGGTAATGCTGCAGACAGACAACGAGCTGGCAGGCATCCACATATGGTACGGCTCGCTGGACTACAATCCCGTCACCATGGGGCAGGGCACCGAAAACGGGCGCTACCCCGCATGGCTGCGCAATAAATACGGCACTCTTGAAGCCGTCAACGAAAGCTACGGCATACACGCCTCCTGCTGGTCGGACATAATGCCAATAGACAAGGGCGACCGCAGCGACCCCGCAGTATGCCGCCGCATGCAGGATTATTTCGATTTCTACTGCGGCACACTGGCGGAATATTCGGTGCTGCTCACCTCATGGCTGCGCGAGGACGGTCTTGATGCGCCCATATGCCATAATTCCGCTTCGCCTTCCATGAACTGCTATTTCACGGAAACCGTACGCGAAATGGGCAAGGGTTTCCTGCTGGGTTCAGACCATTATTACACCCTCAATCAGCGCTGGGCACAGAATTCTCCCACACCGCAGTACATAATACGCTGCTTTGAATCCATGGAACAGCTGCGCATACTGGGCATGCCCCCCGCTATCCTCGAAATGCCCGGCGGCTCGCCTTCCGATACCCCGCCCATACTGCCCGAAGACCTGCTTGCCTGCTACATGAGCCATGCGGCAATGGGCATGAAGGGTATGAATCTGTACATATACACCGGCGGACCCAATTTCCCGAACACCGGCACCACCGCCGAAATATACGATTACAATGCCATAGTGCATGCCGACGGTTCGCTGAACGCCACATACGAAAGCCTGAAGACCTTCGGCGATTTTGCAAAGACCAATGCATGGCTGCAGCGGGGAGAGCGCCGCAGCTCTGTGGCGGTGGGCTTCGAATGGAATCTGCTGCGCTGTGAAGGCCGCGAACTTGCCGGCGTGCCCTTCTCCCGCAGCGCCTGTCACAAATTCCTGCAGGGCGGTGTACTCTACACGCTGATGTGTTCCTGCATGGCTCCCGAAATGACAGGCCTCGACCATGAACTCGATGTATCCCGTCCGCTTATCGTCCCCGCGTCTTCCGTAATGTCCCGCGATGCACAGCAGCGACTCATCTCCTTCGTGGAAAACGGCGGACAGCTGCTGCTCCTCGGCGATATTCCCGCCTATGACGAAGCTCTGCGCCCCTGCACATTGCTGCGCGAATTCCTCGGCAGCCCCGTATTCGAAAAGCCCGGGCGGGTCGGCGGCATGATAAACCACCCCCGCTTCGGCGATGTATACAATATAAATGTGCTGCACGCCGTTTCCGTATTGCCCGAAGGCGCCGAAATACTCTGCACCGCGCCACGCTCGGGACAGACGGTTGGCTTCACTGCCGGAAAGGGCACGGGCAGGGTATGCTACCTGGCCTGCCATTGGGATATGCAGACCTTCGATCAGGCAGAATTCATGGAAAAACTGCTTGCCGAAATGGGCGCCGTGCCATGCGTAAGTTCCTCCAACAGAAACGTATTCACTTCTCTTATCGAAGACGACGCCGGTCACAGCATGATAATGGCAATGAATCCCTTCAGCGGAAAACAGACCTCCACAATAACCGCCTATTCTCCCGACGGCAGCGTGCTGACGGAAAACACCCTGCACCTTGCCCCCATGGAGATACGCACCATTCAATAAACACACAAGGAGAACATACCTATGGACAAAAATAGCGCGCTCAGCCTCTTCGAGCAGATGCACCCCGGATTTTTCGAAAAGGAACACATCCGCAATATAGGCGACAGCGAGATATTCGCCGAAATGATACTGCCCCTCGATGATATTTCCGGTCTGCCCGCAGCGGAAACCGACATGGAAGGCGTGGTCTTTGGAAGATACACCGGCGATACCGAAACCATCCGTGCCGCCGTCAATCAGGTAGAAGAGCATTGGGTCAATTTCTACGATGATACCCGCGAGATATACTGCGCGCTTGCAGACGGCAAAATCGCATCCTTCTGCGTAATAGAGGATATGGGTACTCACGAACTTTGCGGCGCCAAGGTAAGGATAGGCGGTCCCGGCTGCGTAGGCACCGTGCCCAAATTCCGCCGGCACGGCATCGGACTCAAAATGATACGCAACGTGACCTGCATACTGAAGGAAAGGGGCTACGACATAAGCTACATACACTACACCGGCGTTTCGGACTGGTATGCCAAGCTCAATTACAAAACAATACTGCGCTGGAACGGCTTCGGACCCATCGAATAACCGCATATAAAAAAGACCGGTCTCTTCAGACCGGTCTTTTTTTGAGCCGATTATCCCGACACTGCCAAGTATGCGCAGGCCATGCTATAAGATTATTGTGCGGCAGCGTCCAGTACGGCCTGAATCTCTTCGGGAGCCATATAAAGCTTCACTTCACTGTCGTACCAGAGAAATTCGGTATTGCCGCTGACCCAGGAATTAGCCAGTGTATTGGCAACATACTCATTGTCTATGAACTCTCCGACCTTCTTATCATTGATGTGATCATAGAATTCGCCGGTTTCGAGATCCAGAACATACAGACCGTCTTCAGCTTCCGGTGCAATGATAAACAGCATATCAACAATTTCTTTGGTTCCGTCCGCCATTTCCACGCAGCCCAGATATTCAAAGACAAGTTCGATATCCTCTTCCACTTCATCCATAACAGAGTAGAGGGCCTTCTGGTTGTCGTTGAACTGCGCCCAGATTTCAAGGGACGGCTGCTCAAGAGCGAATGCGGTGCCACAGAACATGATCATCATCAATACAAAAGCAACTATCTTTTTCATTTGAATTCCTCCGTGATACTGTTTTCATCAGGATAAAAGAAAAGCCAGTCAAAATGACTGGCTTTATGGAGCTGATGACCGGATTTGAACCGGTGACCTCATCCTTACCAAGGATGCGCTCTACCGACTGAGCTACATCAGCATGCCGTTTCCGACAACATACTGATTATACTATAAATCACACACAATGTCAACAGGTTTCTTGCCATTTGCAATAATTCTAACAAACACAGCGCAGAAGTCCGCCAACAAGAAAAAACGACCGTAACGGTCGTTTTTTCTTGTAATTGGATATTGATCATTCCTGGGTAACGGTCTCTGCTTCTTCAGTCGCTTCTTCAACTGCCTCTGCATCAACATTCTCACCTACATATTCACCGTAGACACAAATGAAGTTCACCCAGTCGGTATCGTATTCCTTAATAACTCCAAATGTGTATTTCACACCATCGATATTTTTCTCATATCCTATATCACAATAGCCCGGGGCTTCGGCTGCTTCGGTCCAGCCTTCTTCGGCACATCGTACTGCTATCTCATCGAGCTTGTCGCCGACCTTAAAGCCGTTCAGGGTATAGCCTTCGCCTGAAACGCTGATATAAAAGACAGTATCATTTTCCCAGCCGTAATCCAAGGTACCCTCGGCAGTATGACGGGCCGTCACGGTCATCCAATAAAGATATACCGTTACACCTTCATCAAAATAATTCTTATCAAGTTCTCCGCCGATGTCGGTATACAGTTCATCAAAGGGACGGCCGATATAAGGCATCAGTTCAACATCCTCAGTTTCGGCAAAAGCGGGGATACAGAAAAGACAGATGAGAAGCATAACAAGTATCTTTTTCATTGTATCATAACTCCTTGTTATAAGTAAAAAGACCAATCTTTTCAGATTGGTCTTTTGTGGAGCTGATGACCGGATTTGAACCGGTGACCTCATCCTTACCAAGGATGCGCTCTACCGACTGAGCTACATCAGCATGTTTCGTGTCATCACGGAACGAAATATATAATACCACAATCCTCATCAAAAGTCAATACACACCTTCAGTTTTAACATATATAAAAGAAAAGGGAAGCCGTCGCATTTCTGCGGCGGCTTCCGGTATGGGTATATTATTCCACGGGTCTCTTAACGGGATTCTTTGTGTCGAACAGGGCAGTAACGGTAACTTCGTCGACTACAGGGTTGTTCACATCAATTACCGAGATCTCAGGATTGAGGTTCTCAGTGATCATGTAGTTCTGGAAGTCGTATACCGCCTGTACGGTGATAGCATCGAGCACGCCTATCTGTACATTGCCCTTGTCGGCTTCGGTTATCCAGCCAAGGCCGTACAGCTGTACCTGCAGTGCCGTTATCTCTTCCGCCTTGCTTGCGGGAGTGATGGGCTTCACAGCCTTATCATCACGGGTCAGCACAATGCTTGCAGACTCACCCTTTGTGCCGTCTGCACCTATGCCGGTGATCTTCAGGGTATAGCTCTCGCCTGCGGCAATGCTGTCGCTCTTCAGGTTGAGCGTGGTTTCGGCGGTGCCTTCAACTGCTCTGACAGAATCTCCATCGCTCTTGTAGATCGCCACGTTGTATACCGCTGCGTTCTCAGCGCTCCAGGTGATCTTGATATCGGAATCGCCTGCAACATATACGCCGTCTGCCTCATCCACATGTCCGCTTACGCTTACAGAGGGCTTGCCTACCACAACGGGTTCGGGCGTGGGCTCTGCAGTGGGCTCGGGCGTAGGTTCAGTCTTGGGCAGCATCAGCTGTACATATCCTGCTTCGCTCTCGGTTCCGTCTGCTCCATAACCCTTTACCGCTATGGTAATGACTTCGCCGGCAGGCATGCTGGCGGGACTTACGGTCATTTCGGTCAATGCCTGTTTATCCGCAGAAGTTATTACCTCATTGGCGGAATTGTACACATAGATGCTGTAGGTTTCGGCATTTTCTGCACTCCAG